>JAISGN010000015.1 GCA_031263015.1 Bacteroidales bacterium
ATGGTGCAGTCATAATAATGGGTTTCATAACGTAAAAGCCGTGATTATCCATAATAATATTATAAGTACCATTTGGATTTGTATATGCCAGCATTTTTGCATTTGTAATAGAATGCGGAGCTTTAGCCTCATAAACAGCTGCATTAATAGGAGTAGCATTATTGAACACCTGTGCAGAAACACCTGAGCTAAGCACAGCAAAAGCAATCAAAAGATTTGCAGCACTATTTACAGACTTGTTTTGCTTAAATATGGTCTGTGATATATGTGTTTTGAGAACGATTTCAACAAATCGCATACCTCCTTTCCTATTTTCAAGATTTAGTAACTCATCTTTTGGTAGGCAATCATTGTTGTTGCCTTTGGCAGAAACAAAACCTTTGATTTTATTTCCGAGACAACAAATTAATTGTTTCATGGCTAAAAAAGTTTTTGTTAAACATTAAATTAATGCTGCAAATATACACATTATTTTTATAAAACAATCAAGTTTTCAAATATTTTTTCATTTTATATTCTCCAAACATTGAAAACTCGCCACAAAACGACACTCAATCTTTCACGGATTAGATTAGGCGATTTATAGATAAGCAATCCTAAAACTATTGCTTGACAATCTGCAAATAAAAGGCTGTTTCGTCTTAACGAAATCAAGGAATATTTTCACAAAAGGCTGTTTAATGAAAATCAAACAGCCTTTTATTTTAACGAATGTTGATAACGAAATATCAATAGGTTATATTAGTGGCTTGTCCAGGTTGTTAATCCGTTTGTGGTAAATTCAAATCTTCGTATAGAGCCGCCCGATGCCTGCAACTGCTTAATTACCGCATATCTTGCTGCACCCGGACAATAAAAGAAGATATATCCTCCTCCTCCTGCCCCAGATATTTTCCCTCCCAACGCACCTGCTTGTATCGCAGAGGAATAAACGTTCTCAAAAAGGTCGGTTGAAATCCCTGATGCCATCTGTTTTTTGTACATCCAGCCAATGTTGAGTATGCGTCCAATGCTATCCAAGTCTCGTTTGAGCAATGCTTCTTTCATCATTATTGCCTGCTCTTTTAATTTATGCATTGCATCAAGGCTTTCGGCATTGTTTTTCTTCACATTGTCCTGTTGTTGTTTTATGATATCGGAAGAATCACGAGATGTTTGAGTATAATAGAGAATTATGTTGCGAGAAAGTTCGCAAAGAATATCTTCTCTTATGCGTAAGGGATTAACTATCACTTTGCCGTCGGAAGCAAATTCCATAAAGTTGAATCCACCGAAAGTTGCCGCATATTGGTCTTGCTTTCCGCCTGCTAATTTTACGTCTTCGCGTTCTATGCTGTATGCGAGATTGGCTATGTCGTATTCTCCCAAAGGTAATGAGAGCCATTCGCAAAATGCACCTATGATTGCGACAACTAATGTTGATGAAGTGCCTAATCCGCTTCCCGCACTGGCATCTACATAAGTGTGCATATCAAAAGAAAGGGCTGTATCGGGACAAAAATCCTTAACAATACGATTATACACCGCTTTTAACAAATCTATTTCGCCGTTTATGGGCAATGAGGGTTGCGATTTATAGTTATAATGCTCTTTTTTGTCCTGCAAATAAAAATTTATCTCACCTTTGTCAGTTGGAATTATATCACAATAGGCATAAAGAGAGATTGTCGCATTCAGAATACACCCTCCATACAAGTCGGAATAAGGAGAAACATCCGTACCCCCACCTGCAAAACCAAGCCTCAGCGGCGCCTTACTTCTTATTATCATTATCTATAATTGTTTTGTAAAGAGACTTTATTGAATCGGTCATTGCCGACCACGCATATCTCTTTTTTTCATTTGTAATACCTTCTGAAAAATCGGGTTTATGGCTACAAAAATCAAATATGGCGTCTGCTATTGACGTTCTATCGGATTGCGTAACGTAACCTGTCTTTCCTTTTACTATTATTTCGGATAAGCCACCTACATCAGTAACAAGCATCGGCTTTTCAAAATGATAACCAATCTGTGTTACTCCGCTCTGTGTCGCACTCTTGTATGGCAAGACTACCAAATCGGAAGCACAAAAGTAATTCTTAACTTCGTCATCGGCAATGAACTTATCTTCAAACCTTACCTTGTTTTCTATCTTCAATCGTTCGGCTAAATCAAAGTAAGTCTTTTTATCATCATAGAACTCCCCCGCTACAACCAATTTTATAGGATAAGCCTTTAATCTTTCATCGGCTAATGCCTCCAACAACAAATCCAATCCCTTGTATTCCCTGATTAAACCGAAAAAAAGCAAATTAACATCATCTTTATTCAGGTTTAATTTCTCCAATGCCTCATCCTTTGATATTTTTGTGCCGAAATTATCAAACAAAGGGTGAGGAGACAAAATGCGGGGCTTCATTCGGTCAAACAAAGCAATATCATCATAAACGGCTTGGCTCATTGCCACAAATCCATCCACGCAACGCACAAATAATTTAGTCAAAAACGTATCAAAAAAGCGCTTTTCGTGCGGTATAATGTTATCTACGATTGCTATTACCTTCGTTGATTTGCGTCTTCGTTTGATTATTTTAGATATTACATAGAAACATGGTGCAAAAAAGGGCATCCAATATTTTATTATGACGATATCGGGTTGTTCTTTCTTGATTTTATGCCCTGCAATCAGCCAATTCAAAGGATTAATGGAGTTTATACGGCGTTTAATCGCAAAAGAATATGTTTTTTCCCAAGTTGCATACTGTGTCTTTCCCGGGAAAAGGAATGCGGGATACTGTAAGGTGAAAGTATTAATTGATACCGATTGCCCTTCACGCTGAAATTCTTCCATCAATCGCTCGTTATACAACGCCAATCCCCCACGAAACGGGTATGCTGTGCCCAATAACGTTATTCTCATCCCTTTTTATTTTTTCTTTGCCACAAAAACGTATTGTTCTATGGTCGTTTGCGGCGAATGTATCAAGGCATACCGCTCTTTTTCTTCATCCGAAAGCGTATCTATGAACTTATCTTCTATTATTTCCACACAATCCTGCTTTATAACCTGAGCATAATCCGTTCCGAACTCTCTTAAATGGTCTTTTTGCCCGAAATGTTTTTCTCTTTCCAAAGGAGAGGTTATTGATTTGTCCTCATAAGTAACTTCTCGCTTGGGATTGATGGGCGAAATCAAAATAGCGCATCCTCCTTTCTTCAATACACGATACACTTCGCTTAAAGCCTTATCAAGATTATCAACATGCTCTAAAATATGATTAGCCATGATGACATCAAAACTTTCATCCGCCATCGGGATATCCTCTATATTAAAGTGGAAATCAGCCCAGGGCGACTCCAAATCAGCAGTTTTATAATCAAGATGCGTTTTCCTCAATCTGGATACAAAGCATATTTCAGGGGCAATATGCAAGAACGACTTGGAACTTGCAAGTATATCGGTCTTACGCTGAAAGTACAGCCACAAAAGGCGATGCCGTTCCAGCGAAAGGCAGTTCGGACAAAGGGCATTTGACCTTGACTTCACATAACCATAGGGCAGAAATTTACGATAGTGTTTGCCGCACACAGGACACTGAACGCTGTCGCCCAAATAAAGCGGCTTGACAAGCATCACTGCAAATCTCACCATCCTTTGAAGATATTTACGCGGCACATTACGTAAGAAGAATTTTATTATTCGCTTCATACTTTCCTTTTATGATTTGCGTGCAAAATTACTAAAAATCCGCAAAGCAGAAAGCCTCCTTAGCCCAAAATCAGCAACTTTAGGCATTTTTTATTCGGATTAGAGTAATCGCCAATGCCGCAACGTTTTCACCAAACAGCCTTTCAGCCGCACGTAACAGCCTTTCATTTTTACCAAACAGCCTTTCATTAAATTGAAACAGCCTCTTAATAAAAAATAATGTCAGTGCGACACGCACAAACAGCCTTTCGTTAAATTGAAACAGCCTTTTAATAAAAAATAATGTCAGTGCGACACGCACAAACAGCCTTTCATTTTTACCAAACGCTGTTTTAAAATAGCCTTATTTGGTAAAGCATTTTTTTAACAAAATATTAACCGACTTGTAGCACTTTTTTAACATTTAAGACGGACTTTTGCAATCGTAAAATAAGAGAAAAAGAACGCAATAAGTGCTTTACAATAAATTAAACAACAAATTAAAAAAATGAACACAATGAAAATTAACACAAAAACAACCCTCATCGCCATCCTTACGGCGTTTCTGATGATTATTTCAGCCGAAGGATTTGCTCAATTCAAGGTTTCGGGCTATTTTCAGGGACAATTTCAGTATGGAATGAAGGATGCAAAACTCAAAACAGGCTCTGCCAATGAAGATAATGAGCATTCGTTTAATCGGTTCGGCGTTCGGCGAGGACGAATGAAAGCAACGTACGCAAAGGATTGGGCTTCGGCGGTTTTCCAACTTGACATCACTGAAAAAGGACTTGGTTTGAAGGATGCGTATCTTGCTATTGATGAGCCGTATCTTGGTATTGCAACTCTGAAAGTAGGAGTTTTTGACCGCCCTTTTGGTTATGAGGTCGGCTATTCTTCTTCCAAAAGAGAGAGTCCTGAAAGGGCGAGCGTCATCCAAACTCTTATGCCTGAGGAAAGGGATTTGGGAGTAATGATTGCTTTGCATGCACCAAAGGGAACGGCACTTGACTTCATCAAAATGGAGTTTGGGCTCTTCGCAGGCAATGGAATAAAATCCGAAACCGATAGTCGCAAAGATTTTATCGGGCGATTGCGGGCGGATAAAGCCGTTTCCGAACGATGGAAGTTAGGAGGAGGCGTTTCTTATTACAATGGCAGAGTATGGAAAGGCGAAAACGAATATATATTACGAGAATATATCGGAGCGGATTTTCAGATTGAGCACACCGATAAGCGTTTCGGCTCTACCAAAATCAACTTTGAAATCATTGCAGGCAAACAACCGGGCAATAAAGACGACAATAAAAGTCCTAACTCTTCATCTCTGCCTGCCGATGGCTACTATGACCGCAGCCGTTCTTTGCTCGGCGGCTATGTGATGCTGGTTCAGGACTTGGGAAGGCTGCCTTTGAGCCTTGTTGTGAAGTTTGACGCCTTTGATCCCAACACAAAGATAAGCGGAAATGAAGTTGGGCTCAATCAAAGCGGCAAAGCAGATGTTTCTTACCGCAATTTAGGCTTCGGAATGCTTTGGAACATCACCGACAATCTTCGTTTGCAGGCGTTCTATGACTGGAATAATAATGAGAAAACAGAGAATCTTAATGGTTTTACGGCGGATAAAAAAGATGATGTCTTCACTCTGCGTCTGCAATACAAGTTTTAAGATGACCAAATGAGATAAAAAGAAAATGAAAAGAGAAATAATAAATTTAAAACCAAAAACACAAAAAACAATGAAAAGTAAAACAACATCAAAACGAATTTTCAGCAGAATGAGCATTGCTTTTGCGATTGCGATGCTTATGTTTGTCGGCACGATGTCGGCTCAGAGAATAAAAGGGTCTGATACCTGCCTGCCGCTTTCTCAAAAACTTGCCGAGCAATGGGCAAAGACTCATAAGAAATCAAACATCAGCGTAACCGGAGGAGGTTCCGGCGTCGGCATATCGGCTTTACTGACCGGCACAACAGACATTGCGCAGGCTTCTCGCAAGATTAAATTCTCCGAAAAGGAGAAACTGAGCAATAAGGGCAAACAAGCCAAAGAGGTAATCATTGCTTACGACGCTCTTTCGGTCATTGTGCATCCGTCAAATAAGGTTTCCAAACTCACAAGAGAGCAATTGGAGGGCATTTTTACGGGAAAAATAACCAATTGGAAAGAAGTAGGCGGTCAGGATTTGAAAATCGTAGCCTATTCCCGCGAAACATCGTCAGGAACGTATGAATTCTTCAAAGAATCGGTGCTTTTGAACAAGAACTATAAGACAGGAATCCTTTCAATGCCCTCTACCGGAGCCGTAATTCAGTCCGTAGTCCAGACAAAGGGTGCAATAGCATACGTAGGCTTGGCTTACCTGAACCAAAAGGTCAAAAGCCTGTCCGTTTCCTATGATAAAGGAAAATCTTATATCGTTCCGTCCGTTCAAAACGCCAAAAACAAAACCTATCCTATCGTTAGACCGCTCTATTATTATTATATAGCAAAGCAAGAGCAAGCAGTAAAACCTTTTATTGACTATGTGCTTTCCGCCGAAGGGCAAAAGACCGTATCGAAACTTGGTTTCATTTCAATAAAGTAAGGTTTCATCACGCTGTAATCAGACATTATGTTAGCAAAACGCTGTAATAAATTAAGGGAACGAATAGTTGAACGCATCTTCTCTGTTAGCGGTGCGATAACAACAATAGCCATTGTGCTGATAGTTGTTTTCCTCTTCCGCGAAGGCTTTGGGCTGTTCGGCTCTTCAACGATTGAGAACGGCTATTCTCTTTTCGTAAATGCGAAAAACGACATCAGCAGCCTGTCTCCAACAGATACGAAACGCATATTTGACGGCGAGATAACCGATTGGCGAGATGTGGGCGGGAAAGCAGGAGAGATAAAAGTGTTTCGCTTTGATGAGATATTCAACCTTTATTCCGAAGACGCCTTCGGTGATAATTACGCTCTCTTGCCTGATAAACTGGCGGAGGTGATTGATAACAATCCGACCATCATTGCTTTCCTGCCCGACAAATATGCTCCCAAGCCATCCTCTGTTGTTAAGCGGCTTACGGACAGACGTATCACTGCGGCGGATTTTGTTTTGGGAACGCAATGGCTTCCTACCGCAACGCCGTCTCCTCTTTATGGTATGCTGCCTCTTATCTTGGGGACGCTTTTGGTAAGTTTGTTCGCCGTCATACTTGCTTTGCCGCTGGGATTAGGAGTAGCCGTTTATCTGTCTGAACTTTCCGACAACAGGATACGAAGGATTATGAAACCGGCTGTTGAATTGCTGGCAGGGATACCTTCTGTTGTTTATGGCTTCTTTGGTTTGGCGGTTTTAGTACCTCTTGTGCAGCGAACGTTTGCTCTTCCTGTCGGCGAGACTGCTTTTTCGGCAGGAATAGTTCTTGCCATCATGGCTTTGCCAACAATTATCAGCGTTGCCGAAGATGCTTTGCGTTCCATATCCCCTGCCATGCGTGAAGCATCTCTTGCTTTGGGAGCAACCAAATGGCAAACCATTTATCGTGTTGTCATACCTTGCGCCAAGTCGGGCTTATTAGCAGCAATTGTATTGGGCATCGGTCGTGCTGTGGGCGAGACTATGGCTGTGCTAATGGTGAGCGGCAACGCTGCAGTGATGCCTCATTCCCTTTTTGAGTCCGTTCGCACCATTCCTGCGACCATTGCAGCCGAATTAGGTGAGGCTCCATCGGACGGAACGCACTATCAGGCGCTCTTTATGCTCGGTTGCATTCTGTTTATCTTTACTTCCATCGTCAGCATAGCAGCGGAAATCATCACCAAAAAGCATCACACCTCAAAAGAACTTTAATCTATGAACAGAAAATCAAAACAAACCATAGCCTTTGGGGCTTTCCGCCTGTTGAGTCTTGCGGTTATGGGCATCCTTTTATGGATTCTGGGCTTTATAATCTACAACGGCGCCGGTGCAATGAGCATTGAATTTCTTACGACTTCGCCTAAGGACAATATGACCGAAGGAGGCATATTTCCAGCCATCGTAGGAACATTTTATTTGGTCGTTTGCAGCATGGCTTTTGCCTTTCCGCTGGGCGTAATGTCGGCAATATACATCACCGAATATGCTTCCAACGCCACCATTGTTCGCATCATAAGGATAATGACAAACAATCTCGGCGGTGTTCCTTCCATTGTGTTCGGTCTTTTCGGCATGAGCTTGTTTGTAAATACGTTCGGATTCGGCGATTCTATCCTTGCAGGCTCATTAACGCTCGGATTGCTCATCCTGCCTTTGGTTATACGGACAACCGAAGAAGCATTGAAAGCCGTACCCGATGCTTATCGCAGCGGTTCTCTTGCTTTGGGTGCAACCAAACTGCAAACCGTTCGCCGTATTGTGATGCCTGCCGCCATGCCTAACATCATTACGGGACTTATTCTCTCAATTGGTCGCATATCAGGTGAGACAGCGCCGATTCTTTTCACCGCAGCAGCCTATTTTTTGCCCCAATTACCGCATTCCATATTTGACCAGGTGATGGCATTGCCTTATCATCTTTACGTCCTTGCAACAAGCGGCACGGACATAGAAGCATCCGAAGGAGCGGCTTACGGAACGGCGCTGGTATTGGTTGGGATTGTTCTTTTGATGAATGCTTTCGCAGGCGTGATACGAAGATATTTCAACAACAAAATGAAGACTTATTAAAATAAAACGAGATAACATAAAAATGAAATCAACGAACAACAAAATAATATCAGCAAAGCATATCAACTTTTTCTACAAAGAGTTTCATGCACTCAAAGATATAAACCTTGAAATCTCATCCCAGAGCGTTACTGCCTTCATCGGACCCTCCGGATGCGGCAAATCGACTTTTTTAAGGCTCTTTAACAGAATGAACGACTTGATTCACGGCACCCGAATTGAAGGATTATGCCTTGTGGAAGGAGAGAACATTTATGCAAAAGGAGTTGATACCGACCGGTTGCGAAAGAAGGTCGGCATGGTGTTTCAAAAGCCCAATCCGTTTCCAAAGACCATTTTTGAGAACGTTGCTTACGGGTTACGGGTTAATGGTATGGGCGACAAGCAATTCATATCACAGCGCGTGGAAACTTCACTTCGTTCGGCTGCATTGTGGGAAGAGGTCAAGGATAAGTTGCATAAGTCGGCGTATGCCTTGTCAGGAGGGCAGCAACAGCGGCTTTGCATAGCGCGTGCCTTGGCAGTAGAGCCGTCAATACTGCTTATGGACGAGCCAGCTTCGGCTTTAGACCCCATTTCCACCGCAAGGATAGAGGAACTCATCGTTAGGCTAAAGCAGAACTACACAATACTAATCGTAACGCACAATATGCAGCAGGCTTCTCGGATAAGCGACCAAACGGGATTTTTTATGATGGGCGAGTTAGTTGAATTCGGCTCCACGAAACAAATCTTCACCGCACCCGAACGGGAACAGACCTATAATTATATCAGCGGACATTTCGGTTAAAGGGCGTTTTGCTTTTTTTATTACTACCTTTGCCGTTTCAAAATCAGACATAATGCTATCGGAACAGGACAAAGAACGTTTTAATCGGCAAATCATTCTGCCCGAATTTGGAGAAGAAGCACAGCAACGCCTGCAACAAGCCTCTGTTATGGTGGTTGGAGTCGGCGGATTGGGCTCTGTGGTCGGTCTTTATTTGGTTGCGGCGGGCGTAGGCAAAGTAGGGCTGGCGGATAACGACAGAGTGAGCCTCTCAAACCTGCAAAGACAGATACTCTATCGTGAGAACGAGGTCGGCAAACCAAAAACCGCTATGGCAAAACAAAGCCTTGCCGCCCTGAATTCAAATACCAAGATTCTGACCTTTGACCTGATGATAACCGAAGCAAATGCCGCAGAAATATTTTCCGATTTTGACATCATCATTGACTGCACCGACAACTTCAAAAGCCGTTATGTGATAAACGATGCTTGCGTTGGGCTGGGCAAACCTTTCGTTTATGGCTCCGTATCGGGCTATTGCGGGCAGGTAGCAGTGTTTAATCAGGATGCAAACGCCGCAACATACCGCTGTCTCTTCCCTTGCCGCCGACAATTGCAAACAATGACCAACCCGAATATGGGAGTGCTGGGCGTTTTGCCTGCTATGATAGCGTCATTGCAGGTAAATGAGGCGATAAAGTTCATAACAGGCAATCCAAACGGGCTTCGCAATCAACTTTTGCTCGTAAATATGCTCACAAACGACTTTCAAACAATATCAATAGAGCCTTTAAGACACCCAAACGATGAATAACAAGGAGAAATACGCCCTTTTCGTGCGGCAAAACGAAGACATACCGATTTTTTTGACCGATTGGTGGCAGGAAATAGTAAATAAGGGCAACTGGGATGCTCTTTTCGTTGAACGCAAAGGCGACATCATTGCAGCCATGCCTTATTCCATCCGTAGAAAATGGGGTTTCAGCAGCATAATCACTCCTGTCCTCACTCCGATAAGCGGTTTCCACATCGCATACCCTGACAACATCGGGCGGATACGGCGTATCAGCATTGAGAATCAAGTGATGAGAGAGTTTGCAAGGTCGTTAGGCAGGCTCAAAATCTCGTTTTATTCTCACAAACATTCCTTCCGCTATCCTAATTGGCTGGGATACAAATGGGAAGGCTTCTCTCAAACCTCTCTTCCTTCCTATCACATTGATTTAACGAGGACTTGGGAGGCGATAACGGCGGATATGCACCCTGATACCAAGAGACTCGCCCGCAATGCTTCAAAACAATTGATTGTGAGCAAGAACGGCGTGAGCATAAAGGCGTTTTGCGACCTGAATGTCTTGACTTACGAACGCCAAAAGATGCGAATGCCGTTTGATTATGAGGTTTTGTACCGCTTAACCGCCGCATCGCTGGAGCGTCATCAAGCCTTGCTGCTCTCTGCCGAGACTTCGGACGGGCGTCTTGCGGCTTGCGTGCTGTGTGTCTTTGACAGAGGGGCTTTTTACACGCCAATAGCGGCATCAAACCCCGATTTGCAGACCACAAACGCCGCAACGCTGCTGTATTATGAGGCAATACGCCACGCTTACGAGCAACGCTTTGATTTATTTGACTTTACAGGCTCGTCAATGCCTCAAATAGAGCATCTTTTACGCTATTTCGGTGCCGTGCAAACTCCTTACAATCTCATAGAACGCTATTACAGCCCTCTTTTTCGCCACCTCCGCCTCCTGAAATAGTGCCTCGCCGCCATAATCGTTCGTTTTGCACCGACATTATTTCCTTCCAACGCCATCAATCTTTGTTTGCCAACGCCAACATCAACTTCCAACGCCGTATAAGTTCGTTCCATTCGCCAATTACTTGATTTCAACGCCCAAAAATCAAATTCCATCGCCCCAAATCTTTGTTTCATCCGCATACAACTTGATTTAAACGCCCCAAAATTTCAATTTATTCCCGTAAAATTTCAGATTATTCCCGTAAAACGCCCTTTTTTTCCCGTAAAACTTGCTTTTATTCCCCCAAAACCTGCTTTTATTCCCGCAAAAGCCCCTTTTATTCCCCCAGAATTTGCTTTCGTTCATCTATAATCAAATAAGGTTGGGTGAAACATCGTATGTTTTCGGTCAAAACATCGTATGTTTCGGGGCAAAACATCGTATGTTTCGGGCAGAAACATCGTATGTTTCACCCAACCAAATCAAATCCTGCGCGAACCAAATCAAATTACAGACGAACGAAATCAAATCCTGCGTGAATGAAACTTGATTTTGAATGAATGAAAAGGCGTTTTAGGGCGTTGGAACGAAGATTGATGGCGTTGAAATCAAGTTGTATGCGGATGAAACAAACTTTTACGGCGTTGGCACGAAGTTTTAGGGTAATGAAACGAAGATTTGCGGCGTTGGCACAAAGTATTAGGGCGTTAGAACGAACTAATGTAGGTTCAAAACGCCCTTTTGTTATTACGAAATGAAAAAATGTCAGGTTAAAACGCACTTTTACGGCGTTGGAACGACCTATTGGAGGTATGATTCAAGGCTTGTGTCGTATGGAAGCTTGTAATCGGCGATGTTTCCGAAGTTTTCGCCGTCTATTTCAATCGTTCCCGATGTCGTTACGCCGATTTGGGAGCATGGAACGCCGTTTTGCTTTACGTAAGCGAGGAAATCCTGCTCTTTTTCCTTGCGAATGCTGACCGCTATTCTGCCCTGAGCCTCGCCAAAGAGGAAACTGTCAAAGCGTAAGGTCTTATCGGTGCTGATTTTGAAGCCAAGATTATTGACCATCGCTGATTCCAGAAGCGTAATCCAAAGTCCGCCGTCGCTAATGTCGTGTGCTGAGGCGATGAAACCTGATTTTATCATCGCCGTAACGGCTTTCTGCAACGCTATCTCTTCGTTCAGATTGAAGTAAGGGGCGTAAGAAAGTTCTATTTTGCGGTATGAATACATATATTGCGAGCAATTGATGTCATCAACCCTCTTTCCGAGCAAATAGATTGAGGTATCCGCCCGGTCAAAAGCCAAAGTAGTATGATTGTTCTTTTGTACTATGCCTATCATACCAATAACCGGCGACGGCTTCACTGCTTCCACCTTGCCGTTGATTGATGCCTGATTGTAGAAACTTACGTTGCCGCCCGTAACAGGAGTATTGAATCTGCGGCAAGCCTCTCCCATTCCCTTTATTGCCTGAACAAATTGCCAGTAAGTTTGCTCATGATACGGGTTTCCGAAGTTTAAGCAGTTTGTAACAGCCAAAGGCTCGCCTCCGGCGCAAACAATATTCCTCGCAGCCTCTGCAACAGCCATCTGTGTTCCCTTTTCAGGGTCGGCATATACGTATCTGCTGTTGCAATCGCAAGTCATAGCGATGGCATTGTTCGTTCCCTTTAAATTAACCACGCCTGCATCGGACGGAAAGTTGGTACTCATGTTTTTAGTGCCTACCATAGTGTCGTATTGTTGGAAAACCCAGCGTTTGGAGGCTATATTAGGGTGTGCGGAAAGATGTTTGGCTATTTCCTTTGCTTCTTTTATATCGGGGATAGGAACATTTGTCGCATCGGAAAGATGTTTAATGTAATCGGGTTCAACGTATGTTCTGTCATAAACAGGAGCGCCGCCGCCAAGAACTAATGTTGAGGCAGGCACATCAGCAACCAGTTCGCCCTTCCAGTAGAAGTAGAGCCTGTCTTCATCAATCACTTCGCCAATCTTTGCACAGTTCAAATCCCATTTTCGGAATATATCCTCTACAACCTGTTCCATTCCTTTCTTAACAACAATCAGCATTCTCTCCTGACTTTCCGACAGCAGGATTTCCCAAGCCTCTACGTTCTGTTGGCGTAAGGGAACTTTACTAAGGTCAATCCTCATGCCGGAATGACCTTTCTCGCTCATCTCCGAAGTAGAGCAAATGATACCTGCTGCTCCCATATCCTGCATACCTACAATTGCTCCGCTCTTACCAAGTTCCAATGATGCTTCAAGCAAGAGTTTTTCCTGGAAAGGGTCGCCTACCTGTATTGAAGGGATGTCCTCTGCCGAGTTTTCGGTAACATCAGCCGATGCAAAGGTCGCTCCGTGTATGCCGTCCTTGCCTGTGGAAGAGCCGACTATATAAACAGGATTGCCTTCTCCCTTTGCAGTTGCCGAAATCAGGTCTTCCTTGTGCATAATGCCGACACTCATCGCATTAACCAAAGGATTGTTTTCAAAACATTTGTCAAAAAACACTTCACCGCCCACAACAGGAATGCCGAATGAGTTTCCGTAATGAGAAATGCCCTTCACAACACCCTTAACCAGCCATTGCGTATGCGGATTGCTTATATCGCCGAAACGCAAAGAGTTTAATTGAGCAACAGGTCTTGCTCCCATTGTGAAGATGTCGCGATTTATGCCGCCGACACCTGTTGCCGCTCCCTGGAAAGGCTCAACGGCGCACGGGTGATTATGAGATTCTATTTTGAAAACGCATGCTAATCCGTCCCCAACATCAACCATTCCCGCATTTTCTTCACCTGCACCGACCAAAAGTTGCTCTCCGTCTCTCGGAAGGGTCTTCAACCACTTGATAGAGTTCTTATACGAAGCGTGTTCGCTCCACATAACGGAATAAATGCTCAATTCCGTAAAATTAGGCACGCGTCCCAAGTATCCTTTTATCTTTTCAAATTCCTCAGGCAACAATCCGAGTTCTTTAGCCGTAGCAACGGTAACTGTTTTATCTGCTGACATTGTCTTTATATTATAATTTATTCTCTGCAAATTTAGTACTGCAAAAATACAACTTTTTTCCGACACCTTAAATATAGGACTTAATTTGAACGAACGTGCATATTGCCGTTACAATGCTTGGGTCGGCAATACTCTTATCGTCAAAATCATCTGTGGGAAGACTTCATGTCTTACTCGAAGGTCTTAAATAACTTGTGGGAAGACTTCATGTGTTACACAAAGGTCTCAAATCATCTGTGGGAAGACTTCAGGTGTTACTCGAAGGTCTCAAATTACCTGTGGGAAGTCTTCAGGTGTTACTCGAAGGTCTCAAATAACTTGTGGGAAGGTTTCATGTGTTACACAAAGGTCTCAAAACACCTGTGGGAAGTCTTCATGTGTTACACGAAGGTCTCAAAATACCTGTGGGAAGACTTCATGTCTTACACGAAGGTCTCAAAATACTTGTGGGAAGACTTCATGTGTTACACGAAAGTCTCAAATCACCTGTGGGATGATTTCATGTGTTACACGAAGGTTTCAAAACACCTTTGGGAAGACTTCATGTCTTACACGAAGGTCTCAAAACACCTGTGGGAAGACTTCATGTGTTACACGAAGGTCTCAAATCATCTGTGGGAAGGCTTCGGGTGGCGTACATTGTAGCAAAATAGGTTGTGGGAAGAGAATGTATGGCATACATTGTAGCAAAATAGGTTGTGGGAAGAGAATGTATGACGTACATTGTAGCAAAATAGGTTGTGGGAAGACAATGTATGGCGTACATTGTAGCCAAATAGGTCGTGGGGAAAGAATGTATGGCATACATTGTAGCAAAATAGGTTGTGGGAAAAGAATGTATGGCGTACATTGTAGCAAACAAAAGTCCGTTCATTGATTTGAACGGACTTTTTGATTTGTGTAAAGGCTAATCTGATAATTACTACTCATCATCTTCCTTATATCCATATAATTTAAATAGGTCAAGTCTATGCTTGAATGAAACACTATCACAATTAGTAGTAATTTCTGATATTTTATTGTCAATCAATTTAACTCTGAAATAACAATGAAGAGGTATCAATTCTTTATTTTGTTTATATGGCTCTTCCATATA
>JAISGN010000004.1 GCA_031263015.1 Bacteroidales bacterium
ATGTTTATTTTGTCCAATAACGGAGAAAAATATGAGGAAGGCATCGTTCTGAAGGCTATAAACGCCGTCTATAATTTGGTAAAGGGAGGAAAACTTGACGAGAAGTACATCAATGAGTCTTATGCAAAGATAGAGGAACTCAAAGCCAAATACAATTTATAGCAAAGCACATATCACATCCGCAATACTTTGCTTTCGCCGTACAAAAGCAAGTATCACTATATAATTACCTTGTTGTGTTCTAGCCAAAGGCTGTTTGGTAAAAACACTTCTTCACAAGATAAAAAAATAACCTGCTACCGATTTACTCAGCAGCAGGTTCTATTATATTCTATTTGATTTACGGGTTATTTTATCCTGCCCGGATAAACTTTTAGGGCTTCTTCCAAGCATTTTATAGCGGATTGCAAATCTTCTATCTTTAAACAGTAAGTTATTCTGGCTTGTTTGCGACCTTTTTCAGGCTCCGAATAAAATCCTGTCGCAGGTGCCAACATTACTGTCTGCCCTTCATAACAGAAATGCTCCAATAACCACAGGCAAAACTTATCGCTGTCGTCTATTGGCAACTGAATCATCGTATAAAAAGCCCCTGTCGGCATCGGACAAAAGCATCCGTCTATTTTATTTATGCCTTCAACCAGCGTTTTGCGTCTTAAATCATACTCTTTTGAGACCGCATCAAAATAACTCTGCGGTGTATCAACAGCAGCCTCTGCAAAAATCTGTCCGAAATAAGGAGGACACAAACGAGCCTGAGCCATACGCATAGCAGCCGCCATAATGTCTTTGTTCTTGCTGATAAACATCCCGACTCTTGCACCACAAGCAGAATAACGCTTGGAAACAGAATCAAGAAGTATGACATTCTGAGAAATTTCGCTCAATTCCATAACCGAAAAGTGCTTTCTGCCGTCATAACAGAACTCTCTATAAACCTCATCTGCGAAAAGAAATAAATCATACTTCTTTGCTAACGATGCAAGTGTCTGAAGCTCCTCTTTGGAGTACAGATAACCAGTCGGATTGTTGGGATTACATACCATTATTGCCTTTGTCTTTGGAGTAATCGCCTTTTCAAAGTCTTCAATCGGCGGCAACGCAAAACCATTCTCTATATAAGAAGGAATAGTCTTGATTGTGGTCTCGGTTTGAATGGCAAAAGAGTTATAATTGGTGTAATAAGGTTCGGGAATCAGCACTTCATCTCCCGGATTCAGGCAAACAGTAAAAGCAAACTGCAATGCCTCACTTCCTCCGTTAGTAACAATAATATCATCGGGCGTCAAATGAATATTATGCTTGGCATAATACTCACATAACTTCTTTCTATAAGACATATTGCCTGCCGAATTAGTGTATTCCACTACTTTCATATCGGCATGCCTCAATGCATTCACCGCTTCTACTGGAGTTTCAATATCAGGTTGCCCTATATTTAAATGATATATTTTAATTCCTCTTTCTTTGGCTGCATCGGCATAAGGAACGAGTTTCCTAATCGCAGAAGCAGGCAATTTATTTCCTTTCTGAGATACTTGTGGCATAAGATTATTAAGATTTGTTTTTGCTTTTTAGCCTTCTTTTTCTACTTTACCTTTTATGTGAAGAGTAACTTTACTATTAACGGCATTGGAAGTAACAGTTACTTGTTTATTGATAGGTCCTACGTTATTAGTGTTATACTTAACGGTAATGGAAGCCGATTGTCCAGGCATAAGAGGCTCTTTAGACCAAGAAGGAACAGTACATCCGCAAGAAGAACGAGCATTGTCCAAAATCAATGGAGTCTTGCCGACATTCTTATAAGTGAAAGTACAAGTACCATCTCCTCCTTTTTTTATCGTACCATAATCGTGTTCGACTTTATCAAACTTAATTTCAGCCTGAGCACCATTGGTTTTCACCGGTTGAGCGGCTGGTTGTTTGCTCTGAGCATTTGCTCCGAATACTACTGCGATAGCAAGTAGCGATGTCAAAACTAAACGTTTCATTGTCTTAATCATTTAAAATTAATATTCTCTTAAAATTTCTTTTCCTTCATTATAAACAATAATTTTAAGCATTCGGTAACATCCTACGCTTAAAAAATATCTTTTTTTGAGACAGCAAAATTACAACTTATTATTTTAATACACAATAATAATGTAATAAATTTGCCTTTGCTCACAATATCGCCATCAAATTTGATGCCAAACTACTCTATTAAAGTAAAAATCGTCTCAACAAAGGTATCCGCGTCAGCAACCAAACCAATATCAACGACAAACCAAGAACCATAACAACAATCAGCGGTATTGACAATGCGGTATCAAACATAGAATTATTAATACCTGCTTTGCCCAACAGCACTATAAAGATTACATGCACTCCATAGACGCCTAAGGAATATTTAGAGACAAAAGCAATAATTCTGTTCAGCAATCGCCAGCGTGAAATGCGGTTATACGCTCCTTTTACAAAGACAAAAACCGCCAAAGCCTCAAAAAATGTTTGCGGAGTCAAGTAAGTAATAAAATTATCCATCGGTCGGTCGTTATGTATTGAGAGAAGGTACGTGCCGACAATCATTAGAGCAAAAGAAAACAAAGCAAGAACATAAGCAATCTTCTTATGCCTGAAACCATATTTGTCCAAATAATACCCTAACAGGAAATAAATCACATAACCCCCTAACGGAAAATACGCTTTCAGCACAAAATAATGGAAAAACGGAGGTAAAAAATTTATGATAAAAGGTAAGAATGTGCTGAACACAAACAAAACCATCAATAATACTTCATATTGTTTCTTTGTTATGTTGTTTGTGATGATGCGAATGAGAGGAACGGCGAGGTAAAGCCCCATTACCATATACAGATACCAGAGATTGTAATATGTCATAGCCTTTTTTAACCCGAATCTAAGCCCTAACTCCCATGAAACGGCAACATATATTATTATAATGAAGATAAGCGTTGCTACTGCTACTCTAAAAATATATTTTTTCAACATCAGTTTGAGCGAAATCTGCTTCAGCGGATTTAAAAACAACACTCCGCTAATCATTAAGAACATCGGAACCACCCATCTGAAGATATCGTGATAGACATTGGCTATTTGCCACTCCTCAGACGTCTCATCCGCACCCCACCAGCTCACAGCGGCAACATGAAGTACGATAACGCCGATACAAGACACCGCTCGAAGGAAATCCAAATAAGGTTTGCGGTCGGGATTGGCTGCTTTAATACTTTTTTCACTCATAATAATAACTTTTTCGCTCATAATAATGATACGTTTGCAAACATTAAAACAGGCATACAAGATAAGAATGCGATATTATGCCTTTTTAAAGTGTGCAAAGGTATATAAAAAACAAATAAAACGCCGTTTCGTATAAATGAAACGGCGTTTTATTTTTACCAAAGGCTGTTTTATTTTCGCCAAACAGGCTTTTATTTATTCACAAAGGTCTTTGTTGCGAGTACGATGAAACCATACGATAAGCCCAACAACGATTAACGCCATAGGAGGCATTATCATCAGGCTGTTATTTGCATATCCGTGAGCGTAAAGCCATTCCGGCACAACCTTATAGCCCCATAGCGTACCGCTTCCGAAGAGTTCTCTGACGAAAGAGACGACAAGCAAAATCATTCCATAGCCTAAGCCGTTGCCAATGCCGTCAAGCAGGGACGGAAAGGGCTTATTGTTGAGTGCAAAGGCTTCTATACGCCCCATAACGATGCAATTGGTTACTATTAATGAGACAAAGACCGACAACTGCTTGCTTACATCATACACAAACGCCTTTAACACCTGATCAACTAAGATTACAAGCAGCGAAACGATTACAAGCTGAACTATAATTCTGATTCTGGGCGGTATAGTGTTGCGAAGAAGGGAACAGATTACGTTTGACAAAGCCACAACGACCGTTACACTTATCGCCATCACCACAGCAGGCTGCATTTTGGCTGTTACGGCTAACGCAGAGCAAATACCCAGCACCTGAACGGTGATAGGATTTTCCTTATTGAAAGGATTCTTTATCAGTTTTAAGCTTTGGGCTGAAAACAATGGCTCTTTATTCTTCATAAATCTACTTTGTTTTGTTGTTATTCAAATAAGGAATATAAAAAGAGAGGCAATCATAAAGCATAGACGACACTCCCTGAGACGTAATCGTGCCTCCGCTTATCGCATCCACTGCATGAGGGTCGTTCTTATCTGCTCTCTTCTCAACGGATACAGATTTAAATGTTGTGTTGTCAAATATTGTCTTGCCGTTGAATTGTTGCTGAAACGCCTTAGTTGTTATCTCGGCACCAAGACCGGGAGTCTCGCCTTTGTGGTCAAAATTCACGCCGACAATCGTTGATAAGTCTTCACCCAAAGCAACATTGCCCCAAATGCCTCCCCATAAGCCGTTGCCGGAAACAGGCACCACATAAGTCTTTCTTCCGTCCTTCGTGCAGATATAAACAGGCATCACCGCCGATTGGTCTCCTGACTTTGCCTTATCAAGTTGCTCTTTTACGACAAGGTCAAATGGACGTTTGTTACCTTGCAATCTGCCGTTGGAATAGTCATCCTCTATCTCGCCTTTTGCATTAACGGCAACCTCTTGCGTGAAGAATTTATTATAAAGTGATTCCGCATTCTTGGGAGTTGATTCTATGCCTACACAAGCAAGTAATTGCTGCATCTTTTCAATTTTGATATTTTTCTCTTGAAAAGGCTTCAAAGCGACAGCAGCGATTGACAATATGGCTGCTGCCAACACAACCAGAATAGTTGAATAAACGAATATATATTTATTACTGAACATGGTGAATTATCTTTTTATCGTTATCATTCTTTACTTCATTTCCTTATTATCTGCATTCGCCTTCCAGCGATTTGTTCTGCGTCTGATGTTTGCCTGAACAACGAAGTAGTCTATCAAAGGAGCGAAGACGTTCATCAGCAATATAGCCAACATCATCCCCTCCGGATACGCCGGATTGACGACTCGTATCAGCACAGCCATCATTCCGATTAGCAAACCATAGATATACTTCCCTGTATTGGTCTGTGAGGACGTTACTGGGTCGGTTGCCATAAATACTGCACCGAAAAGGAAGCCTCCCATCAGGAAATGATAATAGAAAGGCAAGTTCATGTAGGCGTTTGTGCCGAAAAGATTAAACGTAATGCCCATCAACGCTCCGCCAACGAAGACAGAGAGCATCACTCGCCACGAAGCAATACCGGTAATGAGCAACAACGCCGCTCCAAGCAAGATTGCAACAGCCGAAGTCTCACCTACGCTTCCCGGAGTGAAGCCCAAAAACATATCAAGCAAAGAACTGCTCGGCAAAACGCTGCCCGTCATCATTTCTCCCAAAGAAGTGGCACCCGAAACGGCGTCTGCCTTGTCCGCAATCCAAACAACATCGCCCGACATCTGCGAAGGATAGGAGAAGAACAGGAAAGCACGAGCCACAAGTGCGGGATTGAGGAAGTTCATGCCCGTTCCGCCAAATATTTCCTTGCCTATGATAACCGCAAACGCCACTGCAATCGCCAACATCCAAAGAGGAACATCGGGAGGGCAGATAAGCGGTATCAACATCCCCGTTACAAGATAGCCTTCATTGACTTCGTGTCCGCGACGCTGTGCAAAAGCAAACTCAATGCCCAATCCGACAACGTAAGACACCACTATCATCGGCACAACTTTGAGAAGACCGTAGCCGAACATCGCCCAAAAGCCCACTTCTTTGATTGTCTCGCCACAAGATAAGTAATGCTGATAGCCAACGTTGAAAATACCGAAGAGCAAAGCAGGCACCAGAGCAATGATAACAAGACTCATCGCCCGCTTCATATCTATCGCATCACGCAAATGAGCTCCCGAGGCGGCAGTGTTTTTAGATACGAAAGTGAAAGATTCAAAGGCTTCCACAGTTGAATGTAACCAATGCAGTTTAGTTCCTTTGGCGGTCTTCTTATTTAGATTGTCAAACATATTCCTTAACATCCGCTTCATTCTCCGAGCTCCTTTCTCATTAAATCCAAACCTTGTTTTATTATTTGCTGAATATCCGTCTTGCTAACGTCAATCACTTCGCACAAAGCGAAGTCTTCGCTATCCGTTTCGTAGATTCCGAGTTGCTCCATCTTGTCAATATCTTCCGTAATGCAGGCTTTGATGAGCTCTAACGGGTAAATATCCAGCGGCAACACCTTTTCAAACTCACCTGTGAAGACAAAAGCACGCCGTCCTCCGTGAAGGTTGGCGTCAATGCTCACAGGCTTGCGGCAGAAAAAACGAAGAAAACCATAAGGAAAGGTTCTGCTGATGCTAAACTTCTTAAAGCCGGGCAGCATCCAGCCAATAAACTCATATTGGTTGCCTTCCCTAATCACAGATACCATATTATCATACGCCGATAAGAATCCATCGGCTGCAATCCTTGTTCCCGTCAGCACATTGCCGCTTATAAATCTGTTATCCTCGCTTTTGACGTTATCCTTGAAGATTTGGGCGAGCGAAGAGCCTCTTTTAATGCGATAATAGCCCGTTTCAATCACCTGTTCGCCCGTTAAGGCAATGATTTTATCGCTTTTGAACACGCCATCCTCAAACAAGCGTCCGATAGTAACAACATCCGTTGCATCCAAATACCATATCCGTTCGTCTTTATTCAGAGGACAAAGTTTTTCTATTTGAATAGAAATGTTTCCTGTTGGGTGTTTGCCCTCAAAAACGTTGATTTGCACATTTTGAGCCTTCAAAAGACAATCCGCAGACGAAGTTTTACCGATATTCAAATGAACTTTGCCGTCCGTAAGTTTTGATATGGCGTCAATACCCGTTTGGAACGCTGTGCCGCAATCAGACATCAGCAACGCATAATCTGCTGCCAACGGAGCGGTATCAAATCCCTTGATGATAATAGCCTTTGGCGAGGCAGCGGGATTAGGTATCACCGAGTAGGGTCTTTGCCTGATGAGCGTCCAACAGCCGCTTGCGAGCAGTTTCTCAACAATCTGCTCTCTGCTTGCTGCTTTGGCGTCAGCCTTACCGAAATCCACGTATTCATCTTCTCCTTTCGCCTCTATCACAATTGCTTCCAACGCCCTCTTCTCTCCTCTCATGATGCTCTTCACAACTCCTGCGACCGGCGACACAAACTTCACCTCCGGCTTTTCCTTTGCGAAGAAAACAGGACTTCCAATCATCACACTATCACCTTCTTCCACCATCATCTTCGGCGTTATCCCGACATAGTCTTTTGGTTTTAGGGCGTAGCAATCAGCCTTCAAATCCGTGATTTGAGGTTTCGCCGCCCCGAAAAGGGCTATGTCCAATCCCTTTCTTATCTTTATCACCTTCAACATCTTACTTTACATTTTCAGAGTTTTGTTTCAATCAATTTAAGTTTGCAAAAATACATAATTAAATCCAATTTCAGCACTTTGCAAGTGCGTATCGGTGCGATATTTTTTGCTTCCGCCGCAATAATCGTGCGTATCGCACCGATATTACTTGCTTCCGCCGCAATATTCTTTGCAAATACCGCAATATTCTTTGCCTCCAACGCCCTATTATTTGGTTTAAACGCCCTATTATTTGACTTCAAAATCCGAAATTATAGATTCGTCTCATTTTTATCAAATCCAAATGTTAAGAAATTTTGTATAAATTCTCCAAAATCTCGTTCCAACGCCCCAAAAAGCCCAAAAAACGGCATTTTTTGCAACTTTTATTCATCCAAAATCAAGTTTCGTTCATACAAAATCAAGTTTTATTCATCCAAAATCAAATAAGGTTGAGTGAAACATCGTATGTTTTCGGGCAAAACATCGTATGTTTCCAATCAAAACATCGTATGTTTCGGGTAGAAACATCGTATGTTTTGCTCATCCAAATCAAATTACAGATGAACTAAAGCAAGTCCTGAGGGAATAAAAGCAAGTTTTAGATGAATGAAAGGGCGTTTTATGGCGTTGGAACGAAATATTATCGGTGCAAAATGAAGATTTATAGTCGTATTGTTAAATATTTTAACATTTGAAGGACGTTTTGTTGGACTGAAACCTCATTTAAGGGCGTTGGAGCGAAATAAGGCGGTTTTAGGGGCTCTTTTTGGAGCGTTGTGTTAAAAAAGTGTTAAAGCGAAACTTACATATTCTTCTCAAAAGTCTCATTTCGGATGCCCGTGAGAGGAATCTGTAATTTTGGAATTTGCTTCCGATGCTCGTAAGACAAGAAAAAAGAGTATCTTTGCTGCTTAAATAAATACTGAAATGGATATAAAATTTTTAGGAGCAGCACGGGAGGTAACCGGAAGCAAACATCTGATTACCACAAGCAAAGGTAAAAAGATTCTTCTGGACTGTGGCGCCTATCAAGGCAAGGGACTGGAGACCGATGCTATGAATCGCAATCTCGGATTTGAGCCTTCGGAAATAGATTACTTGATTCTGTCGCATCCTCACATAGATCACAGCGGCTTAATTCCCTTTATATGGAAATTAGGCTTCAGAGGGACGGTCTTTTGTACGCCTGCGACGCGTGATTTGTGTGCAATAATGTTGGCAGACAGCGGAAAAATTCAGGAAGCCGACACTTTGACCTTCAATAAGAAGCCCGGAAGAGAGGGAATGCAGCCAATAGAACCCATTTACACTGCTGACGATGCACGAAAGGCTATGGAGTTGTTCGTAAGCGTGCCTTACAATAAGGAATTGCCTATTGACGAGGAGACAACGTTGCTTTTCACCGACAATGGGCACATTCTCGGCTCGGCAACCTGCAATCTGAAAATCAAAGACAGCAAAGACGGCGACCGTATTAAGCGAATAGCGTTTTCAGGAGACATAGGGCGGTATTCAAAGCGCATATTAAAAGAGCCGCAGCCCTTTCCGCAAGCCGATTACATCATAATGGAATCCACTTACGGCGATAGAATTCACAGCAACATAACAAAAGCCGAACAACAGTTGTTTCAGGCGGTCGTAGATACTTGTTGCAAAAAGAAAGGCAAGCTAATAATTCCCGCTTTCGCAGTCGGAAGGGCGCAAGAGATTATTTTCGCACTGAATAATCTTTGGAATAAAGGACTGTTGCCAAAGATTGATGTTTTTGTTGATAGTCCTCTGTCGTTGAATGCAACAAACATAATGAAATTACATACAGAGTGCTTTAACGAAGATGTTCTTACGCTGATAAAGACTGATCCCGACCCATTCGGTTTTGATAGCCTGCATTATATACAAAGTGCTGCCGAATCAAAGAAGTTAAATACGTACAGCAGACCTTGTATTATCATCTCAGCATCAGGTATGATGGAAGCAGGACGAGTTAAGCATCATCTGGCTAATAATATCTCTAATCCGCATACAACTATCCTTGTCGTAGGATATTGTTCCCCTTCAACGCTTGGTCATCGTATTATGCGGGGAGATAAACGTGTGTCAATATTCGGCATTTGGCATACGGTTAGAGCAGATATTAAAGTATTGGATGCATATTCTGCTCACGGCGATAGAGATGAGATGCTACGATGGCTTGCTTGTCAGGATAAGAATCAGGTTAAGCATATTTTCTTAGTTCATGGCGAAGAAGCGACTCAGGCTAATTTTGCACAGACATTAAAGGATAACGGCTTTAAGAGTGTTAGTATTCCGAAAAGAACCGATTGCGCAACCCTGTAACAAACACATATAATTATGAAATATCTTTCTGTCATAGCCTTCGTTTGTATTTTCGTTACCGATATTGCTTTTGCGCAAACAAACACAAAGTGCAGAGTCGGAGATGTTGCTTCGGATTTCACATTCGTTAATAATAAGGGCAAGGAAGTATATATGAGTGATGTAAATGCACAATATACTATATTGTTCTTTTATTCTCCCGATTGCGAACATTGCCAGAAATACATCAAACAACTTAAAAAAGATGATATTTTAGCATCTTTCGTTAGTGATAGCATCATTGCGTTCATTGCAGTCGCAATTGAGACCACCGAAGAAGAGTTCGGCAATGTTTTTTTTGACCTTCCGATAGATTGGATTAAGGGATACTGCGAAGATTGTGAAGAAATAATAGAGCATTATCTGATGAAAACACCCGCTTTGTTCGTTTTGGATGACATAAAGACCGTTATAAAAAGTGATATCGAGCCAAAAGAACTCAAAAACTTCTTAATAAACGTAATTGAGGAAGAAAAATGAAAAGGATTCTTATCATCAACGGTGCAAATCTTAATTTGCTTGGGCAGAGAGAAGAAAATATTTACGGCTCACGGCACTTTGATGAGTTTTTATCTGCATTAAGGCAAAAATATCCTAATATTGACATATCTTTTGTGCAGTCTAATATTGAAGGAACAATAGTTGAGGAGATTCAAAACGGCAAAGATTATGACGGAATAATACTTAATGCCGGCGGATACACACATACATCCGTTGTGATAAGGGATGCGATTGCCGCCATCAAAACTCCCGTTGTTGAAGTGCATATTTCCAACATTATGGCAAGGGAAGAATTTCGTCATACTTCATTATTATCTGCCGTATGCAAGGGTACAATCTTCGGATTCGGATTATTGTCGTATGAATTAGCCCTTATCGCCCTCACAAACCGATAATAAGAAGATTTTCCTTTAAATAATATTTACTATCTTTGCAAGCGTTAAATTAAAATCAAAGAAACAAAAACCGAAAATATGAATAATCGTTTTAATCTTAAAATGTTGCTATTAGCAATAGGCTTAATATCCTCCCATGCCTTTTCTCAGGTGCGTGTTTATAAGGAGCTACCCGATTTTGACTACAATGATTATAGTTATTTTTTGAAATTTATGACTCAACCCAACAATCTCGTTGGACAAACATTGTATTTGGAAAACGTTTCCGACACATTACTGCAATATTTCTTTACAGGAAATCTGCAAGAGCCTTATTCGGACGTATCTTATTACCACTTGGTAAGAATGAAACAAGATATGCTCAAAAAAATGCAAGGTCAGTGGTTCGTAGTCGTTGATTATGTTTCCGACCAATTGGCATTTCAGAAAATTGATGACGCGGAAGAAGAAAAGCAAGACTTCAAAGCAATGCCTAAAAACTTCATTAAAATGGTTGTTGGCTTAGAAAAAGATACGGTATTCTACAATTACAGCGATTTTTGGAACAGATATCATTTTCCTTTCATACCTATGTCGTATTTTAACAGCAATAAAAACGAATATCCTAACAGTAAATACAACAAAGAAGACTTATGCTTGATTGCATACGACACCAACGCAAATTATGCTTACCTTCCTGAGAAATTAATAGGGCAACGCTTGATTTTACCTCTCGTTTCCGAAGCCACAAGTGCGAGATTGTTTAACGGAACCAAACTATTCAATTATAATGACGACTCTCGCAAATATTCTTTCACCGATTACCCAATTGCAAAAGCCAAATTGTTGGAAGGAAAGACCTTTTTAGTTACTGATTGGATGCATGACGATGCTTCTTTAACCGATGTTTATCTCAAATTAGTGCTTGTAGGCGGACGAGATACTATTTACTACAAATATCCTCCTGTTACAGAGCGAACAAAGTTTGATTTTGTTATAGAGTCATTTCTTAATAAAATGAAAAAACAATATAAGGACTTGGATTTTGTTTATCGCGGAGATAAATTCACTTTAACTGTTATTGATTTAAGAAGAAAAAAAGCATTGACATTAAAACAGGGAGATGTTTTTCGGTGTTTGGAATTTGTGGTAAAAGATGGTAAGTTTCAAATGCTAATGCAGAACGAAAAAGGACGAAAATTTTATATGCCGTCAGACTATAATCTCGGAGACAAATTAACTTTCAGCCGCAGTTTGGCAAATGCAAACGATGCATTAAAGTACAAAAACACCTACCCTACTTATTTTAAAGCAATCTTACAAAAAGAACTAATAATGAATATGACTCAGGATATGGCACAACAGTCTTGGGGAAAACCATATAGAAATGTTAGCAATAACTTTGACGGCTCCAACAGACACTGGTTTTATATGGGCAACATATACATTATTTTTCGTAACAACAAACTTTTTCGTGTTGCAATGATACCTAAGGAACTAAGATAAAAATGGACGAATATTTTGATAATGACTTTGATGACTCAAATGAGTATGCCCAATCTTTGGCAGAAGAGTTTAAGCACTTAGTGGATAGCAACCAACCTGTATTTTTTTCAGCCGATGAGTTTATTGAAATAATAGAATATTTGTATGAAGATTGCGATGGAGACATTGCTTGCGGCTATATTGATACGGCATGTGAGATTGCAATTAAACTTTATCCTGATAACATAGAAATAGTTCTTTATAAAATTCGCTCACTATTTGATGGGGTAAATGTGGATGATGATATGATTAATATTGCTTTGACTTATGCCGAACCTTTTGGCAAAGATGCAGCATATATTTACAAAGAACTGGCTAACAATATGCTGGAAGAAGAGAATAATGAGGCGGCATTAAACTTTTTTCGGCTTGCTCTGATTAAAAATAATAACGATGAAGACTCTCTGGAGAATTTTGTTGTAACTGCATCCAACCTTCGCTCAAAAGAAAAGGAATGTATTGATTTTCTTGAGGCATTAACCAAATCCAATCCTTACTCTTCTTACCTCTGGTTCTCATTATCGTTACTTTCTTTGCTCTATGGCAGATGTGAAAACGCTCTTAAATACATTGAATGCTCACTTGCACTTGACAAAGACAATATTGAAGCCAATCGTTGTAAAGCAGAAACTCTTTTAAGCTTAGGAAAATTGAATGAAGGTTTGAGTTTATTACATCAAATCCTTGAAAGAGAACCCGACAATTCACAAATATTATATTCTCTCGGCGGAGGATATGACCAAAAAGAAGATTGGGAAAATGCCATTTATTATTACAAAAAAGCCTTCTCTTATGATAATACCAACCATTCTGCTTTGATGAGCATAGGACTTTGTTATTTTTCGCTCAACGACTTTAATACGGCAAGCCTATATACCAACAAAGCAATGAAAGCCGAGCCTGACAATATTTATTTCAAACTTTCTTGTGCAAGTATGCTGTATGAGGCAGGTTATAAACAGGAAGCCGAACAACTTTACAGCGATACATACGCAAATTTTGAAGAAAAAGATATCTGTGCAATCAATTGGGCAATGACTTTAGCAACGGACAATAGACTCAATGACGCAATCAATATATTGGATTCAACAATAAAGACCTGCAAAATAGAAGAACCGAACATATATTATACTTTACTTGAACTAATCGCAAACGAAGAACGCTATCAGGAATTAATCGGCACTTATCTACACTTATTAATGATGAATTTTAACATATCGGCGGAAGATTTGGCTGCATCTTGTCCCACCCTTATGAAGGCAAAAGAATACAAAACCTTAATAACACATTATATTAATGAGAAAAATTAGCATCTTATTTGGTCTTTTGATTATAATGCTTGCTAACACCGCAAATGCATCGGAGAAAAAAGAAAAAGAACAGTCGTTTGTAGAAAATGTTGTGTCATGGTATGAGGATAATTTGAACTATGGAACGATAACATTGCTGATGACGATTGAAAGTTCCTTCATTCCATTTCCTTCGGAGGTAGTTGTTCCGCCGGCAGCGTACAAAGCAATGAAAAAAGATAGCAATATGAATATCGTCTTAGTTGTTTTGTTTGCAACGCTCGGTGCTTTAATCGGTGCGATAATCAACTATTATCTTGCTATGTGGTTAGGTCGTCCGATTATTTACAAGTTTGCCGAAAGCAAAATAGGCAAAATGTGTCTTCTAAACAAAGAAAAAATTCAAAAAGCCGAAGATTATTTCAAACGACACGGCAAAACATCAACATTTATCGGGCGTCTTGTGCCGGCAATAAGGCAATTGATTTCCATCCCGGCAGGTTTGGCTAAAATGAAACTTTCAATATTTGTCCTTTATACAACTCTCGGTGCATTACTATGGAACATTGCGCTTGCCTTGCTTGGTTATGTTGCGCACGGACAGCAGGATGTAATTAACAAATACAGCTCTGAACTTTCTTATGTGCTGATTGCTCTTGGCGTTTTGTTTGTTTGTTATCTTATATACAAAGGATTTTTCAGCAAAAAGAAGAAAAAAAATGCGTAATCTTTACGCTCTTATCGGCAACCCTCTTTCCCATTCGTTTTCATCGCAGTATTTTAACACCAAATTCAAACAAGAGGGTATTGATGCCGAATATAAAAACTTTGAAATCTCACATATACGGGATTTGAAAGCCGTTTTGCAACAACATCCCAACATTTGCGGCATCAATATCACTATGCCATTTAAACAAAGCGTCATTCCCCTACTTTCATCCCTTGATATCTCCGCTCAAAAGGTCGGAGCAGTGAATACGATTAAGGTTTCGTCGGGAGATTTAATAGGTTTCAACACCGACATTGACGGCTTCACAAAACTATGGGACGATAATATCACGTCAAATGTTGCTTCCGCCGTAATTCTCGGCAGTGGCGGTGCATCCAAAGCAATAGAAAACGTACTGCAATCAAAGAATATTTTTTACAAAACTGCTTCCCGCACTCCTAAAACCTCATCACAAATTCCTTATTCTTCAATCTGGACTGAGGGATACAACTTTCATGCCATCATAAACGCAACTCCGCTCGGTATGCACCCCTTTGCCGATAATATTCCCCCTATTGACACTGCCAAAATCAACTCTTCTCACATCGTAATTGACCTTATTTACAATCCAAGTCAAACAAAATTTCTGCAAATCGCCGCTTCGCAGGGAGCAACCGCAATAAATGGTATGCCAATGCTCATCGGACAGGCAGAAAAAGCGTGGAAAATTTGGAATAATCTCATATAAAAGCAATGAACACAGCATATATTTATTTAATTCTTGTTTTCAGTATTCTCGTCCTTCGTATAAAAAAAATAAACATTGCTTTCCGCACCATCAACACCCTTTTCCATGAATTATCTCACGCTTGTATTGCAATTTTTCTGCAAAGTCAGGTCAAACAAATCAAATTAAACAACAACGCATCGGGCAATTGTGCCATACAACCCAAAAGCCGTTTGGTTAATATCATCATTCTGCTTGCCGGCTATTCCTTTTGCGGCATTCTTCCTTACGTTATCTTTTTTTTAATCAGCAAAGATTTTGAGTTTCCGCTCTTATGTCTGATTATTGCCCTGTCTGCTTTGGCATTAATCCGCTGGATAAAAAATCGTTTCGGCAGAATATGGACATCAATCTTCATTATCCTGAATCTAACCTTCGCCTTCGTTCCTGCTTTGGACGATTGGCAAAAATATCTCCTCGCCTTATACGCCATCTTGATTGGATTGGACAATTTTTTCTCCTGTCTAACGCTGATAAAACTCGCTTACAAAAGTCCAAAAGCAGCAGGCGATGCGACATTACTAAAAAAGAATACGTCAATTCCTGCAATAATTTGGGCTTTGGGCTTTTTGGCTATTTCTATCTTTTGCCTTTATAAAACTTACGCCGACTTTATCCCCAAACTCTTTTGATTCCGATACCCCATCCGCCAATCGGAAGAAATGAAAGCCTATTTTAATTTAGTGAAAGGCTGTTTTATTAAGACAAAAGGCTGTTTAAGAAAAATAAAACAGCCTTTCGTTACAGCAGATGCAAATATCTCTGCAACAAATCAGTAATCGGCTGAAATTATTAGTTGAATAATTTTACTATTTTGGCTGCCATCTCCGGTATTGTGAAGACTATGACCTTGTCTCCTGGCATAATCTTAAAATTTCCGTTGGTTATATAAGGTTCATCTCTGCGAATAACCCCGCCGATGCTGACCCCTTGCGGAAGATGCAAGTCCTTGATTTGTGCTTTCGTTATTGGGGATTTCTCTTTGGCGACAATCTCTATTATTTCCGCATCAATACCGGCAAGCCATTTAGCAGTAGTAACATTAGGCGACAAAGTAAAACGAGCAATGTAGCTCGCAGCGATGAGTTTCTTGTTAATGATAGTATCAATGCCTATATCCTGCGACACATCTATGTAACTGATGTTCTCAACAAGGGCTATCGTTTTTTTTACTCCGTGTTTATGGGCGTGCAAACAAGATAATATATTAGTCTCCGTTGATTCTGTCAATGCGATAAAAGCATCCGTGCTTTCAAGACCTTCTTCATTGAGTAATGAAATGTCGCTTCCATCCCCGTTTATCACCATTGTGTTGGATAATTCATCGGTTAAATTAAAGCATCGCTCTCTATTTTTCTCTATAATCTTGAGTTTAATATCATTTTGCAGGTTTAGAGCCGTGCGTCTCGCCACTCTGCCTCCGCCAATAATGATTGCATTCTTTATATTGACATCTTTACGCCCGCCAAGAGTATTAATATCTTCCAAAGACGACGATTTTGCGACGAGATACACCAAATCACCTTTAAGATACTTCTCCTGACCATCGGGAATAATTGTTTTGCCCTTGCGAATAATGCAAACAATCCTCGCTTCAATATCAGGGTACAATTCAGACGCCTCCAACAATGTTTTATCCAGCACAAGAGCCGCCGAACCTATCCTCATCATATAGAAGCTCAGCAATCCTTTTGAAAAATCAAAAATTTCCGTCGCCGTTGTTCTCGTTAGAAGATTTGTTATCTCCTTTGCAGCTATGCGTTCGGGGGATACCATTTCATCTACTCCCAAAGCCTTAAACATTTGCTTGTTATTCTCTTCCAGATATTCAATAGTGCTGATACGAGCAATGGTACGCTTTGCACCGATACGCTTTCCGAGAATACAAGTCATAATATTGATACTCTCATCGTGCAAAACGGCAATAAGCAAATCACAAGAGGCAACGCCTGCTTCTCTAAGCGTTTTCAGAGAAGTAGAGTTGCCTGTTATTGTCATCAAATCCGCTTCGGCTTGAAGCATTGTCAATAATTCCGAATGAGGATCAACGACCGTGATATTGTGTCTTACCTTTGATAAACTTTTCGCAAGATGAAATCCTACCTCACCATCTCCCGCTATAATTATATTCATATATTATTATGCACAGACTATTCTTCGTCTTTGTTGGTTTCTTCGTATGCTTTTAGCAATGCAGATTGAACATCGGTAGGAACAGTCTGATATTCGTTGAATTTCATGGTAAATGTACCTCTTCCGGAAGTTAAAGAACTCAAAGAAGTGGAATATCTGTTCATTTCGGCAAGCGGAACCTTAGCCTTGATAACAGAATTCCTGCCTTCCGAATCCATTCCCATTACAATAGCACGACGACCTTGCAAATCGGTCATCACTCCTCCCATAAGTTCAGATGGAACGGTAACTTCCATATCATAAATAGGCTCAAGAATCTTTGGAGATGCCGCTTTGAAGGCTTCCTTAAAGGCATTTCTACCCGCCAACTTAAATGCCATTTCATTACTATCAACAGGGTGCATTTTGCCATCAAATACATTCACTACTATATCGCGGGCATACGACCCAGTAAGAGGACCTTCCTCAATTTTTTCCATAATTCCTTTTAATATTGCAGGCATAAATCGTGCATCAATAGCCCCTCCGACAATACAATTATTGAAAATAAGTTTTCCGCCCCAAGTAAGATCTATTGTTTCCGTGCCTCTAATCGGATAAGTCTTTTGTGGCGTCATCCCATCATAGTAAGGCTCTATGAGCATATAAACTTCCCCGAATTGCCCTGCTCCTCCTGATTGCTTCTTATGACGATAGGATGCTTCGGCACTCTTAGTTATTGTCTCTCTATAAGGAATCTTCGGTGCGAAAAGTTCAATAGGTATTTTCATTGTGTCCAAATACCACTTTAAAGTGTTAATATGAAATTCGCCCATCCCTTTTAATATGGTTTGCTTCAACTCTCGTGCAAACTCAACCTTCAAACTGCGGTCATGATTAGCAAATTCATTCAACGCTGCTCCCAATTTCTCATCATCAGAGGAATTAACAGACTTAATAGCGGTCGTATAAATCGGTTCAGGGAAAATAATAGGATTAAATTTCAAGCCTAAATTTTTATTAGACGTCAAAGTAGCATTGGTTTTCACATCTTTCAATTTAATAGTACTAACAATGTCTCCGGCAGATGCCTTTTCTACTTTAATACGATTTTTCCCCGAATTGACAAATATCTGACTTATCCGTTCCTTAGAATCATTGTCCGAATTGACAAGGTCCATGCCTTCCGTAATCTCTCCTTGCATCACTTTCATATAGGCAATCTCTCCAATATGTGATTCATTTGCCGTTTTGAAAACAAATGACAACATCGGTTTTGTCTCATCATAAGATGCTTTTTCGCCTGTTGTCAAAGTTTTAGTATTGATTGCCTCTTTCGGAGAAGGAATATTGTAAGTTATAAACTCCAATAATCGTCCTATGCCTATGCTTTCTTTTGCCGAAACGCACAAAACAGGGAACAAAGCACGGGAAGTGATACCGAGTTTCAAGCCTCGACGCACCTCATCTATCGTTAGATTATTTTCTTCAAAGTATTTTTCCATCAAATCGTCTGCTCCGGCAGCAGCATTCTCCACCAAAGCCAAACGATATGCCTCCGCTTTTGCTTGTTCGCTTTCAGGAATATCCGTAATCTCAGGTTTGCCGCCGCCTTTGGGGTATTTATACATTTTTTGCATTACCACATCAACAAAACAATCAAATCCAACACCGGCATTTACGGGATACTGCACAACAGTTATCTTATCGCCGAAGAAATCCTTCAATTCCTTTATCTGCTCATCAAAATTCGCTTTTTCGGTATCAAGTTGGTTCATCACAAAAAGAAGAGGCGTTTGAATGCTATCAGAATAACGAAATGCCAATTCGGTGCCTACTTCAACTCCTATTTGAGAATTGATGACAACAATTGCTGCTTCCGTAACATGAAATGCGGCAACCATTTCTCCTTGAAAGTCCGCAAAACCGGGAACGTCTATTATATTTACCTTATCATTGTTATACTCAACATACATTACGCTTGAAACAACGGAATGCTTGCGTTCCAACTCAATATCTCTGTAATCGGAGATAGTATTCTTGTCATCAACAGAACCTTTTCTCGTTATCACTCCTCCTTCCAAAGCAAAGGCTTCCGCCAAAGTTGTTTTCCCTGATTTAGCACCGCCTACCAGTGCAATATTTTTTATTTCCGAAGTGTTATATACTTTCATTATGTTTATGTATTATGTTTAACAAATAATTAAATTAGAGGTCGCAAAGATAAACAATCAATCCGAATTAACAAGCATAATCATCAAAAAAATTTAATCAATATTACTTTCTTCGTTTGTGCGTATCCCAATAGCGTTACTTCGTTTCATTTTCACCAAAGGCTGTTTCATTTTTCTAAAACAGCCTTTGGTAACGGCTAAATAAAGTATTGTTAATCTGATATGAAGAAAAAACTCATTTTCTGCAACATCATACAAAGTTATTGGAAATATTATTGTATTTTTGCTTATTAAAATTTCAATCCTTATTTAGAATTTATAAAAAATGGCTTTTAAATAAAAAATATATGAAAAAGAAACTGTTTGCATCTCTTATCTTATTGCTCTCATTAACCAGCTGTTTTAATACAAAGAAAATGTGGGATAGATATGATAGTAATCTGAATTATTCAAGAGTTAGTGAGAATGATTTCGATGTTTCTTCCTATCAACCATTTGTTAAGGGAAATAAAGTTGCGGTGCTTGACTCGGCTTCAACTTTATTACTAAAAAAAGACTTACCTGTTTTGGATGGAGCAACTGCGTTATACCCGTTGTATTCCGCTTTTGCACAAGCCGTATATCCGTCAAACGGCAACAAGAAAGTAAGATACAGTAACACAATGAATGCATACAAAGCACTTATTGACAAGAAAGTTGATATTATTTTTGTTGCTTCGCCATCAGCAGAACAATTAGAAATGGCTAAAAATGCTGGAGTTGAATTACGACTATTACCCATCGCAAGAGAAGCGTTTGTATTTTTTGTAAATAGTAATAATATTGTAGATAATTTTTCCATTGAACAATTACAGGATATTTATTCGGGTAAAATAACAAATTGGAATGAAGTTGGAGGAAAAAATGATTCTATTATTCCTTTTCAACGAAATATTGGGAGTGGAAGCCAAACGGCTTTCCTTGATTTTATGCAGGCAAAACCAATCATTACACCTAAAAAAGATGAATTAATTTTTGGAATGGGTATGATGATTTCACGAGTTGCCGATTACATAAATTATCCTAATGCTATTGGTTTTTCATTTCGTTATTTTGTAAATGAAATGGTTGGAAACAGACAAATTAAATTACTTAAAATAAATCAGTTTCCTCCTGATTTTATGTCAATAGAAAATAAAAAATATCCTTTACTGTATGATGTTTATGCAATAACTCTTTTTGACAATAAAAAGCCAAATGTTGAAAAATTACTAAATTGGATTTTATCTGAACAAGGACGAGAGTTAATTCAAAAAACAGGTTACTGTCCAATAACAAGATAAATATTATGCCCAACTCTATCTTCCAAAATATGCTTGTCCGCTACCCAATCGCCACCAAATGCTATTTGAATAACGATACGCACGAAGTGGTCATTACCCACAAGTAGAAACTCATTTATCTCAACATCATACAAAGTTATTGGAAATATTATTGTATTTTTGCACACTAAAATTTTAATACATTAGGATTATGACACAGGAAGAAAAGATGCAACTTGAAGAAAAAGTCAAAAAAATCATTGAACAGTTAAGAGAATATCTGCAAGCTGACGGAGGAGACATTCGTTTTGTGGAATTGACTGACGGAAAGATTGTTTATGTTGAGTTACAGGGGCATTGCGGCTCTTGTCCTCACGTTATGATAACATTAAAGCAAGGTGTGGAAGCGGCAATCAAAGAAGAATTACCGGAAATCGTAGCAGTAGAACGCATTTAGTATATATCCGCAATGATTTACACGCGAAAAGGCGATGACGGAAGCACTTCACTTGTTGGAGGTGAGCGAGTGCGCAAAGATAATTTGAGAGTAGAGGTTTATGGGCAGATAGATGAACTGAATTCGTACATAGGATTAATAGCATGTTTAATTAAAAATGCTGAATATAAAGCTCAATTGATAAGAATTCAGAATCTGTTGTTCAATGCGGAAAGTTTGGTAGCATGTGAGGACGCTTCAATCGCTCAAAATATGCCAAAGATTAAACCGGAACATATTCGGGAATTGGAAAATGCTATTGACGAAATGACAAAAGACGTTCCGCCTCTTACAAAGTTCATATTGCCAGGAGGAACAGAGGTTGCCGCTCACATAAATGTAGGACGAACAATTTGCAGAAGGGTTGAACGTTTGGCTGTTAAGTTCGCAGCACAAGAAACGGTAGATACAAATGTATTGAAGTTCATAAACAGACTTTCGGACTACCTTTTTGCACTTTCACGCAAAGAACTTTTTGATTGCGGAGTAGAAGAAACGTATTGGAATAAGGATATTTAGCAAGAGAGTAAATAATTTTTTCCTTCATAAGGCATATTATAAATATTTATATTACTTTTGCAAACCATTTTTAACAATAAAAATAAGTATTTTAATTATGTATTGGACATTAGAATTAGCCTCAAAGTTAGAAGATGCACCATGGCCTGCGACAAAAGAAGAATTGATTGATTATGCTATTCGTTCGGGGGCGCCGTCTGAGGTAATAGAAAACCTGAGAGAAATAGAAGATGAAGGAGATACTTATGATTCTATTGAAGATATATGGATAGATTATCCAACTAAGGAAGATTTCTTTTTTCATGAAGATGAGTATTAGCAGAAACAGCATCTGCAAAAAGTAGAACAAATAAAAAGCGTTTCATATCAATGAAACGCTTTTTATTTGTTGATATAAATATTATAGAACTATGCTTTGTTTATTTAATGACTTCTAATAATTCAACCTCAAAGCAAAGTAATGAACCGGCAGGTATCTGCGGAGAGTCATTATCGCCATACGCCAAATCGGGTTTAATCCAAAACATATAAGTTGAGCCTTCGGTCATTTTGGTTAAGCCTTCCGAAAATCCGGGAATAAAATTACTAACGCCCATAGGTCCGGGTTTTTCGTTACTTTCAAATGTTGATTCAACGACCTTACCATCTAAGGTTTTCAAACGATAGTTTATTCTCACTCTTTCGCCCATTGCCGGATGCACATTATTCTTTCCCTGTTTTATCATCTTATATTGCAATCCGCTTTCTGTAGTTACAACTCCATCCTTAGTCTTATTTTCCGCTAAAAACTTCTCTGCTTTTTCTCTATTTGGCTTTGCTATTTTTTGGGCAGACTCTTGTTGTTGTTTTTGGAACTCCTGCTGAAATTTATTCATAGTTGCCTGCATTTGTTCTTTTGTCAATAAACTTGTGGTGTCTCCTAAAAGCGATTGATAAAAGGCTTTGGCAAGAAGTTCTTTATTAAACTTCAGGTTGTCTTGCGAAATAGACGCCGCCATCTGGCTTCCTTGCGAATAACCAATAATGTATGATATGGAATCGTTTAATGTCTTCAATTCTTTCATATCTACTCGTTCGGCTTTTTTGTATGACGAGTTTTGAGAACAACCTGTGGTCATAACGCCAAGCGTTCCCAATAATACTGCTAATGATAATAAGATTTTTTTCATCTTTTACAATTTTTATTTCTTTATGTTTAGGATGCAAAAATACAACTATTTTCCATAATAACCCGCAAAAGCCTAAACTTGCTCTATAAGCATTAAGCAAAGTTGCACTTTAAGTCTATAAAAGAGAAATTTTGTTTTTATAAATCGTGGAATAATTGTAATGCTTCTTCCTCTGCCTTCCGCATCGCAACGGATTGTTTCACAGATTTGTCTTTCAAGCCGCACAGATGAAGAATACCATGAATTATTACTCTTTTTAGTTCTTCCTCAAACGGGACTTGAAACTTTTGTGCATTATCCTTAACCCTCTCTACGGAAATAATAATGTCTCCGTTTATCGTTTGGTTTTCGGTATAATCAAAGGTTATTATGTCCGTATAAAAATCATGATTGAGAAACTTGCGATTAACATCAAGCAAATACTCGTCATCACAAAATACATAAGCAATGGAACCGATTGTTTTTCCGTAATGAGCGGCGATGGTCTTAATCAGGTTTTTTATAAGACTCTGCTTAAAAGGTAATTTGAAATCGGTATTGCTTGAAAAGACGACAGCCATTTATAAAGAAATGTGATTGGGTTATAAGACTATTTTGCAACGGGATTATGAATGAAATATTCTTTGAACTTGCTTTGGCGGTTTTGCAACACCGAATGTTCAATACCTGTAACATAAAATATCATTTCAATCATCTTGCCTTCCTCACTGATGCTGACTTCATCGGCAAGGCTTTTTATAATGTCGGACAGGAAACCCTCAGCATTTAAATCCGAAAACACATCTGTTCGGCTGCGAAGACAGAAACTCATTCCTCCCACACATTGGTCAAAGGAAAACTCCAGACGGTCTTCATCCTCTTGTGTCAATATCGCTAAATCAACAGCCTGAGAAACTGCCGTAGATATAATCCCGAAATAATTCCCAAGATTATATTTATCGCAAACATCCTCTATCATCCTTTGTATAAGATAGACATTGGCTTTGGTTACTTTTATCTTATTTATAATATCTTTCATATTTGAGAAGTTATTTATAGTAAAAACACTGCAAAGATAATATTTTGTACTCTCATATCACATCAAAATCTATTAATTGATAAAAAATATCTTCTTTTTTGATTCTCGGCAATGCGTTTTGCAAATCGCGAAAGACCAGATTAAATGGCGAATGCTTTACGAACTTCGGTAACGAAAAATACATTCCGTTTTTCAGATTCGCACCCAAACCCACATAAAGATTTACTCTTGAGGTGTATTTTTTATTATCATCATTAGCCCAACACTTAAAATCCTCATCGCCGGACGGAATGCATGAGAGGGTTTTTGCAAATCCTGCAAGCGGAGAAGAAATTATACCTTTTTTCACACAATATTTGTTTTGCGGATTGTCAAGCCTCCACTTTAAGGTCGGCACATCGTATTGCTGATAACATTCGAAGTTTTTCATTCCGCCATAGATTTTTTCTCCAAAACCCACCTTCACTTCAAGTGGAGCGATTAAATAGAAGCCAAGATTCTTCAAATAACTGTTGGTACTTTGAGCATTTGCTGGACCTATTGAAAAGTCAAATCCGATTTTTGTCAAATAATCGTATTGTATTTGTGCCAGATTATAAAACAATCTCCTGCCTCTGTAATCGGGATGGGTTGCGGTGTTTATCGAAACAACTCCTTTAAGAGACTTGCCGAAAATCATCATCCGTACAGGCAGACCTACATAATGAGCCACAACTTTATCCGAATCGTAAGCATTGAAACCTATAGCCTTGCCGTTGGGGTTTTCCAGATATTGCCATTTAATGTATTCCAATGTGAATTTACTTGTCTTGGGATAAACCTTCTGCAAAAGACGGCATACATCCTGCAAAGATTTTTCATCATATTCCAGTTGTCTTATCTCTATGCTCATAGCGTATTGTGTTATAGATTTCAGTTTAAGGTAAAATTTGTCTAATGCTTTATTCCCGTCTCCAATTGTTTCAAATCCGCATAAAGGTCGCTCCAAACCGGTTGATTTTTCATTGCATTTACAAGAATATGAAATTGCGACATATTTTCTTCCAGCAATCTGCGTTTTTGAGAAGCAGTGCCGCCCTGTCTTAACTGGGAATCTTCATTTATCTGTTGCAGATAATGTTCTTCAAAAACGTTTTGTGCGTTGCGTACTTTTTGATAAAAGTTTTTAATGCCTGTTTCCTCCAGAATTGTTTGATTGGTTTGAGAATCCATATCGCTGAAAAATTTATTCAAAGCGGCAGTCTGCTCTGAATAAGTTTTTGAGTCTATATTTCCGACCTGTTTGAAAAACGGCAAAATTTCAGCGGCTTTTTGTCCTTTTGCATCGTCGGCAAAAACCGACATTGAGCGTACAATAGCGTACAAACCTCTAAAATATTTGTCTCTTATTTTGTCATCCTTCTTTGCTCTTTTACCTAAACCCGAATAAGCAGGTTTGTTGATAAGTATTTCAAATTGCTCATAAGCAGGAGCAATCAAAGTAAAGACCGGATTGTTTATAATGCTCGCATCGCCTGTTTGATTAACTGTCGTTATTGTCATTTGAGTCAAGGCGGCAAAACTTTCATTGGTTAATCGTGAAAAATTTATTTTTAACATATCATTTTTCTTTCTTCGGATTAAAAACCTCGTATTTTAACGTTTGCAAACATACAAATATTTTACCGAACTTCTGCCGAATGTTTGTATATTTACAAAAGGCTTACCGAACCTCTGCCGAACGTTTGTATATTTACAAAAGGATTGCCGAACATCTGCCGAACGTTTGTATCTTTACAAAAGACTTGCCGAACCTCTGCCGAACGTTTATATATTTACAAAAGGCTTGCCGAACCTCTGCCGAACGTTTGTATATTAAGAAAGAATATCATCCAGAAAGCCGTCAAGAGAGTACTTATAATAATATTGCTCGGAACGGTTTTCTGCAAAAGGAGAGTCAAGAAAAGCCTTAGAAGGAAAAGTTTTATAAAAATCACATACGCAAATGTTATCCGGGCAATAAAAATCATAATTCACAATGTCGTCATTGGTCGTTATCATCTTTCGCCTTGCGGCAAGAGTTTCTATTGTTCGCATGGTCAAGCCGCTTTGATTTGGACCTTGCGTATCAACTATTATTCGGGATTTCTGCATTATGTCTGTTATTTGCCTTTCGGTAAGCGGCGTGTAGGCAAAATCGCTCTTGCGGGAGTGTGCAAAATTGCGGTTTGTAAGTTTAGAGAGATAATAAACATAAGGCTTTTGGAGATAGAGGTAAATGAAGGTCGTAAAATTATTCTGCCTGGCAATTTGCTTTAATGCACATGCTATTTTATATCTGTCGGTATGTGCCGAACCGATAAAGCAAAGGTCGTAATCGTATTTCTGCTGCGGCTTTATGTCGGCATATTGCGGCAAATAAAAAAGCGGTCTCAGCAGTATTTTGTCCTTATATTTGAGAACATCTTTGCGGTCAAAAGAATAAACCCTGTCAAAGTGATTAAAATATATTTGAAGATTGTGTTTCCATGCCATAGAATCCCATATATACAGAATTTTTACAGGACAGGATTGCAGAGTCGTTATTTTTTTTACAAACCAAACAGGCATCGTTTCAATGTTTATAACCAGAAAAATATCGTAGTGATTGCCTTTTATGGTTTTATAAATGCGTTTATAATATCGGTTTATGCAAGCGGAAAGAAGGTGTTTGTTAAGCCGCATAATGATTTTGAACAATGTTTTATCACTAAACCGCTCGTTAAAATAATCAACATCGGCTCCACGCTCCGTCAAGCGTTTTTCTATATGTTTCTCATAGCCGAAAAAGGCGGGTGCGAAAAACAAAATCTTCTTCCCCTCCAAATCTACTCTATGCATGCAATTATGATGTTATTTATAAAGACCTTTTGATTTCATCTCGTCAATGGACGATTGGTATTTGTCTTCGGTTACGTCCTGTGTTTTTACCCAGGAAGTAAAACGTTTTATTCCTTCCGCAAAAGAAATCTTCGGTTTGTAGTCCAGCAATTTATCGGCTTTGGAAATATCCGCAAAGTTATGTCTGATGTCTCCTAAACGATAGTTGCCCGAAATCTTCATCGGAACATTTATGCCGTAATTTGCTATCAACTCCTTTGCCACATCATTGACAGAGGTACTGATGCCGGTGCCGATATTAAATATCTCGCCGGTGCTTTGCTTTTTCTCTATTGCCAAAATCGTAGCATCCGTTACATCATCTATAAACACGAAATCTCTACTCTCATTGCCGTCTTCAAAGATATTAAGCGGATGTTCATTTCGTATTTGGGTGGAAAAGACAGAAAGGATTCCCGTATAAGGATTGGAAAGCGATTGAGTAGGTCCATAAACATTTTGATAACGCAGAGCCGTAGAAGATATGCCGAGTGTATTTCCAAGCAACATTATCATCTGTTCCTGATTCTGCTTGTTGATGCCATAAACCGAAGTCGGATGAATGAGGCTATTCTCATCCGTAGCGACTAATTCAACATCCGAAGAGCATACGGGACATTTACATTCAAAATCTCCTTCGTGCATTGCTTTGTCTTCCCGTGCCGAAGGGTAAACATCTCCGCAATGTTTGCAAAAATATTTCCCCTCTCCATAGATTGCTCTGGATGATGCCACCACGACTTTTTCCACATTATGCTTTTTGTTGGTAAGAACATCCGCAAGCAACGCCGTCCCCATAATGTTTGTTTGACAATACCGCTCTATTTCGTACATACTTTGACCTGTTCCAGTTTCCGCCGCCAGATGTACAATACAATCCTGATGTTCTATCACTTGTTCCAGCGTTTTTCTGTCGGTTACCGAGCCTTTGACAAATGCCGCTCCGGAGTTTTTAATATTGTTATAAAGCGGGGATGTTGTTTTGGGGTCTTTTCCATGAATTTGTTCGGAGAGATTATCAAGAATTGTTACGTTATATCCCCTCGTTAAAAGTTTAATTGCAAGATTAGACCCAATGAATCCCGCACCTCCGGTTATTAAAATATTTTTCATTTAAAATCTTATTTTCGTTCCCATTGCTTCGTTTGAGCATTGTATTGTTTGACAACCCTCGCAGGAATTCCGACAATGACAGAGTTATCTTCAAATATGCCTTTTACAACCGCATTTGCCCCTATAACGCATCCGTTACCTATTTTTGTGCCCGGCAGAATACAGACTCCTTCCCCTATCCATACATTATCTCCGATTTCCACCTGCGACACATCATACGGACGCCTGACAGGAGGAATTTCGGGAGAGGAATGTTCCGCATTGTAGAATCCGTGCGAACAGTCGGAAATATATATTCTGCTTGCCATTAAGACGTTGTTGCCGATTTTTACATTATTCATCGCCGTAATATGGACATAATCGTTGATTTGGATATTATCGCCGAGTATCAAAGATTCGGATTTGTCAAAAGAAAATGCCTCAAACCTGCATCCTGTTCCGATAGAATTATTGCGACCTAAATTCATATATTTTTTAGACCGAATGTCAAAAGGGAAGTTTATTATTCGCATTTTAGGATAAAAAATCTTAGTACGAATCAAACAACAGGCTAGATATATTTTATATCCCAATGTATAATGATTCTTTAACATAGATTGTTTAATCGGTTGGGTTTTGAGTTCTTTCTTTGTCATTTTCTTTTTTATTGTTCAAGTAATATCTTAAATAAGTTTTTCCAACTATCGGCAAACGGCTCGTCAATTAACTTTTCTTCTACAGGATACAGAAAAGACAAATCGTTATTGATAATGTTAAGCATCTGCAAAGCCAATGTATTAGGATTGTCACAAGGGAAGAATGCCGTCTGCCGACAACCGCTTGCCGCCGTGTGAGAATATGGTAAGTCGGCAAGCAACATCGGTTTATCATAATGAGAAAACTCCGAAATAGGCAATCCCCAAGTTTCACTTTTTGAAGGAAAAATCAGACAATCCGTCCTTTCGTATTCTTCATCCATCTTATTATGCGGCAATAATCCTACAAAATTTATATGTTTTATGTCGTTATACTTCTTAAGAATCATTTTGGAATAGTTATCGGTGTTTTCCTCGTTTATTGTTAGCGTTACCTCAAAATCCTCAACCCTTTTGTCATTAAGAATTTTTACAGCCTCACAAACAATCTCAAAATTCTTAAATATACGTGGTACGGACGGGTAAAAGAAATGCGTTATGTTGCTTTTTTTATTTGATTTGATATTGTTTTTAAGACTATTTTGTTTAGGATATGCAACTATTATCTTATTTTTATCTACATTGAACATCTTTGAAAAAGCATTCCTTATCCAATCCTGCTGAACTATCAAATAATTATTTTTATGAATGTTGATACGATAGAGATATTTATAAAACAAAGTCATAAGCGACATATTCCAATCCAATTTAAAATCCTTTAATCTAAGTTTATAAAAAGGAGAAGTGTTGTGCATATAAACAGCATGACGCTTTGCTATTACATTTGGTGTTATATCGTGCAACGAGAGCCATAATTCTGGCTTCAATCGCTTGGAAATTCTATAAAAATAAACATATTCATAGTACAGACGATAAATCCATCGCTGTTTGGCTTTCGGAAATGTTATGCATTCCACATTATTGTGCGGGCAAGCATCTTCCGAATGCAGAATTGTTACAAATCTGTACTTTTCAGTCAGTCCGCTCGTTGAAACATAGTCCAAACATTCCTTTAAAACAGAATATGCTCCTCCGACTTCACGAGAAAAATTCACAGCAGAAATAACTATTGTCTTTTTATTTATCACACTCTCCTTTTTATATTTCGTTTTACATCTAATTTAATCAATGAATTTTCTTGTTAAAATTTTTGCCAGAAGTTCTATACGAGAGCCGCCATGAGTGAATTTATATCGTATGATTTTTAATAATCTACACAGTAAATTCATTTTAGGTAGAGAAAGGTAACATTCTATCAGTGTCCGCTGCGAATCATTGAATAGTTTATTATAATCCTGATAGAAATGCAATACGCCAATATAATGTTTGCAATCAATAACCGGAAAATTCGCACAATTTAATAAACTTGCCAAACGACTTTTTTTAATCTCCGTACCATTTGTAACGGCTTGCGGATGCCTACGAAACCACAGAACTACATCATCCATATAAGTAACCTCTCCGAATGCTAAACCGACAAGTAAAAGTAAGTGGTCATGCATTGCTGGCGTATGCTTTTGCTCTAACATTAAGGTTAATATTTTGGAATTGAATATTGAAACACAGCCGTGAATACCACCATTAAGAAAAAGTGTATCTCGTAAATGCTTAGGCTCCCAAAACGGAATTTTACCATTGAAAGTGCCGTCAGCATTCCAAATTTCAGCGTTAGCATAGACAACTTGCGGAAGTGCATTATTCTTTGTTATAATTACATCGTACATTACTTGCAGTTTATTTTCCAACCATACATCATCTTGGTCGCAAAACATAACAAAATCACTCGTTGCAAAAGTCAATAAGTGCATAAAATTTGCGGCAGATGAGCAAAAAACAATCTTATCTTCTATGATTTTTATACGAGTGTCTATTTCCTGCCATTTACGAATTATTGAGAGAGTGTTATCCGTACTACCGTCATCGTGAATGATGAGATTCCAATCTTTGAACGACTGCTTAATAATGGATTCAATCTGTTGCTCCACATATTTTTCGCCGTTAAAGGTTGCAAGAAGAATTGTTATTTGAGGCATTATGAGGTTTTGTTTTAGTCAAAATCTAATATTTCCACACTAATTCTCTAACAATGTACGCAACTTTATATATGCTTTTTCCCAAGTAAATTGTTTAATGGTACGGTTGCCTTCTTTTGCCAATCTTATTCGTAATTCATCATCCTCAACTAATTTTATAAGATTTTTTGCCAACATTTCCGGTTCGTGCGGCGGAGATAAAAGAGCATTCTCATTATCTTTGGCAACAACCGTAAATCCTCCTATATTTGTAAGACATAATGCACAACCGCACATCATTGCCTCAGGTGGAGTTAAACAAAATCCCTCGCCATGAGAAGCAGACAGAAAAATTGCAGAACTGTTGTATAGCATATTTAATGTTGATTTGTCGGGACAAGTATAAAAATCATACCAGTCAGGAAGGAATTTCGGTCTTTTAAATGCCCCAAACATTTTTACTTTTAACAAAGGGTATTTATCTTTTACTATCTGCAAAGCTTTTATTGCATCATTTACTCCTTTCCACTCTAACACGTGGTAAAGCATACAGAAAGTATATCTGTCTCTGGATTCTATAGGAGTAGCCAGCGTAAAATAATCAAAATCAAAGCCATTATGAATTAATGTGCAAAATTCGCCTTCGAAATGTACGATGTCTGCCAACCATTCTGCAATAACTATTTTCCTCAACGGAAAGTGATAAGTTTCTTTAACCCTTTGTTCCGAAAAATACCACGCTTCAAAGTGTTGTATCAAATAAAACTTATGATTATCGGCAATGTTTTTATATTTTGCCAAATATCCGGCGGTCTCTACAGCAGTGCAAATCATTATATCTGCTTTTGGAACGAATGCCTCCGATAATGACCAAACCGGAATTTCTTTCACACGATTATCCAGATTAAACCATAGTTTGCAGGAATATCTTCCGAATATATTATAATAGAAGTATTTTATAATGCTTCTTATTTTCTCTGTCGTTGACTGCTCATTAAATAAAAGGGATGACGGATAAATGATTTTCACCAAATAATTATCTGCGGCAAGTCTGTTAGCATACTCATACACAACTTTAAATCCACCGACAGGTTTTCTGCCTGCAAACGGTAACAGGAAATTTATTTTTTTCATTGGAAATTAACCTTTTATCTTTTTTGATTCTTCTAATATTATTTCACTATCATCTTCTTCGGCAAACATAAATAAAATAAAAATCGGAATTACATCAACCAAAACTTTTATTTGCAGAATTAAAAACAAAATAAATATGAAGATGAAAAATTGTCTATGTTTGTTTTTTGTTCGCAGATTTGCCTGCTTTATTATCTGATATTGATAGTACAAATACATTATTAATCCACCTATTCCGAAATAAAACAGCAAACGAGTATAACCAACATCTGTTCCCATATAATATGCATATCTTCCTGTAGGATCATCCCAGAAGCCATCGCCAATTAACCACGTTTTGAACGTATGCGGAATTATTGACAACATACCTATTAAATCATTGGTTGATCTGGTTTGTAATGTTCCCGTACTTTCATAAGAAAAAAACATCTCAAAAGCGTACTGGAATAAATAATCAAACTGCGACTTGATTGAGTTAGGTAAAATACCTAAATATACTATTGCCACGCATACAATTGCTATCAAAATTTTTCCGTAATGTTGCCTAATACGATGTCTGTTAAAAACTACAAGAATTATAATTGCCGTTGCTGCTCCGATAATTGTCGTTCTTGACATCATACAACCAATAACAACAATGAATACAAATAAACATACTTGTAAGACAGTATATGGACTTCTTTTCTTTAATTTTTCCGATAACATTACCAAACCAAATGAGTTGATTATCCCAAGCGCTACATATTGTTCTCCGATACCGATTAATCTTTGTCCTCTTACACTTCTAATATCTTTTGAATATGGAGATATGGTAAGTTGTTCCAACATAAAATGTTCAAAACCCGGAATTAAATACATTAACACAGCAAGAAGACACTGCAAAGTTACTGCAGCAATTATATAATTGGTTATCAAATCAAAATCTATCTTATTATCATTTATTTTCTTGAAATAAAATGCGAGTACGAATGCTCCGACAATAATCAGAAAAGTAGAGAATGTATTGTAAATAAAGAAAGTTTCTCTTGTATTATTCAGAACATCAGCAACAATTGCAAGCAAAGTAATCAACAAAAGACAATATATAATTTTAATTAAACTAGCGTTTATAAAAATTAATTTCTTCTCAAACACTGTTACAATCAAAAATCCGACTATTGCAAACACGGTCCTAAACGACATAATTGGGAAGAACTTAAACGATATGGGATAGATAAAGCAAAAAACCAACAGTAAAAGACCTGCTTTCCTAAGTTGTTCTTTCTTTATTCTCATAAAAAACTTTCTTAATTGTTTAAGTGCTTTATTTTTCGCAGCAATGAATATCCACCATTGAAGATATAAATACATTTAGCAAGATTAGCAGCAGCCATCCTATTTATCAAACGTAAAATTTCATCCTCCTGATTTGCAGGTGTTATTTCAGAATTTATTTCCTGAAACTCCAAACATAATAACTTAATTGCAGTAAAATTCTTAGAGCCAAGTAGAAACCTGCCACGTATTGATAATTTTAAGCGAATTAAACTTTGTGCATAAACATTGTAATCATCCTTCTGCAAGAAGAAATCTTCTATATTTTTCACCGAATTTAACATTTGCAAAACAAGTATCGGCGTCAAATGATGTTTAGTTATTGAATCGGATGTTGCAACCGCATAGTGATACAAACAATTATTTAGATAAACAACTTTTTGTGCTCTGTAAAATAATTTAATTGTTATCATATCTTCGCCGTAGTTCGTACAATCAAAATTCATCTCACAATCGTCAAAATCATAAAGCGTTCTTCTGAATAATTTTGCCCAAATATTCCATCTGAATCTGCAGTTCAACATTTCTTTCACCACTACGACCTTGTCATCAGGTAATTCTTGAGACTCTCTTTCTTCCTTCTCTTCCGAAGAGTTAAAGAAATCGCAAAAAACTATATCTGCCGATGTTGATTTTGCTTTTTGGTAAAGTTTCTCCAAACAATCTAATTCCAACCAATCATCACTATCAACATGAGTGATATATTCGCCCTCAGCAGCATTCATCCCTACCCTACGGGTTACATAAAGTTTGCAATTTTTCTCATTATTAATAATTTTAACTCTATTTTTTACAGACGGATATGTTAAAATCAATCTTTTTAATATTTCTATAGAATTATCCGGTGTACAATCATTTACGAAAATAAATTCTACATCTTGGAGCGTCTGAGAAAATAAACTATGAACACATCTCTCAATTTGACGTTCTACATTATAGATAGGAACAATCACAGATACAGCATATTTGTTATTTAATTTTTGCTCAATGTACATTTCGTAATTTCAAGTTAAAATATTTTATTTATAGAATAAATTCTACAAACAAAATTAGTTAATATTTTTATAGCAGATAAAAATATTGCAATGCTTCTTATAAATCTTATCTTCCAAGCAAACTTTCTATAAATTTTATTTTACAAAATATTTGTTTCTCAACAGAGCAGGAAAATAAATTCCGTGTGCGGCACAGAGGCTTATCAATCTCTGCGTTAATGAATAGTTTTTATTTTTATATATAACTTTGTTTGCCGAACGATATAAATTTTTCCACCATCTTAACTGATGCCGATTTTTACATTGATAAATTGCCATTTGCTTTAACCACACTTTCATATAATTCAATTCATTTTCAAAAAGATGTCCGTCAGGCTTAGACATTATGAAATTTTCCACATCATCTATCGCATCTATATATGATTTTATTTTATCAATATTTAAAGCTCTTGTCATAGATTGTTGATTTTGGACATTATAATGATAACCTGCCATAGGAAGATAAGTTGTTATGGAAGCATTATAAAATAAACGAATGTTGAGCATATCTTCCCCTCCATTTCGCCACAATTTCGTTTCTGACGGAATATTTTGCAAATAAAATTCACGTCTGTAAATCTTAGTGCACATTGACCACCAAATTTTAGTAGATAACATTGCATGAACGACATCTTTGGGACAAGTGCTGCCGATATCCTCCGAAATAAGTTTTTGCTCCGTATCATAATCCAAATAAAAATCTGCCCAGACTATGTCCGCAGAAGTTTTTTTAGCCTGCTGATACATATTTTCAATCGTAGGTAATTCTATTCTGTCGTCGCTATCGCAATGCATTATATATTCTCCTTTCGCAAGACGAACCCCATGCATTCTTGTTTCTGCCAATCCTAAGTTTAAATCATTATCAGCAATCGTAATCTTAATATCCGTCCGATGATTTTCCGATATACATTTTTTTAGTATCGCAATTGAATTATCTTGTGTCTTGTCATTGACAAATATTATTTCAAAGTTTTCCAACGTCTGATTCAAAAGACTTTTTGCGCATCTTTCAATCCACTTCTCCGTCCCGTAAATCGGAACTATTACAGAAACTTTTGGTTGTTCTTCCATGACTTTTGATGTTATTTTTTTTATTTGCAATCGCTCTTCCCAAAAAGTCTTTGCACAATTCTGTTTTTTAATATCACGCACCAGGCGGTAATGTTGTGAATTGCACAGAAGAAGAAAAATCTTTGCAGACGATTTGTTTTTCCGTATTTTCTATAAAATTTATGCGTAGCAGGAAATAAATCTCGCCATATAGATAGACTTTGACGACAGACAACGGCATGTAAAAAATCGTTCTTAAACCATACCTGCAAATTAAATACAATGCTTCTATACGAATTACCATCCGGCATACTTTGAAAAAAAGAAGATATTTCCTGCAAACTTTCTACAAGCGGAGTTATCTTATAGTGCTGTTTATATAAATTTGTTGTCAGAGCATTTTGCGTATGTCTGTTATAATGATAGAACGCCATCGGCAAATAGGAAACTTTCACGGCATAATAAAAAAGTTTGAATGTTATCATATCACTCGCTACTTTAAAGTCGCTCATCCGCAGGTTATTTTCCGTAAATAATTCCCGTTTGAAAATCTTGTTCCACAAGGTCCAATACATATTGGTTAATGACATTTGTTCAAGGCACGTCATCCGGTCATTAGGGAAGTCCTGACGCACATATCCTTCTTCTGACCAATAAAAATCAGACCAAACTATGTCGGAATCTTCTTCTATGGCTTTCTCATACATCTTCTCATACATATCGGAAGTTATCCAATCATCAGCATCAACAAACCCCACATATTTTCCTTTTGCTTTTTCAAGGGTAAGATTTCTGCTGAGGGCGACTCCTTTATTTTTTTCATTTTGAATCAAAACTACCTCAGGCATTGTCTCTCCATTATTTTTTTTAATCTCCTGCACACGCTTTATTTCATCCTGCAAAATTTCAAAACTTCCGTCTTGCGAGCAATCATCTACAAAGATTATTTCCATATCCCGCAGCGTCTGGCTAAATAGTCCTTCACAACATTTAACAATCCACACCCGTGCATTATAAATCGGGATGATTACCGAAACAGAAATTTGAATCGGTTGTTGAATATCATTCATTTTTCTTACTTCTTTTAAACAGTTCTTTTATCTTATTTTTTATATAACAAACCATGTCTGCAAAATAGTCCGAATAAGTTCTTTTTTTCACCCAAGACATATTGAAATGGTGAATAGTATAGGTTTTATCGGTCAGAGCCAAAAGTTCCTTTGTCTGCCAGGATTTGGGACTGAAGAACTCCACAGGCAATATAAAAATATCTTTTTCACTTTGCCGAATCTCATCCGGAGTTTGAATCCAATGAAGGCTATAATTCCGCTCCAAAATTTCTTTCATAATAACCGGCAGAGGCTTTTGCATGTCGTAGCGAAACAATCCGTCAATAAATTTTCTATTCCGATAATAATCCAAACACTTACCGATAAACTCCGAACCTTTCTCTGCCCCCATCACAGCCGCCTCAATTTTTGTATGATTGCCGCCGACCGAATATTCTTCCCCTAAAAAGTAATCCAAATGCAGAAGGTCGTCAAACGTTTTAAGGACTTCTACGTCGCTATCCAGATATATTCCGCCGTAATAAAACAGGGCATAAAGACGAATGACATCCGCCGCAAAAGCATATTTTTTCACTTCTAAAGCCTGGCGGGCATAAGTATTGTCAAATATTTCAAATACGCTCGCATCCCATAATCTGAACTCATAGTCTGGCAATTTTTCTTTCCAGCTCCGCATGCATTGCTCTATTTTCGGAGGATAAGAATCGCTGCCAAGCCAGCAATAGTGAATAATTTTAGGTATCATTATCTGTATATATCGTTTAATATCTTAATTTCCTGAATGACAAAATTACATAAAAAAATATTATATAACCCCAAAACGGAATCGGCTCTTTATCTGTTTTAACTTGTTTGAACTTTTTATGATAAACCTTCCAAAACAGCCAATATTCGTAACAAAATCTAAATCTCCGCCGCAGGGGGATGGTCTTTTGAGAAGAAAAATACCTGTAATACATCATAAAAGAGAGAGGATTATTTTTTCTCAAATTACCGATATTCTTCGTTATTCCGTCAGGGAGATATTCACCATAAACTAAGGCATCGGAAATAAACCTCATCTTATATTTCTTTGCCATTTGATACCAGAGCATATCTTCCGAAAAATAGTGTTCATCGGCTATGACGGGAAAAGGGAACTCTTTTATGGCAGTTGTCAGAAACACATCGGCAGTCTCGCCGTGAAAATTATACCTTGCACACCATTGCGGATAAGTGCAATCAATTTTTTTATAATCAACTTTCGGATAAGTTTGTCCGTTGGCAAAGGGTCGCAATCCTATTATGCCGCCGAAAGTCAGGTCGTCTTTGATTTGAAGATAATTTTCCCAAACTTTATTCAACGCATCGCCTGCAAGATAATCGTCGCTGTCAAGTATAAAAAATAACTTCCCGTAAGCCTTTGTGACACCGAAGTTCATTGCCCGTAATTTTCCCTGATTGACCGTCTTGAAACAGCGAATAGAAATCCTCTTCTGTGAAATAAATTCCCCTATCTTTTGCTCCGTTTCATCGGTAGAGCCGTCATCAACCACGAGCCACTCAAAATCTTCAAAATTCTGCCCTGTCAGACTCCGATAAAGTCTATCCAAAGTGTAGGCACGATTATATGCAGGTGTAAATACTGTTATCTTCATTGTTTCTAATCTTCGGTGCGTGTCGCACTGACATTATTTTTTCTTTCTTCGGGGTTTTACTCTTCGCCGATGTTCGGAGAGTTCTTTTTCTCATTTTTAACTCTTCGCCGATGCTCGGAGGGTTCTTTTTCCGGTTTTTAACTTTCCGGTGCGTGTCGCACTTACATTTTTCCGGGGTTATGAACTAATGTCTGTGCGGCAGTCAATATTGCTCAGCAGTTTATTCAAGAACACTTCCGCAGGGTTAGGCGGGACGAGTTTTTTAATACCGTTGCGTGCCGCCTGTCCTATGGATTGCAATTCTATACGCCGTTGCCAGAGTTTCTCCATAGCCTCATCAAAGCATTTAACCGCCGGCGACTGAGCAAGGAAACCCGTAACATTATCATCAATCACCTCCGGATTTCCGCTTACGGCTGTCGCAACTACAACACGACCGCAAAGCATCGCTTCAACAATCGCCATCGGAAGTCCCTCGTGTCGCGAAGGCATTAAAAGTACATGATTATGACGCCAGATGTCCTCCGTTTTACAAAAGCCGCATACATTTACATTAGCCAGCCCAAGCATTTTTATAGTTTCTTTAAGGCGATTCTTATGCACACCGCTTCCGTAAAAATTTATCTCCACATTGCGTTCTCTCCATTTGGGAAGACTTAAAACCTGCAAAAGAATGTCCTGTCCTTTCGCCTCAAAGTCATACGTTCCTACCTGAGCAAAATGCAGACATTTATCATCGGGAAAAGGAATATTATTGTCATAAGCCACGTTGAAAGGATTGCGAACAATTTCGGCATTATCAATACGGGAGATGACCTGCATTCTTGCTAAATTCAGATTAGCCTGCGAGACAAAGTAATTCATAGCGGATTTTGCAAAGACTTCTTTCAACGACTTTGATTGCGAATCCGAAAGCCATAGTAAATCATTGCCGTTATGACCTACAAAACAAAATCGCAGATCTTTCTTTGCAAAGAGTTTTATATCATTGCCGAGCGGCAGATTAGTCCCGCCTGTGAATAATGTTAAATCCGGCTGCCATTTAATTGCACGCTTGTTGATTGATATAAATTTAAATTCGGTATTGAAAAATCTGTTAAAAACTTCCTGCCACTCCGAAAGCGGCTTTTTGTAGAACAGATGTAGGTTCGGGTAATGCAAAAGGGGTCTTAGACGTTGGGCGGAGAATTTGTTTTCATATACGCAAATTCCAACCTGATAACCTTTAGCCAAAGCGATTTTAGCGGTCTCAAACCACAGCACCTCATGTCCGCCTACCGAATTGAGAGTTGAAACAAAGAGTAATTTTATTTTATTTTCTGTCGCCATCTATTACGGAATATATGTTTTGTATATTTTTTTTTGAGTTAAATTTTTTACTATTAACTTTTGACAAGGCAGAATATTTTTTTAATTCCGCCTGGTTGCTCATAAGAGATTCTATTTTATCGGCTATTTCCTCTTCGGAGAAAGAAGTTATGATTCCGTATTTTCCATCCTCCAGGACATCTTTCACATAACCCACATCTGTAGAAACAATCGCCAGCCCCAGACAAATCGCCTCACAGACAACCAAAGGTCCTCCTTCCATATCAGAGGTTAAAAGAAAAATATCTGCTGCCCGCATTTGGCTGTAAGGATTTTTTTGCCATCCGATAAGTTTCACGCAATCATTTAAGCCTAAAATATCTATTTGTGATTGTAATTGATTGCGCAATGAGCCCTCACCGATTATTCTCATCTCAAACGAAAGCGATTTGTCTTTTAATATTTTTGCGACATTTATTGCTCTGTCAAATCGTTTTGCCCCCGTCAGCCTTCCCGAACAGACAATAAGAAACCCGTCCTTTTGAACATTTGTTTGCTCTGCCTTCCGACAAATATCATCCGCATCAGTCAGGAAATTATTTATAACCCACTGTCGGGCACCGCTCAAATGATATAATGAATTTAATCCCCTTTTTGCATTGTCAGACACAAAAATAATATCCGACATTTGATTATAAACCCGTGATTCGTGTTTTTTGCTTCCGAAATACGAAAGATGTGCCGAATTTAAGGCAGCATCCGTATGTACCCACGATATGTTTTTACCGCCCCGGTTTAAGATAAAAGAATGAAAGAGCAGAGGCAAACCTTCCAAAAACGAAATAATCACATCATAGTTTTGTTTGACAAAACATCTGAAAGCCGGCTTTTCAAGCAGGTAATAAAGATTCATCAGTTTATACTTCAAGCACAGGTGATGAACTCTTATATATTGCCAAAAATGATTATATTCTAAAAAATTCACCTGCGGCGGTACATCGTTTAACAAAACACCTTCGCGATAGATTACACACAAATCTACGGAATATTTTTCATAATCAAAATCATTCAACAGATTAATGAGCATCTTTTCCGCACCCCCGCCATCAAGAGTTTGCATTAGGAATAAAATCTTTTTCTTTGTTTTCATCTTATACGACTTGAAACTTACGGATTATTTTTAACTTTCTCTAAAAGTCCGTGTCGGACAGACATTATTTTTTAACAAACATTAGAATTTCTGCCCGGCTAATCTCCGTCATTTGACAAACATTCCAATTTCTGCCCGGCTAATCTCCGTCATTTGACAAACGTTCCAATTTCTGCCCGGCTAATCTTTGTCATTTGACAAACGTTCTAATTTCTGCCCGGCGACTCTTTGTCATTTGACAAACATTCTAATTTCTGCCGTTTTATATTTTGTCATTTCAATAATTATATAATTTTATCTTTTTAAATCTTCGTCATTTGACAAACGTTCCAATTTCTGCCGTTTAGATTTTTCTGCTATTTGCAGAGTTCGCATAGCGCAGATTTTATTTTTCACACTAACCGAAAACAAAGCAACATTCTTAAGCAAATCACTTTTCACACACAGACGATAGAAATAATGTTTTATACCTTTGCCGTCAATGTGATTTAAAATACTCAATGCGGCGGATTTGTCGTTAGCCTTCAATGCCCTGAAAAACCACTGCCGAACAAACCGCTGCTCAAAAAACTTTACCCAATAAGCCTGAGAAGTGCCCTGAGCAAAAAACTCACTTACTTTCCATGCCGAAAGATGAAAAGCAAACTGTTTTGCCATGTCCGTAAAATGCGACATACTTTTGTCCAAAACTCTATAAACTCCGGTGCAATCGTTAATATAACCTATCTTACTGTGGCGAGAAATAAAAAGCCACAAAGGATAATCGCCCATCTTAGGTTTGAGCAAATCAAAGACCTCACTCCTTGATGCGGGAATCAAAAGATTGGTTCGTGCCATAACTGTTAAAGTACAGATGAAATCTGAATACAATAATTGCTCAAAAACATTGCCGCAGGGAGGATTAGAAAACAATGCGGCGGCAAAAGCGTTCTGCGATTGATTAAATACCTTGTAATCGGTATGAACCAAACCATAATCTTCGTTCTTTTCCAAAAAATCAACCTGCTTCTGAAGTTTTAGTTCATCCGTCCAGTAATCATCCCCTTCGCAAAACGCAATATATTTCCCTTTTGCTCTTGGGAGTTGAAATTGTGGGGTAATTCTAACTCCTTTCGAATGTTGGTTCTCTTTCTGATAAATCGGCTTTATTATTTGCGGATATTTTTCTTCATATTCTCTGATTATGCTTTGATTGCCGTCCGTTGAAGCATCGTCATGTATCAATATCTCAAAATCAAAATTTGTCTTCTGCATCAAAAGACTTTCTACACATTGTCTGATGTATGGAACGTGATTGTAAGTCAGGGTGCAAACCGAAACCAAAATAGAATTTTCTTCCTTTATCATTTTATCTTATTGCCGAATATCTAATACCGAAAAGTTTAAAGAATCTGTATAACAAAAAATCTTTTATATACCTTAAAACAGCATTAGCAAATGGGGAAAAGCCGCATTGAAATGATGATTTCAAATAACGGAATATCTTTTTATCAGAATCTTTCGACTTTACTCCTCTAACAAAAGCACCGAGAAAGATAAATGCTCTTACCGTTTTAAGTGTGTGGCTTGACGCATAATCAGGAACACACAATTTATACAGAGCATCATTGTATTCCAAAAGATTCTTCTCATTAAATATTGCTTTTTGTCTTGTTACGCCCTGCATTCCTACTCTATAAACAGACGAAATATTAGGCAGATATTTGAATTTACCTTTTGTTGATAGAAAACAGAAAAGATAAGTATCCATATTCATTTTAATATCTTTTACGGCAAGGCTGCGAAAAACAACAGATGCCGTAGGAATACGCCTTTTCTTAATAAAATCCGAAGCGACAAAATCTCTTTCTTTACTTTTTGAAAAAGGATATGTTTTATTCTCAATAGTATTTAATATCGTGCCGTTTTCTCCTATCGCAGAATAATCCTCATTTGCTTCCAAGAAATCAACCTGCCGCTGCAATTTATATTCATCCGTCCAATAATCATCTCCCTCACACATTGCTATATATTTACCTCGCGATTGAGGATATAAATATGTTGCAAATATCTTTATACCTTTTGAATATTTGTTTTCCGACTGATAAATTCCTTTTATCTTATCAGGATATAATTCGGCATATTCTCTAATAATATCAGAGGTTTTATCAGTTGAGGCATCGTCATGTATTAATATCTCAAAATCAAAATCCGTTTTCTGCATCAAAAAACCATCTATACACTGACGTATATATGGTTCATGATTATAAGTTGCACAACAGATGCTAAGCAATGGGTATTTTGACAAATGTTCCACAATAAACTATATCGTAGATTTTAGAATAAACAGCGGTCTATTGAGGAACTCTCCAAGCGAATCATCTCTTTGAATATTATTTTCATTCAAATCAACATATCTTACACCTTCGGAATTTCTTTCGGCAATACCTGTTTTTATTATTTGCCAATAATCTTTTGATATTTCTTCTATAAAAGATATTAATTCACTTTTGGTGCCGTTTTCAAATAACGGCATATTTCTATTTCCTTGCCAGTTAAAGCCAAGTTGAAATATAAGTATCTTCGTTTTATCATAGAGATAATTTAATTGTCTTGCTATTTCTTGCTTTGCCTTAATTAAAGAAAGTTGCTTATCTCCATAATCATCCCCTACATGATGCAAAACATTTAGAAGTACGATTATATCTATTCTTTCATCTTGTTTAAATTCCCCGAAAAAATTAAAATACTCATTATTTACTTCTATCTTGTCCCGCACTTTCAATTCTTCTGCGGCAAGTTTTACAAAGTTTGCATGCTGCTTATTACCCTCATAGTACAAAACTTTCTTTGCTCCTGCTTCCAGCATCTCAAAAGAAAAATAACCCGTATTTGCACCTATATCAACAATAGTCTTATCTGCAACAGAAACATTTGCTAACATATAATTCAAACGTTCTTTTTCATAACGAGTATGTATATTCAATTTAACATCCCCAATCAACCTGCGAAGTTTATCTGGTAAGATTTGATAATTGGAGTGTTTGCTCGTCTGTTCGTATAATTTTATCAGTTCTTTATTTGGTGTCATAAATTTCCTTTTTTATAAATATTTATTGTATCTTCTCTATTATATATATCGTAATTATTCCACGTCTTAATCTCTTGTCTTAAACTTATATCGTGATAAACAATATCAGTATTGTTTTCTATGCATTGATTTATACCTCCACCCCATAGATATTTCGCTTTTTTATCATTTACAAGATTTGGTTCTATGTCAATGAGATTATAGTCAAACAATAAGGCTTCAAATAAATTCATATCAGCATCTACAAAAAGTTGAGAAGGTCCCCAAAAACGAGGATTTGCCTCTATCATATAATATTTACCATTTTCCTCCTTTACTTCAATCATAACAATTCCTCTAAACAACAATGCCTTGAACATTTTCTCAAAAGCAGAAGAAATTTCTTCATTATGAATATCGGCAAACATTGCCGCAACTATTGACTTGCCATTCGGTTGCTGTGCAATGTTCTTTTGTGAATACTTATATACTCTTTGATTTTTATCAAAATAAAATAACAAATAGAAACTTTCACCTGATATAAATTTTTGATAGTAAAAATCCGATACATCATAAGTATTTGTAAATGCAGTTTTGTCATGCGACGTCATTATCAACTGAGGAGAAAGAGCAATATTATCTTTATTGAAATAAGTATATGGCTTTGCAACACATGGAATATTTGCTTTATCTATGTCCGTATTAAATAACGGTGTATTTATTCCATATTCCTTACATAACTCTCCAAAACTGTATTTATCGGATAGTCGTTCGTACAAATTTTCATTTACTAATGGAATGATTATATCCTCTTTCTCCAATTGTTCTTTATTATGTAATAAAAAACGATTTAATGCTTCTGTTGTAGGGGCGACAAAACATTTCTTAATATTGTATTTAGTCTTTATCTGCTCAAAAATGCCTAAAATATCATATACTTCCAATGCTTTTCTTTGGCGAATTGCTGAAACTTTATCCTTATATACAGTATCAAAAATAACATCCTTTTCCGAAGACGCCACAATAGCATAATCTAATTTAAGTTTTACAAGTGTTCTCAAAAACGCTATTACAGCCCTTTGATTATACCCTGAAAACACAACTATTATTGTATCATTCATAATATTGCAGCAATAATTAAGTCTATGTCTTCTTCTGTTATTGCATCATGTAAAGGTAAGCAAATAACGCTGTCGGCAATTTTATGTGCAATAGGCAGATTTTCTTTCTTTGCCGAAGACAATTTAGAATAAGGAGAAAACTCGGAAATCAAAGGGTAGAAATAACGACGGCTGTAAATATTTCTCGTTTTCATCTTTTCATACAACTCATCCCTGCTCATAGGATAAACATCTTTATCAACAAAAATAGGGAAATATGAATAATTATGCCTTACATTCGGCATATCATCCATAAACATTATTCCTTTTACTCCTTTGAGTCTTACTCTATAAGCATCCGCTACTTCTTTTCGTTTATCAATAGCTTTATCAACCTGTTTCAAATTCAATAGTCCATAAGCGGCTCTTATCTCATCCATCTTGCCGTTTATACCGGGAGCAACAACCTCCGTCTCACCGGCAAAACCAAAATTTTTCAAATAATCTATCTTTTGCTTCATTCTTTCATCGCTACAAACCAATGCACCGCCTTCTATTGTATTATATGTCTTTGTGGCATGAAAACTTAACGTTGAAATATCTCCGTTATTCAAAATAGACTCGCCATTGTACTTTACTCCGAAAGCATGAGCAGCATCATATATAACCTTTAATCCGTATTTATCTGCAATATTCTTTATTGCTTCCGTATCACATGGGGTTCCATAAACATGAACAGGCATTATTGCTTTGGTTTTATCTGTTATAGCCTGCTCTATCTTTGTAACATCTATATTAAGTGTTTTAGAATCTATATCTACAAACACAGGCTCAAGCCCATTCCACCAAAGAGAATGTGTTGTTGCTACAAAACTATATGGAGTTGTTATAACTTCACCTTCTTTTATGTCCAAAGCCTGTAAAGCAGTTATAAGAGGCAAAGTTCCGTTAGTAAATAATGATATATACTTTACACCAAGATATTCACAAAGTTTTTGCTCTAATTCATGATGGAATTTTCCATTATTTGTTATCCATTTACTTTCCCATATCTGCTCTAAATATTTATTAAATTCCTTTAAGTCCGGCAGCAATGGTGATGTTACGGTTATTTTTCCCATTTACTTCTTTCTTTTAATTCTTTGGTAACTCTCTTTTAGTAAATCGTGTAAAAGTAATAATTCTTTTGATTTTGTAAGATAAGCAACAAGCCAATAATACGCTAAACCCGTAATCAAACCTGTTACCAACTTCAAAATATCATTGCCTATTAGACTTGCAATTAAATAAACAATCACTCCCATTGAAACAGAATAAACCAGAGACGGCAACAAATCTTTCATCTGCTTGACAAAGCCGACATCAATTAATTTTCCGGTGTAATAAGTATTGATTACCAATGCTATTAAAGATGATGCAATACCGCCAATACACATAGCAGTTATTCCTATTGGCAAAGTGATAATAAGAATTGTAACTCCCAATATTTTCTTTATTATTTCCAATCTCAAAAACAAATCAGAACGTCCTTTAACCTGCAATAGATTAAGATTGATTGCATGTATCGGATACCACATTGTGGAAAAGCACAGAATTTGTAACCATACTACGCATGCCAACCATTGATTGCCCAATATTACTTTAATGGTAGGATATGCCAGAGCCGCCAATCCCATCATTAAAGGGAAGACAAGAAAGGCACTAAAACGAAGATATTGTCGGTAAATTCTCGGTAATCGTTCGGGTTCGTGCTGCAAAGTACTCAATATAGGATAAGTAACCCGTCCAACAACACCTGTCAGATTTACGGACGGGAATTGTGCAAATTGATTGGCTCGTGAATAAAGTCCTAAATCACCTGCCGAAAACTTTTTGCCTATTACCACTCCATAAATGTTTTGATATGTTGTATCTATCAAGGCTGACAACAACAACTTTGAGCCAAAAGAAAACATACTCCTGAACGAATTCCACGAAAACACAAGTTTAGGCATCCATTTAGTAATAATCCAGAACATTCCTGCCGACAATACGGCATAAATAATGGATTGAGCCACCAAAGCCCACGCTCCCCAACCTTGTTTAGCCAATACTATTCCTACAACACCAGAAATAACAATGGAAGACAAACCTATCTTAGTTTGAGTTTTGAAATCAAGGGCTATTGTCAAACGCGTACGTTGGATAGAGGCAAAAGAATTAATGATAAGCACCAATCCCAACACCTTTGTCATTTGTTCCAGTATGGGTTTGTGATAAAAATCGGCTATTAACGGTGAAGCAAAAAATAGTATTAAATAGAAAAAAACGGACATCCCAATATTAAAAAAGAAAACAGTAGAAAAATCCGTTTCATTTCTATTATGTTTCCGTATTAACGCATTTGTAAAACCGCTATCTATGAATGTTTGAGATATGGCAAGGAATATGGCGAGCATTCCGACCACTCCGTAATCATCAGGTGTCAAAATGCGAGCCAGAATCAATTGAAGAACAAAACTAATGCCCTGTCCGGCAAATTTATCCACTGATGACCAGAAAAGTCCTTTGATTGTAGTGTTTTTTAAGTCGTTCATAGTCATTAGAAGACGTCATCCGTCAATGGTAAATATAGTTTCCGCATCATATTGTGCAGCAATACGCTAATCAAAGGCTGTTTTATTTTAGCAAAAGGCTGTTTCGTTCGCACGAAAGGCTGTTTCGGAAAATTTAAACAGCCTTTGGTAAAAAAATAATGTCTGTGCAAGACGCACAAACAGTCTCTTATTTTCACGAGACAAATAAATATTTTTTTAATTCAGGCAAACAGCACGCCAACATAAAGCACAAGAAAAATATTATAAATAAAGTCTCGGAGCATTTGCCCAATCTATTTGCTCATCCGCCGTTTTAATATCAACAAAAGAGAAATCATTTAGCCATGTGTTCAGTTTGGTTAAAAACTGTCTTTCTCCATAATAGGATTTGAAGCGTCTTATAAAATTAATGCTGCTAATTGTCTGCTGTTGTGTGTCAAAATCTCGCAAATGAAAATAAGACATAATATAATCGCTCTTTTTAGTTATATGTTTGATTAATCTATAAGGCAATAATCGGAAATAACCGCCGGAAGAGTAGCCAATCATATATTTAGAAATAACAGGATACTCTTTAATTTCTGTTCCATTGCTATTGATAATGAATGGCTCTTGATAAATAGCGTCAAAATGTCCGTAAGAATATAATTTGATATTGGTTAAAGAAGAATCTATTTCTATTCCTGCCTCTGCCATTGCTTCAAAAGCAAAACTTTGTTCTCTGTGAATAGATAATCCGGGAGCACGATAATGTTTGACTTTTTTACCTGTTATATCTTCAATTATATTAACCGAGTTCAATAAATCCTTCCTAAACTCTTCCTTCGTCATATCATATATCGGTTTGTGATTCATTGAATGCGAACCTACTTCATACCTATCGGCAAGACGCCTGATTAGTTCGGGATGTTTTTTTGCTACCTTGCCTACAACAAAGAAAGTTGATTTTATGTTATGCTTATCTAGTAAATCAAATAATGTTTGCATGCCTTCTTCCATGTTGCTGCACGGGTCAAATATTTCATCATTATCGCACATCTCAAGCAACATATAGGATTCCTCTATATCAAAAGACAAAATACGCAAAGCCTTTGAATCTTTCATCTTAATATTTCTTCTTAAACGTTAAATAAAACAAAAAATAAATAAACACATATTGTCGCTTGATTCTTTTAGGTTGTTTTATCAACCTATACAACCATTCCAAATTATTATTAATCCACCAAGAAGTAGCACGCTTTACTTTACCTACATAGACATCAAAACTTCCCCCCAAACCTTGATAAACCGCCTTATGCCTTTCAAGCATCTTTTGCATCAAAATCTCCTGTTTCGGAGAGCCCATTGCCACAAAAACAAAATCAGGCTTTTTATCCGCAATATCATTTATTAAATCCGCTTCTTCCTTTTCACCTTTAATATAACCGTTTCTATATCCGCAAATGTTAATATCCGCAAATTCTTCTTTGAGTTGTTCGACAACCTTTTCAATTACCTCCGTTGTGCTGCCGATTAAATAAAAACTCTTTGCAGTGTGGTATTTTTTAATTGCATAATACCACAATTCACAACCGGCAATCTTTTTTACCTTCTTTAATCCTCGACATCTCAAAGCATAGACCGCTCCTACCCCATCAGCATAAGAAATATTATCATTTATTATCTCTCGTGTCTGTTCGGATGCATAGTAAATCTTTTCTGCATTTATGGCAATCAAAATACCTTTGTGTTCCGAAGCATAGTCTATTAACTGTTCTTCGGATTGAAAAGCATTTAACTTTATTCCGTTTATATATCTATATTCTATCACAGTTCCTCCGTAAGGATTTCAATAATTCTTTGAGCAGTATGTCCGTCCCAAAGTTCGGGAATACTTCCTTTCTTCCACTGATTATTAAACAATTTGTCCAATGCGGGCTTTATTGCTTTCGGATTAGTGCCTATCAATTCGTTTGTGCCTGTTGTTACGGTTTCGGGTCTTTCGGTATTATCCCGCAAAGTTATGCAGGGCACTCCCATTACGGTTGTTTCTTCGGTTATTCCCCCGCTATCGGTTATGACGCATTTTGCTTGCCGAACCATATAATTAAACTCCAAATAACCCATCGGCTCTACTATGTGTAAATTATTTGCCGCGATACCCAAATCGGTAAAAATCTTTGCCGTGCGAGGATGAATAGGAAAAATTATCGGTAAATTATGAGCATTTGTAACTATTTCATTCATCAATTCCTTTAATTTTTCCGCCTTATCAACGTTTGCAGGTCTGTGAAGAGTCAGCATAATAAATTCTTTTTCCTTCAAGGCAAGGGCATCAACAATATCGGGTTTGCGAAACCGCTCCATATTGGCGAGCAAAGTATCTATCATCACATTACCAACGAAGAATATTCTATCTTCTGTTGCGCCGAAACGCATTAAATTTTCACCGGCGATATGAGTGGTCGTGAAAAAATAATCCGCCAGCGAGTCGGTAACAATACGATTTATCTCCTCAGGCATTGTCATATCCCACGAACGTATTCCGGCTTCCACATGAGCAACTTTCGTACCTAATTTTTTCGCAACTATCGAGCATGCCATTGTTGAAGTAACATCACCGACAACTACAACCAAATCGGTAGGATTTGCCATTAAATACTTTTCAAATTCAATCATTATGGCTGAGGTCTGCTCTGCCTGTGTTCCGCCGGCACAACCCAGATTGACATCAGGATGAGGAATCTGCAACTGCTCAAAAAACGTTTCAGACATATTCCTGTCAAAATGCTGCCCGGTATGGACTAAACTGTAATGAATGTTTTTGCCTTCGTCCTGTGCTTTTTTAACGGCTTTAATAAGCGGAGCAATCTTCATAAAGTTAGGTCTTGCTCCTGCTATTATTGTTATTTTCATTAGAAGAATATTTATTGTGTTAGTATTGTATATCGTCTAAAAATCCCATTTTGTGCTCATCGGTGCGTGTCGCACTTACATTTTTTTCTTTTGTCCGTGTCGGACTGACATTATTTTTCTTTTCTTTGGGTTTTTAATCTTCGTCGGTTACAGGAAGGTTCTTTTTTCAATTTTCCATTGTCCGAGCATCGCCGAACATCTTAAATTCTCATTTTCTATTGTTCAGCGGATTCCTTTTATTATCTTTCCCAAAATTTTAATTTCAATCATTTACGAAATCGCTACTTTCAGATTTGTATCACGACTTACAGAAAAAACGCTACTCTAAAACATTATTTCTAATCCGAGGCAAATAAAAACTCATCGCATTAAACATAAAGGCATTTATGTAAATGTTTTTTTCTAAAATTTACCATAAATAGATTTACCTTTTGAAAGCAATTCGTTAATAATATCAACGTAACCTTTTGCATCTATAAGAGAAACTTCACTTAATCCAAGAGATTTAGTTTTCATAACACCAGCATTAATCAAATAATCACGGATGCTTTCGCAATTTCTTATTGCTGATAACTTAGGGTCATGACAATAAGTACATACTTCTACTTCATTACCGTTAAAATCTATAACTTTTACAATATACTGCTTCTTCAAATAAACTTTGAATGGAAAATTCTCACCAAGCATATCTTCCGGTACGTGTGTAAAAGTCATAGAATCTAATCCAACACCAAATAACAATATTTTACCTCCATTTTTCCAAAGTTTATAATATGGACTATGTTCAGAAAATGGAGTAAAGTCAAGATGATGTTCATCTATATATTCTTTTGCATGTATCCCAAGAGCAATAGCAGAATGTGTAGGATGCAAACTTCTTAATGTTCCCGGCATTGACATAAAGGCATTATTTACAACACCCATTGCATTCGGCGCTGAACGCATATCAAGAAAAGAAGTATTATCCAAATACTCCTTCATTGTGGTCCTAAATGGCAACGCAGAAAGAAGTAAAGTATTTTTGTCTAAATTTATGCATTCTTTTATGGCTTCAATAACTGTATTTTTCCCTCCTTCCAAAGCATATCCAATATTTCTTAATGAAGTATGAACAAATAAATCATCACTAATATCAAAGCTATTCAATAATTCTTTTATTGTCTCTTTTGATATAATCTGTTCCTGTTTAAGTTTTTCCGATTGCTTCAAAGATTTTTTTTCTTTGATTTTTCTTGCTTTATCTTTGAATGAAGGAGGTAAAAAATTAAATAATTTTTCAATTATCATTTCAATAGTTCTGTTATAGTTATAAATTCAATATCTTTTAATGAAGCACAAAATTTTTCAAATTTATCTAATGAATATGGTGTCTGAAGTTTAGGATGTCCAATTACGTTAAAAACTGAAATATTTTTCTTCTTTGCAATTGTATATGCATTATTCAAAATTGAAGACTTATATCCATCAATAGTTGCAAACATATTAGATTTTTTAGTCAAGCGTTCTTTTATGCTTTCTTTTGTTGTTTCAATACTGTTTCCATCTCCAAGTATTTGATGTTTTTTATTATTCAAAATTTTTGTTAACGCAAGTTTCCAATAAAAATATGGACTTACCTCAAACGTAAATAATGGCACTTCTAAAAATTGTCCATCTTTATTTTCACAACAAATATCTTCATCAAAATAATAACAACCTTTATTTGGCGCATTGCTATAATCATAATCTTGTTGTTTAGAATGATAAATAGAACCTCTATAAACAGAAGAATCTATTTTAATTTCATTATTAAATAACAATGTTTTCAAAATACTTGTTGGTTGAGTAGAAAAACCTCCTGCTCTATATGCAATAATTTTTTCATCAATTATCTTCTCCAATAATAATTTTGATTGATTGAATATATAATTAGCGCTTTCAATATCAATATCTGAAAGTTTATAATGCTCCGTATCCTGTATCCATTTTGCTCCATCAAAAACAGAATAATACCAATGTGGATGAATATGTAATTGCAAACAATGACCTTGATTATTTAGAAATTGAATATTTTTACAAATATTCTCATAATCTTGTTTCAAAATCTCATTCTTGCTTTTTTCTTCTTTTAATTTAAATAAATATGTTGCATCAACAAATATTGTATATTTGAAATTATATTTGTCAGATATTTTTAATAATCTGCCCAGTGGTTCTATCAAACATTTATTAACACTTCCCGTTTCCGTCCCAAGAAACATTTCATAATCAAGGGAAACTATAGCTTTCATAATATTCAATTTTGATTTTGGGAAAAATAATCTGTTAAAAATTTATTCTTTGTTATCAATAATGCTAAACCATACGATATTGAGAGTGGGAAACAGAATATCACAACTCTATCGGATTTAGTAGGCGGGTAATGAAGCTTCAAAAGATTACCAAAAAGATATTATATAATAAAGATAAGTTTGGAATGCAAGCTTGCCAATAATATAAAAAATATCATTTCCTATATCGTATAATTTTTGCAGGATTACCCGCTACAATAGTATAATTAGGAACATCTTTTGTTACAACTGAACACGCTCCAATAATAACACCATTACCAATATGCCTCACGGAAGGCAAAATTGTTACGCGGGAACCAATCCACACATCATTTCCTATTGTCAAATCTGTTTGGGGTTTTCCTCCCTGCAATCTCATCGGAATATCAGTTCTTTCTATTTTATGCCCGCCTCCTTGAATTAAAACGTCTTCACCAATCATTACATCATTACCAATAGTCAGACGGGAATTGTAACATCGGAGATGAGGTCCCAAACCTGAATTATCTCCTATACTTAAATTATGTCCATTCCCAAAATAAACTTTAGTGCAGATATTTATATTCTTACCTGTTGCCATAAAAATGCGACGGCAAACCCAACCTCTAATTTTTTTGCACAATTTCCCAATAATTGGGGCTGTTGAATTTGGTGTATAGTATAGTATAGTATAGTATAGTATAGTATATAAGTTTCTCATAAATTCAAAAATGTATTTTCTATTCTTTTTATTACATTATCATCTAAAAAATATCGTTTAGCATATTCTATATTGAAATCTGAGATTTGCTGAAATGTTTTATCGGATATAATCTTCGTAATGCATTCTACATAATCATCTACATCAAGTCCATTAACCATATATCCCATTTTCTCTTGTTGAAAAAAATCAGGTAATCCACCTACTGACGAACAAACAATTGGCAAACCCATAGCCATTGCTTCCAATACGGAGCTGGGCATTCCTTCAAAATAGGAAGGGAATAAATATATATCAGCATTTTTATAGGCGTTGAATTTCTTTTCATCTACAACATTGCCAAGCATTATAATATCTTTCAGATTATTATCTTTGATATATTCCTCTACTTCAAAATAAGCATCCCCATCACCTGCTATTACAAGTTTTATAGAATCAAATTTTTGTTTTAGTTTATCATAGATTTTCAATGTTTCAAAAATACCTTTTGTCTTTTTAAGTCTTGCCAAAAACAACAATGTTATTGATTGTTCATTAAATTTTCTCTTTTCTTTCAAAAGAATATCGGATGAAATCATTGTTGTCTCTACAGAGTAAGGTGTATTACAGCCGACAGACCGAAGGTCTTCATAAAAACTTTTTGATAATACTATCGTATGGTTAGCCTTAAAAAAAGTTTGTTGCATTAAATGTATATACTTTACGCTTGCTTTTTCTCTAAACCATGTTCTATTAAATCCTCGCCAAAACACAATAGTTTTTTTATCAAACAAGCGAGCTATTCGTATATAAATACTATCCCTATACAAACAACTTTTATACATTGATGGATTTAATACCACAATATCAAATTTGGTTACCATAAAAACAAACCGCAAATAAGCATAAATGAAATATATTGCTTTATGTATTTTATTTTTAATTCTTACATCGCTCTGACAGAAATAAGTTGCACCAATACTTTGTTTGGCAAAAAACAACTTGTAATAGTTTTGTACTCCACCGCTAAAAGTTAATGGTCCCGGTCCTAATATCAGAACTTTATTGTTTGTCATTTACCGATTAGAATTTTGTTCGCATTTGCAATTCTTCTAAATCGGAATAAAGGTCATCCCATGAAGGTTGTGTTTTCATTGCATCTACCAGATTGTAGAAATCTTTTAACTTCTCTTCAAGGTTTTTTCGCTTTTCTGTTGCAGTACCCATCTGTCTTAATGCCGAGTTTGCATCTACCTGTGTCAGATAATGTCCTTTAAAAGATGCGTTAAGGCGGCGAACATTGTCATACAAATCCCATATCCCAATCTCGGTGAGTAATGTTTGATTGGCTTCCAAAAGCAAATCAGCCATCAATCTATCCATTGCGGCAGTCTGTTGAGCATAAGTTTTCTCGGACATATTACCCTCTCTGTCAAATAATGGCTTTAGCGTAGCGGCATTACGTCCGATTTCAAATCCTGTAAAAAAAGCCAGTCCGTCAACAACCATTTTCAAGTGAGTATAAGCCTCGTCGCGGCGTTTATCTTCCGTACTCATCTGCTCTCCCATCCCCGAATAGGTTTCTTTATTGAGAAGTGCAAAAAATTGATTGTACGCAGCGTGAATCGGCGTATAAACCGGATTAGTGGAAATTGCGGGATCGGCTTTTAATGTAACGGCATTCATTGTCTGAGACGCCAGATTTGCCAATGCCTCATTGGTTAATCTTGTAAAATTTTTTTTCAACATCTTTTCTATTGGTATTTAATTATTAATATTCCCTTTTTGTCCGTGTCGGTGCGTGTCGCACTTACATTTCTGCCCGGGACCTTTTTGTCATTTGACAAACATTCTAATTTCTGCCCGGCGACTCTTTGTCATTTGACAAACATTCTAATTTCCGCCCGGCGACTCTTTGTCATTTGACAAACATTCTAATTTCCGCCCGGGACCTTTTTGTCATTTGACAAACGTTCTAATTTCTGCCGTTTTATATTTTGTCATTTCAATAATTATATAATTTTCTCTCTTTAACTCTTCGGGATTTTTATCCAGTCTCCCATTATCATATTATATTCTTCCGGTTCAAACGGATAATATCCTCCGCCGTCAAAGAATGTTAATTCTCCTACATAAATCTGCCCGGCAACATTATAAAAATCTACTCTTAAATGTAAGGTATCCCGCGACAAAATGCGGGCAAACTCAATCATCTTTGTTAAGTTTTTCGGCAAATCAACAGGTTTATTGTCCGGAAGATAACCTTTTTGAACAATCGGAGCTCTGTTGCCTTGCATATCAAAACAAGTTTCGTTTATTCCTTCTTTGCTGCCTCTGTCTGTTATAATCCACAAATATTCGGGTTGTCCCATAAAGCAGAAGAATTTATAATCCGTCAGGTAATCGCTTTGCGAATCTTTCAAAAGCGGCTCGGCAATAATGCGTCTTTTCAAACCTTTATAAGGCCATTCCCGCGAATATTTGAACTGATTCTTCTTCATACCTCTTGCAATTCTGGGAGGAATAACCGATGTATCAAATGTTTTTTTATCCTTACAGATTGTGTAACTTCCATTGTCGTGAGTACATTTCAAAATGAATTTATCGGGCAAAGTATTAAAATCAATATCTTCAAATCTGTCCCATACACCCAAAACAGGTATCACATATTCCGAACCGATTCGGTCGGAAACAAACTTCTTCATCTCATATTTATCAACCATCGTGTGATAAATTTCTTTTCTGTCATAAAGTTTAATCCACTGCAATTTTTCACAAAATGTTTTAGGATTCTTTAAGTCAAGTCTCTTTCTAAAGTATATGAAATACATTATTTTCAAATAGAACTTATCGTTCAGTTTGAATATATCGTCAATATAAAAAAGCAGATAAACCAACAACAGATGAGGTTGTTTTATTGCCTTAATAAATAAGCGTTTAATTTCTTTCATATTCTTAATTAATATATAATTGTTTTATTACCGTATAAATAGGGGTGAAAATATAATCTCCGACAGAAGTAACCGTTGAATAATGTATTACGCTTTGATAAATTCTGTATGATAATGCTATGGGCATAAGTACATAAATAATATTATTATATTTCTTGCCTTCAAATACCTTCAACCACAAAATTGCAATTAAAGGATAAATAATTCTTAATTGACGATATCCCGCATCACCTACACGTACTATAAGATTGGTAAGTATCATAAAAACCAAAATAAATGCAAAGAACTTTTGATTTTCTTTATTCATGGATTTTCTTTTTGATATAAAAAAGAACAAACAGATATTGGCAAAAACAATAGGCCAGTCTCGCATATATAACATTTCGGTTATATTATATCCTCTTTTAAAATACATATTTTCATAGCCCCCTTCAATCAAATAGCTTCCGAAATACTTTGATACGAATTGCGGTGCAAAAGAATCTTTTATTGTTGCTAATAATAGGCTGCCGATTGAAGAATATCCAAACGAAAGAATTAATAATACGTACAAAAGTGTAAAGCGTTTTTTCAGTAAAAGATATGCTGCAAAAACTATAATAACAATACCGAAAGAAAGATGAACCAAAGGGGTAGCACAAAGAAGTATAATGTATCTTTTATTGTTGTTAAGAATAATTTCCAATAAAGCATAACAGGCAATCCATCCGGCAGTACACCATCTGACACCATTGATGTTAAATATTGAATTCTGCATAATGAACATAACCATCAGTAAAAAACACAGCAGATTATTTGAAAATACTTTTTGGTCGGTCAAAAATTTCAAACTTTTGAGCATAAAGAAAGCAAATACTGCTGCATAAACAAAAAATAAAACATGATAATTGGATGAAAACAAAGAAACAATATAACATACCACATAGGTATATATATCTTTAACGGAATCCTCTTTTCCATAATTATCAATAATATGAGAAATGTCATTATTGCGAACTATATCTTCAAACTGTTTGACGTATGAAACCGAATCAAAATATACATCTTGAGGAATTGTAAAAGCAATGCCGAACAGCAAAGCAAACAGGAAAAATATTGCATAAGAGCTCTTACTCCATGCATTTCTCAATGAATAAAAGAAAGACAGGACAGGACAAACAATAAACATTGCTAATTTTATTGCCATATCTTTGGTCGGCTTTATTGTATGTCTTATTTGATTAACGCCTGCCATTGTTGCATTATCTTTTCCTCATCAAAACGTTTAACATTTTCAATAGCATTTTCACTCATCTTTTCAAGCAAATCATTATCATTTGCCAATAGCAGTATATAATCTGCAAATTGTTCCAAATCTCCTATCGGACATAAAAAACCATCTTTACCATGATTGATTATTTCTCCGGGTCCATTAGGTGCATTATAAGAAATAACAGGCAGTCCGCAATTTTGTGCCTCAATAATGACATTTGAAAATCCTTCCGTATATGTACAAGTGCAAAAGACCGAACCTGTATTGTATTGGGCTAACATATTAAATGATTTGCCCATAAAGAAAATATTATTCTGTAAATTTTCTTTTAGTACATATTCTTCCAATGTTGTCTTTAATGCTCCATCTCCATAAATATGAAGTATTAAATCAGGATTCTTACAGACAACTATTTTCCAAATATCTATTAATGCCTTAAAACCTTTTTCAGGATGAATTCTTCCTACTGTTATTGCAAAACAGATTTTTTCTTTATGTTTATAAACTTCTTTTTTATTCGCATTGAAATTATTTATCACAACAGCATTAGGCAATTTCCATAATCGTTTATCTTCTTTTGTCAATAAAACAACTCTGTAAAAAAATCTAAGTAAGAAAGGCAAAAGAAAATAATAATGATACAGATACCCCAAAAATTTTCTAACCCGTTGTTGTTTAATATCATTTTTTATTGTCCAAGGCTTCATATAAGCATGATAACTACCGCGAATCTCATTTATAATTTTGACATTTTTCGGAATAAAAAACGGCAATAATAATTCTTTCAAAGTAACTCCTGCCGGCACAAATACTACATCCGCTTTATTTCTTTTGATAAGTTCTATATTCTTTCTGAAAATATATAAAGGTTTTACCTCTTTTTTTGTTAAAAAATGAGTAATAATTTGTATTTTGGAATTTATCTTTTCAGAATATTCATCTGTCCCATAATCATTAATTATAACTACATTATTTCCTTCATCTGCCAAATAATTGGCTCTGTTTATTATGCTGCGTTGCACACCTCCAATGCCATCGATACCAAGAAGAGAAATAAATACTATGTTCATTTTCCAAAATTTAATTTTGATGATATACCCTGTATAATTTTTATTCGCATCTGATGTGTAAGTGCCAACCTAAAGAAGAAAAATCCTAACGATAGAATAAATACCGTCATTAAAATAATAAATCTAAACAATCCTTCATCTAACAACAATATTGTCATAACAGGTAAAATAGAGCTCAATAAAAATATCTTAAAAACAACTAACATTCCATTATGAATAAAATCCCTTATAGAATATCTTTTTATCTGATAGCCTATAAGAATCAATTTTATTGCAATAATTACGATAAATGACAAATTAACCATTATCAAACAAAATGGCGGAAAACTTTTAGTATATTTGTAAAAGAAATATGATGAAAAAATAACAATCATATCAACAACAAAAGTAGATATTGTCATTTTTTTTAACCTTCCGTCTGCATGTATAGGGCGAAAAAGTAAATTAGATATATTTTCCATTAGAATAGAAATCAAATATAACTTCACAAATATATTCGTAAAAGCAGGTACTTTATCACCTAACCACAGATGCAAAACAAAATCGGTATCTAATATTATCGGCAAAACAGCAAGAAACAAAAGACAAGATGAAAATTTCACGGCATTATTCATCAAATTCTGCATCTGTTGTATATTATCGTCTGCATAGTACTTTATTATCTGTGGCGTAAATGAAAGCAAAATACTATATGCTAATGGCGACAAAACACTTCTTACCTGGAAAGAAATAGCAAATGCAGCATTGACATAAGAAAGAAAAAACAGATTCAGAATAATATTTAATCCATTAAGTTTTGCAAAATTACCCAAATTCCCAAATAAGTCCCAGCCGGAAAATGATACAACATGCTTAATAATATCTTTATTCCAAGTAAATTTATATCTGCATTCTTCAAAATGTTTCACACAATAAACATAATAAACAATAGAAATAATTATTGTTACGGCAAGTGTCAAAAAAGCATAAAGTATCAGTTTATCAAAATGACCTATAATCAACAAATAAACTATTATCAGTTTTAGCGATGTTTTTGCAATCTCTATATATGCATACACATTCATCTTTTCATGAGACATTATTGCAGAATTATATGGGGTCTGTATAATTGTCAAAACAGAAGTTATTATAGAAATCTGATAAACCCATCTTGCTGCTGTCATTCTTTCCTGTGGAATAACTGCTTCATGTTCTAACCACCACAGACCTATCGTCTCACCTAAACATAAAACCAAAATAGCTATTAAAAAATGTACCGTCAATACGGAAGAGAAAGTTTGTTTTAATTTATTAAAACCTCCGCTATCACTAAGTTCAACACTAAAAAATCTTGATGTAGCATTAGCCATTGAAGAATTAATAAAAGAAAACATCGTTACAACACTTGTAACAACAGCATTTAGTCCGTAATCATCAATACCCAACGTTGCCAAAACAACTCTTGATGTATATAAGGACACAGCCATATTAAACAACATCCTTATATACAAATAGATTGTATTTTTGGCAATTCTTTTGTTATTCTCTCTTACCGTCGGCATTATGCTTTAATGTTCTATCCTGAATTTATACCATTTCGCATATCCAATTACGGAAGGTATGAAAACATCTTCGGCTATTTTATATTTAATGATTTTGATATTACGGCAGGATTACCCTGTATCAGCAAATTTGCCGGGAAATCACCTTTTACAACACTTCCGGCTGCGACAACGCTGTTATCCCCTATTGTTGTTCCTTTGAGTATAATTGAATTTAAGCCTATCCAAACATTATTACCAATCACAATTTCTTTTGGCTTGTCTCTCCCGATTGTTCTGTCATTAGAATATAATTCGTGTCCGTTTGCATCAATTATATTTACTCCCGACGCGATAACACAATTGTCCTCGATAGTTATTGATTTTTGAGCATGAATATATGCTCCGTTTATTCTGACATTATTGCCGATTTGTATATTGGCATCTTTTCTATCGACAAATAAAGTAGTGGGAAAAGGCATACCAGCATGATAGTTTTTTTTATTACTCCTAAGGGTTACATTATTTCCAAGTCGTACCTCCCCTCCATACAAAATTGAAATATTAGATTTAATATCTATTGTACAATCTCTACCAAGTACTATTCCTTGCCTGCGTTTAAGGATGAAAGTATAAAATCTTTTTAGAATTGCATTAAAATATCTTTCTATCATATTTTTTATAATCGTCCGTCTGTTTGATTTTGTTCCAAAACCCATTTTACATCAAACACAACTGATTTTTCTTTCTGCAGGTCGGTGATATTCAGTTTTTGGAATTCATTATGAGCCACCGCTAAAATTACAGCATCAAAACGTTCGACAGGCAATTGATTTGTGATTTTTATGCCGTATTCGTGTTCTGCAATAGCAGGATTTGCCCAAGGGTCATAAATAGTAAGGTTGATATTGTATTGCTGCAAAGATTTAATAATATCTATGACCTTTGTATTTCTGACATCGGGACAATTTTCCTTAAAGGTAAAACCGAGAACTAAAATATCGGAACAACAAACCTGAATACATTTCTTTAACATCAATTTCACCACTTCATCTGCCACATATTCACCCATTGAATCATTAATTCTTCTGCCCGACAATATCACTTCTGGATTATAACCGTATTGTTGAGCGCATTGTGCGAGATAATAAGGATCAACACCTATGCAATGACCTCCTACAAGACCGGGTTTGAAAGAAAGAAAGTTCCATTTGGTAGATGCAGCCTCTAAAACAGCATTAGTATCTATTCCCATCCTATTAAATATCTTTGACAATTCATTAACAAAGGCAATGTTTATATCCCTTTGAGAGTTTTCAATTACCTTTGACGCTTCGGCAACCTTAATAGTAGGTGCAAGATGAGTTCCTGCGGTTATAACACTTGCATAAACTTCATTAACTTTCCGTCCGATTTCTTTTGTGGAACCGGAAGTTACTTTCTTAATCTTTTCAACGGTATGAAGTTTATCTCCCGGATTTATTCTTTCCGGAGAGTAGCCTGCAAAGAAATCAACATTGAATTTTAAGCCCGACACTTTTTCCACCACAGGAATACATTCATCTTCCGTAACTCCGGGATAGACGGTAGATTCATATACGACAATATCTCCTTTTGAAATCACTTTTCCTACCGTTTCCGATGATTTATAAAGCGGCGTCAAGTCGGGATTATTATGTTTATCAACCGGTGTCGGAACGGCGACGACATAAAAATTACAATCCTTTATATCGTCAAGACGCGTCGTGCATTTGAAACCATATTTGTCAATTGCTTCTTTGAGCAAATTGTTATCAACCTCTAATGTGGAATCTACACCCGTCATCAATTCATTCACTCTTGATTGATTCAAGTCAAAACCAATAGTCTCGTATTTTGTTGCGAACAAACGTGCAAGAGGCAATCCGACATAACCTAATCCTATTACTGCAATCTTTGTATTCATTTCTTAGCTTCCTTATTTTATTCGTTATTTTATATAGTAATTCTCAACACAAAGTCCCGTCAGTTACATATAGAAAATGACGAGACAGGTCTTTTGGTTGGTTTGCAAAGTTACTATTTTATTGTTATTCTCCCAAATTTTTATTCTTCGGTAGGCTGTGTTGTGTGGCGGGAGATACTTTCCTTGTATTGATCTATGTTTGCATTAAGCAGTCTTATGAACCGCTCATAAGGAGCATCACCATTGACAATACTCAATGCCTCTACCTTCACAACAATATCCATATAATATGAATCGGTTTGCTTTCGTGCCTCCAACATATTGACCTCTATCGCCTGCGAATATTCCGATGTACGACCTTCTTTGCTCTCTTCAAAATCCTTATTCGCATTATCCAGCGCATCAATCCAAGGAGAAATTCCCAAAGTTGCGACTTCCGACTGATATTTGCTCCTCAAATCCTGAATGAGATTGTAAATGCCTGCCGTTTCTTCATTATAAGGCTTTTTTGCAAGGTCGCCATAAGTCTCAAAGACCGGCATCACAATCGTTGCAGCCTCTTTCATTTGAGGTAAATAGTGCCTAATCGCCGCTTCCATCGTATTGCGCAAACCTCTGAACAGTTCATCTCTCTTTGCATCGGCTGCCTGTATTACCGGCGTGAAAATGCTTTTGCGGAGTTGCTGCAAGACCTCATCAGACAGATTATAGGCTTCGGCGAACTTGTCGTACAATTCCCCAATATCGGTCATAACCCTGTCGTCATCCTTCACATAGAAATTAAACTCGGTCATAAACTGAAACCATTCCTCGTTGCGGAGTCTTCTTAAATTAATTCTTTCAATCTTCATAATTGCGTTGTTTTAATATATTTGTATTATTTATATCCGTTTCGTTTTAGACTTTCAACACTTTGTCATTGTCTTAAAGAGAGTGGATTTGGACTTTCAACACTTTGTCATTGTCTTAAAGAGAGTGGATTTGGGCTTTCAACACCTTGTCATTGTCTTAAAGAGAGTGGATTTGGACTTTCAACACCTTGTCATTGTCTTAAAGAGAGTGGATTTGGACTTTCAACACCTTGTCATTGTCTTAAAGAGAGTGGATTTGGACTTTCAACATCCTTTTTTTCATTTATTTCCAATCATTTTAACCGAAAACACTACATATCTTCACTCCAACCGTGTCCCAGCTCCCAATGTTCATCAATGACAATCTCTACTTTCTGTTTCTGCAAATCAAATTCGTCAATAATCAACTCCTTTATATTGTCATCCATCCAACTACCGCACATAATTTCAAACGTACCGTCTCTGCGCTGGAATATTCTGCCTCTTGGGATTTGCGTATAATCTTGTCGGAAAATTGCATTCTTTTCTTTGCCCGCAGCAAGCCTCATCTCCTGTTTCTTCCACCAACTTTTATGTAAAGACTTTATCGTCTTGCGTTCTGCTTTATCATTAACATAAGGAACATCTGTCGCCTCAATTTTAACAACGCCAAACAACTCATCGCCGAATTTATCATACCAAAATATTCCCAATTTAGGCTCATCCTGACAATCAAAATTATTTCTCATCAGTTGCATCATCTGTTCTCTCTCGTCCTCACTCATAATAAAACATTGTTAATCTTTCCAATCTTTATTTTAAGTTCTCCCAATACCATTTTACGGCTTCCCGCAATCCTTCCCGCATAGAATACTGCGGATTATAGCCCAAAAGTTCTTTCGCCTTATCAACATTTGCCAAAGAATGAGGAATATCTCCTATTCTGTTGGGTCCGTGTGTCGGTTCTAACTTCGCTATCTCAGGGTCAAAGTCCGATAAGAACTCTTTCAAATATGCAGCCAGTTGATTTAATGTTGTACGTTCGCCGTATGCCGTGTTGTATATCTGATTGACGGCAGCAGGATTGGTTGTTTCTATTGCCAACAGGTTCATCTGCACCACATTTTTGATATATGTGAAATCCCGTGAATATTCGCCGTCTCCATTTATATTAGGTGCCTGACGACTGATGAATTGCTTTACGAACAAAGGTATAACTGCCGCATACGCACCATTAGGGTCTTGCCGCTGCCCGAAGACATTGAAATAACGAAGTCCTATGTATTCTATTCCATATGTTTTGGCAAAAACATCGGCGTATAATTCATTAACATATTTGGTTATTGCATAAGGAGAAAGCGGCTTTCCTATTACATCTTCAACCTTCGGCAGCGACTTGCTGTCTCCATAAGTGGAACTGCTTGCAGCAAAGATAAAACGTTTTACCTTCGCATCTCTTGCCGCAATAAGCATATTCAGAGAACCGCCGATATTCACCTCATTAGTGGTAAAAGGGTCTTTTATGCTTCTCGGCACTGAACCAAGAGCTGCCTCATGCAAAATATAATCAACTCCATCAACAGCCTTCTCACAATCCTCTTTCTTCCTGATATCACCAACAATAAGAGAAAATGTTTCGGGGTATTTCTCTATAAGCGGCAAAAGATTCTCTATATGTCCCGTTGCAAAATTATCAAGACATACAACAACATCGCCTCTTTCCAACAATGCCTCGCATAAATTAGAGCCGATAAAACCTGCTCCCCCTGTTACCAATATTTTATTCATTGATTTTGTATTTTATTATCTGTCTCTATACATTGTTGTGTAGTACTTCTCATATTCTCCGCTCGTAACATCGTCCATCCATTTTTGATTGTCCAAATACCAGCGGACGGTTTTCTCTATGCCTTCCTCAAATTGCAATGATGGTTCCCAACCGAGTTCTTCCTTTAATTTTGTGCTGTCAATAGCATAACGCAAATCGTGTCCTGCCCTGTCGGTAACATAAGTTATCAAATCATCGCTCTCCCCTTCCTTGTTACACAAAAGTCTATCAACGGTCTTTATTATAACCTTTATCAAATCAATATTACTCCATTCGTTAAAGCCGCCTATGTTATATGTATCGCCGGTTTTGCCTCTATGAAAGATTATGTCTATTGCGCGAGCGTGGTCTTCAACAAAAAGCCAGTCTCTGACATTTTCACCCTTGCCATAAACAGGTAATGGTTTTTTGCGGCGGATATTATTAATGAATAGCGGTATCAATTTCTCAGGGAATTGGTAAGGTCCGTAGTTATTGGAACAATTGGTAATGATTACAGGCAATCCGTATGTGTCGTGAAATGCCCTGACAAAGTGGTCGCTTGATGCTTTTGATGCTGAATAAGGAGAATGCGGGTCGTATTTGGTCTGTTCGGTGAATAATGTGTTATCAAACTTCAAAGCACCATAAACTTCGTCAGTAGAAATATGATAGAAAAGTTTTTCGTCAAAATTATCCTCCCAACATTGTTTGGAAGCCTGCAAGAGAGACAAAGTACCGATTACGTTAGTCTTAGCAAAAGTGAAAGGGTCTTTTATACTTCTATCTACATGGCTCTCGGCAGCAAGATGAATTACGCCGTCAATGGCATGTTGTCTAAATATCTTTAATATTGCATCAAAATCACAAATATCCTCTTTAATAAATTTATAGTTTGGTTTGTCTTCTACATCTTTAAGGTTTGCAAGATTGCCGGCATAAGTTAATTTATCCAGATTTATGATATTATAGTTTGAATATTTATTTACAAACAGCCGAACGACATGTGAGCCTATAAATCCTGCTCCTCCAGTAATTAAAATAGTTCTATTCATCATCTTATTTTATTTATTGTTTCCAATTGTTTTTCTCTGCCGTTGGAAAATAATATTGTCAATCATCATAATTCATTTCATCATCTTGAAGTTCAACATATATATTTTCCTTCTTCAACACAGCAGGATTGCCGACAATAAAACATTTCTGAGGAAGATGTGAATAATCTTTCAACAGCGTAGAATTTGCCCCCACTATGCAATAATCAGGTGTTTTTGTAGCTTTCATCACTGTCGTATTAGCCGCAATCCAATTATAATTACCTATTGCTATCGGAGCATAACCCTTTGAAGTAGTAACCGAACCATCGGGATTATCTATTTTAACCTGATGAAAATCCGTATCCAGAAACGAACACCCCCAACTCAGTCCTGTGTGATGACCGAACGTTATTCCCTTATAACAATTTATCTTAACAGCCGCACTTGTAACAAAATTATCTCCGAAAGTCAAGCATCCGCTTTTGCCGACATCTATTACAGAATCATTTCCGATTATGCAATATGTATCAAAAACAACATCTCCTCGCACATTCCATACAATACCGCTGTTCGGATAATTAGGCACGATGTAAAAACCAAGATGAACCATACCGAACTCTATCTTTCCTTTCAAAGTTATCGTTCCTTTGCAACGCAACAGTTTAGGCTTGTAGAGCAATATCGGTAATTTTATCGCCTGCTTAAAAGGTAAATAATGAAAATTAAACCATATAGTTTTCGGCAAAGACCTTAACGCTTTCGTCCATCTTATTGCGTTTCTTATCATATCATCAGCCATACAAAACCTTGATTAAAATTATAGATCAACAGGTTCTATTTCTCGCAAAAAAGGATTTATTTTATCCTTATCAGATAGAATTATCGCCGCATCAGGTAGCCGCCATTCTATATCTATATCGGCATCATTCCACGCTATTCCTGCTTCGCTCTGTTGTGCATAATAGTTGTCGCACTTGTATTGAAAAATCGCCCCATCCTCACTCAAAACAGCGAAACCATGAGCAAATCCACGCGGAATATAAAATTGCAGTTTGTTTTGATGTGATAATTCAACTGCAACATGTTGTCCGAAAGTCGGGCTGTCTTTTCTTATATCCACAGCAACATCCAAGACTCTCCCATGCACAACTCTCACTAATTTAGCCTGAGCAAACGGCAGCTTCTGATAATGTAATCCCCGCAAAACACCATAAGACGACCGACTTTCATTATCTTGTATAAAATTAACCTCGCCAATATGTTTTTGGAATTCATCATGGCGGAAACTTTCAAAGAAATATCCTCGTTCATCCTCAAAAACTTTCGGCTCTATTATATAAACGCCATCTATATCTGTCTTAATAAAATTCATTTTGTTATTTATTTACCAGCAATCCATTGATGTCCGCATTTCATACAAGTAATCCTTACTCTTTTATTACCAGAAAATCCGAATAATAATCCAATACCTTTTAGCAATAAAAAGCCTAATATAGCATATCCCCAACGAAATCCTCTTGGATTTGCTATCAATTGAGTGCTATCGCATCTTGGACATCTAATTACATCTTCTTCCATATTTAATGCTTATTGTATCTATGTATCTTTTTATATTAAGAAATCTTTTAGATTCTGCGACAGCATACTATTGGATATTATCATCATAGGTCTTGCATCAATCCAACTCATTCTTCTTATCATTTTATATATTCCCGTCTTCAATCACTTTTAACAAATATTGCCCGTACTGGTTCTTTATCATACTTTGAGCAATCTGCCGCATACGGCTCTCATCTATCCATCCGTTGCGATAAGCAATGCCTTCCAGACACGCAAGCTTCAATCCCTGACGTTTCTCTATCACTTCAACAAAAATTGACGCCTCTGCCAACGAATCATGTGTGCCCGTGTCAAGCCAAGCAAAGCCCCTGCCGAGCAGTTTCACCTTTAGACGCTGCTCTTTCAAGAACTCCTGATTGACAGTTGTTATTTCCAACTCACCTCTTGCAGAAGGCTTAATTGTTTTTGCGACTTCAACAACCTTATTCGGGTAAAAATACAAGCCGACCACAGCATAATTGGACTTAGGCTTTGCAGGCTTCTCTTCAATGCTCAACACATTGCCGCTTTTGTCAAATTCAGCGACACCATACCTTTCCGGGTCATTGACATAGTAACCAAAAACAGTCGCATTGCCTCTTTCATCAACTTCTTTCACCGCCTCCCGCAACATATCTCCGAATCCAACGCCCTGAAAGATGTTATCGCCCAGAATAAGGCAAACATTATCGTTGCCGATGAACTCCTCACCGATTATAAACGCCTGCGCAAGCCCGTCAGGCGAAGGTTGCTCGGCATATTCAAAGCGAACGCCATAATCTTCGCCCGTTCCGAGCAGGCGTTTAAAGCTTTGTAAATCATCGGGTGTTGAGATAATCAAAATATCTCTTATTCCTGCCAGCATCAAAACAGATATCGGGTAATATATCATAGGCTTATCGTATATCGGAAGCAGCTGTTTTGAAACTCCTTTCGTTATCGGATAGAGCCTTGTGCCAGATCCTCCGGCTAAAACTATTCCTTTCATAAATTTTATTAAAAAATACGGCAAAGCCACGTCAGTTACACACAACCGACCTTTGTTTAGATTTTGCAAAAGTACAACTTTTATCAGCAATAGCAAATTCCGCTTTCATTTTAGCCCAAAACAGACAAACAATATCTTATTACAAAGTAATAAAGGACCGCTTAATTAGCAAAAAATTAGTTAAAAATAATATAAATTCGCTCTTTATCCGAATGAACAATCATATAGTTTTTAGCATAATTCATTTTATTACTTTCATATTAAGCATTATTTTATGCAATTATCATCATATTTTATTATAACAAAATATCCTTTTGACCAAACAGCCTTTTATCAAAACGAAAGGCTGTTTCATTTTAAGCAAACAGCCTTTGGTAAAAATAAAACAGCCTTTCATTTGAGCAAAGCATAACTTCAAGAAAATAAGATGTATGCAAAAATGATTAGAACAATAATCCATACCGACAGATTAAGGATTTAAAATCACAAAATCTGAAATCCCTGCCATAAACACAATAAAACGAAAATTATAGCGTATATAAGACAAATTTATTGTACCTTTGCATATTAAATTATAAGGAATCGTTATGTTTCAAGAAAGTAAAAAATTTGTAGGAGAGGGTCTTACGTATGACGATGTGCTTCTTATGCCCTCATACTCCGAAATCATTCCTCGCCAAGTTGATACCCAAAGTATGTTTTCCCGTAATATTGCGGTGAATATTCCTATCGTTTCCGCAGCAATGGATACGGTAACCGAGGCACGAATGGCTATTGCGATAGCTCAGGAAGGCGGAATAGGCGTTCTTCATAAGAATATGTCTATTGCAAAGCAAGCCAATGAGGTTTTGAAGGTTAAGCGTGCGGAAAACGGAATGATTGTTAATCCTGTAACGGTTGATGAAAATGCTTTGGTGAGTGATGTCCGTGAAGCAATGCATAAATACTCTATCGGAGGCGTTCCCGTTATTGATAAAAGCAATAATCTTATCGGAATAGTAACCAACAGAGACCTTCGCTTTGAACGTAATGACCATAAGCCTATTATTGAGGTTATGACATGCAAAGACAAACTTATAACCGCACCCGAACATACTTCTTTGGACAAAGCGGCTGATATATTGCAAAAATATAAGATAGAAAAGTTGCCTATCGTTGATGCAAACGGCGTTTTAGTTGGATTGATTACTTACAGAGATATATTAAAACGAAAAGAGCGTCCGTTGGCATGCAAAGATAAATTGGGCAGGCTTAGAGTTGCTGCCGGCATAGGTATCACCCCCGATATGGAAGAGCGTATTGAAGCAGTAATACGGGCGGGTGTCGATGCGATAGTTATAGACACGGCTCACGGACATAGTAAGAATGTTGTAGAGTGTCTTCGCCGCACAAAACAAAAGTATGGCAATCAAGTAGATGTTGTTTGCGGAAACATAGCAACGGCAGAGGCTGCAAAGATGCTTGCTGACGCCGGTGCCGATGCAATAAAAGTTGGCATAGGACCAGGCAGCATTTGTACAACCCGTATCATTGCCGGCATAGGAGTTCCTCAACTTACGGCTGTGTTTGACGTTGCCGAAGCCTTAAAAGGAACGGGCATTCCGGTTATTGCTGACGGCGGCATAAGGTATTCAGGCGATATAGTGAAAGCGTTAGCCGCAGGAGCAGGAACAATAATGGCGGGCGGCTTGCTTGCAGGTGTGGAAGAATCTCCGGGAGATACAATAATATTTGAAGGCAGAAAATTCAAATCCTATCGTGGTATGGGTTCGTTAGATGCTATGCAGCAAGGCTCAAAAGATCGCTACTTTCAGGATATGGAAGATGATATTTCCAAACTTGTACCTGAGGGCATAGTAGGAAGAGTGCCTTACAAAGGAACGGCAAGCGAAGTAATACATCAATTAGTAGGAGGATTGAAAGCAGGTATGGGTTACACGGGTTCAAAAGATATTCCGACTTTACAGGCAAATGCAAAATTTATCAAAATAACTTCTGCCGGCTATCAGGAAAGCCATCCTCACGATATTACAATCACAAGAGAAGCACCTAATTACTCTCGTTAATTAAAATCAAAAACATAAAGCGGATAAAATATGAAACGAATAGCATTTATATTAGCAACAAGCATTTTTAGCATTTATTCTTATGCACAAAGTAATAATGATATAATACTTACTATTGGGGATGACAAAGTAACAAAGCAGGAATTTATTGACCTGTATCAGAAAAACAATACTGATCCCAATAAGGCTATTGATAAGAACGATTTGAACGAATACCTTGATCTTTTCATCAATTATAAACTTAAATTGAAAGAGGCTCATCAGTTGGGAATGGATACAATGAAAATTTATCAGGATGAACTGGAAACGTATCGTAAGCAATTAATAAATCCTTATATTAATGATGCTACGATTACGGAACAAATAATACAAGAGGCTTATGATAGGTTAAAGACATTTGTTCGTGCATCACACATACTTATCAATATACCTGCTAATGCAACTCCCGCAGACACATTAGCCGCTTACAACAAAGCATTGGAAATTCGTAAGAAAGCCCTGAATGGGGAAGCCTTTCAAGCTTTGGCAACCGAATATTCCGATGATCCTTCGGTAAAAGAAAATAAAGGAGACTTAGGATATTTTACATCAATGACTATGATATATCCGTTTGAACAGGCTTGCTATACAATGAAAGCAGGAGATATTTCGGAACTAGTAAGAACCAATTTCGGTTATCATATAATTAAATTAACGGAACGCAAACCGGCTCCATTCTATACTGTTGATGTTGCTCATATTTGGGTTAATCCTAAAGCACATGATAGCGATGCCAACTGCAAAGCAATAATTGATGAAGCATATAGTAGGCTTAATTCCGGCGAATCGTTTGAGGATGTTGTTAAAGGTTTCTCTGATGATGTGCAAACAAAAAATAAAGGTGGCATATTAAAAGGGCAAAAAATTAATAATTTGCTTATGGAATATGTTATTAAATTGCAAGACTTAAAAATTGGTGAATATTCTCAACCTTTTGAGACTCGCTTTGGATGGCATATTGTAAAACCTGTGGCATTTAATACCCTGCCCCCTATAAATGATTTGCGTAAAACAATAGAAAGGAGAATTTCCGGCGATGTTCGTTCTTATAGGACAATAGAAGCATTTGCTAATAAGGTAAAAAAAGAATATGGTTTCAAGGAAGATTTGAGTAAATTGAAGGCTGTTGAAGACATAATTACAGATAGTGTGTTCTCGGCTACGTGGTCTGTGCCTGCCAATTTTAATAAAAAGGAGGAAATTTTCCGCATTGGAGACTATTCTTTCACTCAATATGACATGGCAGAATACATAGAAAAAAATCAAAAGAAAGAAATCCATATGTATATTCCCGCTTTTGTTTCAAAGATTTATAAGGATGCTGTATTAGAATCCGTAGTTAATTATGGCAACAAACATTTGGAAAGCAAGTATCCGGAACTCAAATCCCAATTAGATGAATTCCGCAACGGAGTATTAATTTTTGCCATAACAGATAAATATGTATGGAATAAATCTGTTACCGATACGGCAGGATTAGAGCAATTTTACAAAGCACATAAACAAAATTATATGTGGAATAAACGCTCTGATGCCACGATATGGACATTGGATACAATAGTAAATCTTGAGAAGGCTCTGAGTTTAATAACTAAGGGAGCAAAGAAGGGATGGACAAATATTGAAATACAAGAAAAAATTGCCAAAAAGTGCAAATTGGATAGCAACTTTATAAAGCAAGTAAAATTTACTTGGAATAAGTTTGAAAAAGGAGACAATAAGTTTGTGGATAAATCAAACCAACAAGTTGGTGTAGGATTACCAACTTGTGAAGGAAGCAAAAACTATATTGTTGTTGTTCATAAAATAGTTGAACCGGAAATAAAGACTCTTGCAGAATGTAAGGGAATTACGACATCTGACTATCAAGAGTATTTGGAAAAAGAATGGATAAAAGAACTACGACAAAAATATCCTTACAAAGTCAATAAAGATGTCTTTAATTCAATTAAATAAAATCTTTATTGGTATCTGTGATTACAAAATAACATTAAACTAAAATTATGAAAATATTAAAAATAGGCTGTATTGTTTTGCTACTTGCCATAAATATGACGGCACAAACACAAGAAGCAATTGCGGTTGATAAAGTTATTGCCGTAGTTGGGAAGAATATGGTAAAAGAATCGGAATTGGAAGTTACTTATTTACAAGCGGTACATCAAAAATCAACTTCATCAGATGATGAATTCACAAACAAATGTGACTTATTGGAGACGATGCTTCTTAACAAGTTATTGCTACATCAAGCAGAAGTAGATACTGTTAATTTCACTGATGCACAGGTAGAACAACAATTTAATGCATTAATTCAAAGAAATTACGGCTCTCTGGAAAATTGCGCAAAAGCAATGGGTAAAACCCCTCAAGAAATAAAGGACAAATATATGCCGGAGACAAAAAATAATATGCTAATGCAATCTGTTGTTACTAATCTAACAGCAAATTTGAAACTTACACCAAAAGAAGTAACCGATTTTTTTAACAGTATTCCTAAAGACAGCCTGCCAACCATTGATGAGGAATACGAATTCATACAGATTGTAAAACATCCTATTATTAGCCAAGAAGACAAGGACATAATCATACAACGACTAAACGGATACAGAGAAAGAATTTCCAAAGGCACAAAGTTTTCTACTCTTGCAACACTCTATTCCGAGGATCCTGGCAGTGCAAAAAAAGGAGGAGAACTTGGCTTTTTTTCTCGCGGACAAATGGTAGATGAATTTGAAACAGCAGCATTTGCATTGAAAACACCAGGAGAAGTTTCACCTGTTATAGAAACAAAATACGGATTTCATATTATACAACTTATTGAACGCAGAGGCAATCAAATTAATGTAAGACATATTCTCATTCAAGCAAAACCGTCAGATGTAGCATTAGCAAAAGCAAAAGAAGATTTAGACAGCATTAGAAACATTATTGAGAGCGGTAAAATATCATTTGAAGAAGCTATTTCTGTCTTTTCTGATGACGATAGCAAAATCAATGAAGGTTTAATTATAAACCCTCAAACAGCCAGCACAAAATTTCCAAAGGGCAACATAAACAAGTTAATGGGTAATATCAATAACGCTGATTTTCTATCAATGAAACAAGGAGATATAACTCAACCAATAGCATTTGAATCAGAAGGAGGAACTGCGTACAGACTTATAAAGGTAAGAAGTAAAATAGAATCTCATAAAGTCAATCTTCATGATGATTATGACAAAATTTACAACCTTGCATCCGACCAACAACGTAGTAATTTCATAATAGATTGGGCTAACAAAAAAGTTAAAAATACTTATGTTAGGTTAGACCCTGATTATTCGCAATGCAAATTCAAGGTAAATTGGGCAAAACAATAATATAAGCATTAGATGAAGAATAGTTGGCAAAAATAACTAAGACAATGAACTCAAAATTTTAACAATATAAATATGTTAGGGAAGATAGAGAAAATAGAATTGAGAGATATTTGGAAACACGAGGCTTATGATTTTACAAATTGGCTTGCCGATAGTGAAAATTTTCAACTTCTATCGGAAGAAATAGGACTTGATTTGCAAGTTATTAAAACGGAAGCGAATGTAGGTGGTTTTTCTGCCGATATTTTAGCAGAAGAAATCAATACTGGCAAAAAAATTATTATAGAAAATCAGTTAGAAGAAACTGACCATAAACATTTAGGACAGATAATTACTTATGCTTCGGGTTTAGAGGCAAAATATATTATATGGATTTTCAAAGAATTGCGTGAAGAACATCGCAAAGCTATTGATTGGTTAAATGAAATAACTGATAATGACTTAAGTATTTTTGCTATTAAAATGGAGCTTTGGAAAATTGGTGATTCTTTGCCTGCTCCAAAATTTAATATTCTATGTTCGCCAAATGACTGGGCAAAGGCTGTTAAGAAAACTTCTAATTCTCAAGAATTGACAGATACTGATTTATTTAGGCTTGAATTTTATCAAGGTTTTATTGATTACGCTTCAAAACAAAACAACATTTTAAAGATTTCTCAAAAAACAAGAACAAAACAATGGTATGATATTAGCATAGGAAGTTCTCAAATTAAAATACGCCTCACTATTTCAATACAACGAAATTCTATCACAACATCATTATATATAAAGAATAGCAAAGAATTATATAATAAGTTATTAGACAATAAAACTCAAATAGAAGCATCTTTTGGAGATAAATTGAACTGGAGAGAAGACCTATTAGAAGATGCAAAAGCATCAAAAATACAATTTATTAGAGAGAACATTGATATTAAGCAAAAAGAAAACTGGCAGAAAGCGTATGAATGGCTATTAGGAAATAGCATAAAATTGTATGATGCTGTAAAAGAGTATATAAAATAGAATATGATAAATCAAAAACATTACCAATTTTCAACAGATGTTGAAGCAATGAATTTTTTAGTTGCTAAAACCAAAGAATTAAAGAACGAAATATCAAAAGTAATAATCGGACAAGAGTCAATAATCAATCAAATTCTAATTTCTATATTTTCAAACGGACATTGTCTTTTGGTAGGCGTACCCGGACTGGCAAAAACTCTACTTGTAAATACAATTGCTCAAACACTCGGCTTAACATATAATCGTATTCAATTCACTCCCGACCTTATGCCTTCTGATATTGTCGGTAATGAGATATTAGATAAGGACAGAGAATTCAAATTTATCAAAGGAGCTGTGTTTGCCAACATCATTCTTGCTGATGAAATAAACAGAACGCCACCTAAAACACAGGCAGCACTCCTTGAAGCAATGCAGGAACACAATGTAACAATATCAGGCAAACCTCATAAATTAGAAGAGCCGTTTTTTGTACTCGCAACACAGAATCCTATTGAGCAAGAAGGCACATATCCTTTACCTGAGGCACAATTAGACCGTTTCATGTTTATGTTGTGGCTTGACTATCCGTCATTTGATGAAGAAATAAGCATCCTAAAATCAACAACAGGGGCATACAAGGCAGATACTAACAAAGTGCTATCGGCAGAAGAGATTATTTTGTTTCAACAACTAATACGTAAAATGCCTATCACCGATAACGTATATCAATACATAGTTAAATTGGTTACAAGTACCAGATTGAACAACCCTAAAAATGAAATAGCAAACCGCTATCTATCTTGGGGCGCAGGACCAAGAGCCTCTCAATATTTAGTGCTTGGAGCAAAATGCAATGCGGCTCTTAAAGGCAAATATTCTCCTGACATAGAAGACGTGCAAGATATTGCCGTATCCGTATTGAGGCATAGAATAGTCTTAAACTACACAGCACAAGCAGAAGCCCTCACACCGGAAAAAATAATCAAAACATTAATAACACAAATAGCCTAATAAAAAACAAAATTTGGGCTTTTATCAATTATTGAGCAATGAATCGGATTGGTTGTTAACTTCAAACTGACGAATTAAATCCATTTCATTCTGTAATTTGAGCATATTAAGCAACACATTGGCGTCTTTGACATATTGAGATTGAGGATAATTATCCAAAAAGAACACATAAGCATCGGAAGCCTTATTCTTATCACCACAAACATCAGAATAGACAGCACCTTTGTAGAAATAAGCCCATTCAACATATTTGCTGTTTGATTTATCATCAATAATACGCTGCAAAAACGACAATGCTCGCTCACAATCTTTGATATTAAAAGCAATGGTAACAGCTTTACTTAGATATTCCAAACAAATACTATCCGTTGGATACTGTTTTGCAAAACTATCATAAAGATTCATCAAACTATCGGCAAGGTTTGCATCAATAGATTGAGTAGATTTCATAGTAAATGCTTCTGTTGCCGATATTGTCTTTATCAACTCCGACTTATTTGCTTCTTGGCTTACAGCATTATCTGCATTGTGTTTGCCGCCACAAGCAACTAATAAACCAACAGCAAGTATTAAAGCTAAATTTCTCATAATTTCAATCTATTTTTTCCTGTTTATGGATTTCATTTTGTAATCAGGTGTCAATTTTCCATCCATAATATCATTGAGTTTGCGCTTTAAAAAAGAACGTCTCAAATTACTCAATCGTTCAACGAAGACTTTTCCCTGCAAATGGTCGTATTCATGCTGCACAACCCTTGCCTTAACGCCGCTTAACACTTCCGTATGCTCAACAAAGTTCTCATCAAAGTAGTGAATCTTAATAACGGAATGGCGTTTGACGTCTTCATGAATATCAGGCAAAGACAGGCAACCTTCATTGAAGTACCACTCCTCCCCACTCTCTTCTATAATTTCAGGATTGATGAAAACCTGCTTAAAACCTTTTGCTTCAGGATAGGCTTCGGAAAAAACATCCGCATCAATCACAAATATCGCTATCGGCAAGTCTATTTGCGGAGCAGCAAGTCCCACTCCATTTGCCGCATACATAGTTTCATACATATCGGCAATCAGTTTATCCAGTTCAGGGTAGTCTTTGTCTATCGGCTTTGCAACCTGCCTAAGAATAGACTGCCCATACCTAACTATTGGTAGTATCATAATATTTTACTCTGTTTTCTTTTGACATACTCATAAAACTTTGCAATATCAAAACCGCACTTATTTTATCTATTAACGACTTATCTCGCTTTTTCTCTTTCTTTAATCCGCCTTGGGCAATGGTTTGAGAGGCTATTTTTGAAGTAAAACGCTCATCAACCATAAATACATCAATATCAGGGAAACTCTTACGCAATCTATTGCAAAATCTATGGACGGCTGCGGCTGATTGGCTCGGAGTATTGTCCATTTGCTTAGGCTCTCCTACCACAAAACAATCCACATCCTCCCTTTCAATATAAACTTTCAAAAAAGGAATCACATCCATATCAGACATAACTCGCAAATGTGTAGCAATAATCTGCATGGTATCCGTTACCGCTACACCGATACGCTTTGTCCCGTAATCAAAAGCAATAATGCGTCCCATGATATTATGTAATACGGCGTTTAGACATTGTTTCTCGCCACAAAATGGAAGTGTGAGCCATAGCGAGCAAAGGCTGCACGCTCCAATTCTTCTCTATGGTCGGGGTGAGCGACAGAAATAATCTGCCTTGCACGCTCCTGCATACTTTTTCCATACAAATTGACCGCTCCATACTCCGTTACGAGCCAGTGAATGTGGTATCGTGTAGTTACAACGCCCGCTCCCAAAGTCAAAGTGTCGGTAATCTTGCTTATTCCCTTATTTGTTACGGACGGCATAGCGACTATAGGTTTTCCTCCCTCACTATGCGTTGCTCCATAGATGAAATCAATCTGTCCTCCCGAGCCTGAATAAAATTTAGTGCCGAGAGAATCCGCACAAACCTGACCTGTTATATCTATCTGCAAGGCTGAATTGATGGCAGTCATCTTTGGTTGTCGCATAATATTAAAAGGACTATTTGTATAGCCGACATCTTTCATCTCAACCTGAGGATTGTTGTCTATAAAGTCATATAATTGCTGCGAACCCATAGCAAAAGTTGATATAATCTTACCTCGGTTGAGTTTTTTATTCATTCCGTTTATCACTCCCTTTTCTACGAGCGGCAGAATGCCGTCTGCAAACATTTCGGTATGGATTCCGAGATTTTTATGATTGCCTAATTGTGCCAGAACCGCATTCGGTATCGCTCCTATGCCCATCTGCAAACATGCTCCGTCCTCTATCAATTCCGCACAGAACTTTCCGATTTTTGCTTCCTGCTCTGTCGGCAACGATATATGAGCAGGGATTAGCGGAGTGTCGTCATCCACAAACACATCTATCATTCGCATCGGTATCATCGCATCTCCGAATGCTCTTGGCACCTTCGGATTCACTACTGCTATGACTGTGTCCGCCATTTCCACCGCTGCCAAAGTTGCATCAACGGATGTGCCGAGCGAAACATAACCATGCTCATCCGGAGGGCAGACCTGTATCATTGCAACATTACAAGGCAGATATCTGTCGCGGTATAATTTCTGTGTTTCGCTCAAAAAAATGGGTATATAATCGGCATAGCCAGCCTGAACATCCTTTCGCACATTGCCTCCTACGAAAAAAGCATCGTGTTTGAAGATTCCCTCAAATTCCTGTGAAGCATAAGGAGCCGGACCCTCAGTATGAAGATGATGAACATAGACATTGTTTATCTCTCCCTTGCGTCCCCGCTCGCACATTGCGTTTATAAGGCATTGAGGTGCGGCAGAAACAGAACTTAAATGCACATGGTCGCCGCTTTTTATCACTTTAACCGCTTCTTGCGGCGTTACGGATTTATAAGAATTCATTTTATTTTTACTATATTCTATTTTGTTATTTTTTTCTTTCACTTCCTCTTCGTCCGAAGGCTTTTGGGGCTTTTATACCTATGTCCTGCGGCAATAAAAGCAGATTCTACCGCTCGGACAACAAGCAAAATAACCGCCAAAACCGATTATATCATAACAGGACTTGGATTCATTGATTACTTTTTTTGAATATGCAAAAGTAATACATTTTTACAATAAAACAAAAGCAAAACAGAACTCATCCTTAAATCCTTTCATCACATCGCTTTATCACATTATTTTTATGCTTCGCTACTTCGCCGCAGCGAAATCAAAGAAGACCAAAATGAAATCAAGGAAGAAAAAAATAAAACAGCCTTTCATCACAGCCAAACAGCCTTTCATTAAAATGCAACAGGGTATGCGGTCGTTTTTGTATGATTTGAAATGCGGCATACCAAGTTTCGGGCTTGCAAAAAGCGATACGGCTGCCGCCAACTCAAATTTTTTTTATACTTTTGCAACTCTTATTTTGCTTTTACCACACAATATAAAAGCGAAAATTGAGTTTAAAGTAACAAAAAGCAATAAAAACAAATTGATTCAAATGAAGAAAACATTCTTTTTAGCTTTGGCGCTAATGATATTTGCCAACATAGCCGTAGGACAAAAGTATGGAGCAACGCCTGAGGATAGTACGAACTGTTTAATCAACTATTCTATCTATAATGAGTTGTATAAACAAAAGAATTACAAGGAATGCTATGAGCCTTGGAAGAAAATGATGAGCCTTTGCCCCGCTCGCCACATTAATGATTACATTCGTGGTCGCAATATAATAATATGGTGTATTGAAAACGCAGCTAATGCCGACGAAAAGACCAAATACATCAATGAATTGCTGGCTCTGTCCGACCAAAGGGCAAAATACTTCGGTGATGAGGCGAATAATATCGCTCAAAAGGCAAGAGACATCTCCGATTACTACCCTGAGAAAGTCGAAGAGATATATAATCTCTACAAAGAGGCGGCAGAAAAAGGTAAAGACAAGTTAGAGCCTCGCTATGTGCCGTTATACCTTCAATCAACGCTGCAATACATAAAAGGAACGGGCAAAGCAGAAAATTTATCCTTGCTTTTTGATGTTTATGATTATGGTTCGGAAGTGCTGGATGATGCTTTGATTGCAATAGAACAGGATATTGAGGCAGCCGAAGCAGCAAAGCAATCCACCGTAAAGTTGAATAAAAGCAAGCAAGAGACACAATCGTACGCTACAATGTGCGAAAACTACATCCAACCTTATGCTTCATGCGAACAATTGATACCTTTATACCAGTCAAAGTACGAAGCAAATCCGCAAGACACCAATCTGCTGAAGAAAATCACTACTACATTGGAGAAGAAGGGCTGTACAAACAGCGGTTTGTTCTTTTCGGCAACCGAAAGTCTTCATAAGATGGAACCGACTGCAAAGACGGCTTACATGATGGGAGCGATGCTGTTCCAGAAAGGAAGTTACAGCGAAGCGGCAAAGTACTTTGAAGAGGCTATTGCGGGCTATAAAGACAATATGAGCAAGGCTAAGGCTTACAAAGCACTGGCTAATGCCTACAAAGGCTCAAATCAATACGGCAATGCGAGGTCTGCTGCGGTCAAATGGGGCGAATTAGACCATACTGCCACAGGAGAAGCCGCTCTTTTCATAGCTGAACTTTATTATGCGAGCTCTGCGTCATGCGCTTCGCACGAAGGAAAGATTAGAGGGGCTGCTTGGGTGGCTTACGACGAAGCTGCACGAATCAAAAACGCCTATCCCGAACTGGCGGAAAAAGCACAGAGCCTTATGAATCGTGCTTACGCTCAATTCCCAGCAAAGAAGGACGTATTCTTCGTTGGTTTGACAGAAGGCAAATCTTTCTCTGTCGGCTGCTGGATTGGTAAGAGCACAACGGTAAGAGGCAAATAACACACGTGAATCTCACTTCATCATTATATAACAAAGGAGCATCGTCATCAAAGCTGATAATGCTCTTTTGTTTTTTGATTTTGCTCGTTTCTTGCGGCGATTCATCGCAACCGAACGGCGAAAAGCCGGCGGCGGATAAGCCTTCCAACATCATAAAACAGGCTCACATCTACCGCTCATCAAATGCCAACGTTAATATTGAAATCTTTGCGCCCCTTGTTATCAACTATCCCGGCGACAGTAGCAAGATGGAGTTCCCTAAAGGCGTAAAAGCCGTATTCTTTAATAAGGATATGACGACCAAATCGGTGCTTACAGCCGACTATGCCGTCAATCTGCGACCCTCAAACGACTATATACTGCGTCAGAACGTGAAAATAGTCAATTATAACACCGAAGACACCATCTATTGTCAAGACCTGATATGGCAAAGCGAAACTCAACAGATTTATACTCAAAAACCCATAAAACGAATCAGCCGAACAGGTACCGATTACGGCGAAGGACTGAAGGCAAACGAAGCAATGGACAGCGTAATCATCATTAAGCCGCACGGCACTCAAATAGTGGAGGAAGAAGAGGAGGTTTCAACGCCTACAACTAAGGTTTAAGGACGTAGGATTGGCGTTTCAGACCGCTTTTAACAACTATCAGACCAATAGAATAAAGGTCTATATCAAGCACAACGCCGTTTTGGCGGCACAATCTTTGCCAACAACGCAGGGATTGCTCATTCCGATAAGGTTTTCTCAAAAAATACACCGCCGTTTGCTCACAACGCAATCGGCAAACCTCATCCTGCAACTCGCAAACCTCATACCGCTGGGACAAAGCCTTAATTATATCATCGTCTTTCTTGCCCTTAATACATTGAAGGTAGGTTTCAAACATAAAAGGCGAATGAAGAGAATGCTCATTCTTCGCTCGGCGGCGATATTTCAGGTAATTAACGATTTGAAACCAAGTCATAACGGCATCAAAAGGGCTATCGGGTCATCAATTTAAGCAAAAGAAAGAACGCTTCGTTGGTTGTACGCTCAATGAAGTTGCTTCTGGTGGTGGGGAAAAAGCATTTCTTGGTCAGTTTGTTGCCTTTGTTGTCGCAAACGCAAATCCAAACGGTGCCAATCGGCTTTTCGGCAGTCCCGCCTGTTGGTCCTGCGATGCCGGTTGTTGATATGGCAAAATCGCTGTCAAACAATCTCATCACTCCTTCCGCCATTGCGACCGCTGTTTGTTCGCTTACGGCTCCGAAAGTGAGCAAAACGTCTTTTTTTACTTGCAACACCTGCTCCTTAACCTCGTTTGAATACGCCGTAACGCTGCCTTTGAAATACGAAGAGGCACCTTGGTTGAGCGTTATCTGATGAGCCAGATTTCCTCCGCTGCAACTCTCGGCTACGGCAAGGTTTGCAGAGAGCGAAATCAACTTCTCGGCGAGCGTTTGGCTGATATTGTCCTTCTCAAAGCCTATAAAGTAATCCTTAATCAAGGGAAGAAGCCGCTCAATCTGCCTTTCAATCTCCTGCAACACGCTTTCATCGCCGCCATAAGCCGAAAGCCGCAAACGAATCAAGCCCGCATTGGGCAGATACGCCACTTTAACGCCGCAAGGCAAAGCATCCTCCCACTCTTGTATCATATCAGACAGATAACTCTCGCCAATACCGCTCAGCAACAAAGTTCTATGGACGATGAAGCCCGTTTGGTAATTTTCTTTTATGATTCGCTCCACCTCAGGCATCATTTCCGCCATCTCAAAAGGAACTCCCGGCAGCGAGAAAACTAACTTCGTCCCCTTCTTAAAGCACATCCCGGCAGCAGTACCAACATTGTTTTCAATGATTATGGCGTTTTGCGGCAACAAAGCCTGCTTCCGATTTGTGGGAGTGAGATTCTGCTGCCGCAAAGCGAAGTAATGCTCTATTTTTTTCAGCATTCCGCTATGCTCAACGAGGCTTTGGTGAAAATATTCCGCCAGAATATTCTTGGTCATATCATCTTTGGTGGGACCCAAACCTCCCGTCATCAGCACGCAATCAGCATTCGCCAAAGCCGAATCAAGAGCCGCCGTTATATCCTTTGGTTCGTCGCCGATGGTCGTAACTTTCACCACCCTGATACCTTGTTTGTTCAGCCTCTTTGCAACGAAAGCCGCATTCGTATTGAGCACCTGACCAATCAGAAGTTCGTCTCCGATGTTTATTATCTCCAAATCCATTATGTTTTCTTTTTTTGGTGGCGGCAAAATTAGATAAAAAAACACTAATCGTTCCTTCCAACGCCCTAATCCTTCATTCCAACGCCCTATTATTTCGTTCCAACGCCATATAATTAAGTTCCAACGCCGCCAACCTTTGTGCCAACGGCATATTATCAAGTTCCAACGCCCTATAATTTTACTTCAACGCCATAAAAGCAAATAATGTCGCCATCAACCTTTGTGCCAACGCCCCAAAAAGCCCTTTTATTCATCTAAAACTTGCTTTCATTCACGCAGAATTTGATTTCGTTCACGCAGGATTTGATTTGGTTGGGTGAAACATACGATGTTTCTGCCCGAAACATACGATGTTTTGACCCGAAACATACGATGTTTTGCCCGAAAACATACGATGTTTCACCCAACCTTATTTGATTA
>JAISGN010000020.1 GCA_031263015.1 Bacteroidales bacterium
GATAGTTTCCACTATATGTATTTATTTTTGTCCAGCAAGTAGGCATTATGTTGGTTCCTGTACCATAGGTATCAAAATTATTGGTGTAAGGAATTGTTGTTATAGCTCCACAAGCAGTAGCAAAGGTAATCTTTCGCCAAGTAGAAATATCTCCATTGCCACAATCAGATTGAACATAGACATCGTAAATTGTACTTGCAGATAAGTTGTATAGAGAAATGAAAGTGTCATAAACAACTTCTAATGTACCTGCGGATGCTGTATCAAAACCTACTTGTCCATAAAGTACATTATAAGATGAAGAAGGATTAGCAACATTCCATGAAACATCTGCTGTAGTTGTAGTAATATTTGAAGTAAAGAGTTCTGTTGGAGGAGGACAGGAAGGTATTAAATCTATGGTTAAATTATCCATATAACCATAAGCAGAAGTCGTTGTATATCCGTTAAGGAAGGCTATATGCGCTCCCGTATCAGCATAAGAAGCAAAATAAACATCCTGTTCTGTCCATGTTGTCGTTGCATTTAGAGTTGCAATAGTGTCAAATGTAGAAGCGTCGGTAGGATCAGTCATTACACCTACATATAATTTATCTGTATTATAAGTCCCTTTATACATAAATGTTGCATGCAAAGTATTGATAGGATTTGTTGCTATATCTATTGCCGGCATTACAGCTATATTATATGTTCCTGCTGTTCCTGCATAGAAATATAAGCAATTTCCAGAATAGCCACTGGTAGTGATATAAGGTCTATCTGAACTATATGTATTTATTTTTGTCCAGCAAGAAGGAAGTATAGTGGTTCCTGTACCATAAGTATCAAAGTTGTCTGTATAAGGTATAGGTAAAGGACCACTTGGTGTGGTAAATACCGCAGTAGGTCCAAAATCAGTTGTATCGCTTCCACAAATAGCTCTTATCGTATATATGTAATCCCTACAAGGCATTAATCCCGTAAGTGAAATAGGGGAAGAAGTCGCATCAACATAATTTTGAGTAGTTCCGTTCCATTCCAAATAAAGTACCTGGTAAGAATCTGCTCCTGTTGATTCCCATGTAATATCAGCGGAAGAATGTGTTATATTTTCTGCCGTAACAGTAGGAATAGCACAAGAAACTGTTCCAAAAGAAATATTATCAATAGCTGCACCTGTATTCGTATAATAGCTATAATGAGCAAAAATAAGCCTCTTCACACCTGTTAATCCTGCAGGTAATTGAAGAGAATCTGTTGCCCATGATGCACTATTATAAGAAAATCCTAAATTTTGAACCATAGGTTGAGAAGAATCGCTATTAGCGACAGGCAATCCTGTTGGAACATCAGGAATAGGGTAAGTTGTATCAGCTAAATAAACAGATATTCTATCATAAACACCTGTTCCTTCTTGATAACCCTGACAAATATAATCGTATTTTACGTTATATATTGTTGTAGGGTCAGAACCAAAGTCAAAATCACGATAATAATAGATATACGAAGGATTGTTAATCGTGTAACTACTTCTCGTTGCGCCATTATCGGCAGAAGTATAAACAGATTTAGACCCGGCAGATGTCGTGCCATTACCTGATGCCGTACCAATAGTCCATACATGAGGACGATTAGATACAGTTCTCCATGCAGTTGCTTCGGAAGCATTAGATGCTGTGTCCTCAAAACTATAAGAGTAAGGAAGCGTTGCAGGTGGAGCCATAGTATTAAATGTCGTCATAGCCCAAGTAGCATCACCTAATGTACAAGCAATACGTACCCATACATTATAAGTTGTATTAGGAGATAGTCCGGCAATATTGAATGTATCATTTGTAATAGAAGCAATTGTGCCATTAGAAGGGTCTGTTACTGTACTTGCTTCACCATATGAATATTCCCACTGAGTAGCATTCTCATCAGAATAGGAAAATGTAATATCAGCAGTGGTTGATGTTACAGCAAGCGGAGTTAAATCTGTTACAAATCCGCAATCACTTCCTATAATAGAGATGTTGTCTATTGCGACTGCAGGAGGTGTTCCCAATGAACCATCGTTACGCCATAGAAAGACTAATTGCTTTACCTGATTTGAATATTCGGATGGGTCTAACATAAACGAAGCGTGTTGCCAAGTACTTTGTTGGTTCAGATTTGTTGCTATTTCATATTGACTGGAAGGATAGGCACCAGAAGGTATCTCTACATTCGTAGGAAGCATATATACATTAAGGAAATCATAAATAGATTCTCCTTCTGCTTTCCAATCAAAAGAAAAGTTATATCCTGCATATTGACCGAAATCAACTATAGCATAGGCATAAGCATAGGTAAGGGTGCTAATAGTATAAGAATTTGTTACTCCATTATCATTAGAGATATACATAGAATTACCCGTATTGCCTGTTGCATTGCCGATAAACCAAGCATTAACAGTAGAAGTTGTAAATTGCCACTCCGAAACATTTGTCGTATCTTCAAAGTCTTGAGTATATGGTAACGTTACAGTAGCAGGAATAGTTAGTGTAATAGTATCAGTCCAGTTTCCTCCGCAAGCAGATTGCATTGCAAAAGTATATGTTGCACCTACTGTTAAACCTGAAATTATATAAGGAAAATCAGTCGCCATAACAGGAATTGCAGATTGTGTAGAAGGGTCAAATGGTGTTGTTGATGTTTCCGCATAAACAATATTCCAGCCTTCTGCAGGAGCAGAACCAGATGTTGTATCCCAACTAACTATTGCAGAAGCATTAGAACCTGCACCAACACTGAATCCATATACATCAGGGCAAGCAGGAAGAGGGCTTACTTCCACATCATCCAAGTAAAGATATGTTGTATGTCCTCCAAAGTCCGTAGATAAAGCAATGTATCTTCCCGGATTAGAAGGGTCAGCAGGCACATAAGAAGATAAAGGAACTTCTCTGTCTTGCCATGTATTTATAGCATCTATATTCTGCAAAGAACCAACAGGAACAAATGTACTCCAGTCTCTCGGATCAGTCATTACTCCTACTTGAATACCTCCTGTTAAGTAAGAAGTGCTTGTGTAGTAAAGTTTGAATTTCACTCTTAATGTAGTTATATCCATAGAAGCATCTAATGCAGGCAGTATTGCCGTTGTGTGAGTACCGGAAGTAGATGCACCATAGAAATACATAGCTTGAGTGCCTGATGAAGCATACGATGTATTAATATAAGGATAATACTGCGTAGCATAATTGGTGTTTCTCTTCCAACAAGAAGGAATAGATGAAAGGTTACCCCCACTTGGACTATTGTCAAAATTTTCAATATAAGGTGAGGTTTCTGTTATTATTAAACCTGTACATTCTGTTGTAAAATCTTGAGTTACCCAGTCGCTTATATCCTCGCCCAATACATCTCCACTTCCGCAAACTGCACGTACTCTAACATTGTAATTTGTATTTGCCATTAAGCCTGTAATGGTATAGAATGTATCAAATACCGTATTAGATATAACATCTGTCGATGTCCAAGAATCTACTGTGTCTGCTTTGTATTCTACCAACCATGAATTATGTATTGTTGCTCCTTGCCAGCTTACAGTTGCTCCTTCGGAAGTTATATCTACAATATTACATTCGGTAACAGCCGGACAATTAGGAATAAGACTTATTTCTACATCATCCAAGTAAAGATATGTTGTATGTCCTCCAAAGTCAGTAGATAAAGCAATGTATCTTCCAGGATTAGAAGGGTCAGTAGGCACGTAAGAAGATAGAAGAACTTCTCTGTCTTGCCATGTATTTGTAGCATCTATATTCTGTAACGAACCAACAGGAACAAAGGTACTCCAATCAGCAGGATTAGTCATTACTCCTACTTGAATACCTCCTGTAAGATATGTCAAACTTGTGTAGTAAAGTTTGAATTTTACTCTTAATGTTGTTATATCAATAGTAGAATCTAATGGAGGCATTACTGCCGTTGTGTGAGTACCCGAAGTAGATGCACCATAGAAATGCAGAGCGTTAGTACCAGATGAAGCATACGCTGTATTAATATAAGGATAATAAGCAACAGAATAATTTGTGTTCCTTGTCCAGCAATTAGGAAAAGCATCTATATTAGCCCCGCTTTGATAAGAATCAAAGTTATTTCCATAAGGTAACGTAAGTATATCTCCGCAGACTGTAATAATATTTATTGTTCTCCAATTACTAAAATCTGTTCCTGATACATCTCCTGTTCCACAGACTGTACGCACCCTTACATTATAAACACTGCTCGGCTCTAAACCTGTTATGTCATAAGTGGTATCATTTACAGTTACAGAAACAACCGATGCGTCGCCCCAATCATCAATATTGTTTAATTTATATTGCACAAACCATTCGCTTTGATTTGTATTTGAAGCCCAGTTTATTGTTGCAGAAGTTGTAGTAACATTTATTGTATCCAAATTGGCAACAGGAGAACAAGATGGTATCTGTTGCACAGTTACATCATCCAACCAATAATACCAATTACTAGCTCCTTGATTTTGTCTGAATGCAATTTGTTTTATATCGGCAGGAACAGTAGAAAGGACAACTTCATGTTCTAACCATGTAGTATTGATGTCATCAAATGTTTCTACTGCAACAAAACTTGTTAAATCATTAGGATCACTATAATAACCTACCGAAAATGTTCCGGATGAGGCACCTTCTCTGCGTAACCAGAAATTAACTTGCAATGTATTTATATCTTCGGCAAACACAGGAGAAACCAATGTCAATGAAGCACTATTTGAAAAATACATTGATCCCGGAGAAGAATGAGAATAATTGTTATTAAGATAAGGATTGGATGTTGATACAGCATTACTGTTGAATCTGGTCCAGCAAGGCACAAATGCGCTCGCCCCTGTACCATAAGTATCAAAACTCTCGGTAAAATCACCATCGGTTACAATACTATAAGGCAAACATTCTGTTGTGAAATCTCGAGTTACCCAGTCGCTTATATCTTCGCCCAATACATCTCCACCTCCACAAATTGCACGTACTCTAACATTGTAAGTTTCATTTGTCGCTAAACCTGTAAAGGTGTAGAATGTATCCGATACCGTATTAGATATAACATCTGTGGATTCCCAAGAAGCAACAGTATCTGCTTTGTATTCTACCAACCATGAATTATGTGCTGTTGCCCCTTGCCAGATTACAGTTGCTCCATCAGAGGTTATATCTATAACATTACATTCGGTAACAGCTGTACAGTTTGGAATAAGACTTATCTCTACATCATCCATATTAAGATATGTTGCATGTCCTCCAAAGTCAGTAGATAAAGCAATGTATCTTCCGGGATTAGAAGGGTCAGTAGGCACGTAAGAAGATAGAAGAACTTCTCTGTCTTGCCATGTATTTATAGCATCTATATTCTGCAACGAACCAATAGGAACAAATGTACTCCAATCAGCAGGATCAGTCATTACTCCTACTTGAATACCTCCTGTAAGATATGACAAACTTGTATAATGCAGTTTGAATTTTACTCTTAATGTTGTTATATCAATAGAAGGATCTATTGGAGGCATTACTGCCGTTGTATGAGTACCGGAAGTAGATGACCCATAGAAATACATAGATTGTCCGCCTGAATATGAAGCTGTCGTACGGACATACGGGTAATACTGCGTAGTATAATTTGTGTTTCTCGTCCAGCAAATAGGTAATGCAGAAAGGTTAGACCCGCTTGGGCAATTATCAAAATTTTCAATATAAGGTGTATTGGATGTTATTATTAAATCAATACAAGGTGTTATAAAGTTAAGAGATACCCATTCAGAAACATCTGTTCCTACAACATCTCCTCCACCGCAAACTTCTCTTATTCGCACATCATAAGCCGTTTGAGGATTAAGTGACTCAATAGTAAAGAATGTATCGGAAAGTGTTTCAGTAATAACAGCACCGCTTTGGTCATCCCAATTGGTAACAGAAGAAGGCTTGTACTGAATCTCAAAATAGTAAGTAGAACTTTGTGGCGTCCATGATATATCAGCCGTATAAGCAGTAATATTAGAAGATGTAAGATCTAATGGTTTCACACAAGCGGGCACTTCCATAATAGTAAAATCATCTACATATACGTAATACTGATAAGTTCCACTATACTTGATAGCAACATACTTAACTGTATCTCCCAATACCATTTCTACAACATTATTATCAGAAAATGATGTATTAGTAGGATGAAATGGTGTCTGCCAAGTGAAAGATGTATAAGCACTATCAGTAGTAGAAACGCCTATACTTAATTGGTCTGAACCGGATGCAGTAGAAATTGCATAATAAAACCTAAGCAACTTATTAGTGCCACCAAAATCTAATTCGGGAGTAATAAGATATTGCTCTGTTAAACACCCAGAGCCAGAATACGAACTAAATCTAAAAGATTGGGTTCCTGTACGCTTGCTCGTTGTAGATAAAGACATAGTGTTACTACAAGTACCAGCTGTTGCACCATCATTATAGTACATTGTCCAGCCTGTAGGTGGAAGGGCTGTCCCTTCAAATCCCTCTTCAAGAGGGAAAATAGACACTCCTTGTGTCCATCCCTGAATGGCAAACATTATTGCCATCAGAAAAAACAGTAATCGTTTCATTTTTTAATAGTGTTAGTTAAACTTAAATTTAATTATTCTGAATTTATATATCATTCCAATTAAAGCGCTCAAATATACAAAAAAATTCTTATGTGCCAATACATTTTTAATAAAAAAATAAAATTTATTAACTCTTCACAAGAGTAATCTCCTTATTTACAATGAATTAAATACAATGGCAAAATATAATAACAAAATGCAATTTTGCCTTGTTTTTACTCTAAAATACCAAAAGATTATGCCGAAAACAGAAAAAATGTGCAAATTTATTTTGAATTATATCAATGTTAATTCTACTGATTCTTTTTTATCTATAATCAATCTCTGATATGGACAAAATAAAAGGCTGTTTCATTTTTCTAAAACGGCGTTTCATTTTCACCAAACAGCCTTTCATTTTGATGAAACAGCGTTTTATTTTTTCAATACGGGCTTTTGATGCAACGATATTAGATTAATTGCTGATTTTTTGTACTTTTGCAGCCTTAAAACCAAGTAATAACGTTATGGATAAAAACCTCAAAAATTTATTCGGAATAGTTGTCGCAGCGATTCTTATTGTCGCAATGCAGATTGTTCAATCGGGCAGCCCCGTGCCAAGTTTCAAATTCTGGATATGCTTCAGCGTTGTAGTAGCAGCACTGATTTACATCGTCATCGCTTCTTTCGCATTGGCGAAAGGCTTGCGTATGGCACGCAAACAAGTTGCCAAACTCAATAAACAACTATCCGAATGCGAGATTAAGGCAAAACAGGACAACAAAGAGCCGCATCAATCCATAGAAACAGAGCAATAAAATGAAGAAACACGACATCATTTTCATAGTTTCGGCAATCGTCATCGTTCTTGCCTTCTTTTGCATTACGCCTTTGAACGATTGGTTTAGCGAATGGAGCAAAGCAAAAGACGGACGCTACTTTGTGCTGGCTTTTTTGAAGTTCGGCGTTTTGGCAACAGCAGGTGAATGCATCGGATTGAGGATTGCAAAAGGCAAATACAACGAAAAAGGCTTCGGAGTAATGCCTCGTTTTATTGTTTGGGGCATTCTCGGCGTTGGAATCTCTACTGCGATGAGTGTTTTCGCAGGCGGCACATTCGGATTCCTGCATTATTGCGGTCTTGACTTGAATCCTGCCGATATTGCCAACGAATGTTTCGGTAATCAATTGATATATGCGTTTAGTGTGTCGGTTCTGATGAATACTTTCTTTGCTCCCGTTTTTATGACGGTGCATAAGATTACCGATACGCACATTCTGGAACATCAAGGCACGATAAGAGGTTTTTTTAAGCCCATTGCATTCGGCAGAATCCTTAAAAACCTGAACTGGGACGTGCAATGGAATTTTGTTTTTAAGAAAACAATACCTTTTTTCTGGTATCCGGCTCACACAATCACCTTTATGTTGCCGTCAGAGTACAGAGTATTGTTTGCAGCCTTGCTCGGCGTGGCATTAGGGCTGATACTCTCAATAGCGAATCTTAAAAAATCAAAATCATAGCAGTCATGAAGGTTGCATTCTCAAAGTATCAGGCGACGGGAAATGATTTCATTCTGATAGATAATCGCAATCATCAATTTAAAGCCGCTGAAGAAAACATCCGAAGGCTGTCCGACCGCCATTTTGGCATAGGTGCTGACGGCGTTATAGTATTGCAGTCGGCTCAAAGCAAGGATTATGATTTTGAAATGAAGTTTTATAATCCCGATGGCTCGTCTGATATGTTTTGTGGCAACGGCGGCAGATGTATTGTGGCGTTTGCGAGAGATTTAGGCTTGATTTCGGATAAATGTTGCTTGCTTTCGCCCGACGGAAAGCACGTAGCATTTATACGAAACAATGTTGTAAGATTGTCAATGAACAATCCGTCCGAAATAAAGCAATATTCGGATGGATGGTTCATCAATACGGGAACGCAGCACTTCGTAAAATTTGTTGAAGATGCAGATGCAACAGATGTTTATGAGCAAGGGCGGCAATTACGTTATGATTCAAGATTTGCAAATCAGGGAGGCACAAATGCAAACTTCGTTTCGCCTGCCTTTTGCGGCATACAATTGCGAACTTATGAGCGAGGCGTGGAATCGGAAACCCTTTCCTGCGGCACAGGAGTAACAGCGGCGGCAGTGATTTATGCTTTGGTCAATAATTTATCAGACAATATTAAGATGAAAGTATATACCAAAGGCGGGGAATTGGCTGTTCGTATGCTCAATACTGCTCAAAAAATCACTGATGTTTCGCTTGAAGGCACGGCTATCAAAGTTTTCAGTGGCGAGATAGAGTTGTAAATAGTTCTTTTGCTGTAAAGCCACCACGAAACGACATATTATAATAATAAAAGCGGCTCTTAATAAATTAAAAGCCGCTTTTATTTTATTATTATTTGATTTTATTTCTGTATATTAGGCAATTCCAATCCGTAACCTTTCTTCTTATCCCAGGCTTTCAAGATAAAACCTATAACCATCGCAGCAACACCCAGGCATGCCAGCATCAATAACGGAACAGTATAGTCGTAAGATACGGCGGCTACTTCCGGAGACATACTTCCATTACTTATGGCTTCTACAACCTCAGGATTTGTTGCGTCTAATATCTTTCCGATAAGTAAAGGGAATAGCCATAACCCTATATTCTGAATCCAGAAAATTAAAGCATAAGCAGAACCGATTACTTTATTATCTACGAGTTTCGGAACACTTGGCCACAACGATGCAGGCACAAGTGAAAATGATGCTCCAAGCACTAATATTGTTATATATGCTATTACAACACCCAATATAGTGTGTCCCTGAGCCAATGGCAATATAAATGCAAACGTAAGATGACAAGCAATCAATAATAGTGAGCCTACCATCAACATGGACGCAGCTTTGCCTTTGTGATCAACATAGTTGCCTAGAATAGGGGTAATTCCCACCGCTAATAAAGGGAATACTGCAAATATTGTTTCGGCTGATTGACGCATATAACCCATATAACAAAATACTATTAGCGATACCACCGACAAGGTAAGGAATACGATTTTTGTTGTGCCTTTTCGGAAGTTGCTTATAAAGGCAAAAGCAGCAACAATCAGCATAATACCATACTGAATGAAAGTAACCGTGTTGGAAGCCCAAAACGAGCCTTGCTCAGGAGCCGTAAAGGTGATATTACATTGCAACATATTAACAGCATATTTCTGAAACGGGAAAATAGCCGAATAATATAATACGCACAATAAAGCAACTAACCAAAATCCTGCACTTGTAAAAATACCTTTTAAGTCTTTAAGGCGGAAAGGGTCGTCTTTTTCTTCTGCTTCTCCTGTTTGAGCATCAAGTTTCCTGTCCATAAAGAAATAAACGATGAACATAATCAACGCAATCATCAAAAGAATAACACCGAAAGCCACAGAGTTAGCCACATTTACCGTATTGATGTCAAGTTTGCTGCCTGCCATATCTGCACCCCACTTTGCAATCAACGGTGAGAATATCATACAGGTTGCAACTCCAAGACGAGCCAACGCCATCTCAGATCCCATAGCCAGAGCCATCTCTCTACCTTTAAACCATTTGACAATACCGCGAGAAACCGTAATACCCGCCATTTCTACTCCGCAACCGAAAATCATAAAGCCGACAGAAGCAAGTTTTGCTGAAGCAGGCATTCCTTCATAGAATGGAGAAATTCCTAATTCCTGAAATCCGGGAATATAATTCAAGTTATTGGTGAACCAATTTTCAAGTTCGCTTCCGATAAAAGAACTACTAACGGCATACCATTTAATTATTGCGCCGATAAGCATTACTGCTCCCGAAAGCACTGCTGTAAAGCGAACGCCGAGTTTATCAAGAATTATTCCTGCGAAGATGAGGAAAAAGATAAAAACATTCAAGAACGTTTCCGAACCTTGCATTGTGCCGAATGCAGTAGAGTCCCAGCCTCGCGTTGATTGCATCAGGTCTTTTATAGGGGAGAGTATATCCATAAAGATATACGAACAAAACATAGCAAATGCCAGCAAAATTAACGCTGTCCAACGTATCGCGGGCACATCTCTCATTGACTTTTTTATATCTGTCATAATAGTAATATTAAATTAAATAATCATATTTTTGAATGCTGCAAAGTTATGCTATTTTCAACATTGGAGCAAACAAAATCGGAAAAAATTTTCATATTTCTTTCTTTTGGTCCTGCCAAATCAAACATTTGTAGTCGTTTATCAAATATAATTCTGTTTTTACCACTATCCGTGCAAATCGCAGTTGATGTCGGGCAGACCTTACTTTAATTCGCCATAATAAAAGGCTGTTTGAGAAAAATAAAACAGCCTTTCGTGCGAATGAAACGCCGTTTCGTAAAAATAAAACGGCGTTTGGTGGAAATATTAAGGCTCAATATTTTAATCTTCGTTTATTTGGTAAAATTTTAATGCCGCATGGCGGAAACGAAAAAAGACTTTACGATGTCTAAACCGCAAAGTCTTTTTGTGTTATGTGGGAACAATAGGATTCGAACCTATGACCCTCTGCTTGTAAGGCAGATGCTCTGAACCAGCTGAGCTATGCTCCCAATCAAGTCAAGTTTTACTCAAATGAGGCTGCAAAATTACAACTTTTTTTCAAACCTCCAAAATTTTTAAGCCTTTTTGATTATAATTTTTCTTCATTTGCCTCTAATATTGCGGTAACTGATTGAAAGCAAATGAAGAAAAAATTTGATGAATCTTACTTTTTCTGCTGCATTTTCCTGTATAACGGCGTCAGAATCTTCAATCTTTGCAGGAATTTGTCATAATCACGACTTGAACTCCACCCTATTTCCGACAAAGCAGCCGTTCGCGGATAGTCCATGTACATTAAAAGCGGGAAATTGTCAATATATTCCGTCCAAGTGTTAGCCTGCAACCCTATGATGTGCTTTTGCTCTTCGGCATTCAAACCTTCGGGAATCGGATTGTAGTGATAAACCTTCTCTAATGGCGTAAGACCGCTGAAAGCCAAAGGTTCGGTCTCAGGATTCGCCTGATACCAGTTAAAATATAAGTATTGCTCGGGCACCATTATCGCATCGTTGCCGTCTTTTGCCGCTGCATATCCGCCCTTTTCTCCTCTCCACGACATAATCGTTGCTGTCCTCGTAACGCCTCCATCCAATATTTCATCCCAACCTATTATGCGTCTGCCCTTGCTAAGAAGAAATTTCTCTATCGTGCGAATAAAGTATGATTGAAGTTCGTTTTCGTCTTTTAATCCTTGCTCTTTCATCGTTCTTTGGCAGATTGGGCATTCTTTCCATCGGGTTTTAGGGCATTCATCGCCGCCTATATGAATATATTCGCTTGGAAACAACTCGCAAACCTCAGAAAGAATATCTTCCATAAAGCGAAAAGTGGAATCATTGCAACAAAGCACATCTTCAAACACCCCCCAACTGCCGACAGCCTTTATTCCGCTTTTACGACAAGAGTATTGAGGGTATGCTTCCAGCACAGCGCACGAATGACCCGGCATTTCAATCTCGGGAATCACCGTTATATATCTGTCGGCTGCGTATTGAACGATTTCTTTTATCTCTTCCTGCGTATAGAAAGCACAATATTTCTTGCCGTCATAGCGTACAGGCTCATCTTTCTTGTAATCCTTATAATGTCCTATCATTGTATGGTCGCGACAAGAAGCAATCTGCGTCAGCAAGGGGTATTTCTTTATCTCAATACGCCATCCCTGGTCATCAGTCAAGTGCCAGTGAAAACGATTTATCTTATGGTATGCCAATAAATCAAGATAGCGTTTCACCTCTTCAACATTAAAAAAGTGGCGAGCAACATCCAGGTGCTTACCTCTATAAGAAAAGCGAGGGTAATCTGCTATTTTTACCGCAGTTCTTCTTATGGACACCATATAACCTGTTCCGTTTCCTATGCTATCAACTTTGGTTGCAACACTATCATTCTTTGTCCAGATATAATCTCCATTGGGCGCAATATTATAAAGTTGCAAGAGCGACTGAACGGCGTAAAAAAATCCTGCTTCCTCATTTGCTTCTATTGTAATCTGCTTTCGTCCCATATCAAGCACGTATCCCTCCTTTCCAAGCTTCTTATCGCTGCTAAGGATGAAGTTTATAGAATTTTTATACTTCTTTACATGCTTCGGAGATGAGAAAACCTTTTTCAGAACGCCCTCCAAATATTTTGCAACCTTGTATTCGGGGCGATTAACGTTGGCAACGACTTCGGTTTGCGAACTAATCTCAAAACTATGTTTGTATTCTTTGCACTCAACGGGGGCAGGAATAATGTCGGAGCAGGATTCCGTGTGCTGAGCCTTCACAACGCCCGAACAAAATATGATTCCGAGCAACAAAAAGGAAACTTTCTTCATATAAGATATTGTTTTAATGAGTTGCAAATATATAAAAAACATTTCTTTTAAGGCTTCGGATGCGTTTCTTTAAGTCTTGCGAGCCAATATCTTCCTTTGCCGAAAATGAAAGGCTGTTTCATTTTTCCAAAACGCTGTTTCGTTCGCACCAAAGGCTGTTTCATTTTCCCCAAACAGCCTTTTGTTACGGCGAACCGAAGAAAGGTCGCCACAAATCGCAATAAGGTCGGCACGGCACGCAGTTTAAGTCGCATAGATTGTATATTGTACCGAATTTTTGTACCTTTGCAACCGCTTAAAAGAAGAAAGATACTAATTATTACTAATATGCAGGAAATAATAAATATATTCGTCAAGAGCATCTTTATAGACAATATGGTTTTTGCCTTCTTCCTTGGAATGTGCTCTTATCTTGCGGTGTCCAAAACCGTTAAGACTTCAATAGGTCTTGGTATTGCGGTGGTTTTTGTTATCCTTATCACCACGCCAGTAAATTATCTTATCGTCAATTATCTTTTGAAACCGGGGGCATTAAGTTGGATAAGCCCGTCATTTGCTGATGTTGATTTAAGCTTTCTTAGCCTTATTGTTTTCATTGCTGTTGTTGCAGCCATTGTGCAGTTGGTTGAGATGATTGTTGAGAAATTTTCGCCGAGTCTTTATAACCAGTTAGGGATATTTCTTCCTCTTATCGCCGTTAATTGTGCTGTGCTGGCGGCATCGCTTTTTATGCAGGAGAGAAACTATTCCAACATCGGCGAAGTAATAGGTTTTTCATTGGGGTCTGGTTTGGGATGGATGTTGGCAATAGTCTCCATCGCCGCCATAAGAGAAAAATTACGCTATTCGCAAATCCCGCCTGCCTTACGCGGTTTGGGCATAACGTTTATTATTACCGGTTTGATGGCTATTGCTTTCATGAGTTTTTTAGGAATTAAATTGTAATCAAAGTCTATGATTAAGATAATAATAGTAGGAGTTGTAGTTTTCCTTGTTGTCATTCTGCTGCTGGTAGCTGTATTGCTGTATGCCAGAGCAAAACTTATGCCGCAGGGAAGGGTTAATATAAATATAAATGAAGATAAAGATTTGAGCGTTCAGCCAGGTTCTTCCGTTCTTTCTACGTTATCGCAGGAGAAAATCTATCTTCCGTCCGCTTGTGGGGGACAAGGAACATGCGGAATGTGCAAATGCAAGATTTTAGAGGGCGGAGGAGATATTCTTCCCACCGAATTGCCGCATTTTACTCGCAAACAACAACAGGAACACTACCGTTTAGGCTGCCAGGTTAAGGTAAGAGAAGACATGAAACTTCAAATCCCAGAAGAGATATTCGGTATTAAAAAATGGGAATGCGAAGTGGTGAACAACAAAAACGTTGCCACGTTCATAAAAGAATTTGTTGTCAAATTACCACAGGGAGAGGTGTTGAATTTTCGCAGTGGCGGCTACATACAAATTGATGTGCCGAAGTGCGTTGTTAATTATAAAGACATAGATGTTCTTCCCGAATTTCGCGAAGACTGGGATAAAATGAAGATGTGGGATTTGAAGATGAAGAACTCCGAGCCGCTTTTCCGCGCTTATTCAATGGCTAATCACCCTGCCGAAGACACCATAATAATGCTTAATGTGCGTATTGCCACTCCTCCTTTTGACAGGAAGAACGGCGGTTTCATGAAGGTTAATCCCGGCATTTGTTCCTCTTATATATGGTCTTTGAAACCGGGAGACAAGGTTACAATTTCCGGTCCTTACGGAGAATTTTTCATTAAGGACACTGACAAAGAAATGATGTTCATCGGCGGCGGTGCGGGTATGGCTCCGATGCGTTCTCACATATTTGACCAGTTCAAAACCAAGCATACCAAGCGTAAGGCGTCATTCTGGTACGGCGGAAGGTCGTTACGGGAGTTGTTTTACGTGGAAGATTTCAAGCAAATAGAGCAAGAGAATCCTAATTTCTCATTCCATATTGCCCTTAGCGAGCCTAAACCGGAGGATAATTGGAATGGTTATGTCGGCTTCATACATCAGGTTATTTATGACAACTATCTTAAAAATCATAAAGAGCCCGAAGAGATTGAATACTATCTTTGCGGACCTAAACTAATGACTGATTCCGCTATAAAGATGTTGGATTCGCTCGGAGTGCCGAAAGAAAATATCCTTTTTGACGATTTCGGAAATTAGAGTGCGTTTTGCTCAAAATGAAAGGCTGTTTTATTTTTACCAAAGGCTGTTTGGAGAAAATGAAACAGCCTTTTAAAAAAATATAGCGGTGCTTTATTTGGATAAAACACCGCTATGTAAATATTGTATTTGATTAGTATCAGTGCAAACCGCACCTAATATCCATCAACGCAAATTTTAATAAATTGCAAAGGTGATTTGTGTCTATAATTGCAACAAAACATCCTTTTCTACAATCTCTCCGGCTTTCAAACTAACGGTTGATTTGCCTGTTCTCCTGATAGTATCGGGCGAAATCAGCGTATCATAAGTCGAATACGTAACTCCGATGTCAAAAATCGCCTCCATGTCAAACGTAAAGAAGGCTTCGCCGTTCGCATCCGTTACTCCGTTTTGCTTAACGTTGCCATTGCCTTTACTAACCACTACCTTAGCATTAGGATATCGCACATTCTGGTCACGAACGTCCTTAACAATAACTTTTAAACGGCAATCCGTATCGTCCATACAAGAAAACATCGTTGTCGAAAGGGCAACCAAGACAACCAAAGCAAAAATTTTGATGATATTTCTTTTCATAAATAGTTTTTTTATATTTTTGCAACTCATTTTATTTGATTTCAGGTTGCAAACTTAACAAAATATTTTCAATGAAACGCAATTATTTAATATTTTTTCTTACTTCGGTTGTATTTTTCTTTGGATGTAATTCTTCAAAAGACAATAAAACAAGCATAAAATCAGGTACTAATATGACAAAACAAGCAGAGAAACAAACGATGGTTCTCATCAGCACCGAATATGGTGATATGAAGGCAATATTGTATAATGAGACGCCTTTGCATCGTGATAATTTTATCAAATTGGTCAAGGAAGGTTATTATAACGGCACACTTTTTCATCGTATTATAAAGGATTTTATGATTCAGGGCGGAGACCCCGACAGCAAAACGGCTAAACCCGGTCAGATGTTAGGCAATGGTGGTCCCGACTACACAATTCCTGCCGAGTTTCGCCCGAATCTTATTCATCAAAAAGGGGCTCTGTCCGCTGCGAGAACAGGTGATAATGTCAATCCGCAGAAAGCATCGTCCGGTTCGCAGTTTTATATTGTGCAAGGCAAGGTTTATACAAATGAGGAACTGAATATTCTGGAGAAAAGGATGAGAAAAACTTTTAATTCATTGCAACGGGATACTTATACCAGCATCGGAGGAACGCCTTTCCTTGATTATGAATATACGGTCTTTGGTCGTGTTGTGGAAGGGCTTGATGTCATTGATAAGATTGCGGAAGTAGAAACCGATAGGGCAGACCGTCCGAATAAAGATGTGAAAATGACTATTAAGATTATTGAGTAGCATAATATGAAAGAGATTATAGAAAACCAAACGGCAATCCTTGATGCCTTAACGGCACAAACAGCCGATGATATAGAGCAAATACGTATAAAATACTTGGGGAAAAAAGGTCTTCTCAATGCTTTGTTTGTAGAATTTAAGCAAGTCCCTAACGAAGAGAAAAAAGAAATGGGTGCTTTGCTGAATACATTTAAGTCAAAGGTTGAAAACAAAATAGCAATGCTTAAAGAGAATCTGTTAGAATCTCAATCCAATACAACAGGACAGGAAGATTTGACAAAACCCGCTTCATTGCTAACATTGGGTTCAAGACATCCTTTATCTATTGTGAGAAATGAAATCGTTGAAATCTTTTCCCGTATCGGTTATACAGTGGCTGAGGGTCCTGAGATTGAGGATGACTGGCATGTGTTCTCAGCTTTGAATTTTCCTCCCGAACATCCGGCTCGTGATATGCAGGATACGTTTTTTATAGAGGAACGAGAAGATAACAATCACGCTGTTCTTCGCACTCATACGTCTTCCGTACAGGTTCGCACAATGGAAAAACAACATCTTCCTATAAGAATTATTGCTCCCGGCAGAGTTTTTCGTAATGAAGCAATATCTGCTCGGGCTCATTGCATATTTCATCAAATTGAAGGCTTATATATAGATAAGGATGTGTCGTTTGCCGACCTGAAACAGAACTTGCTATATTTTGCCAAAGAGATGTTCGGCGAGAATACGCAGATACGTTTGCGTCCGTCCTACTTTCCTTTCACCGAACCTTCTGCAGAGATGGACGTGTCTTGTAATCTTTGCGGAGGAGAGGGATGTAATATCTGTAAGGGGACAGGCTGGTTGGAGATAATGGGCTGTGGTATGATTGACCCTAACGTTTTAGAGGCTTCGGGCATAGATAGCAAAGTTTATAGCGGCTTTGCGTTTGGTATGGGCATAGAACGTATTGCCATGTTGAAGTATGACATCAAGGATTTGAGACTTTATTTTGAGAATGACCTACGTTTTCTTAAACAATTCTCATCCGCATTATAATAAAAGGTATTTTGTTCTGAAAATACAAAAAATAATTATAACTTTGCAGCATAAAATAAATGTAATATGAAATTAAACAAAATTTTTATCCTCTTAATAGCAACAGTAACAATGATTACAGCCTGTAAGAAGCCTGCTCAAAAAATGGAGGCAGTGATTGGGAAGCCTGAAATAGAGGTCAAAGACGGCAAACTCTCTCCTGAGGTGCTTTGGTCTTTTGGTCGTATCGGAGATGTGTCGGTTTCGCCCGATGGAACAAAGGTTCTGTACAGCGTAACCTATTATAGTGTAAAGGAAAACAAGGGTAACGCCGAGCTTTATACGATGAATATTGACGGAAGCAGCGTTAAGCGTTTGACAACAACTCCAAAGAGCGAATGGAATGCCGTTTGGAATCCGAAAGGAGACAAGATAGGTTTTCTTTATGCTGATGAAAAAGGAGTAAATATCTATGAAATGAATTCTGACGGCACAAACAGAACGGCAATCAGTGATTTCAAGGAAGGAGACTTGGAAGCATTTTCATATTCTCCCGACGGAAAAAAAATACTCTACATAAGAGCGGTGAAAAAAGCCGATAAATATGCACAACTGAAAGAAGGATTAGACAAAACTACGGGTCGCATCAATGATGATCTTGCTTACAGACATTGGGACGGCTGGGTGGATAACATACCTCAGCCTTTCGTTGCCGAATTTGACGGTAAGAACGTAAAAGAAGGAACAAATATTTTGGCAGGAACCGAATACGAATCGCCGATGCGTCCTTGGGGAGGAATAGAACAATTATCCTGGTCTCCGGATTCAAAGACCATTGCCTACACATGCCGTAAAAAAGTCGGTAAAGATTACGCTTTTTCCACCAATTCGGACATTTATCTCTATGATATAAGCACTAAATTGACCGAAAACCTGTCTGAAGGAATGATGGGCTACGATCAGAACCCTGTTTTCTCACCTGACGGCAGTCTTTTGGCGTGGGAAAGTATGGAAAGAGACGGATACGAAGCGGATAAGGTGCGTTTGATGATTTGCAACCTTGCAACAAAGGAAATAAAAGACTATTCCAAGAAATTCGATCAAAATTCCAACGGATTGAAATTTGCAAAGGACGGCAAGAGTATTTACTTTATTTCCGACTGGCACGGTAGGGATAATATATACCAACTCTTAATTGCGGAAGACTCAATAAAGCAGATAACAAATTCGGATCAGGATTATACGGGACTTAATTATATTAATGATAATCTGTTGGTTGCAACTCAGATGAGCATATCTCATCCTGTTGAAGTATGGACTGTCAATCCTCAAACGGGAAAACAAGCCAAAATATCTTCGGTCAATGATGATTTGATGGCAAAGGTGAAATGGGGAAAAGTGGAAGAACGCTGGTTTAAGGCAACCGATGGAGCGGATTTGCAGTCTTGGATTATCTATCCGCCCGATTTTGATTCTACAAAGAAATATCCTACATTGTTATATTGCGAAGGCGGTCCTCAATCAACCGTCAGTCAGTTTTGGTCTTACAGATGGAATTTCCAAATAATGGCTTCTCACGGTTATATCATTGTTGCTCCGAACAGAAGGGGACTTCCGGGATTTGGAACCAAGTGGAATGAAGAGATAAGCGGAGATTATGGCGGGCAATGTATGAAAGATTACCTTACTGCGGTAGATGAAATGAGTAAAGAGCCGTATGTGAATAAGGACAGGCTGGGAGCAGTCGGTGCAAGCTTCGGTGGTTTCTCCGTTTATTGGTTGGCAGGGCATCATAACAAGAGATTCAAATGTTTCATAGCACATAACGGAATGTTTAACTTGGAACAGCAATATCTTGAAACGGAAGAAATGTGGTTTGTCAATTGGGACCTCGGCGGAGCATACTGGGATAACAATCCTGTGGCAAAAAGAAGCTATGCTAACTCACCTCATCGCTTTGTAGATAAATGGGACACTCCTTTATTAGTAATTCATTCCGAGAATGATTACAGAATAGTTGCTTCTCAGGGAATGGCGGCTTACAATGCTGCGGTTATAAGAAATATTCCTGCAAGATATTTGTATTTTCCTGACGAAAGCCATTGGGTTTTGAAACCTCAGAATGGCGTTCTTTGGCAAAGAAACTTTTTTGATTGGCTTGATATGTGGTTAAAGAAGTAATAACGTAATTAAATAGTAAAACAAACATAAGAAAAGAAATAAAATGGAAATAATAGGTAAATTGATTAAGATTTTGCCCGAACAGCGTGGCGAAACAGCAAGAGGAACATGGGCAAGAGGCGGATTTGTGATAGAAACAGAAGAACAATTTTCACGTCAAGTTGCTTTCACGCTTTTTGGAGAAGATAAACTTGCGATGATTAAAGCAGTGAATATGGGCGAACGCATCAATGTGCATTTCTCTCCTGAATCCCGTGAATTCAATGAACGCTGGTACACGGATTTACGCTGTTTCAGAATAGACAAGTTTAACCCTGTTTCAGGCAATGACTATTCCCAAAACACCAATCCTTATCCTCAAAATCCGGCATCATATCCTACCAACAATGCTCCTGCACCTGCCGATAATACAATGGCACCTCCTCCAACTTATGAGGCAGGAAATTTCAATCAACCCGCAACGGAAGATGATGATTTGCCGTTCTAAATCAAGAATAGATGGCTAAAAAAGTCAGCATCCTCATTCCGGCTTACAACGAAGAGAAAGTATTGCATTTATTGTATGCAAGGCTGAAATCATTGACCGATTCATTGCCGCAATATGAGTGGGAAATGCTTTTTATCAATGACGGCAGCAAAGATAATACGCTTGCCGTACTATTCAGTCTTCGTAAGGAAGATACGAGAGTTAATATTATTGACCTGTCCCGCAACTATGGCAAGGAGATTGCTATGCTTGCGGGTTTTGATTACGCAAGCGGCGATTGTGCAATAGTCATTGATGCCGACCTTCAAGACCCTCCGGAACTCATTTCGCAGATGTTGCAATATTGGGAGGAAGGTTACGATGATGTTTATGCCAAAAGACGCTCACGAAAAGGCGAATCATTTCTCAAAAAGAAGACTTCGGCGTGGTTTTACAAGATATTGCAACGCACAACCAAGATAACAATCCAATTAGACACGGGAGATTTTCGCTTACTTGACCGTTCGTGCATAGAGGCTTTGAAACAAATACGCGAAAGCAGCCGTTACACCAAAGGGATGTTCAGTTGGATAGGATACAGAAAGAAAGAAATTCTTTTTGACCGCGATCAGCGAGCAGCAGGCGAAACAAAATGGAATTATTTCAAACTTTTCTCACTCGCAATTGAAGGAATAACGTCATTTACCACTGCTCCGTTACGCATATCCACTATTATAGGCGTTTTGGTGTCGCTTTCGTCATTTGCATACCTTATTTACATGATAATAGACACTGTTTTCAACGGCAATCCCATTGCAGGATACGCTTCAACCATTGTTATCATATTATTTCTCGGCGGAGTACAGTTACTATCGCTCGGAGTAATCGGCGAATACATATCAAGAATTTTTGTAGAGACCAAAAGGCGACCTCCATACTTCGTTCGCAGTTTCAACGATGAGAAAATACCGCCGCAAAACCGCAAACAGAATTAACCCAACTTTCTTTCGGAAAGCGTCAATCAAAGACGAACAAAATAAAACAGCCTTTCGCTAAAATGAAAGGCTGTTTTATTTTTACCAAAGGCTGTTTCATTCGCACCGAACAGCCTTTTGTTTTGAGCAAACGGGAAGACGCCGCACGGATACGCAGGATAATGAAAATATTACAAGAATAAAGCACAAAAGAATGCCTTTATATAAGATTAAAAATAAGCAATATATGACCTTAATAGGGTTTTGAGTTGCTTATTTGAGATAAAACTACCCTGATTTCCGATTTCACAACAGCCATTGTTCGTCTAATAAAATTTTTACAAACAGGCATTTACACAAATGCTATATAAATTTTTTGCAAATTTTAACATTTTAATTTGGTCGTTAGGCTTTATATTAGTATCTTTGGAAATAATTTACTCTGATAACTAAATATTTTTTTATAAACTAACTCAATTACACAAATGAAACGACTAATGTTTTTCTTAATGGCAATTGTTTTTGCCATCGAGGGATTTGCCGCAACCGGAAGCCCTCATGTGTTCCGCAATTCGGATAACGGCGGAACAATCTCTGTTCAAAACGAAACGGATTCAGTTCCTTTCGTTATCAACTCACTTCCCTACTCTCAGGATTTTGATTCCTACGGCACAGGAAGCAGTGCCTATCCCACAGAATGGACAAAATTAAATACCTACACTCAATTCAATGTGCCGTATATTATCTCTACGCCGACACATTCAGGCAGCGGCTCGTTGTATTTTAACACCGCACAGAACACATATAATATCGCTGTGCTGCCACGAATAGATACTTCCATTGCAGTTAATACCATAAATCTGGAATTTGAATACTATCGCTCGGCAGCATCTTCCGTATTGACGGTTGGCGTTATGACCGACCCGACAGATGCTTCTACTTTCACGCCTGTTGCAACCGTGATAAACACATCTAACTACAACTGGCAGCATCAGGCAATCCCTTTTCTGTCTTATACTGGCACGGGCAAATACATTGCTTTCAAATTTGAGGCAAACTATTATTCCGGCTACATTGATGATGTGGTTTTGACGGAAATACCTCTCTGTGCTCCGGCTTATAATCTGAATGCACGGATTGCCTCTTCTTCGGTCGTTGAACTTGATTGGTTGAATAACAGTCGTGTTTCCGATTGGCAGATTGCTTGTGGGGCGCTAAATGTCTTTGATACCACCGATGCATCATCTTATTCTACCGTAACTGTTGCTAACAATCCTGCATTCCCTTATGTATTTACGGGGTTGGTTGCAGGTAATTCATATAGTTTTGCAGTAAGGCAATCTTGCGGAGGGGCATGGAGTAATATTATTAACGTAACTATGCCTATGGAAGCAGCATCTCTGCCTTATACAAACAACTTTGCCGATGCCGAAGAGAACTCTTATTGGATTCTTAGCAATAGTGATGCTACTAATGTCCAGTCTAACAAATGGTTTATCGGACAAGGCAGAGATGTTTTGTCAAACGGATACGCTACTCCAGCGGATAGCAATGATAATTACAGCCTTTATATCTCTTCTAACGCCAATGGCGACAGCAATATCTATCTTCCTACCTCTACAAAGACGTATGCGTATAGGGATTTCGCCATTCCCGACAACACAAGCGAGTTAAAACTCAGCCTTGATTGGAGAGCAAAAGGTGCTTCTGCGTCTAATGACTTTTTACGTTTGTATTGGATGCCGATTGACGTGCCTGTAACTGACGGACAGACCATTCCGTCCGCATATTCTACCTCTGCACAGATTGGAAACTACACAGGTGGCAGCGGAACTTTGACTTTAAACAACGATACGACTTGGAACACACTTGAAATCCCTGTTTCATCGGCACAATTCCCTAATTTGGCAAACAGAACTTGGCGTCTGTATTTTTATTGGCAAAATTCAACAGCGGCATCCGCCGTTCAACCGCCGGCAGCCATAGATAACCTTTCTTTAAAGGTCATATCATGCAAACGACCTACTAATATAGAAGTAGTATCTATGGAAACAACCAGTTCAACTCTTAACTGGACGGACAGCAGCAGCGTTGCAAGATGGGATATTCAATATATGCCGTCATCTTTCACTAATTGGGCAAATGCAACGCAGGTAACAGCAAACTCAAAGCCTTATACATTGCAATATTTGCAACCAAACACATCATACAAACTAAGGATTAAGGCAATCAATGACTCTTATGAGGAAAGCAACTGGTCAAATACGCTTACCTTTACTACTAATTGCGAAGCGATAGACCTTTCTACCGAATGGACGGAAAGTTTTGAGGGCATAAACACAAACAATGTATTGCCATCATGCTGGAAGGCTACAAATTTAGGAAGCAGAATTTACACTTATACCTCATCTCAATCCCGCAACAGGATACCTCACAGCGGCACAAAGTACGTATATTTCAGGTATGGTTGCCAAGATACGCTTACTACGCCGTCTTTTAATCTGGAACAGAACATTGCCTACAGGTTCTCTTTCTATTATATCACCGACAGCACCGAAGCATGGCAGAATCTCAAAGTAAATGTTTATGATGCAAGCGATAATAGTTTTGTTAATACGATTGGCGCTCCTGTTTCAGGCTTTACAACCAATCAATACAACAGATACGAATGTCTATTCACACCTTCGCAAGACGGAACATACTTATTTGAAATTGTAGGTCAGAGCACATCTTCTTCTTGGTACTTAACGCTGGACGATTTCAAGCTTGAAATTGCTCCTTTATGCCCTGAGGTCAATTCTTTTGCTGCTTCTGTCGGGGCTAATTCATCAATAAACGTATCATGGGACACAATCGGCGGCGTGGCATCAACTTGGACAATTGCCTATGCTCAAACCGATTCATCTTCTTTTGACCCTCAAACGACAAACAGCCACATCGCCGTAACAACTATTGATTTCCCATACAATATTCCTAATCTGACAGCAGGAGCAACCTATTCCATCGCTATGAAAAACAATTGCGGCGAAATATGGACAAGTCCTGCTCAAATCACTCTGCCTTTGGTTAAAACGCTTCCTTATTCCCAAGATTTTGAAGACACAACCAATGTTGCAGAATGGAATATCGTTTCAAGCAACTCAACATCGTGGTTCATCGGACATACAACCGAAAGCGGCAACTCACTATATATTTCCAACAACGGCGGTAACAATAACACCTATGGCAGTAATGCGGCTTTATCCTTTGCTTATGCGGCAATAGACTTCGGCAGCAGCAACTTCTATCGTCTTTCTTTTGACTGGAAAGCACAGGGCGACATAAGCGGACAGGCAGACAGAATGCAGGTGTATTTAGTCCCTGACGGCTTTGCATTCCCTACCACCATCGGCACTGCAACCGGAGCATGGTTACAAGGCAACGATGTACATAAATTAGGTAACGATTTATTCGGACAAGGTTCTGCTTGGATGAATGCTGAATACATTTTAACGAATGCTGATTACGCTGACACGAAACAATACTTGGTTTTTGCGTGGTATAATAATTCGGATGCCAATGTAAGCAATCCTGCGGCAGCCGTTGATAATATCTCGCTCATCGGCAGCAATTGCGGTTTTGTTAGCAACGTTCATACCACCAGTGTAGGAGCAGACTATGCTGTTATCACCTTTAATTGTTCCAATGACTCTGTTTCCGCATTTGAATACGCATTCGGACCTGCGGAAAGCACCGATTCTCCCGATGTAGGCAACGTAGAATCTGTTCAAAACACTACTTTCACAATCTCAAATCTGAATTCAGGTACATTATATAATGTATGGGTGCGACCAATCTGCTCCGAAGAATCACAATGGAGCCATTTAGCATCATTTTCTACGATTGCAGTCTGCACACCGCCTGCAAACCTGTCTCTAAATGCTGTCGGCACAACATCAGCGACTATTTCATGGACACCATCCCCTGCTGCAAATAACTATAATGTGGTATGCGGCGAGCATGGTTTCAGTTTGGAAAACGGAGAGCAAATAATAGATGATGTAACATCTGATTCCATTTATATATTATCAGGTTTAATTTCCGGCACATCTTATGACGTTTATGTGAAATCAGATTGCGACGGCGACCAATCATCTTTATGGGAAATGATAACTTTAACTACTCCCGTTGCAACGCAGACTTTGCCTTATAATCAGAACTTTGAAGACCTCACAAACATAAATGAGTGGGAGTATTACTCAAACGGACAAAATGCTTGGGTGATTGGTTCTGCTACGGGCAACGAAGGCAACTCTCTTTACATATCTAATAATTCCACAGACAACGCTTATACTACAACAGCAACGTCTTCGTCTTATGCTTGCGTGTATGTTCATTTTGATACAGCCTCTCAATATTTTATTTCTTTTGATTGGAAGAGCAAGGGCGAACAAAGTTATGACAAGATGAGAGTTTATGCTGCCGACAGCAACGTTGCATTGCCTACATCTTGGAGTAACTGGTTTAGTAATTGGGTAGCAGACGGCATTACTTTGCTTAGTCCCGATTATCAGGAGCAAAATACTTGGCAACACGCATCTCTGTTGTTGGATTCCGCATCTTACGCCGGCAAAACAAAGAAAATCATTTTTGCTTGGACGAATGACTTTACCGGAGGTGTGAATCCACCGGCTGCAATAGACAATTTATCTATTCAAGGTCTGAATTGCCGGACGCCAAACAATATTACGGCAAGCGAAATCACTCCTTTCACGGCAAGATTGTCTTGGTCGGGAGCAAGCATCGGCACTTACAACGTGAAATACGGCTATGTGGGTACGGCAGATTCAACTTTGCAAACAGCAATCGTAAGCAATGACACAACTATTGTCTTAACCGGCTTGACTTCGGAGAGCAATTATGTGTTCTATGTGAAGACTGATTGTGGCGACGGCACATCTTCTCTTTGGGCATCTGCACAATTTACAACGGCAATCTCATGTCCTAAGCCTACCTCTTTACTTATTTCCGACCTTAGCCAGACTTCTGCCAAATTATCTTGGACCGGTAACGGTATTGCTACGGAATATATAGTTGAATACGGCTCTTCGGACAACACTATGACACAAATCAGCGTTCAGGACACGTTTGTAGTTTTGACTAACTTGACTGCGGCAACCGATTACTCAATAAAATTAAGGGCTAACTGCGGTGGCGGCGACACTTCTTCATTTGCTACAACTACATTCACAACTCCTTGCAATGTGTTCTCTTCCTATCCTTGGCATGAGACATTTGAGGATAATTCATCATCATTTTCTTGCTGGACAATAGCCTCTTCCGGTTATCGTCATTGGGAATTAACGACTACGGGCTCAAATCCTACTTGCAGTCCGAAGGGCGGTCAATCTATGATAAAGTTCCAAAGTTATTCGGTGTCATCTAATTCATGGACAACAGCCGTTACTCCGCCTCTTGCATTGGATTCTTCTCTTATTGTATCGTTCTGGATGTATAGAGACGGCTCTTCGCCGGTTAATGATAGGGTTGTAGTGATGTTTAACAACACTCCGGACACCATAGGGGCTACAATATTGGGCGAAGTCGGCAGATACAGCAACTCTATTGCCGATTGGGACTCCATACACTACACTATACAGGCGCAAAACGGCGGAACGGGATACGTAATCCTCAAAGCAATTGCGGGAGGTGTCGGAAGAAATATCTTTGTTGATGATTTCCGCATCTCATACCTTAATCCTCCGGCACCGGAACCTTGTTTGCCCGTATCAAACCTTGCTTTGAGCGATACGACTCAAACAACGGCGACCATAACATGGGCTTCAAGCACAACGGCAAGCGGTTATGAGGTGAAATTAGGAGATAATGCTGCGGTTATAGAAAGCAATACTACTCATACATTTGATAGCCTTGCAGCAGGAACTACTTACACGGCATTCGTTCGCTCAATCTGTAACGAAGATACTTATTCCGACTGGGACAGCATTCAATTCACAACCGCAACACCGGTTATTATTCCATGCGATGCACCAACGGCTTTAATCGCTTCTCAAATAACCGATACGTCTGCTGTTTTGACTTGGACATCAAGTGCTTCCGCTTGGCAGATAACAACGGATACCACAGCCAACCCTCTTATCACCGATGAGGTTGCAGCAACCACATATTCCATCAGCGGTTTGACGCCATCAACATCTTATACTTATTATGTAAGAGCAAATTGCGGTGAAACGTTGTCGGCTTTTGTCGGCGTACAATTCACAACCGCCGATGCCGAACCTGATATCATTGACCCTGTTATAATGATGGATACTGCGGTAACAATCATTTGCAGCAATGATTCATTAGCCGGTGCCATCCTTAGAGGCTCTCTGGTAAATATGGGCTCACCTGCTACGACCGAAACAGGCTTTGTCTATGCTCAAACGCCGAATGTAAATTACGAAAACGGCACTATAATAGTTTTACCGCTGACGGAAATCGGCAACTTTGAGTGTCACGTGGGCGGATTGAAGCAAGACACAACTTATTACGTCAATGCATTCGCCAGAAAGGCTGACGGCTCGTATGCATACGGCACAGAAATACATTTTACCTATGCTTGCAACTCCTTAAACGACATTTTGTCAAGCCGAATTGCAATAAACATCTATCCTAATCCTGCTAATCACACGGCAACGTTAAGTGTTGATGGTTTGAATGACGATGCAAACGTTACGATAACCGACCTCACGGGCAAGATTGTAGGCAAGATGGTGATGAAAGCAAATCAGAAGACTTTGACATTAAACGTTAAAGATTATGCGGCAGGCATTTACTACATCAGAATCCTAAACAACGACATCAATAAGACGCAAAAATTGATTGTTAATAAATAAGGGATTTACAAAATCCTGATTCACGGGGGCAGATAGTCATATCTGCCCTTTTTTTGTATGTTTCGGTGCGACAATATCTTATTGGGCAAAAATAAAACAGCCTTTGGTTAAAATAAAACAGCCTTTCGTGCGAACAAAACAGCCTTTCATTTCGCTAAAACAGCCTTTTGTAAAAATAATAAAAAATATCGTACCTTTGCAGGCTGAAATTATAAAAATGTAACAGGAATGAACGATAATAAATTATTCTCAGAATTTCCTCCCATCTCAACCGAGCAATGGGAAGAGGTGATTAAAGCCGACCTTAAAGGAGCCGACTACGACAAGAAGTTAATCTGGAAAACTATTGAGGGCTTTAATGTTAAGCCTTATTACAGAGCGGAAAACCTTGCTTCACTCGGATATCTTGAAACCAATCCCGATGAAAAGCCTTTCACAAGAGGTCATCGCAAAACGGACAATGTATGGGATATAAGGCAGGATATTGAGCAGGAAGACTTGAAAGAGGCTAACGCTATTGCGTTGGAGGCTATCAAAAGAGGCGTTGTCTCTATCGGATTCAATGCCAAGAAGGTTGAAACAGCCGATGATTTGAAGCAATTGCTTAACGGAATCAATATTGAGAAGATTAAAATCAATTTCACAAAGACCATATCTTTCCTTAGCCTGATTAAATTATTTATTGATTACGTTAAGGCTAACGGAATTAACAAAGAGAATGTTAAAGGCTCATTGAATTTTGACCCTTACGCCTTTGCACTCAAACGAGGCTTCTTTTACGACAGCGAAGATGCTAATTACGATGAATTGGTTGAGATAATAAAACTTGTAAAAAAGAATATACCGCATTTTGATTGCCTTACAATAAACGGAAGCGTCTTTTCAAATGCAGGAGCGGGCATTGTGCAGCAGTTAGCCTTCGTTTTGTCGGCGGCAAACGACTATCTGCACAATTTAACTCAAAAAGGCTTGCCCGCACATTCGGTAGGATATAGAATGTGTTTTGATTTCGCTACCGGTTCTACTTATTTTATGGAAATAGCAAAACTAAGGGCGGCACGCTTGCTTTGGTCTAAAATTATGGAAGCATACAATCCTAAATGCGAAACGGCGTATGATGTTCATATTCATTGCGAAAGTGCCTTCTCTAACAAGACAATATTTGACCCTTATGTGAATATGTTGCGCACAACCACTGAAACAATGAGCGCAGCGTTGGGAGGAGCGGATTCTATCTCGGTAAGCCCGTTTGATATTGCCTTTAAGGAAGATGATTCCTTCTCTCGCCGAATAGCAACCAACCAACAAATTCTGTTAAAGGAAGAAAGTTATATGGATAAAGTTGCAGATCCTGCAGCAGGGGCTTATTACATAGAAAATTTAACTGATGCCATTGCCGCAAAGGCTTGGGATATGTTCAAGGAATTAGAAAAGAAAGGCGGCTTCGTTGCTTGCATTCGTGAAGGATATGTTCAGAATCTTATAGAACAAACTTACGCTCAAAGAGCAAAGGATGTCGCAATGAGGAAAACAACTATACTCGGCACAAATCAATACCCTAATCTGACGGAAAAGCCTCATGAAAACATAAAGCATAAAGAAATGTGCGGCTATAAGGCAGATGGCACTGAGATAAAGACATTAGGCTGTATCCGATTGGCAGAACCTTTTGAGGATTTGCGTATGGCAACCGAGAAATCTGCAAAGCGTCCGAAGGTATTCCTGCTTACTTACGGCAATCTCTCAATGCGTAAGGCGAGAGCAGGCTTTGCAACCAATTTCTTTGCAGTAGCGGGATATGAAATTGAAGAAGGAGCGGGATATAATGACGTAAAAACTGCTGCCGATGCTGCATTGAATAGTAAGAGTGATATAATTGTGCTTTGTTCTTCTGATGAGGAATATTTGGAATTAGCAAAGAACATAATGCCTCTTCTTAAAGGCAAAACAAATCATATCATTGTGGCTGGAAACCCTGCTGAGGCAGAAGCATTAAAAGCACTCGGCGTAACGGATTTTATTCACGTAAAAACGAATGCTCTGGAAATCTTGGAAAAGTACAGCAAAAGCTTATTACATTAAGCTTGATTTTTGATAAAAAGTTGGTAGGGAGCAGCATTGTGGCTGCTCCTTTTTATTTATAGAAGGATAAATCAAAAAAAATCTTAATTTTGCAATCTCTAATCTTAAACTAACAACGCAAAACAGGTATGAGTGAAAATATAATCGTGAGTGGAATGCGCCCTACGGGCAATCTACATTTGGGAAACTACTTTGGTGCTTTGAAAAACTTTGTTGCTCTTCAGGAAAAGGAGACTTGCTTCTTTTTTATTGCCGATTATCATTCCTTAACCACTCATCCCCATCCTCTGGACTTGAAACAGAAAGTCAAAACAATATTATCGCAATATTTAGCGTGCGGATTGTCGTATGAAAAAGCCATAATATATTTACAAAGTCAGGTTCCGCAGGTTACAGAGCTGTATATGTTCCTTAATATGAACGCTTACATCGGCGAATTGCAAAGAGTAGCATCTTTTAAGGAGAAAGTACGACAACATCCCGACAATGTAAATGCGGGATTGCTTACATACCCTACACTAATGGCTGCCGACATCATCATTCATAAGGCTTCACACGTTCCGGTCGGCAAAGACCAGGAACAACATCTTGAAATGACACGCACATTTGCCAGAAGATTCAACTCAATGTACGGAAACTATTTTCCTGAGCCCGTTGCATACAATTTTGGTGAGGATTTGATAAAAATACCAAGCCTTGACGGGGACGGAAAGATGGGAAAAAGCAAGGGAGACGCCAATGCCATCTTTTTTATTGACGATGCGGCAACGCTAAGGAAAAAGATAATGAAAGCGAAAACAGATTCCGGTCCCACAGAACCAAACAGCAATAAATCGGAATCAATCTCCAATCTTTTTACTCTGCTGAAATTGGTTAGCAAACCTTCAATTGTGGCGGATTTTGAGACGATGTATAACGATTGCACCTTGCGTTACGGAGATTTAAAGCAACAACTGGCTGACGATATGGAGGCTTTCATCTGCCCAATCAGGGAAAGAATCACCGAAATTCAGAATGACGAGCCTTATCTTCAAAAAGTATTGAAAGCAGGTGAAGAAAAGGCTGTCGCTTCCGCACAAAAAACCATGCGGGATGTAAGAGAAATGATTGGCTTCTCAAATATCATTTAAATAAAATCAACTTTCATCTACACAAAATCAAGATTAAATGGAACGAGGCTTGTATCCGTTGAAATTTATTCCCCTTATGAAAAAAAAAGTCTGGGGAGGAACAAACATAAAGGACATCTTAAAGATAGATATTGAGCCTTTGGAAAATTGCGGTGAGCTTTGGGTGCTGTCAGGCATTGAAGGCGAGGAAACCTTAGTTGAGAACGGATTTCTGAAAGAGGCTTCCCTCAAAGAGATTATCTCAATGTATAGCGATGAATTGCTGGGTGAAGAAAATTTTGAGAAGTTTTATGATGATTTTCCTTTGCTTTTGAAAATTATTGACGCCGAAAAAAACCTCTCAATTCAGGTTCATCCCGACGATAACTATGCAGAAGCACACGGATATGCCAATGGAAAGAACGAAATGTGGTATATAATGCACAGCAATCAAGGTTCCGTCTCATGCGGATGGAATAAGAAAGTTACCAAAGCCCAAGTCATTAACTCAATACGAGATAAGAATCTGCCCGACCTTCTTTTAACCGAACCGGTAAGAGAAGATGATGCATTCTTTGTTGCTGCCGGCACGATACATGCAATAAACAGCGGCGTGATGCTTGCGGAAATTCAGCAGAGTTCAGACCTCACTTACCGCATATACGATTACGACCGCACGGATGCGGAAGGCAATAAAAGAGAACTGCATTTGCAGCAGGCGATTGATGTTTTGGATTTAAGTTATGCAGGAGATACGGCAAAGATTCACTATCATAATCACCTCAATCACACACATAATATCATTGATACGCCGTTCTTTTCCACCAATATCATCAATCTGGATATGCAAGCCGGATTACGCAAGGATTATTCGGCTCTTGACAGTTTTGTTATCTACTTCTGTGTTGGTGGAAAGGCACAAATACAGGCTCTGAACACCACTTTAACCATACAGGCAGGGCAAACAATTCTCCTACCCGCCATTACAAAAGAGGCAATCATTGTTCCAACGCCGCAAGTCAAGATTCTGGAATGCACCATCCTTGATTAGTGCGGGCAGCATCAGCGTTAATTTTTCTCAAAGGCTGTTTGGTGAAAATGAAATCAGGTTTTATTTTTCTAAAACGCCGTTTCATTCGCACGAAAGGCTGTTTTATTTTGATAGAATAGCCTCTTAATAAAATTAAAGTAGGTGCGGCACGCACTTTCTCAAAAAAAGTATTATCTTTGCAGCCTCTTATAAATCAAAAACAGCGGATTTCTTCCGCAAAATCAACAATCAAATCATTTAACACAAATAACCGCAAGATTTTATCAAATCTTCCATAAATTAATTTTGAATGTATACAAAAATTCAGTTGGAAAACAAAACTTTAGACGAACTTAAAGAAATTGCAAAGGGCTTTAATTTTACCAAAGTCGGCAAAATGAACAAACAAGACCTGATTTACAAAATCTTAGACTTTCAGGCAGCCAATCCGATAGCCGAAAAACCTCAGCCCAATACTCAAAATATCAGACCAAGACGCAATAATAATAAGCAGAATCAGGACAATAAGGCGGATGAAACAAAGGTTCAAAAGCCTCAACCAAAGAATGATAAAGATGAGGTAAAGTCTCAAAGCAATGAGGCAAAGGTCGGTGATAATCAAGCAAAGGAAAACGAGCGTAAAGAGTTGTCTTACACCGCTTCTCCTGCGAAAAAACGCGGCAGACCAAAGCAACAGCCTGCCAAAACAAAGACCGATGAGAGCCAAAGCAACCTTTTCCCAACCCAAACAAAGGATGAGAAAACGCAAAGCATTGATTTCGGAAATTTAATGCCTGATTTAACTCAACCGAACGTTGATAACAAAGCACCGAAACCTGATAACGAAGCGGCAAAACCTGATAATAATGCCAGTCAAACGGCTAATAAAAATCCGCAAACGCCCGTTGAACACAATGCTCCCAAGCCTAAAATGCAGCAAAATCAAAATCCGATACCGCCCAAACCTCTGTTTAATTTTGAGGAAGAGGGTATTCTTGAAAGCGAAGGAGTGTTGGAAATAATGCCTGAGGGCTATGGATTTCTCAGGTCTTCGGATTATAATTATCTAACGTCTCCTGATGATGTTTATGTTTCGCAAAACCAGATAAAAACCTTCGGTTTAAAAACAGGAGACACTGTTTTAGGTGCAATAAGACCGCCAAAGGACGGCGAGAAGTACTTTCCTCTTGTAAAACCACGCCTTATTAACGGCTGCGACCCTAATATTATTAAAGACAGAGTGCCGTTTGATTATCTTACTCCTTTGTTTCCGATGGATAAATTCAAACTTACCGGTCATAAACAGGAGTCTATCAGCACCCGAATCATAGACCTCTTCACTCCGATAGGCAAAGGACAGCGTGCATTGATAGTTGCGCAGCCTAAAACCGGCAAAACAACCCTGCTAAAAGAAGTTGCCAACGCCATAGCAGCCAATCATCCCGATGTTTATCTGATAGTATTGTTGATAGATGAGCGTCCGGAGGAAGTAACCGATATGCAGAGGACGGTAAATGCAGAAGTTATTGCATCCACATTTGATGAGCCTGCCGACAAACACGTTAAGATTGCAAATATTGTTTTGGAAAAAGCCAAGAGATTAACCGAATGCGGACATGATGTGGTGATTGTGCTTGATAGTATTACGAGATTGGCTCGCGCTTATAACACAGTAGCACCCGCATCGGGCAAAGTATTATCGGGAGGAGTTGAAGCCAATGCACTGCAAAAGCCAAAGAGATTTTTCGGAGCAGCTCGCAACATAGAGAATGGGGGCAGTCTGACAATTATTGCTACGGCTCTGATAGAAACTGGCTCAAAAATGGACGAGGTAATCTTTGAAGAATTTAAGGGAACGGGCAATATGGAGTTGCAATTGGACAGAAAACTGAGCAATAAACGCATTTACCCGGCTATAGACCTTGTTACATCTTCCACACGCAGGGAAGACTTGCTTCAAGAGGACAGTATAGTGAGCCGAATGAGGGTTTTGAGAAATCATATTGCAGATATGAATTCCACAGAGTCTATGAACATAGTCCATGACCTGATGGCAAAGACACGAAGCAATGAAGAATTTCTGATAATGATGAATTCGTAACAACAACTCTTCGTTTTATTCCTTTCTTATCTCATTAAAAAATGCCGTAACAGCGTAAGAATGTTATATTAAGAAGAAATACCTTATCTTTGCAGCCTTTAAAAATCATAAACACAAGATTTATCGCTATGAAGACAAGTAATACGATATTAATATGTGCTTTTACCGCATTTATTGTGTCGTTTGCCGAAATTGCAACCGCACATCAGGACAATCATTCCAAGTGTTCGCACGCACGAAACGACACAAAAGGCATACCAAGCCTGATGCCAACAGCCTTACAGCAAAGATACGATTTGAAGTATTATTGCTTCAATTTATCGGTATCAGATACCACGACAGCGTTATCAGGTTTCGTTACGATGAAAGCAGCATCCGTTGTGCCGATACTTGATTCTATTTCGTTCTATCTGCATTCCGATTATATTATTGACAGCGTTAAACTTAACGATATCGCTGTTCCTTTTATCACAACGGGGCATGAGCGGATTATTCCCAACGTTCATCTTGAGCAAAGCACGCTTTTTGATGTCCAAATCTTTTATCACGGCAAGCATACCAACGCTTCGGCGGAGGATTGGACGAACGGCATTTACTCAAACTTCGTTTTAGGCAATCATATCACCTGGACAATTTCCGTTCCCTTTACAGCATACGGCTGGTATCCTGCAAAGCATCAGTTAAACGACAAAATAGATTCGGCAGACCTGCATTTCACCACATCGTTATCAAACAAGGTGGCATCCAATGGGCTATTGACAAGCGTGGATACGCTATCCGACAATATGATACGCTACAACTGGAAAACCAATTACCCTATTGATTATTATCTTATAGCCTTTGGCGTCAGCAATTACAGAGAACATCATTTTAATGTGGCGTTAAACGATGCGGATAGCCTGCCTGTGATGAATTATATCTACAATGATGACGATTTTTTCAACCAAGCGGTAAGCGACCTCAACGTTGTAGGCGATATGTTGCGGTTTTATTCCGATACTTTTTGCCTTTATCCTTTTATAAACGAGAAATACGGGCATATGTCAGCACCTATAAGCGGCGGAATGGAGCATCAGACCATGATAACAATGATGGATTATGATGAAGACTTGATTGCGCACGAGATGTCTCACCAATGGTTCGGCGATATGGTTACTTGCGCCTCATTTGAGCACGTTTGGCTCAACGAAGGCTTCGCAACATATTGTGCAAACTACCTTATGCGGGAATACAGGCACGGTTTCAATGATGCACAAGCACATTTGCGTGCATTAAGAGGAAGTTTGGTTAATTATAAGTCTGGTTCTGTCCGTGTGCCTGCTGATAACACGAGTTTCGAACGCATCTATAACGGAACATTAACTTATAATAAAGGAGCGTTAGTGCTTCATAATTTACGCTTTGTTGTCAATGACGATGCGAAGTTTTTCCTTGCCATACGGAAATATCTTAACAGATTTGCGTATTCAACTGCTACGACAGCGGATTTTCAATCCGTAATGGAGGAAGAAGCGAATATTGATTTGGATGCTTTCTTTAATCAATGGTTTTACGGGGAAGGCTATCCTGTATTCAAGATTGCTTACTGGCAAGAGGGCAATAATCTCAATCTTTCTTCGCATCAGAGCGGCACATCGCCATCTACTCCGTTTTTTAAGACCCCTTTTGAAATTGAAATCAAATATAAAGACAACTCAAAGGAGAGAATACGCCTCTATCATCAAGATTCCGTCCAACAATTCAGCGTTCCGATTTCGGCAAACAAAGAAATAGACAAACTAATCTTTGACCCTGATATGCGATTGCTGTCATCGGGCAGTTGCTATTATGAAGTCCGGCTGAGAGATGTTGATAACGGAACATTAAAAGCAAACCTCTACCCTAATCCTGCAAAGCATCAGCTTAATATTTCCTGCTCCGAAATTATGCAAACGGCAGAAATCTGCAATATAAGCGGACAAAAAACAGCCGTAATCCCAATTCATAATACGCAAACAACAATAGACGTTGCCAATCTCGCAAAAGGACAATACATAATCACCATTCACACCGACAAAGGCAGCATCCTGAAACGTTTTTCCTTACAATAATATAATAATAGGCAACAATATTTATGACAAACAACAGAAGAACGTCTTTAATCCTCATAGGAATATTTTTTATCCTCAGTATATATCCGCTTTTTGCCTATCTGGGCAATTATGTCTTGCATATATGGGACGAAGGTCTCTATGCGGCAAGCGCAGCTGAGCTTACGCAAACAGGAAACATCTTTGTACGGACATTTAACTTCAAACCCGATATGTGGGTTACCAAACCGCCACTCGGACTCTGGCTTCAAGCAATCAGCATTGAGGTTTTCGGCTTAAATGAGTTTGCCGTGCGATTTCCGTCTGCTGTTGCCGCCGTACTAACGGGCATTATAATTATTCTTTTCGCAGGTAAATTGCAGCGTCCCTTTATAGGATTTTATGCGGCGCTGATTCTAATATTATCAAAAGGCATTATAGGCTGGTATCACGTTTGTCGCAGCGGAGATTACGAAAGTTTGCTACTTCTTTTCGTTACAACATACATTTTATGCTTCTATCTGTATTGCTATTTCAAAAAGAACGTTTATTTACTTATCTTCTTCATCGCCTTAACCCTTGCCGTACTGACCAAAAGCGTGCAAGCGCTAATCCCTATGCCCGCTTTATTTTTATATGCCTTGTATAAAAAAGACGTTTTACGCATTTTGAAAAGCAGAACCTTTTATTGGGGAATATTGATTTTTGTTTTGCTTGTCGGAACGTATTACATCGGACGGGAATTACAAAACAACGGTTATCTGAAAGCAGTTTGGAACGAAGAGCTTGGCGGAAGATTTAACCATACTATTGATGGTCATAAGCATGGATTCGGCTTCTATTTTGAGAAACTCTACCAATATTTCTCTTCTTATTTCATTTGGATATTGCCTGTTGCGATTGCGCTGAATTGGTTTGTGAAATCAAAATCGGACAACAAAGCATTATCTTTATTAAGAAAGGATTTATCAATCTATACCTTCGGAACGGCAATAGTATATCTGCTCATAATCAGTTGTGCCAAAACAAAATTAGAATGGTACAATATAATAACGCTGCCGCTCTTTGCAATATTTATAGGAATCGCCTTAGAAAGAATCCATTTCTTCATAAAAGAGAGAACAAACAAAGTTTTGCCGTTTGTTTTTATGATTGCCTTGTTTTCATACCCTGCTTTAAAAGCCGTAAATAGCGTTCAAGAACTTAAAAACTTTGATACAAACTGGGATACCAAGCGAGTAAATCGTTTTTACATTATGAAACGGATTGCAAACAAAGAACTGCCGTATCAAAATCTCAAAGTAATTTTATGGGGCGACAAAGAATGGGATAATAACTATGATTCGTTCTTCTATTTCTACATAATGCGGGAGAAAGGCGTCAATCTGACTTACCGAAACCTCATATCTGATGTGCAGGTCGGCGATACATTGTTAGTAAATGAGCCAAGAACTATGGCAATCATTGATTCGCTGTTCGCCTACGAGGTTTTGCTGTCCGAATACGACAATCGCATAATTTCAATTCAAGCAAAGAAATAATAAAACAGCCTTTCGTGCGAATGAAATGAGGTTTTATTTTTCTAAAAGGCTGTTTTATTTTGACGAAATGGGATAACGTTATTGCGAAAGGCGGTTTGCGTATTCTATTGTTTGCTTATAGATTGATTTCCAGCCCTTCCATTCATCTGTTTCGCTCATATTCTGATTATGAAACACGCTTATAAATTCGCCATCCACTGCCTTAACAGCGTCAATCATCGTTTTGATTGTTTGCAAGGGCGTTTGGGAATAATATTGCTGCAAAGTAACGTCCATAATTGCGTAAGGATGAACAACTAACGGCGTTTGCGTCTCACGTTGCAAGTCATAAAAATGATAAGGCGTGCAAATGGAAGCACGAAAGCCTACTTTATCCGTATAACCCATTGAATAATCATCAGTTATGCCAAGTTCCGTCAAAACGTTATAAGACTTCGGCAAACTGAAACGAATGAAATGAAAACGGGAATCGGCAATCGGCTGATGCGGAATGACGTTTTGCAGATTTTTTATCTCCTTTTCAATTATTGTTTTCTTTGAATCGGAGGCGTAAGAGGGGTGAATACCAATTTTATACTGCGTTGCAAGGCGGCGAATAATGGTTTGAAAATCCCGATTCTTGATATTGATATTTTTATCAAAGCGTCCATAGCGACCGACCTGCATAAAAAACATCGTTTTCGCCTTATTATCCTCCGCAACCTTGGTTATAAAGTCAAAATTGTTTGCAATATCTTCCTCAATATCAAGGAGTATTTTGATACGGGTAAGCATCATCGCCGCATTCCTGCGTACCAACACATCGCGGCAAAGCCCTGCAAGACTCAAAGCAAGCCCCTTACCCTTGAAAGCAAAGACCGAATCAACGTCTATTGTGTTTATGAAATTGTATTGGCGATTGCGGAAAACAAGGTGAGGATATGCGGCAATAAGCCTTGCTTTCAAAGCCTTAGCCCAAAGATTCACAAGCGGCAAATGAAGCAAGCCCTGTTTGAAAGCCGATGATGATGATGCGGGATAGCGTTTGTGAATATCCGAATCAAAGGGCAGATATTCCTCATAGCGGCTTACGCACATGAAAGCAGCAGAGAACATATCAAAGTCTTTGTCTTGTGAATTTAAGGTGATGTTTTGCTGCTTTATAACGCCGATTTCGTACAACAAATCAGCGGTTCGCTGCACAAAAACCTCATCACATATTTTTGAAACAGCGTAAGAGAGTTTCTCTTCTTTGCTTTGGATAAATTCTTCCTTGCTTTTAGCAAAATGAAACGGCGTTCCAACCAAATCATTCAGCAAAAGGTCAAAAATATAGCGAACTCTCGGCGTTATTTTATCAACAAAGACAAGCATAAGACGGCATTTAGCGTAACTCAAAGTTGTCTCCAAGATAGCGTTTCCGCACCTGCTCGTCGGCAGCCAACTCTTCGGGCGTTCCAGCCTTGAATACCGAGCCGTCAATCAGCAGATAAGCCCTGTTAGTTATGGAAAGCGTCTCATGAACGTTGTGGTCGGTGATAAGAACGCCGATATTCTTGTCCTTTAACGTGCGAACAATGCTCTGAATGTCCTGAACGGCTATCGGATCCACGCCGGCAAAAGGTTCATCCAAAAGAATAAATTTAGGATCTGAGGCTAAGGCACGTGCAATCTCTGTTCGGCGCCGCTCTCCTCCCGAAAGCTGAATTCCTTTGCTCTTTCTGATGTGAGTAAGTGAGAATTCCTCAAGCAGAGAGTTCATTTTGGCAATACGTTCCGCCTTTGTCATATCCATAAATTCAAGAACCGCCATAATGTTGTCTTCAACCGAAAGATTACGAAATACAGATGCTTCCTGCGCAAGATACCCTACTCCCATCTTAGCCCGTTTGTACATAGGCATATCAGTGATGTCTTCATTATCAAGAAACACCCGCCCGCTGAAAGGCTGTATCAAGCCCACCATCATATAGAACGTTGTCGTCTTACCTGCTCCGTTGGGACCAAGCAAGCCTACTATTTCTCCCTGATTTACATCTATTGAAACGCCCTTTACTACCGTCCGTTTTTTATACTTCTTAACTACATCGGTTGTGTATAATCTCATAGCCTTCCCTCACTTTATTAGTGTAAAGCGACCTCATTGACCTGCAAAACTTCCTTTGTGGCGGCGTCTGTTACGAAAACAATCACATGACAGTTGCTTAGATTCCATTCTTTCTTGACTCCGATGTAGTAATTCTTCTTAACAGTGTCGCCTTGCCTTGCTTCATTGGCGGTTAAAGGGAAATCCGTTATGCCGTTATCTCGCAATACGTGATTGAATTGATAATTGTCAATCCACGGAGTTGCACCTATGGTTGCGTTTCCATTGGCTTGCAAACCTGTTATGCTGTTTTCAAGTACCAAAACATTGATTAATGTCGGCGAAGGATAGGATTGCAAAAATTTGTTCTCACAACTGATGATTATTTTAGAGTTTTGCTCTACCGAAGCACCGAGATTGATGTCCAAAACGTGTTCTCGCTGGCTTCTTTGCTCAATTTTCGTCTGCCAATCATTGTAAGATACCGCCACAGAGCCGTTTTCTTTCACCCGATTTATCACTCCGACCGGATAAGAGGTTAATCCGAAATCCGCATTCCACTGATTGCCGTAAGGAGTCCTCAAATCAAGATTGTCATTAGCAGCAGCAGGCGTAGCAAATCCCCCTGCATGAACCGCCATCACGATAAGGTTGTCGTATTGTGTGAGAAGGTTATTGACAACCTCTGTTGCAGTCGGACAATTGGTGCATTTCCAACCCGTATAATCTTCAAGTAAAACTCTCTGTCTGCTTTCGGTGTTGGTTATCGTTGCTGTCTGCGATGTCTCACCAAAGAAAAGAGGTGTTAAAATCTCATTTTCTTCAATATTACCGCAAGATACAAACAATGCAAGGGCTGAAATAATGACCGATAACCATATTTTATTATATTGTCTTTTCATTTTACGCTATGTTTTATTGTTAAAAACTGCTTGTAATGGTAGCAAACAATCCGTTACTCGCAGGAACTTCTCGGCAAACGCCACCTATACACATTATACCTTTACGTTGCTTGCCGTAACTGAGCTGTACCCGTGTCGTATTGAAAGTACAGCCAACGGCAACATTATAATAATGTGTTTTGTCGCCGTTTGCATTGCCGTAATTCCACTGGTCGGTAACTGCTGCGAACCATCTGCCGCTTAAATTGTACTCTAACGTTCCCTGAATCCAGTCTCCCGTTGCCCATTCGCCGTAATTCTGCTCTGTAAGCAACAACTGTAGCTCTAATCTCAAAGAAGATGTTTTTGCAACCTTATACGTACCGTCCAAAGCAAAGATATGTGCATATACAAAAGGCTCTCCTTCATGTCCGGATGCGATAGGATTGAATGTTTGGTAAGAATACATAAACGAAGTCTTCAAATCGGAAGAAAATTTCTTGCCTAACTCAAAATTTATCTCCTCAAAATACAAATCCTTCCCCACTTTGAAAAAATCAGACGTGTATCCCATCGTTGTGGCTTTGATTGTCTGGCTCGGGTCTATCGGTTGCTTGTCTATGGAGTTGATTCGCGAATAATTTAACTTCACATCCGTACCATATTTGCCGCCAAGAGCCGTACCTTTCTTTATTTTATACATCACATCCGCCTGAATACCCATCTCACCATTGACCTGCGTGGCATAAGGATACATCGCCATCAAAGAATATGCGTGTTGGCGCGTGATAGCGGGCAGATAATTTACGCTTAACATATTTCCCACTTCGTTTCTACGGGATTTGAAACTCATATTATCAATCCTTTTTGCAGCCAAACTAACTCCCAATCCTTTTTGAGTGTAGCCTGCCGTTAAATAAAGAGCCTCTCCGTTTCGGTAAATGTAGTTATTGATTGCGTTTGGGTCTTGTCCTTTGCGCGCATACTCCGCTCCAATGTTCAAAGAACTGCCTTGCGAGTTGGAAAAGTCATGAGAAAGGTTCAAACGCACCGCTCCCGCCCCTATATTCTCAGGAATTTGTCGTTGATACAAGGTATCGGCAATCGTTACATAGTCTGATGCTGCTTTTTCATAGACAGACACAAAACTTCCGCCGAAAGACAGGCGTGTAGCGGCATTTGCCAGTGAGGGTATCAACTCATTGAGGGATATTTCCAAATCTCCGCCGCGTATTAAGCCGTTATCCGTCTTCCAAACGTCTTCCCAATAATATCTTTGCTTGCCTATAACGCCTTTGAGAGTGATTCCGTTAAAAGGTTTTGCAACAATCTTCGCCCCATCCATAGCATTGTCAAGACCAAGGTTGCGTTCCTCATACGAACGAAAGATAAGACCGTTTCCGAACTGCTCATAATAATTACCGACTGTGATTTCAAGGAAATCTTTCTTGTAAGACACAAAACGATTGGCGAATCCCGCACCTTTATACTGCGAATCAAAGCCCAGAATCGGGTTAAGATAAGATTCAAACCTCACTCCCGCACTGAAATCCCCGTTAGTATAAAGAATATTCGCAAAAGCATTGGACAGAAACTTCTCCGCAACCTTTTGAGAGCCAATAAGCGTGTCTTCACGTGAGACCTGCATATCCATCTGAAAGCTTCCCGTAACTTTTCCTCCGAGAACGCCCTGTGCATTAGCCGTTCCGACAGCCATAAACAGCACAAGGGCAATCAACAATCCCTTTTTCATCATTTAATTATTGCTTTGAGATTGCCGAATCAACGATTGCTTTGCGTATTGCTTCAAAAAAATGCTCTTCATCGCCGGGAGCGTAACCGGCATGCTGCCAAATAATTTCTCCTTTTCCGTTACAAAGGAACGTATGCGGCGGATTATTGACACCCATTGCCCGTTTCAATTCGCTGTTTTCATCTAAAATCACCTCATAAGCCCATTCGCTGCTATTGACAAGAGGTTTCACTCGGGTAACAGTGCGGGAATCATCAAGCGAAACGGCATATATTTTTATGCCTGTCTCCTTTTGCCAATCCTCATACAGGTCTGCAATCGTGTTTAGCTCCATTAAGCACGGCTTACACCACGTTGCCCAAAAGCAAATCGCAAAAGGCTTTCCGTCATTAGCGAAATCGTTAGCGGAGATGCTCTTTCCGTCCAACGTTTTCACGTTTATTTTCGGTATCTTAGCCTCCTGAGCCGTTATACCCAAAGAAAATACTACCGCAAAGGCGAATAACAATGTTTTTCTCATATTTTATTTTATTTTAATTTTGCTTAATAATAGTTATGACCTGCAAAGATACGATATTTCGTGAGAACGCAAATATAAGAGGCTGTTTGGTTAAAATGAAACAGCGTTTTAGAAAAATAAAACAGCCTTTCATTTTAGCGAAACAGCCTTTTATTTTGGTAGAATAAACTAATGTCGGTGCGACACGCACTAATGTCGGATTAATCTCTGTGTGAGGCACACCGACACGCACTTTCAAAATATTGCCACAGGGGTTCGGCTGGAGCAGGAGCCGTTATAACAAGATGTTCCTTTGTTACGGGGTGATTAAAGGCTATCTGACGGGCGTGAAGCGATATGGAACTGATGCGGTTTGAGCGTCCGAAGCCGTATTTCAAATCACCCTTAATCGGACAGCCCATTCCCGCCAACTGAACGCGTATTTGGTGATGACGACCCGTCATAAGGTCAATTTCCAACAAGTTATAATGGTCGCTTTTGCATATCAGGCGATAACTTAACTCGGCATACTGGGATGCAGAGCCGCTCTCAACGATATAGGATTTGTTTTGCTTTTCGTTTCTGTAAAGATAATTTCGCAGAATGCCGCTTTCCTGTGGCGGAGCGTTGCGAGTAATAGCCCAATAAGTCTTTTTGATTTGGCGTTCCTTGATTTGATTGTTCAGACGTGAGAGAGCCTTGTCGGTTTTCGCCATAATAAGCACGCCGCTCACAGGTCTGTCCAAACGATGAACCACTCCGCAATAAACATTACCGGGTTTGGAATATTTCTTTTTAAGGTATGCTTTAACCATATCTGCAAGGCACATATCTCCTGTCTTGTCTCCCTGCACTATTTGCCCGTTTTGTTTGTTCAAAACGATAAGATGATTGTCTTCAAAGAGGATTTGGGATGATATGTCTTGGGAAGATGACGATTGTGCGGGCATTTATTTTATTTTTTTGAGGAAAGCGATTGCCGTAACGGCATTTTATATGGTTGCAAGGACGGATAAGCCGCCTTTTACCTTGTCTTCAAGTTCTACATGCACATCGGCGTCAATCGGAATGAACAAATCAACGCGCGAACCAAACTTTATGAATCCTAATTCACTGCCTTGCTGCACCATTTCGCCTTCTTTGGCATAGCAAACAATTCTTCGTGCCAACGCTCCTGCGATTTGGCGAATCAGAACCTTCTTTCCGCTCGCCGTTTCAAGGCAAATGGTTGTACGTTCGTTGAGAGTAGATGATTTAGGGTGCTTTGCAATGAAATATTTGCCTGCATGGTAGTTGGTGTAAAGCACTTTGCCTGAAATAGGATAACGATTCACATGAACGTTGCTTGGAGACATAAACGTAGATATTTGTATGCAGTTGTCCTTGATAAATTCCGTTTCAAAGACTTGCTCAACGACAACAATCTTCCCATCAGCCGAGGCAATTATTTGATTAGCGTTATGAACCAATTCACGTTTGGGAATACGGAAAAAGCGTATTATCACAACCGCAATGCATAATACGGCAGCAATCACAAGCCATCCTAATCCGTTCCATACTTCCATATAATTTACAATAACGCTTATTATCACCAAAGCAACTAATGCGGTGATGATGCAAATCTTATATCCTTCCCTGTGAATGTACATACGTTTTATTCATTAGATGATTGTTATTAACCCCTGATTTATCTCTCTTTGCAAAGGTACAACATTTTTGCAGAAAGGCAATAATTGTGTGTTTTACCATATTGTTAGAGCCATTTAGTACAATAAAACAAAAAAAGGGCTTATCAATATAATAAGCCCTTAATTTGCATCTTGTACATCTGGCCGGAATCGAACCGGCACGAGTTTAACCTCACTAGATTTTGAGTCTAGCGCGTCTACCAGTTCCGCCACAGATGCATTCGTTGGTAGAATTTTGAGGTGCAAAAGTACAATTTTTTTCATTAGCAGCAAAATTTTAGGCAAATATTTTCTCAATACGAAATTCTTACGTAATTTTGCAGCCTTAAAATCAAAGAAAAACAATGTCGGAAATAACCAAAAAAGAGCCTGCGGTTCTCTTCTCCGGAAGAGCAACATCCTACTTGGCAAAGGAAATAGCCTGCAATTACGGACAAGAACTCGGACAATCAACCGTCTTTCAATACGCCGATGGAGAGTTCCAGCCGTGCTATGAGCAAAATATCAGAGGTTGCGATGTCTTTATAATTCAATCAACCTTCGCTCCGTCCGATAATCTCTTGGAATTATTAATGCTGGTTGATGCCGCAAAAAGAGCATCCGCCAAAAGAATTGTAGCAGTCATCCCTTACTTCGGATTTGCCCGCCAAGACAGAAAAGATAAGCCCCGTGTGCCGATTGCAGCCAAAATGATAGCGGATTTATTGCAAGCAGCAGGCGTCAGCAGGATTATAACAATGGACTTACACGCCGATCAAATTCAAGGTTTCTTTGATATACCGGTAGATCACCTCTTAGCATCATCCATTTTCATTCCTTACTTGCGTGAGGTTGAGAACATAGACGACCTTCTCTTTGCTTCGCCCGATGTAGGCGGCACAAAAAGAGCCAGTCAGTATGCAAAAACACTCGGAACGGGCTTTGTGATGTGTTATAAGCAAAGAACAAAACCCAATGAGATAGGAACAATGCAATTAATCGGCGAAGTAAAAGACAAAAACGTGATTTTAGTTGATGACATCATTGATACCGGCTCAACATTGTGCAAAGCGGCTGAATTGATTATGGATTCGGGGGCAAGGAGTGTTAAAGCCATGATTACGCATCCCGTTTTGAGCGGCAACGCCATTGAGAAAATTGAAACATCAGCAATAAGCGAACTGCTGATAACAGACAGCATTCCATTAAAACGAGCAAGCAAGAAAATAAAAGTTCTTTCCTCTGCCGACCTTTTCGCAGAAGCAATTCACAGAGTGGAGAATTATGAATCTCTTGCCAACCTTTATGAGATTGCTGTTGCACGTAAAGGCATAGCGACCAAATTTCATTAGTTTTATATTTGGATTAAACTTTAATTTTCGCCGTTTCATTTTAATGAAGCGGCGTTTTTGCGTGTCGGTGTGTCTCACACGGAGATTATTCCTACATTATGTTTTTACCAAAGGCTGTTTCATTTTTCTAAAACAGCGTTTCATTTTCACAAAAGGCTGTTTCATTTTCACCAAACAGCCTTTGATAAAAATAGTGTAAGTGCGACACGCACCGACACGCACTCTTGAAAAAACAGAACGAAGGCATACCGCATTCAAATCTATTATCGGTTGGCGGCGAGCCTATATCACGATGTTGATAATTCGTTTTGGAACAAAGATAAAGCGTTTGACGGGTTTGTTGTCAATGAATTTAAGCACCGAAGCATTTTCCATAACCGCCTTCTCTGCTTCCGCCTGAGCGATATCAACACCCAACTCAATGAAAGCCCGAGTCTTGCCATTGATGCTTACAGGGTAATTGAAGGTTGTTTGTTCCAAGAATTTATTGTCAAATTTCGGAAAATAGGCATAAGATATTGAGGTCTCGTTGCCAAGCAACGACCAAAGTTCTTCTGCTATGTGAGGGGCGAAAGGCGATATGAGAACGGCAAGAGGCGACAATATTTCGCGCTTGTTGCATTTCAATTCCGTCAATTCATTTACGCACACCATAAAGGTTGATACCGATGTATTGAAACTGAATTTCTCTATGTCCTCCTCTACTTTTTTTATAGCCTTATGCAGAGCCGTCATCTCTTCTTTTGATGCCGCCTCATCGCTAACGCAAAACGCATTGTCCCTGTCGTGATATAGCCGCCAGAACTTGCGTATAAATCTGCTGACACCTTCAATGCCTTTCGTATCCCAAGGCTTTGATTGCTCCAAAGGTCCGAGAAACATTTCGTAAAGCCGTAACGTGTCAGCACCATAGCGTTCCACGAGCATATCAGGGTTTTGTACGTTGAAGAGGCTTTTACTCATTTTCTCCACTTCGCATCCGCAGATGTATTTTCCGTCTTCCAATATAAATTCTGCGTCATTAAATTCCGCTCTCCATTGCTTAAAGCGTTCCAAATCCAAGACATCATTATCCACAAGGCTGATATCTACGTGCAAGGTGTCGGTTGCGTATTGGTTTTTGAGGTTATAAGAGACATATTTGTTGGTTCCGTTTATACGATATACGAAGCTGCTCCTGCCTTGTATCATTCCCTGATTGATTAACTTGCGATAAGGCTCGTCCTTGCAGCATTTGCCGATGTCAAACAGGAATTTGGTTATAAAACGTGAGTAAAGCAGATGACCAGTTGCGTGTTCCGAGCCGCCAATGTACAAATCAACATTCTGCCAGTAAGCATTAGCTTCCTTAGAGCAAAGTTCCTTGTCATTATTCGTATCCATATACCTTATATAATAGGCATTGGAACCGGCGAAACCTGGCATTGTGTTATGGTCGTAAGGCATGCCGTTATGATTCCAGCCTTTTGCTCTTGCCAAAGGAGGTTCGCCGCTTTCGGTAGGCAGATATGTTTCAATATTCGGCAGCAATAGCGGCAATTCATCTTCGTTTAATGTTTTCGGAACGCCGTTTTCATAATATATTGGGAAGGGTTCTCCCCAGTATCTTTGACGCGAGAAGATTGCATCCCGCAAACGATAATTTGTTGTGCCGTATCCTATGTGTTTTTCTTCAATATAATCAATTATTTTGGCGATTGCATCCTTCACTTTCAAGCCAGTAATAAATCCGGAGTTGATTATGGTGCCGTTTTTTGAGTCTTTACTTTCCTGCCACGCTGTTGTATCCTCCTCTTTCTCACCATCAGGCACAACAACCTGCACAACAGGCAGCGAAAACTTGCGAGCAAAAGCAAAATCTCTGCTGTCATGAGCAGGAACAGCCATTATAGCCCCGCTACCATAGGTTACAAGAACATAATCCGACACATAAACAGGTATCTTTTGCCCATTCAGCGGATGGATAGCATAAGAACCCGTGAAGACACCGCTAACCGCTTTCACCTCTGCAAGCCTCTCACGCTCGCTTCGGTTCTTTGCCCATGCGACATAGCGTTCCACTTCCGCTTTTTGCTCTTCGGTGGTGATGGAATCAAGAATCTTATGCTCGGGAGCAAGAACCATAAACGTAACACCAAACAATGTGTCGGCGCGAGTTGTGAATATTTCTAATTTTTCGCCGTTTTCCAACTCAAAGAAAAGCGTTGCTCCCCTGCTTCTGCCTATCCAGTTGCGTTGAATCTCTTTTAAACTTTCAGACCAGTCAATTCCTTCCAGCCCTTCCAACAAACGTTCGGCGTAAGCAGTGATTCGCAGCGACCATTGCTGCATTGATTTCCGCTCAACTGGGAATCCGCCGCGCACAGACACGCCATTAACTACCTCATCGTTGGCAAGAACAGTGCCCAATTGAGGACACCAATTCACCGTTGCCTCACTTAAATATGCCAAACGATAATTCATCAGCACATTACTTCGTTCCGCTTCACTGAAATCAGCCCATTGTGATGCCGTAACGTCCATCTTTTTTCCGCAGGCAGCGTTTAATTCGGATGAATGCCCGTTTTCAAAAATTTTTATCAGGTTTGAAATCGGCAAGGCTTTGTTTGCATCATAGCAATAGTAGGAATTGAAGAGTTGAATGAAGGTCCATTGTGTCCATTTGTAGTAATGCGGGTCGCAAGTGCGAACTTCTCTCGTCCAGTCATAGGAAAGTCCCAGCAAATCCAACTGTCGGCGATACCGATTGATGTTTTGTTCGGTTGTAATCGCAGGATGCTGCCCTGTTTGTATGGCATACTGCTCGGCAGGCAAGCCATAAGCGTCATAACCCATAGGATGCAGGACATTAAAGCCCCTTAAACGTTTATATCTCGCCACAATATCAGAGGCAATGTAGCCTAACGGATGACCGACATGCAGTCCTGCTCCGGAAGGATAAGGAAACATATCAAGGACATAGTATTTCGGTTTGGTCTTATCTTCCTTTGCTACAAATATGTTATGATTTTGCCAGTATTTTTGCCACTTCTGCTCTATTTCTATGTGATTGTAGTCCATTATTCTGCCGTTTTTGAGGATGCAAAGGTATTAAAAATCCCCTGAAATCAAGGATTATGAAAATAAAACCTGATTTCATTTCCATAAAATCAAGCAAGAAAAAAATAAAACAGCGTATTAAAACAAGGAAATTAGCAATCCCTGTTATCTTACTGCCTTACTGTATTTTGTGAGCAGTTATTATTGTGTAACTATGGGCATTTATCGTGATTATAGCATCGTCCGTATAAACGTACCAGTTCTTCCCTTTTCTCTCTATTCGTTCGGAAGCCGTAATCCGAGATTTGCACCAACTCACAACATCATTCGCTATTGAAAGGTTTCTTTTTATTCTCTCAACACCAAGCCTTGTCGTATGAATCTTTGCAATATTTAAAATCAATTCATTCATCATTTTCGTAATAATAAGAATGGTTCGGTCGGTCTTTGGTTCTTTTGCTCTGTTGCTTTGTAATTGTACATCATTCTGTTGCTTTGCAGGAAGCAAAGGTATTAAAATTAAAATGAAATCAAGGATTATGAAAATGAAACCTGATTTCATTTTCATAAAATCAAGCAATAAAAAAATAAAACAGCGTATTAAAACAAAAAAAATGCCTTCCGTTTTCACGAAAAGGCATTTTATCAAATTATGTTTAACTATTACTTCACTTCTTCAAAGTCCGTGTCGGTTACATTGCCGTCCTGATTTGACGAATTCTGATGAGGTTGGTCTTGATTAGGCTGCTGCTGAGATGAACCGCCGTTTGGATTTTGTTGTTCATACATTTCGGCAGATACTGCTTGGAATGCGTTGTTCAACTTCTCACTTGCAGAATCTATTGCTGCAATATTGCGGGATGAATGAGCCTCTTTCAGTTCTTTTAAGGCGTCTTCTATCGGTTGTTTCTTATCTGCCGGAATTTTGTCGCCGTTTTCTTTCAACGCTTTCTCAACCTGGAAGATTAAAGAGTCCGCTCCGTTTATCTTATCGGCTTCTTCTTTGATTTTTTTATCAGCATCGGCATTTGCTTCAGCCTCTGCTTTCATTCTCTTAATCTCTTCCTCGCTCAATCCGCTGGATGCTTCTATTCTTATGGACTGTTGTTTGCCTGTTGCATTGTCCTTAGCCGATACATTCAGGATTCCGTTGGCGTCGATGTCAAAAGTAACCTCTATTTGCGGCACTCCACGCTGTGCAGGTGGTATTCCGTCAAGATGAAATCTGCCTATAGTTTTGTTATCCGTTGCTCTGGTACGCTCTCCCTGCAAGACGTGAATTTCAACCGAAGGCTGATTGTCGGCAGCCGTAGAAAAGACTTGCGATTTCTTCGTAGGAATTGTGGTATTTGCTTCTATCAATTTTGTCATCACGCCTCCCAAAGTTTCAATACCAAGAGATAGCGGAGTAACATCAAGCAATAACACATCCTTTACCTCTCCCGTCAAAACGCCACCTTGAATTGCCGCTCCGACAGCAACAACCTCATCGGGATTTACGCCCTTTGACGGAGATTTTCCGAAGAAATCTTCAACTATCTTTTGAATTGCTGGTATTCTTGTGCTGCCTCCTACCAATATTACTTCGTTTATCTGTGATTTATCAAGCCCCGCATCCGACAAAGCCTTACGACAAGGCTCTAATGTTGCCTGAATAAGAGAATCACACAACTGTTCAAATTTTGCTCTTGTCAAAGTCTTAACCAGATGCTGCGGAATACCATCAATAGGCATTATATAAGGTAGATTGATTTCCGTTTGAGTAGAAGAAGACAACTCTATCTTAGCCTTTTCAGCCGCTTCCTTCAAACGTTGCAAAGCCATAGGGTCTTTTCTCAAATCAACATTCTTTTCAGCCATAAATTCATCGGCAAGCCAGTTGATAATCTTCGTATCAAAGTCGTCTCCGCCGAGATGAGTGTCGCCATTAGTGGATTTAACCTCAAAGACGCCATCGCCCAACTCCAATATAGAGATGTCAAACGTGCCTCCGCCAAGGTCAAACACTGCTACGTGAGCATCCTGCGACTTTTTGTCCAAACCATACGCCAAAGCAGCGGCAGTAGGTTCGTTAATGATACGCATAACCTTCAAACCGGCAATCTCTCCTGCCTCTTTGGTAGCCTGACGTTGCGAATCGTTAAAATAAGCTGGCACAGTAATCACAGCCTCCGTTACACTCTGACCGAGATAATCCTCTGCCGTTTTTTTCATCTTTTGTAAGATTATAGCCGAAATCTCCTGTGGCGTATATAATCTGCCGTCTATATCCACTCTTGGCGTATTATTGTCCGACCGAACAACCTTATACGGCACATTAGGTATTTCTTTCTCTACCTGATTGAACATTTCGCCCATAAATCTCTTGATAGAAAAGACGGTGTTGTGAGGATTGGTTATTGCCTGACGCTTTGCGGGGTCGCCAACCTTACGTTCTCCGCCCGAGATAAAGCCAACCACTGACGGCGTTGTACGTCTGCCTTCGCTGTTAGGTATTACTACCGGCTCGTTTCCTTCCATTACTGCGACACAACTATTTGTCGTGCCCAAGTCTATTCCAATTATTTTTCCCATATCTTTTATTATTTAATTATTATCGGATTTAATTTTGTTTATGCCCCCTTTCCTTCAAACAATATGCCAATTCCGAAATATCCTACTTGATACTGACAAATTGTCATATCATATCAATATTTTTTTCAGTCCATCCGTTGAAACAAGAGGCTGCTTGGTGAAAATAAAACAGCCTTTCGTGCGAATGAAACAGCGTTTTAGGAAAATGAAACGGGCTTTCGTCCGACCGATATGCAACATACGTAATTTCAGCCTTCATACGAACATCGTCAAAGAAAGATTTGTCAATCCGAAAAAAAGTATTACCTTTGCAAACTCTCAAAGCAAGGTTTGGTAAATGAGATATTATTGTCTTGGTAGCTCAGCTGGTAGAGCAATTGACTCTTAATCAATGGGTCCGGGGTTCGAGTCCCCGCCGGGACACTTCGTTTGAAACGCACGCCACTTTAGCTCAGTTGGTAGAGCAACGCATTCGTAATGCGTAGGTCTGCGGTTCGAGTCCGCAAAGTGGCTCTTCTCTTTTATGAAACCATAGTTATGGAGACAAAGAAATACATTAAAGAATTGGCGAGCGGCTATTTTGATGACATTGTGCAGATTCGCCGCCATCTTCATCAGTATCCCGAACTTTCAAAGCAAGAAAAAAACACATCAGACTTCATTTGCTCCGAATTAGATAAGATTCAGGGCGTTTATTATACGAAAAACATAGGCGGATATGGCATTTGCGGCTTCATAAACGGCAAAAGCGACAACGGAAACTGCGTTGCCTTGCGTGCGGATATGGATGCCTTGCCGATATGTGAGACAACAGATTTGCCTTTCAAGTCAAAAACAGACGGAATTATGCATGCCTGCGGACACGATGTGCATATCGCAACATTACTCGGGGCAATCCGCATCATAAGTCAGGCGAAGGATTTGTTTGAAGGGCGTGTTATGTTTATCTTTCAGCCTTCGGAAGAAGAGTATCCAGGCGGTGCGATAACTATGATAAAGGATGGCGTTTTCAAAACCACAAAACCTTCTGCCGTTTTCTCCTTTCACACTACTCCTGAAATGGATTGCGGCAAGATTGGCTTGAAAGCGGGCAACTATATGGCTTCAACCGATGAGTTTTACATCAAAGTAATCGGCAAAGGCGGGCATGGAGCGATGCCAAACCTTAATATTGACCCGATTGTTGTTGCTTCCAATATAATTATTGCTTTGCAAACAATCGTTAGTCGCAACGCTGAGCCGAGCCTTCCGACCACTCTGACTGTTGGGAACTTCATTACTGAGGGCGGAAGGACAAATGTAACTCCGCAAATAGTAAGATTGGAAGGTATTATAAGGACTTTTGATGACGCTTGGCGGTCGCAAGCCCATAAATTGATTACACAAATAGCCGAAAAGACCGCTGAAGCCTTCGGAGCAAAGGCTGATGTTTTTATTGATAACGGCTATCCTGCTCTATTCAACAATGAAGATGTTACTGCAAAGACAAAAATTCTTGCAACAGAGTATCTCGGCGATGAAAACGTGTTAGACCTCAATGTAAGGATGACTGCGGAAGATTTTGCTTACTTTGCGAAAGAGATTCCTGCATGCTATTTTCGTCTTGGCACACGTAAGCAGGACAAACCGATAACAAATCTTCATTCTTCCGACTTTGATGTAGATGAACGCTCAATGGAGGTTGGTATGGGCTTGGAAGCCTTTCTCGGCATCTCTTATCTAAATTCTTTAAAGTGAAATCCAACGCCCAAATAATTGTTTGGTAAGCATATTCCTTGATTCTATTCTTATTTTTATTACTTTTGCAGGATTATTTATAAGATTACTTTACATAAATCCAAATGTCCGACTTATTCTACATACCAAGAAAACCTCATCCCTTAAAGGTAGCCCTTGCATCAGGCATTTTGCTTTCATTAGGGTGGATACCAATAGGTTTTTCGCCTCTTTTACTCATTGCTTTCATACCTCTGCTCAAATGGGAGGACGGAATATTGATAGAAAAAAGCCTAAGAAGCGGACAAAAAGGCAATGTATTCTTATGGGCGTTTGTTGCCTTTGCTGTTTTTAACCTCTCTCGCGGATGGTGGGTGGCAGAAGCAGCGTGGTTTGCCATTTTGCTGCCGATATTCAATGCTTCGCTTATGGCATTGACCTTTACGCTGTATCATTACTTCCGAATGGCTTTCCGACCTACCAATAGGACAATGCTTTTCTTCCCAATTTTTTGGTTAATGTTTGAAGGCATAAATATGAATTGGGATTTTAATTTTCCATGGCTTAATCTCGGCAACGGCTTTGCTGATACCCCTTCGTTGATTCAATGGTACAGCATCACCGGAGCAAGCGGCGGCACATTGTGGATATGTCTCACAAACGTATTATGTACAATACTCATAATAGATATAAAGAGATATGGTGCATGGCTTGCTCGTGCTTTTGCTGCAATGGCAATTATGTTTGTGCCGATAGGCATTTCCTGTATTATGTATTGGAATTATGAGCCCGATAAGTCAAAACCTGCCGACATTGTTTTGCTTCAGCCTAATCTTGACCCTTATGACGAGCAGTATTCCTTATCTGCCGACAGCGTAACCTCAATTCTGCTGTCTATGGCAAGCAAAGAAGTTGATGAAAAGACCGATTATGTGATTGCTCCCGAGAGTTGTTTGCAGGAATACGCATGGGAAGAACGTTTAAGCAAGGTTCCTTCTGTCGAAAGGATACTTCAATTCAACAAAGACTACCCTCGCTTGAACTGGATTGCGGGAATGAGCACACGAAGGCTGCTTCCGCCGAACGTAAAGACCGATGCGGCACGATATATTCAAGGAACAGATAGTTTATTTTATGAATGCAGCAATGTAGCCCTTAATATCGGTCAACCGGATAAGCCGAACAATTTGTATTTACGCCGCAAATCTTATCTGACTCCTACTGTTGAGAAAATGCCTTACAAGAAATATATGCCTTTTCTTGAATCCCTTGCTCTTAATCTTGGCGGCACCGTAGGGACTCTTGCTACCGATAGTCTTCTTTACTGCTTTTACAACAACAGTACTGGCATTGCAAGCGGTGTAATGATATGTTATGAGAGCGTTAATGGCGATATTGTCCGTATTTTCTCATTAATCGGCAATGAAGTCCTGTTTTGCATAACCAATGACGGATGGTGGGGAGACACTCAGGGCTATAAACAGCATAAATCAATGTCTCGTTTGCGTGCAATAGAGAATCGCCGCTATCTTTGCCGTGCTGCAAACACCGGAATCTCATGTTTTATTGACCCGAGAGGCAATATAATGAAGGAAAGCAAATATTGGGAACGTCAAACGCTTAAAGACACAATCTATTTGCAGAAAGGAAAAACTTTTTATGCCAAACACGGCGACTACATATACTATCTGACGTTATTAATCTTCTTTGTTACAATATTAATGACGGCTTTACAAGATATAAAGGGCAAATGCGGAAAACGAAACCGCAAAAGAAAATAATATTCCTTGCTAACAAAAAAATAATCCTTGCTAACAAAAAAATGAAATTTGAAGACGTTGAAATAATGTCGCCTGTCGGTTCGTACGAAGCACTTATGGCGGCGATAAATGCAGGTGCCGACAGCGTATATTTTGGTGTTGGGGCGTTGAATATGCGTTCCGCTTCGGCGAATAACTTTACCATTGAAGACTTGCGGCGTATTGTTGAAATTGCTCAAAGCCATAATGTACGGACTTATCTTACGATGAACACCATTGTTTATGATGGCGAATTGGAATATATGAAACAGGTCATCAATGCTGCAAAAGACTGCGGCATAACGGCTGTTATTGCTTCCGATTTTGCTGTCATATCCTATGCAAACAAGGTTGGAGTTGAGATTCATTTATCTACGCAATGCAATATCACCAATCGGGAAGCCGTAAAGTTCTATTGCTCGTTTGCAGACGTCATTGTAACGGCGCGTGAGTTGAGTTTGGAACAGGTAAAGGCTATAACGCAATGGATAAACGACAATCAAATCAAGGGAAAGAGCGGAAGATTACTGGAAATTGAGTGTTTTGTGCATGGAGCCTTGTGTATGGCGGTGTCGGGCAAGTGTTACATATCGTTAGACAACGCAAACAAATCTGCAAACAGGGGTTCGTGCCTGCAATTCTGCCGTCGTCCGTACAAAGTTACCGATATGGACGGAGGAACGGAGCTTGCGGTAGATAATAAGTACATTATGTCGCCCAAAGACCTGAAAACAATAGATTTTTTGGACAAAATACTTGATGCGGGAGTAAGAGTGCTGAAAATAGAAGGAAGAGGCAGAAGTCCGGAATACGTTAAGATTGTTACCGAAGTTTATAAGCAGGCGGTTAAAGCATACTTTAACGGCACTTGGAGCAAGGAAAAACTTGAAGAATGGAACGAACGTTTGAGCCGAGTCTATAATCGGGGTTTCTGGGACGGCTATTATTTAGGTCAAAAGGTCGGAGAATGGTCGCAGAACTATGGTTCGCAAGCCTCAACCGCTAAAACGTATGTCGGATTGGTAACAAACTATTTCAGGAAACTTGATGTTGCCGAAATAAAAGTTGAATCCGGTGAATTGAAAGTAGGGAATGATATATATATTATGGGCGTTACGACTGGCGTTTATGAGGATAAAGTCAGCGAAATCAGAGTTGATTTGAAACCTGTTGCCGTTTCGGTCAAGGGAGAGATGTGTTCAATTCCCACAAAGCAGATTGTACGGCGAGGAGACAAGGTATATGTTATTCAAAAGACCGAAAGAGGGCAATAAACCTATTTTCCGGTATGACCAAAGCCGCCTTCGCCCCTGTCGGTTGAAGAAAGGCTCTCGGTTTCTATCCATTCGGCACGTTCATGCTTTGCAATAACCATTTGAGCAATGCGATCACCATCGTTAATGGTGAAATCCGCATCCGAAAGATTGACAAGAATCACTTTAATCTCACCTCTGTAATCGGCATCTATCGTTCCGGGAGTATTTAATACCGTTATGCCGCTTTTAATCGCCAATCCGCTTCGCGGTCTTACCTGTGCCTCGCAACCCAAAGGAAGTTCCATAAAAATATTCGTTGGTATCAGCGCCCGCGAAAGAGGTTTCAATGTTATCGGTTCTTGCAAATCGGCTCTCAAATCCATACCTGCCGACCCCAAAGTCTCATATTGCGGCAATGAATGCTTTGATTTGTTGATTATTTTTACCTTCATTTTATTGTTTAATTAGTTTTGATATGTCCAATTTATATGCTGCGGCGGCGAAAGCAAGCAATAGTGTTGTGTTTGCAGCCAATCGCAAAATTGTATTCTCAATCGGCAACACTCTCATCAGGAAATATAATCCTATTGCGGCACAAAAATACAACGTAAGCCGCTTTATCGGATATGAAATGTGATAATGCCGCCGTCCGAGCAAATAGCATGCAACCATTATCGCAAAATAGCACGCCAAAGTAGTCCATGCCGACCCCATATAGCCGTAATGAGGCACTAAAACATAGTTAAGAATAAGCGTTATCAGCGCTCCGAAGATTGAAATGTATGCTCCGTATATTGTTTTGTCGCTTACCTTATACCAAACGGCAAGATTGTAATATACTCCCAAGAAAAGATTTGCCACAAGCAATATCGGCACAATCGTTAAGCCGACTCTGTATTCTGCTCCTACGAAATACTGGAACAAATCCATATAAGCCATCACCGAAAGGAAGATAAAACACAGGAAAATGGTATAAACGCTCATCACTCTGCTGTAAGTCTGTTTTGCATCCTCACTTTTCATTTTTGAAAAGAAGAAAGGCTCGGCTGCGAACTTAAATGCCTGAATGAAAAGCGTCATTATGATGGATATTTTATAGCAAGCGCCGTATATTCCTATGTTATCCAGAATGTATTTCGTGCCATCCTTAACTCCAAGCGGCACTTTGAGCAAATGTTGTAAAGCAATCCTGTCAAAAGTCTCATTTATCATTCCAGCCAAACCGCCAATCATTACAGGCAAACCATACAAAAACATCTTCCTCCACAAAGAAAACGAGAACCTAAACCTGAATTGCGCAAACTGAGGCGTCAGAAGAATGAACGAAACCGCCGATGCAATGAGATTGGAAGCAAAGATGGCTGATATTAAATCAAGAGGTTTTATGATTAAAATGAAGAAAAGATTGAGTGCAATGTTGGTAAAAATGTCGGCGGACTTGATTAGAGCAAAACGTTTTGCCTTTTGTTCCATTCGCAACCTTGCATACGGAATGGCACGCAATGCATCCAGCGCCAGAATGACAAGAAACATCGCTATATACTTTGCTTCAAAGGCATTGTTGCTAAATCCCGCATTCATCAAACCTGTTATCCTGCCCAGCATCGCAAATGTTATGGCAAGGAAAGCAAATGTGGTCGTCATCAAAGACAGCAATGCCGTATTATAAACGATGTTCGGATTGAGCGAAGAGCCGCCTTGCCTGCCTTTCTCCTGACAATAGCGAAAGTAAGCAGTCTCCATACCGTATGTAAGCAGAATCATCATAAACGAAGCATAGGCATAGAGCGTATTAACCACACCATAATCGCTCGTAACGAGGTTATAAGTGTATATAGGCACAAGAAAATAATTCAAAATCCTGCCTACAATAGTCGGAATGCCGTAAATAGCGGTTTGACCTGCGAGTTTTTTTATTTCGCTCATCGTTTTATGATTATACGAGTTGCAAATGTAACAAAAACTATTTACTTGGCATTTACCGCATCTGCTTTGCCTAAAATGAAACGCTGTTTCGTGCGAATGAAGCAGCCTTTTATTTTAACGAAACAGCCTTTTATTAAAATATAACAGCGTTTTATTTCCGCCGAAGGCTGTTTGGTTATCGCCAAATAAAAATGGGAACTATCCTAAAATAAATTTATTTATTGGTTATTTGCTATTTTACAAAAATAATGTACCTTTGCAAGATTAAAGAAAAATATTTATTTACATAAACGCAAGATGATATGAAGCAAATTTTATTTTCTGTCCTTTGTATAGGACTATTAACATCTATTCTGACTAGCTGCTCAGACGAAGATGTGTATTTACATAATGGAAGCAAAGGATTTAATAAAGATTTTACAATTAATCAATCCGAAACCGGACTTGATAATATTGACACCTCTCTTATAAATGCAGATGCTTTGAAATATTATTCTCTGATAAAAGATGTAATCCTGCTAACAAGAGCAAACGAGTTAAAGATTGCAGAAAATCCGAATAATACCAAAATACCTTTAATAGAGAAACTAAAAGATATGATTCTTTTTGATTCTAATGATAATAAAATGTCTTTCTATGATTTAGATTCTAATGAACAGATTGAATTTTTGAATGAATGGGTAATTATTCAAGCATATGATTTAACTGAAAAGATAGAAAAAGGCGAAGCAATAGGATTATATGATTATCTAAAAGAACATAATAGTATAGTAACTAATGTATTAAAATATTTTAATGCTAATGAGGATAATCCAATAGATAATATTCAAGAATTTTTCACTTCTTTGGAAAATCATTTGTATGAAGCACCATTAAATAATACTGATAGCTTACCTCATAATTATAAATGGGGTGATGGAGAAGATGTTAATGGGGATGTAGATAATAGTAGATTAAAATATTTATTAAAAAGATATGGGAGAAGAGGGGATTTCTTAGTTACATTACCTCATAATAATCATCCTTGGTTATATATAAATTTTTCAAATGAAAGGTATAAAGTTGGACATGCTGCTATAATTACACAACCAGTTACTGATACGGCTACTTCAATAAATGATACTTTGACTGTTGAAACATGGACAGGTAATGGTGTTTGTAAAAAACGAATACAGAATTGGAATAAAGTTCCGTCATATTTAATGGGTATTCAAAAAGTAGAATGGAAGTGGCGATGGAGAGGTTTTAGGAGTTGGTGGTATAAAGTTAAAACGCCGGTATCAAATCCTAATAAATTAGCTAATAGAGCGGAACAATATCTTGGTCATCAATATGTTTATTGGTATGAATTCGTTACAGCCAAATGGGCAGCCCCTGCAAGATTTACTTGTACAACATTAGTTTGGTGGTCATCTAAAAAAGAATATGATATAAATATATCCGATTGGTATGCTCCACTGGTTTCTCCAACAGGATTATATTTAGACGAAAGTACTTATTGCAGAGTTCATATTAAAAACTAAAACTATATTGTTGTATGAGATACGTTATTTTATTCGCAACAATAGTGTTTTTATTATTTTCATGTAATGACAGTAAAGAAAAAATAGAGGAATACAAAAGTCAATCAAGAGATGCCAATCTTATGGGGTGGTGGCATATGACTTACATAGGTGATAATGTGTATTGGCTATTCTATGAATATAATCTGATTGATTATAGATATAATAGTAGCACTAATAATTGGGATATATTTTTCGAAGAATACTGGTATACAAAGTATAATAATCTTTACGTATTAGAGACTGACGGATGGATGCATATTTTGGAAGACAAATACTCTTATGACATACGAAATGACTCATTATTTTTAGATGGCTCGTTTAATGGCATAAGAGCAACATCGCCTTTTGGTATTTGAATTAGCAATATTTAACAATATATGCTTGGATTGAAACAATATAGATGCGACAATTACTATATGACAAAAAATTATTAACTTTGCTGCCTTAAAATTCAAACAAACATAATTTAAATATGGCAAGAGTTAAAGCATTTAAGGGGTTGCGTCCCCCGGTTGATATAGTTGCCGAACTGGCATCAAGACCCTATGACGTATTAAACTCAAAAGAAGCAAGAGAAGAGGCAAAAGGAAATGAGTATTCTTTACTTCGTGTTACCAAAGCCGAGATTGACCTTCCCGAAGGAACGGACGAACATTCGCAAGCAGTATATGATAAGGTTGTAGAGAACTTTAATATGTTCAAAGCAAAAGGATGGCTCGTGCAGGACAAAGAACCGAAACTTTATATCTACGCTCAAACTATGGATGGCAGAACTCAATATGGTATTGTGGGCTGTACGCACGTTGATGACTACTTTAACAATGTGATAAAGAAGCATGAATTGACCCGTAAGGACAAAGAAGACGACAGAATGATACATGTCAATATTACTAACGCCAATGTTGAGCCTGTTTTCTTTGCTTATCCCGCTCATAAGGAGATTGATGCCATTGTTGCTGAGGTTGTGAAGGGCAAACCTTGCTATGACTTCGTTGCAAAGGAGGATGGATTCGGTCATACCTTCTGGGTGATTGACGATAAAGCCGTTATAGCTCGCATAGAAGAGATTTTTGATAAAGAAATCCCTGCTTTATATGTAGCAGACGGGCATCACAGAACAGCAGCCGCTGCTCGCGTTGGGCAGGAACGAAGGATGAGAAATCCGAATCATACGGGTAATGAAGAATATAACTACTTTATGGCGGTTATTTTCCCAGATGCTCAGCTGAAGATAATAGATTATAATCGCGTTGTAAAGGATTTGAACGGCTTAACTGAGGAACAATTCATTGAGGAGTTGAAAAAGTCGTTTGTTGTGGAGGATATGGGAACGGAAATCTATCGTCCGTCAAAGTTACACGAGTTTAGTATGTATCTTGGCAAGCATTGGTATAAATTAACAGCAATGCAAGGCACTTATAACGACAATGACCCTATTGGAGTGCTGGATGTAACCATTCTTTCCAACATCGTGCTTGATAGTATCTTGGATATAAAAGATTTAAGGACGTCTAAACGCATTGATTTCGTAGGTGGTATTCGTGGATTGGGCGAATTGTCAAAGCGAGTGGATAGTGGTGAGATGAAGGTAGCATTTGCGTTGTATCCTGTCTCAATGCAACAACTTATAAACATAGCCGACAGCGGTAATATTATGCCTCCGAAGACTACATGGTTCGAACCTAAACTTCGTTCGGGACTTGTAATTCACGAATTGGTATAACAATATAATAAGACAAACAAAGGTCTAATGCTCTCTTTGATAAAGGGAGCATTTTTTTTGCTAATCCTGCAAAAAACCTTAACTTTGCAGGTTCAAAATCTAATTAAAATGAAATATTCTCTCAAATCATTAGGATTAGCGTTGATATTGGCTATTCCTTTCTGCACTTTGGCACAAAGTCCTGCTACATGGAATTTTGAAACTAAGAAAGTAAGCGATTCTACCTGCGATTTGATTATGAAAGTGGCTCTTCAAGACGGCTGGCATATCTATTCGCAAACCACAAAAGGCACAGAATTGCCCATAGAGTTCAAATTCACAAACGGAAAGTATGAAAGAATCGGCGGAGTTAAGGAATTGACAAAACCAAAAGCCGAATACGACCCGTATGCAAAAGATACAACGCGATTTTTCTCAAATAACGCTACGTTCTCACAGCGTATAAAAGTAAAAAGTACTAATGATATTGTGATAAATGGTGTTGTTACGTTTCAGTTATGCGAAAAGGGACAATGCATACCGCCTGACGATGTGGATTTCGCATTTAAGATTAAAGGGAATCCTGCTACCAAAGATACGATTGTTGAGATTGTGGAAGAAATACAGGCAACCGCAACGCCGACAACAGATACCAAAACAACCATTGCCGAAAGCAATAAACCTAATGGCGATAATGATTATTTGTCAGATGAGATGAAAGATAAATCTCTGCTTATGATATTCCTTATGTCGCTTGGCGCCGGGCTATTAACTCTTATCACTCCATGCGTCTTTCCTATGATACCGATGACAATAAGTTTCTTTCTCAAAGGAAACAAGAGTAATAAACAGGGACGGCGTCTGGCTTATGTTTTCGGCTTATCCATTGTGTTCATCTTTGCTGTGCTCGGGCTGGCTCTTACTTTGATTTTCGGCAAACAGGCAATGTATATAATTTCTACCCATTGGATACCGAATCTTTTGTTCTTTCTTATCTTTATGGTTTTTGCTCTGTCGTTTTTCGGCTTATTTGAAATCACTCTTCCGAGCTCTTGGGTAAATAAATCCGACAAACAAGCCGACAAAGGCGGCTATAAAGGAGCATTTTTCATCGCCTTGACAACTGTTTTGGTGTCTTTCTCATGCACAGGTCCTATTCTGGGGGCGGCATTGGTCGGAATGGCGTCGGGAAGCAGCAATAGTTTCATCTTTTTAGTATCAATGCTGGGCTTTGCTATTGGTTTTGCTCTACCATTCACTCTTTTGGCTATGTTCCCTGCTGTTCTTAACAAAATGAAATCAGGCTCTTGGCTAAATACTGTCAAGATTGTTTTCGGTTTTTTGGAGATTGCGCTCGGCTTAAAGTTCCTTTCAATGGCAGATTTAAGTGCAAACTGGGGTTTATTGTCCAGAACAACATATTTATGTTTGTGGATAGTAACATTTAGTATGCTTGGATTTTATCTTTTGGGCAAATTACGCTTCAAAGGCGACAGTCCGTTGGAAAAAATCTCTGTTTTAAGACTGCTGCTCTCCATTGTAACATTCTCATTCGTTGTTTATATGATACCGGGCTTGTGGGGAGCACCGCTAAAAACCATTTCGGGCTACCTTCCTCCTATTTCAACACAGGAATACAACATAGAAAAAATCATATCGGAGAATTCGGGTGGAGGAAACTTGATTTCATCCGAATCAGGCTTGCCGACAGATAGAAAATACGCCTCTTTGCTGCATTCAAAAGGCATTGATACGCCGATAGGCTTTGAAGCATTCTACGATTTGGAAGAAGCAAAGGCATACGCTAAAAAAACAGGCAAGCCAATCTTCATTGACTTTACGGGAAAGACCTGCGCCAATTGCAGAGAGATGGAAAACTTTGTTTGGACTGACCCTAAGGTTAAATCAATACTTCAAAAGGATTATGTGATGGTGGCTCTTTATTGTGATGAAAACACGATTAATCTTCACCAAAGCGACATTGTGATTACCAAAGACGGCAAAAAAATCACTACTCTGGGCAAAAAAAATCATAACTTCCAGATGGAACGTTTTAATGCTAACGCTCAACCTTTGTATGTCTTAATGGATGGGGACGAAAGGCTGCTTACCAAAAGTCCGAAGCCATACGACCGCAACATTGACAACTTTGTGGAGTTTCTTAACGAAGGTCTGAGTAATTACAAAAAGACTAATGCCGCTAAATAAAGGCTTTGACTTTGTAGCCATTGATTTTGAAACAGCGGATAAATACATCCCTTGCTCTCTTGGCTTAGTCGTTGTACGGAATTCTCATATAGAATGCGTTAAAAACTGGTTAATTAAGCCTGTATGCTTTCCTTATTTTCATTTTTACGCACAACGTATTCACGGAATCCACAAAGAGGATGTTGAATTCAAGCCTTGTTTTGATGAACTTTGGGAAGAAATCAAGCCTTTCGTAGAAAATACTACTCTTGTGGCACATAATGCTCTTTTTGACATAAATGTGTTACGGAAAACCCTGTTGCATTATCATCTTCCAAAGCCCCGCAGCAATTACTTCTGCTCTTATCAAATTGCTCGCAAGGTTTGGACAAATCAAACCAAGTATTCGCTGGATTTTCTTTGCAATCAGCAGAACATTGTCTTTGAACACCATAAATCAGACCAAGATGCGGTAGCGTGTGCCAAACTTTTCTTGCGGGAATTGGAAGAATTGCAGGTTTCATCCTTCACGGAACTCAAAAGAAAGCTCCAAATCCGTTCTCCGAAAGTCTGATTATTTACGCCATCGGCTGATATATCGGAACAGATTAGCGAATAATTGTTATGGCATTTGAATTCGCCATATCATTAGGGTTTGTGCCCGCAACGCCTTCGGGAATCGGCATATTGATACGAGAGAAAAATTCTACCCATGCAGGGAAAAATTCATTGGTACGGCTATCCTTGAAACTCATTGGTGATGTGGCAAAAATATGTCTGCCTTTGTCATCAATAAAACAATGTTCCACCAATTCCGAACAATAGTATGCATCGTTATCAGGCAGGAAAACGCTGTCATAAGCCTTACCTACCAATGCCCTTGCACGATTCAATGCCGGCGAAACGGCGTTTGAATATTTTGAAATCAGCCTTCCTGTGAATATTATCGGCTTTCCGTTATCATCTTTCTTGCTTTGGGCAAGAAATTGTTTGAGAGGCACAATTCTAACGCCCTCTTCAGGCACGGCTTCTATCACATTAGTGTCGCCATTGCTTATATCCACAATGCCAACGTGCGAAAACGTATAGTCTTCGTAAGCCTTGCCTGCACCTTTTACGGCATTGGAAAAATCGGACGGCTCATTTGCCTGAAATAACAGGTCTCCCTGACGATAATGCATCTCTTTATCCTTGCAACTCAGCAAAAAAGCAGCCGCAAACAGGCAAACAACCCAATATTTCATTCTAATAATAGCGCTGCATGTCTATCAGACGCACTCCATCAAGCCATACGGCAATGCAACCGACCACTCCGTTTGCTCCTTTCTGCATAACAGGTTGCAGAGTTACGTCATCAACAATCTCAAAGTACTCTACCTTGAAATCTTTGTACATCTTAAAATCACTCATCACGAATCCCTTGATTTGAGACAGCGAAAGGTCTGCCACACACGAAGCAGAATTTAAAAGAATCTGGTGAATCTTCGGTGCTAAGGCTCTTTTCTCGGGCGAAAGTCTTTTATTCCTTGATGAAGAAGCCAATCCGTCCGCATCTCTGTAAATAGGACAAACCACAATCTTGACAGGAATAGAATATTGCCTTACCAAATCCTTAATGATAGCCACTTGCTGAAAATCTTTCTCGCCAAAATATGCATTATCCGCCTTTGTCCAGTCAAACAACCGCCTTACAATGATAGCAACTCCGTTAAAATGACCCGGACGTGCCACTCCCTCCATCACTTGCTCCAATTCACCAAAATTATACTTTTCAGTAGGCGGCTCAGGGTATATCTCATCTTCCGAAGGTATGAAAACAATATCACATTCGTTTGCTTCCAACAAGGCTATGTCTGCTTCAATATCACGAGGGTATTTTTTCAGGTCTTCTTCGTTGTTAAACTGAACGGGATTGACAAAGATGCTGCAAATAACAACATCATTGTCTTCCTTGGCTCTTCTTAATAGTGAAAGATGACCATCATGCAAGGCACCCATTGTAGGCAATAAACCTATCGTTTTGCCTTCTTGTTTAAGGCTTTCTACGCATGCCGACAGGTCTTTGATAGTTTCGTAAATCAACATTATTCTTCCGTTTTTTCATTATCCTTTTCCGGCGTAACGTCTTCATAAGAGGTGAAAACATTACTGCCTTTATCGTCATCGGAATCATCTTCCGAATCCTGTATCCTTCTGTATTTTGTCGGCAACTCAATCAAATAACTCAGCAAAGTAACGATTATGCTGAAAAGTATTGCATTGAACAATCCATTTACCTCAAAGCCCGGTATCAACCAACTTGCCAACAACACAATGATTGCATTGATGACAATATAAAAAAGACCGAAAGAAAAGATAATAAGAGGCAGAGAAATCATTGCCAACAAGGGACGCAAAGAATTATTTAAGAGGCTTATAACAACGGCTGCCACAAAAGCAGAAAGCGGATTCGCCTTGACGATGCTAAACAAAAGCGAGGTAATGAATATTGCCAATGCCATTATAAGCACTTTCAACCAAAAACCTTTGCTTTTCGGAGAAGCCCCTCCGCCATTAAAAGTAAATTTATATTCTTTCATCTAATCAGAATTTAAGTTTGCAAAGATACGACATTTTTTTATTCACCCGAAATTTCTTTTGCTTCTCACCAAACAGCCTTTCATTTTTATAAAACAGCCTTTGGTTAAAATGAAACAGCCTTTTATTTTTCGCAAACAGCCTTTGATAAAAAGATAATGTCAGTCCGACACGGACAAACGCACTTTGGTTACGGGGAATTGATACGGGAAAAAATTATTTCAGTTTTGTGATGCCGTCAATGTTGTTGGCAGCGGCACATTGAAAGGCACAATTGCAACAAGAAGTCAATTCGCCCTGCAATCTCATCTTTATAATGTCGCCGATGCTTTCTTTCAACGCCTCAATATCGCTGTTCGCTATCACCTCACTGCAAAAGGCGAACATCAGAAGCATTCTCGCAACACGCATACTTATTCCCCGCGAACGCATATAAAACATCGCTTCATCGTCTAATTGTCCTATTGTCGCCCCATGAGAACATTTCACATCGTCATTGTATATCTCCAAAAAAGGTCTTGTGTTTATTTTAGCCTTATCGGTAAGGAGAATGTTTTTGTTTGTTTGCATTGCCACCGTGCCGTGTGAGCCGCCGCCGACATAAACATGCCCGAGAAATTTTGCTTGTGCCGCATCATCCAGAATACCTTTGAACAATTGATTTGAAGCACACATCGGCGCCTTATGAAATATATTGACAACCGTCTCTACTTCCTGCTGCTTGTCCGTAAGATATAATCCGTTCAAACGGGCTTCGGCATGCGGTTGATTGAGATTTACGTTGATTGTATTGGCGATATGTTTTCCGTTAAGGCTGAATCCGTAAGTTGTAAGGTGCGAATCTTCGGACAGATGGAAATTTACATCCGTTTTTAATGAGGAATTATTGTTCAGATTCTCCATTTTATAATAGTCAAACGAAGAATGAGCAGCAAGATAAACGTCAATCGTGTTGGCGGAATCAGTTATGGTCTCGCCGAAAGAATCATCGCAATGAATAAAACGAACTTTGCTTCCCGTGCCAACCTCTATTGTCGTATTCATATTATGCTTCCCTCCATCGGAAAGAAGATTCATCATTTGCAAAGGAAGTTTTATTTCAGTGTTATCAGGGATTGTTATGACGAAAGCCTGTTTGCCTTCAACCGTGCGGTGCAATATTCGGCAGCCTTGCGGTAAAAGGTCGTCATTGCTTTCAATCATCACTCCGTTACGCTGCATAATTCTAATGGTATGCAGATTCGGAATATTGCAATTAAAGTCCGCCGCCATATCATCAAGTTTGCTCATATCCATTAGTGATTTGGCGTTTGCAATTCTTTCCTTATCCATTCGTAACCTTGCTTTTCCAACTCCAAAGCGAGCTCTTTCGTGCCGCTTTTCACAATCCGTCCGTCATAAAGCACATGTACAAAATCGGGAACAATGTAATCCAGCAATCTTTGGTAGTGTGTGATGACTACGATGGCGTTTTCCGGCGACCGAAGGTTATTTACTCCTTCCGCAACGATGCGTAATGCGTCTATATCCAAGCCCGAATCCGTCTCATCAAGGATTGCGAGTTTCGGATTCAGCATTGCCATCTGGAAAATCTCGTTTTTCTTCTTTTCTCCGCCCGAAAAACCTTCATTAACCGAGCGATTGGCAAGATTAGACGGCATTTCCACAATCTTCTTCTTTGCTTCCATCAACTTCATAAACTCAATTGCGTTCATCGGATCAAGACCTTTGTATTTTCTTTGCTCGTTTATCGCCGTCATCATAAAGTTCTTGATGCTCACACCTGGGATTTCAACAGGATATTGAAAGCCAAGAAAAATTCCTTCCGCCGCTCTCGCCTCCACAGACAAGTCAAAAATGTTCTTGCCTTCAAAAAGGATTTCGCCCTTCGTTACATCAAAAATATCCTTGCCTGCAATGATTGACGCAAGAGTGCTTTTGCCGTTGCCGTTAGGACCCATTATCGCATGGACTTCCCCTTTATTTATTTTAATATCAACTCCTTTTAATATCTGTTTGCCTTTGATTGAAGCACAAAGGTCTTTTATTTCCAACATCGCCATAGTTTTTTACTTAAAATTGCATTGCAAAATTACAACATTTTATTTAAAGCCATTCCGAAGCCGTTTCGCCGATTGCATATCGCATATCATCCCTTCCATAAAAACAAAGGATAATCTGTTGTGCCTAAATATTCTGATGAAACAGCGTTTGGTAAAAATGAAAGGCTGTTTCATTCGCACGAAAGCCTGTTTTATTTTCACCAAACAGCCTTCTATAAAAATATAATGTCAGTGCGACACGCACAAACAGCCTTCTATAAAAACTATTGGAAGTTCTACTCGGACGATTGGGCGAGTTCGGTCTGCAATTGCTCCCATTGCTCCATTGATGCGGCGAGTTCGGCTTTCAGATTGTTGTAAGAGGCGATAAATTCCTTGTCATTAGCAACCTCAAACGCCTTTTGCTCATCATGAAACATTGCATCCATATCTGCAATCCTTGCTTCCAGATGCTCTATGTGGGCTTCGGTTTTTTCTATGTTTGATTTTATCTTGCGTATTGCTTTGCTTTGCTCTTTGCTTTGTTGATATGAGGCTTTGCTTGCGGCGTTTGCGGAGGAGGAAATCTCTTTTGATTCCTGTTTTTTGAGGTTTAAGGCGTTCAAATCTTCTATTTCGTTCATTTTTAAGAAATCAAAAACATCTCCTTTGTACATCTTAATCTTTTTATCCTTGAATTCATAAAGCGTATCGCTCAATCCGCTGAGAAAATCTCTGTCATGAGAAACGAGAATCAGCGTTCCGTCATAACGCAACAAGGCTTGCTTGAGAATATTCTTTGAATCAATGTCCAGATGATTGGTAGGCTCGTCAAGAATCAGCAGATTGACGGGAGTAAGGAGAAGTTTCGCTAATGCCAAACGTGATTTCTCTCCGCCGGAAAGCACTTTGACCTTCTTCTCTATGTCGTTTTGGTCAAACAGAAACGAGCCTAAAATTGTTCTTATGCGTTTTCGCACATCTCCTACGGCGATTTGGTCAATCGTATCAAAGACAGACAAATTCGGATTGAGCAATGCGGCTTGGTTTTGGGCAAAATAGCCGATGGAAACATTGTGTCCCAACTTCATTTGCCCGCTATAATCCGTTAATTCGCCGACTATGATTTTTGAAAGCGTGGATTTGCCTTCTCCGTTGCGACCTACAAACGCTATTTTCTCACCTTTGGCAATCAAAAGGCTGATGTCGGACAGGATTTCTTTGTTTCCGTATGATTTTGTAAGGTTATTGATTTCCAAAACGACCTTTCCGCTGTGCGGAGCAGGCGGAAATTGAAAGTGAATAGTAGATAAATCCACCTCATCAATGTTTGCAAGTTCCATCTTCTCAATTCGTTTTATTCTTGACTGCACTTGCTTTGCCTTTGTGGCTTTGTAGCGAAAGCGTTCAATGAATCGTTCAATTTCTGCAATCTCTCGCTGTTGCGAAGTGAGCAATGCCTGCTGCGAAGCCCTGCGTTGTTGCATCAAAACGACATAATCGGAATATGAAACCTTATAATCATATATTTTTCCTGCTGTTATCTCAATCGTTCGTTTGGTTACATTGTCCAGAAACGCCCTGTCGTGCGACACTAACACGATTGTGCCGAAATAAGACGCCAGAAATTTCTCCAGCCATGCGATAGAAACAATATCAAGGTGGTTTGTAGGCTCGTCAAGCAGGATTATGTCGGGACGTTTTAAGAGAATCTTCGCCAATTCTACCCTCATCTGCCAACCACTGCTGAATTCATTAACCTTCCTGTCAAAATCCGTCCGCATAAAACCAAGTCCCATCAAAATCTTCTCTGCTTCCCCTCTGCCGTTAGCGACATTTATCAGCCTGAATCGCTCCGAAATTTCATAATGGCTATGCAATAACCGCTCATAATCAGCACTCTCGTAATCGGTTCTTGCGGATATTTCGTCCAAAAGGGCATTCATCCTGTTTTCCAGTTGTTTGATGTGAGCGAAAGCCGTCATTGCTTCATCAATCACGCTCATCGTTGAAGAGGGAAGCAGTTCCTGCGGCAGATAACCAACACTCTGCTCCTTGCTCTTAACTATCGTACCGCTCTCGGGCTGTTGCATTCCCGCCAAAACCTTTAACAGCGTGCTTTTCCCTGCTCCGTTTTTGCCCACAAGCCCTATCCTGTCCTTGTCATCAATCACAAAACTCACATTGTCAAACAAAGTAATGCCGGAAAACTGAACGGAAAGATTGTTTATTGTTATCATTGCGATGAAATCAAAAAAATGAATTATTAAATCAGCGAACAAATTATTAAGGCTTGATTTCATTTGAGCGAAATCAAGCCTTAACGCTATAAAATCAACGTTTAATAGTACTAAATGATTATTTGAAAATTTATTAGTTGTTCAGAGAGAATCTTACCGTCTTTCCGAATTGATTACGAACAGCTTTGCCTCTCTGCTTTGCAGGTTTCCATTTCGGCATATTTTGAAATAATTTCACGACTGCTTCTCCGCAACCGCCGCCAATATCTCTTATGATTTTAATATTACTTAGCGAGCCGTCCTTTTCAATGACAAAATTAACTATAACGTTACCTGTTATTCCGGCTTGGCGTGCTGCTTCGGGATAAACGAGGTTTTTCTGTATGTAAAGGTCTAAATCTTCAGGTGGAACGGCTTGTTCTTCCACTACAAGGACGATTTCTTCTTCCTTTTCAAGGTCTTCTTCGTTGGAAATGTCTTTCTTGGATATTACTGGACCGACATTGGCGGTGTTTGCAAACATATCTCCAACGTTAAAGTCATTATTGATCTCCATGTCGTCCGATGTTATTTCGAATTCAGTAGGTTCTGCCGGTGGAATCTCTTCCGGTGGCGGCGGAGGCGTGTTTTCCGTTTGCGGAATGTCAATATTTTCTATTGCAACATCGTCTCGGCGAATCACTTGCTCGTCATCGCCCTTGTCAAACGAACGATACTCAAAGGCAAACATAATAAGGCTGAGCGCAACTATTAATCCGATTTCAAGAAACAGCCCTTTCTTGTTTTCCAGATTGGCTTTATCAGATTTTTTTATTTCCATATCTCTACTATTTTAAGGATTAATTATTCTTTACAAAAAGACAATTTTTCAGTTTGCTAAATTAGTACTTTTTTTGCATAAGTACCAAATTTTTAAGCAAATAAAATTATTACAAGCCCTTATCTGATTATTTTTCAACGACATATAATCAAACCAAAACTTGGCATCAGCGGCTGTTTTTGCCGAAAAAATATCTTTCGTCAGCCTTTCAGGGCGATAAAAGTGCGTATCGGTGCAGGCGGCTCTTACACCATTTTTACAAAAGGCTGTTTGGAAAAAATGAAACAGCCTTTCGTTAGAACAAAACAGCCTTTCGTGCGAGCGAAACGGGCTTTTATAAAAATCAATGAGGAAGAAGACGCAACCAATCTTAGTATTCAAAACTGCTTCCGCCGAGAAATTCCCGCATTATGGACGTTGGAGGAATTGAATTGTAGGTATTGATGGGCTGAAAGAAAGAAAGAAAATTTTGCAACCGCCTTGCATCGGCATAAGATGAAGAAATCTGAGGAACATTCGCTAACAACGGCTCAACGATTGGCTTCAATACACTTATTTCATAAAGCAAAGAGGAGTTGAAAATGCTGTCTGCGTTCTCTTGGAACGGGAAAATATGCTTTTCTTCGCCGTCTCGAACGCTTTGCCATCTGCTTATAGTGTCATCAGCCGTGTATCCGCGAAAATTATTGTCCCTAACAATGCGGCGAAGCAGGCGATTGTCGCTCGTACTTATGAGATTGTGGCGGTCGATGGCTATTTGCGTCAGAGCAGAGACGAATATATTGTATTTATGCTTGCGGGCAATGCCGCGACTCAAAGCAGGATTGAGAGCATGTATGCCTTCAACGATAAGAATGGAGTTTTCCTTTAAGCGTAATAAGGTTTTGGATTCCGTTCTCTTGCCCGTAATGAAATCAAAATGCGGAAGGCGTATCTCCTTACCTGAAAGCAGTGATTGCATTTGAGCATTGAATAAATCCAAATCTAATGCCTCCAAAATTTCAAAGTCATAATTTCCATCAGAATCACGTGGCGTATGCTCCCTATCAACAAAATAATCATCCAAAGATATTTGCAGGGCATCAAAACCAAGCACCGAAAGTTGCGTTGCTATTCTTCGGCAACTTGTTGTCTTGCCTGATGAGGACGGACCAGCCAATAGGACAATCTTAACCTCATCACGTTTTTTGTAAATGGCGTCTGCTATTGCCGCATACTTCTTTTCGTGCAATGCTTCCGAGATTTGTATGATTTCTTTTTGCTTTTGTTGCCCTTGAGCAAGGTATGCGTTCATGTCTTTGACGTAAGGCATATTTAATATCTCAATCCAATGCTGGTGTTCTTGGAAGACGGAAAATAATTTGCTGTTATCCCGTGTTTTTTTCTTCTTTTCGCCGGGCATAACCAATATCATACCCTTATTAAAAGGGATAAGGTCAAAATCAATCAGGTATGCAGTTGAAGGAATCAATTCAAAAAAGAAAGAATTAGGCGTTTTATCCAGATAATCCACCTTTGTATAGAATTTTTGTCGGTGTTTGATGAGTTCAGCCTTCTCTTCAATGCCGACTTTCTCAAACATGGCTGCAACCTTATGCGATTCCTCCACCGTGCGGTCAAAGACTATATCCTGCTTAACCAGTTCCATCATTCTGTTCTTTGTCTTCGCTGCAATATTATCAGCATCCTCTTCCACGTTAAGCAGTTCCGTATAATAACCTTCCGATAAAGAATGACGGATATGCAGTTCGCCTTGCGGGAAAAGTTCTTTGGTTGCTCTGTAAAGCACAAACATCAGACTCAAAGCATACATTCGTCTGCCGTTAGCATTGTCTATTGTGATGAATTCAACTCTTTTGTCGGAGTAAATGCGGTAATAAAGATTTTGAACCTTGTTATTTACGTATGCACCTATGATTTGTTTTTTGCTATTGTCCAATCCCGAGCGGCAAAGCACATCAAGCAAATTTTCTCCTTCATTTACGATAACCTTTTGATTGGTATTGACGCAACTTACTTCTACCATAATTTCTTTTTCCTTTCTTTACGTTAAACGAAACCTCACAAAGCCGGCACAAGAGGCTGCTTCGTGCGAATGAAATCTGATTCCAATAAAATGAAACCTTACTTCAATAAAATGAAACCTTACTTTAATAAAATGAACCTTTATCTCTTAAAAATCTTCTTTATGAACGATGTTTTGACTTTTGATTGTGCTGCCTTTTCTGCTTCCTGTGCGGCTTGGGCATCTATTTCCGCTTGCGATTTTGCCTCTTTGGGAGCGAAAAACTCTGCTTGCTCCACAATTGTAGGCTGAATTATGTAATCGGAAATGCGTATGGTTTTGAGGATTCGGTCAATGAATTTAATATCCTTTGGATTATCTTCGCTATAATACTCTATCGTATAAATATATCCGCCTTTTATAAAGCCGTAATAGCCTCCGACAAAACTCTCATTAAGGAAACTATTGCCGTAAGTAAGCAATTTGGCGTTATTGTCGGCAATCTTCGCATCCTTAACCGCTTCTATTGACATATAAGCAAAGGTCGGTTCAATGCTTTGCTTGGATGCGAGGTCTGTAATGAAGCTTTCTACGTCTTCATTTTGATGATAGCACATTATTTTCACATATTTCACTCCCGAAGGGGCTTTCAACGCTACTCCATGCCCGATTGTGTTGGTGAAAAGCGTATCATCAAACAACAATATCTTCTCTACCGCCCACAAAAGGTCCTTATCCTGCGACGAAACATCACATTTCTGCGATGAAGCATCGCAATTGCCCACCGGACCCAAGAGAGAAATGTTGAGAAACGACACTTTATTAAATTTTTGCTTCTGTGCAATGCCGCTAAACGAGCTTATAAGCATTGTGAAAGCAGCGAACAGCATTATCTTCTTATACATCATTTTTATTAAGTTTAAGTATCTTGTTTTGAAAGTGCAAATATACTAACTTTTACAAGATATGACGCCAATCATCTGATTAAATATCTCTTGCAGAGGTATAATCATCCCATTTATTGAGCACACTCTGAAAATCATCAGGCAATTCCGATGAAAAAGACATTCGTTCAAATGTTGTAGGATGAATAAAGCCCAGCGTTTTAGCGTGCAAGGCTTGTCGGGGAAGAAGAGAGAAACAATTTAAGATAAATTGCCGATATTTGCCTGATGTTGTCCCTTTAAGGATTTGGTCTCCGCCGTAAGTAGAATCATTAAAGAGCGGATGCCCGATATGTTGGAAATGCACCCTTATTTGATGCGTTCGCCCGGTTTCAAGTTTGCATTCCACCAAAGTAACATAGCCGTAACGCTTCAATACTTTCCAATGCGTTATGGCTCGTTTGCCATGGTCATTCAATGGGAAGGTCGCCATAATCTTTCTATCTTTGAGATTCCTGCCAACGTTGGCTTCTATCGTACCTTCATCCTCGCTCATATTGCCCCATACCAAAGCATTATAAGTTCGGTCGGTCAAATGCTCTGCAAATTGTTGAGCAAGGAAAAACTGAGAGGATTCATTCTTACAAACAACCAGCAGCCCGGTAGTATCTTTGTCTATCCTATGAACAAGTAACGGTATTTCGGAATTGCCTTCCGGTGTCGGCTCATTATGAAAGTGAAACATCAAAGCATTCAACAGCGTATTGTTCCAGTTTCCGTAAGCAGGATGAACAACCATATTTGCGTCCTTATTAACCAAGAGCACATCATTATCCTCATAAACTATATTAATAGGTATATCCTGCGGCACAACTTCATCTTCTCTGGGCGGCTGAGGCAGGAAGATTTGTATCAAATCACATGGCTTTACTTTGTAATTAGAACTCTCGGCTTTGTCATTAACTTTTATCAGATTGGCTTTTGCGGACTGCTGAATTTTGTTGCGTGATACGCCCTCAATATGCGTTGAGAGATATCTGTCAAGCCGCATAATGCTCTGCCCTTTATCTACTACAAAGCGGTAATTTTCAAATACGCCATCGTTATCTTCGTTCTCCGAATCCGATGCCGCATTCGCCGCCGCATCATCCTCTAAAACATCATTAATATCAACATTACTATGGGCATTCTCTTCTTTTGAGTCATTGAAACTTGTCAGCATTTGTTTAGTCTTTACAGTTATTATTTAGTTCGTATGTTTTGTTTGTCTGTGAGTTAGTTTGCTTTAACAGGGTCTTCAATTGCTCAAAGGAATATTTGCCCTGCTCGCCGGAAGCCATTGTTTTGATGGTAAGATTGCCGCTCTTAATTTCATCTTCGCCCACATAAGCGACAAAAGATATGCCTTTCTTAGCGGCGTATGAGGTTTGAACGGAAATTTGCTTCTCATGAGGGAATACTTCGCAGGATATATTTTCCGCTCTCAGCCTTTTGGCATATTGTAAGCACGTTTTGACATAAGGGAAACCAAAGTTGATGAAAAGGATATCGGAAGATTTTTCCATCTTAGGGTCAAATCTGCCGAGCTGGTCAAGACAATCGTAAATCCTGTCGGCTCCGAAACTGATGCCAACACCTGATATGCCCGCATGACCAAAGATGCCCGTAAGGTTATCATATCTGCCGCCGCCAAGCAACGACCCTATGGCAATCTCCTTTGATTTGACTTCAAATATCATCCCCGTATAATAATTCAAACCGCGTGCCAAAGTCAAATCTATCTCAATCTCTTGCGATATTAAGTCCTTCATCTGCTCTATCTCCTCAATTCCCTTCAATCCTATCTCAATATCACGGAAAATATCCTTCAATTGCGACAACTTTTCCTCATTAGAACCCTCTATCACAAGGAAAGGTTTCAGGGTATCTATCTGTGAGGGCGTGAAATCCTTTGTTCGCAACTCGTCAAGCACCTTTTCCAAACCTATCTTCTCAATTTTGTCAATTGCAATAGTGATATCCGTCAGGCAATCCTCTTTTCCAATCAGTATAGCAAGGGCTGCGAGAATTTTTCTGTTATTAACCTTTATTGTAACTTGCAGATTCAATGCCGAAAACACTTCCTCTATAATCTCTATCAACTCCGCCTCATTGACAATGGAGTTTGAGCCGATTATATCGCAATCACACTGCATAAATTCCCTGTATCGTCCTTTTTGAGGGCGGTCTGCCCGCCATACGGGCTGAATCTGATAGCGTTTAAAGGGAAGATTTATATCGTTAAAGTGATTTACCACAAATCTTGCAAAGGGAACAGTCAGGTCATACCGCAATCCTTTGTCGCATATCTTGTTAGCCAATTCTTTGCTGCTGTTTTGCTGCGATAAATCTATGTTTTCAAGAAAGTTTCCCGAGTTTAATATCCGAAAAAGCAACTTATCTCCCTCCTGACCATACTTTCCGTTGAGCGTTGCAAGGTTTTCTATCGCCGGAGTCTCAATATTTTGAAATCCATGCAGATTAAATACCTTTTTAATGGTCTCAAAAATGAATGTTCTGCGGGATGTTTGCAATGGGAGAAAGTCTCGTGTTCCTTTTGCGGTATTATATGTCATGATTATCTTCTCTTAATGTATTTTATTGGCTTTTTGATGAATTTCAAGGCTGCAAAATTACGAAAAAATCCCCTTATAAGGTAATCTTTCCCCGTATGTGCGTGTCGGTGTGTCTCACACAGAGATTAATCCTTCATTCTATTTTTATAAAAGGCTGTTTGGTTAAAATGAAACAGCCTTTCAAAAAAATAAAACAGCCTTCCGTGCGAGCGAAAGGCTGTTTGGTTTTCATCAAAGAAGTAATGCGTTAATTGTTCCTTATGAACTGCACAAGTTTGCTTTCGTTAAGGGTAACGCTGTTGTATATCTCTTCTATTTTCCCGTTGTCAAGCAGAATGATAAGAGGTTGCTTGCCTTTGGTTGCTTTGAGGAAAATAAGGGGATGAACGATTGTTGTCGCCAATTCGGGAGTCTGCGTATCGGTGTGAAATTTGGCAAGATTCTTATCATTTCCCCAGAAAATGGTTGCAAAGTCCGTGCGGTCCAAACCATATTTCTCAATCATAACCTCTACTCTGATTGCCGTTTGTTTGCAGTATTTGCAGCCTGTTGAGTACATACATAATACTTTTTTGCCGTTTTCAAGATTCAAAGCCTTCACATCATCCAATTCCATCATTGCCTTGAAGCCCTCCTTGTCAAGAGTTGATTCTCTGTTGTAAATCTTGGTGAAAATAATGTCAGGAGGGTAGATGATGAATGTTGTTGCCGTTGTAAGCAAAGCAATGATTATCATTATCAATGCTGCAAAGCGTGTTTTCCAAGCACCTGCCCAGCCTATCATACAAGCCATCAGCAACATTACAACGTTCTTTGCTATACTTTGGAAGTGGGTTAATTGGATGTATGTGCCGAAACAGTGGCAGTTTTCTGAGGTATTTCCGAACAATAGCGGCTTTAACAGCAAGTAAATGGTAAAAAGAATTAAGGTTAGGAAGGTTAATATTCGTGTAAGGCGGGGTTTGATGCCGAGTATAAGCATTAATCCGAGCCCTCCTTCAAAGGCGATGAGCAATCTCGTGGCAAATTGCGTTAATGTCCAGGGTAAAATTTTGTGTTCAAAGAGAAAAATATCTGTTGCCCCTATTGACAGATATTTAAGGGCGGCTGAAGCGATGAAAGTCAAGCCCAGCAATATCCGAAAGACTAATCCTATCTTTTTTTTGCTCATCTTTATTGTTCCGTGCAGTAAGTGCCGATTGTATTGCCTGTTCCCGGTGCCGCTTTTTTGTTTGCGAGGCTGTTTTGCAATTCATCACAATTTTTATCGCTGTCTATGTATTGTTGTTCTTCTCCATTGACAACGCAATTGCAGTCATGAGTATCCGAACACGCCACAAAAGCAAAAGCAAAGGCTATTGCAAATAAATATAATGTCTTTTTTTTCATTTCAAATAGTGTTTATAAAAAACAGGGAATACAAATGTATTCCCCATTCATCTTTTGTTTCTGGTGTTTCTTTTAATGATCTACACAAGTAAGTGTGTAATCGTTAATGTTTCCTCCTGCATTCCATACAGCTTGGATTTCTGAAGAAAGATCTGTCCATTGAACGTCTTTACAATCTCCGTCAAAATCAGTGATTGAAGGTGTCGTAGAGGACACCGCAGCTGGGGTTCCCGCTAAACTTGCTTCACAATCGCAATCACTTTTGCCGCAAGAAGCCAAAGCAAACAAGCCGCAAACACCTAATACTAAAAACAATTTTTTCATTTTTTTTAAGATATTAAAATTATCCTCTACTCTATTTTAAGGATTTTCGAGGTTACTCCATAGCCTTTATGTTATATAAAGACGCTGCAAAGATAAATATTTTTTTTTATTCGGAAACATTTTTGGTTATTTTTTTCCATTTATATCAGAATAACTCTCATTTTTCCTTACTTTTGCAGCGACAAAACAAAGTTTTTGTCTTTTAATATTGGGCTTCGGCTCTTGACTCTCACAGATAGGAATCGCCAAATTTCACAATGTGTAGTTAAGAATAAAGATGCGAAGGCTCACGCTTGGCGTGGGTTGTTTTGTACTTATTTTTCTACACTGGCTTTGGCGAGCCACTATCTGGAAATAAGCGACTAAAAAAACAAGACACGCTTTTATTTTGCCGGAATCAAGGGTTAAAGTCTTAAAACCTCTTAACAAAAATGGCAAATCAGAATCTAACCCGAGCAAAGCAAGCAAAAAATGATGAGTTCTACACTCAGCTTTCAGACATTGAAAAGGAATTAAATCATTACAGGCATCATTTCAAAGGAAAGGTTGTTTTGTGTAATTGCGACGACCCGAGAGTAAGCAATTTCTTTCATTACTTCTCATATAACTTTGAGCAATTGGGCTTAAAGAAACTAATCGCAACCTGCTACAAGAATCAAAATGCCGACCTCTTCACTCAAAATCAGTCAGACAAAGCAATATATTTGGAATACTATGGAGATAAAAACGGAAACCGAACGCCCGACTCTGCCGAAATAGGCATCAAGGAACTAAAAGGTGATGGGGATTTCCGCAGTGCCGAATGCATAGAGTTGTTAAGACAATCCGATATTGTTTGTACCAATCCTCCGTTTTCTTTGTTCAGAGAATATGTTGCTCTACTGGCACAACACAACAAAAAGTTCTTAATACTCGGCAATATGAACGCTATAACATACAAAGAGATATTTAAATTGATAAAAGATAATAAACTCTGGACAGGGGTTGGCTTTAATTTATCAATGGTATTCAAAACAAAATATCAAAATACAATAGAAACAAATCAAAAATCGGTAATTGCAAAAGGCTTTAATCCAAGAGATGGTTATGTAATAACTCCTGCGATTTGTTGGTTCACTAATTTGGAACATACAAAACGACACGAGGATTTAATCTTGTACAAGACTTATAAAGGCAATGAAAGCGACTATCCGAAATATGACAACTATGATGCGATTGAAATCAGCAAAACGGCAGATATTCCTTGCGATTATGATGGTGTTATGGGCGTTCCGATAACCTTTCTCGGCAAATATAATCCCGAACAATTTGAGTTATTAGGCAGCAACAGAGGACGAGACCAGGATAGTAGCGGAATTTATGGTAGAGGTAGTTTCTTAAATGGTGTAGAAACGTTCAAACGATTATTTATAAGAAAGAAATAAAATATATATAGCAATTAAAAGATTATTTGGTTTAATAGTTCCTATTTGAGACGTTTATAAATAAATATACTATGAAGATAACATTAAAAGAAGTAAGTATAAGAGAATTGACCGAAGGTTATGTAGATAATCAAGAGGAAGGAGTAAAAGGTTTTGGCGGCAAGTTGGATATACGTCCGCCTTATCAACGGGAATTCGTTTATAAAGATAAACAGCGAAATGCAGTTATTCATACCATAAAGCAGAATTTCCCTTTGAACGTTATGTATTGGGCGATAAATGGAGATGGGACTTATGAGATTATTGACGGACAGCAACGTACTATCTCTATTTGCCAATATGTTACGGGCGTGTTTTCGTTTGATTTGTTCTATTTTCATAGCCTTCAAAACGATGAGCAGGAAAAGATACTCAACTATAAACTTATGGTTTATCTTTGCGAGGGTACGGACAGCGAAAAATTGGAGTGGTTTAAGACTATCAACATTGCGGGCGAGAAACTGACCGAGCAGGAGTTGCGTAATGCGGTTTATCACGGCTCTTTTGTAAATGATGCCAAGCGTTATTTCAGTAAAAGCAACTGTGCTGCTTACGGATTAGGCAAAGATTATCTTAATGGCAGTGCTATAAGACAGGATTACTTGGAAACGGCTATTAGTTGGATAAATAACGGCAACATAGAGGCTTATATGACAAAACATCAGCACGAACCGAATGCTTTGACTTTATGGAATTACTTTCAATCCGTCATTACTTGGGTTAAAGGTGTATTTACAAAATATCGCAAAGAGATGAAAGGCGTTGATTGGGGCAGTCTCTACAATAAATATAAGGATAATGTATATAATGCAGCAGAGATAGAAAAGAAAGTTGCAGAATTAATGATTGATGACGATGTAACAAACAAGAAAGGTATATATACGTATATTCTAACAGGGGAAGAAAAGAATTTAAATATACGTGCTTTCTCAGAACAGCAAAAACGCAAGGCGTATGAGCAGCAAAAAGGAATCTGTGTTCATTGTAAAGAGTATTTTGATATTACCGAAATGCAAGCCGACCACATAATCCCATGGTCGAAAGGCGGAAAAACCAATGACAACAATTGCCAACTATTATGCCAAATGTGCAACGCAACAAAAAGCAATAAATAAAAAAAGCCTATTCAAAAACAAACAATTTAGAAAGAGAGATTTTTTTTATTTTTTAGCAATTATTTGTAATTTAAATAATTTTATTACCTTTGCAGTCTCTTAATAAGAGAAACAGAACACTATAATAACTATTTAATGCATAAAGAAACAAATACAATAATAGCAAGATACCATATCATCGCTGCGGACATTTTGTCAGTGGTGGGGGGTGGGGGGTAAAAGCCTTACTTTCAATAAATTATAACTCTATGGATATGGAGTTAAGGCTTGCAAATATCTGTTTTCACACTACCGAAAAGAACATTTTTTCCACAGACGGGAACTTTTTTTCATGTGCAGGGAACTTTTCTGCACACGTTGAGAACTTCTCTGCACACGTTGAGAACTTTCCCGCATACGTTGGGAACTTTCCCGCACACGTTGAGAACTTTCCCGCACACGTTGAGAACTTTCCCGCATACGTTGAGAACTTTCCCGCATACGTTGGGAACTTTCCCGCACACGTTGAGAACTTCTCTTCCGTAGAAAAAAAGTTTTATAAAAAGAATTTCAATCATCAATAATAAAAATAATTATAAATATATGGAAACGACAAGAAACAATTTCGGCGATTCGCATTTCACGCTTCAATTCACGCAGGATATGAAAGGAAAGACCGTGTATTATGCTGCCTGCTGGAGCAATTCAAAAGGCGAAATGGGTGCCTGGACGGAAATTATTAACGCGATAATAAATTAAATACAATATTAACAAAAGTCCGAAAAAGGAGCGGACGTAAAACTTTAAAAAATGAAACAAATTAGATTATTGGCATTGGCAGGAATGCTCTTTTGTATTACCACTATAACGGTCAATGCACAGACAAGTACTTGGAATGGAAGTGCTTCTCAATGGACAAACGGTAATGGCACACAGTCAAATCCTTATTTGATTGAAAATGCAGCGCATTTAGCCTATCTGTCACAACAAGTTGTCATTGGACAAAAATTTGCAGGGGAACATTTTAAATTGATGACTAATATCAACTTGAAGAACATAGAGTGGCTGCCAATCGGCGGAAGAGATATGCAGGGAAATGAGTATTCTAGTAATTACTTTAATGGAATTTTTGACGGAAACAATAAAACTATTTCAAATTTAAAAATTACAGCAAGTAACAAAGATTATACAGGATTATTCGGTGTAGTCACAGCTGAAATAAGAAATCTTGCCGTTATAAGTGGAACTGTAAGTGGCAGTTCGTATACCGCCGGTGTTGTTGGAAGACTACTTAACGGAAGAATTATTAACTGTTCTAATGCAGCCGACATTACTGTTGAAAGTGATGGCGCCGGTGTTGTCGGATTTGGTTATCGTTGTGAAATTATCAATTGCACAAATTCAGGTAATGTTTTTTCCGGATATAGTTACGGCGACGTTGCCGGAATTGTAGTAACTGTGGATGATTGTTTAATTCAGAACTGTACAAATAACGGAACAATTACAGGTGATTATTATGTAAGTGGTATAGTAGGAAGAGCCGACGGATACATAATAAACTGCACAAATAATGGAAATGTTACAGGCAATTATATTGCAGGAATTGTTAGAGAAGAATATTTAAGTGACGGCGTCATTGTTTCGTGTTGTGTAAATAATGGAAACTTAACGAGTACAGGCAGTTTTAGTAGTGTTGGTGGTATCGGCTCTGATATTAGGAGTGATAAATCGGTGATAAATAACTGTTACAATACAGGAGCTATGAATCACGGTGGCGGAATTGTTGGAGAAGCGAGGAAATGTCGTATTGAAAACTGTTACAATGTTGGAATTATATCAAGCTCTTCAGGAAGTGGTGCAATTGTCGACGAATTAAGCGACAATGCAACAGTGTCTAATTGCTATTATTTAAACACTTCTATTTCAACCAATAACGGCTATGGAAATTCTCGAACTTCAGCCAATATGAAAACAGGATCATTCGTTACAATGCTAAATGCCTCACAAAATCCGGCACCTTGGAAAATTGGTGGCAGTCAAAACAATGGTTATCCTATTCTTGTTTCTTCTCCATACGTAAAAACCATAGCTGCAACCGATATAACGGGAGCTTCTGCAACCTTACATGGCTACATAGAAAAGGGAGATGAACCTATTACTTCACAAGGATTTAAATATAAAAAATACGGAACGACAAACTACACTACTGTAAATGTGTCGGGCAATAGTCTATCTTCAAATATATCTTGTGAGCCTTTATCTGGTTATCTTTTTCAAACATTTGCAACAACGATGTCAGGCACCTACTATGGGGAAGAATTATCGTTTACAACAACTAACGCTGTGGCAATAAATGATATAGAACCTTCTGACGTAAAGATTTATCCAAATCCTGCACACAACAATATAACTCTTGAATGTGAAGAGCAAATAAATAATATTGAAATAACGGATATGCTTGGCAAAATTGTTTATCATGGAAAAGAAACAACAATAGATATCAGTCATTTGGCAAATGGAAATTACCTTATAAAGATAACAACCGATAGAGGAATAATAACTAAAAAGATTTTGGTACAGTAATTAAAATCTGTTAAAGAACAGAATAATAAAATACACGCTTAAATAAGTGTGTATTTTATTTTATCTGTTCATATTTGTTAATAACAACAAAAAAAGCCGTCTGATACAGACGGCTTTTAACTAAGATTGGCGGCGACCTACTTTCCCACATGGTAGTGCAGTATCATCGGCGAGGCAGGGCTTAACTTCTCTGTTCGGAATGGTAAGAGGTGAACACCTGCTCTATAACCACCAAAATATGCTTATCATACATATCAACAAACGTTAGTGACATACAAAAGATTTTTTACAAGAAGTATTCGGGTTATTAGTATTGCTCGGCTTTGACATTACTGCCTTTACACCTGCAACCTATCAAGGTCGTCTTCTTCAACCGCCCTCTTGGAAATCTCATCTTGAGGCGGGCTTCGTACTTAGATGCTTTCAGCACTTATCCCTTCCGCACATAGCTACCCGGCGATGCTTCTGGCGAAACAACCGGCGCACTAGCGGTACGTCCAACACGGTCCTCTCGTACTAGTGTCAGAGCCTCTCAAATTTCCTACGCCCTCAACAGATAGGGACCGAACTGTCTCGCGACGTTCTGAACCCAGCTCGCGTGCCACTTTAATCGGCGAACAGCCGAACCCTTGGGACCTTCTCCAGCCCCAGGATGTGACGGGCCGACATCGAGGTGCCAAACCACCCCGTCGATATGAGCTCTTGGGGGTGATCAGCCTGTTATCCCCGGAGTACCTTTTATCCTTTGAGCGATGGCCCTTCCATGCGGAACCACCGGATCACTATATCCTACTTTCGTACCTGTTCGACTCGTCGGTCTCGCAGTCAAGCTCCCTTATGCTATTGCACTCTACGAACGGTTACCAACCGTCCTGAGGGAACCTTTGAAAGCCTCCGTTACGCTTTTGGAGGCGACCACCCCAGTCAAACTGCCCACCAATCAATGACTCCCACTTACCGCAGGATTAGGCTCCAAACAAGCGAAGGGTGGTATTTCAAGGGCGACTCCTCAAATACTGGCGTACCTGATTCTCTGTCTCCCACCTATCCTACACATCGATTGTCCAGCGTCAATGTTAAGTTGCAGTGAAGGTTCACGGGGTCTTTTCGTCCCGTTGCGGGTA
>JAISGN010000021.1 GCA_031263015.1 Bacteroidales bacterium
GGGTGAAACATACGATGTTTCTGCCCGAAACATACGATGTTTTGACCCGAAACATACGATGTTTTGCCCGAAAACATACGATGTTTCACCCAACCTTATTTGATTACAGATGAACCAAACTTGATTACAGACGAACGAAACTTGATTTTGAATGAATAAAAAGGCTTTTTACGGGAATAAAATCAAGTTGTATGCCCATAAAAGGAAGTTGTATGCGGATGAAACAAAGTTGTATGCCCATATAATAAAGTTGTTGGCGGTTGGAATTTGATTTTTGGTTGTTGGAACAAAATAATGTGTGTGCGACACGCACTTTGATGGCGTTGGAACGCACGATTAGGTTTTTTTTGTCTAATTTTGCTGCCGTTAAAGCAAGAAATATCAACGCCAATGCAACTATCCCAACCGCCGAATGAGCAAATAATTTTAGGAATTGACCCCGGAACGAACGTTTTGGGCTATTCGGTTATTGCCTTGTGCGGTAAGAAGATAACCTTGCTTGAGATGGACGTGCTGAAACTTGACAAGGAGGAACTATCCACAAAGATGAAGGTGATATTTGACTTTATCCTCGCCCAGATAGAACGTTACAAACCCGACATATTAGCTGTTGAGGCGCCCTTCTTTGGTAAGAATGTCCAGTCTCTTCTTAAACTCGGTCGCTCACAAGGTTTGTGCATAGCGGCTGCTCTTTCCCGAGGCGTGCCTTTTGTTGAGTATCCGCCAAGACGAATTAAGCAGGCGGTAACAGGAAATGGTGCGGCGTCCAAAGAGCAAGTGGCGGCAATGTTGCGGCGTATGATAGGCTTCGAAGGAGAGATAAAATATTTGGATGCAACGGATGCGCTGGCGGTTGCTGTTTGCTGTGCCTTCCAAAAGGACATTGAGCCGATGGAAACGCCTTCAAAAAAGACCAAAACCAAGTCTTCGTGGGCTGCTTTCGCCTCTGCGCACCCGCAAAGAGTGAAACAATAGCGGCAAACTTCGTTCGGTATCGCTAAAATTTAGTATTTTTGCCGCCTGAACAAGACTTATTTTTATGAAACAGAAATCCTTAAAGCAGGAACAGCAAGAGCAGCAATACAAACGCTATATTAGAAGAATGTGGTTTGCATTCGGCAGTTTTTTAGTTGTTTTGTTTGCGTTTTTCTTTTGTTTGTCGCTCGGGTGGTTAGGTTTTATGCCGTCTTTTGCTCTTTTGGAAAATCCGAAGTCAAATCTTGCCTCCGAGGTTTATTCTTCCGATGGCGAGTTGCTTGGTTACATCGGCTTGCAAAATCGTTCCAACATCACCTATTCGGATATTTCGCCCGCCTTGATTGATTGCCTTGTTGCCACAGAGGATGTCAGATTCAGGAAACATAGCGGCATAGATATGAGAAGTCTTTTCAGGGTGATGGGAAAAACGATTATAGGGCAGAAACGCTCTTCCGGCGGCGGCAGTACTCTTTCCCAGCAGCTGGCAAAAAACCTCTTTCCCCGCGAACGAAAGTCCAAGTTGGGGACAGTTTATTCCAAGTTCAAGGAATGGGTAGTTGCGGTCAAATTAGAAAGACACTACTCCAAGGATGAAATCCTTGCGATGTACTTAAATACTGTCGATTTCGGCAACAATGCTTTCGGCATCAAGACTGCTGCAAAGACGTTTTTCTTCACAACTCCCGACAAATTGAATGTTGAGCAGAGTGCGGTTCTTGTTGGTTTGCTCAAAGCACCAACTGCTTACAATCCGGTGAGAAATCCCAATAATTCCCTCAAACGCCGCAATACGGTGTTGGAACAAATGAATAAGTATGGTTATTTGAGCGATAAGGCTTATGATAGCCTTTCTGCCACGCCTATAAAGTTGAATTATCATCCGCAAACCCACGATGAAGGCATTGCAACCTACTTTCGCGAAATGGTAAGGAACTATATGAAGCAGTGGTGCAAGAATCATTTCAAGTCTGACGGAACTCCGTATGATGTTCACAAGGATGGTTTGCGTATTTACACCACTATTGATTATAGAATGCAGAAGTATGCCGAGGAAGCGGTGCAAGAACATTTTACTTATTTACAAAAGGAGTTTTTTAAGACGCTTAAAGGCTATAGACAGGCACCTTTCACCGGTATTTCCGACAAAGAAATTCAGGCTTATTACCTTGCGGCGATGAAAGCCTCCGAACGCTATCACGATTTGAAGGCAGAAGGGTATTCTGATAAGGAGATAAGGACGGATTTTGACAAAAAAATAAAAATGCGTGTCTTTGCATACGGCGGAGATATTGATACAATGATGTCTCCTTGGGATTCACTGCGGTATTATAAGTCTTTTCTCAACACAGGTATGGTTAGCATAGAGCCACAGACTGGATACGTGAAAGTATATGTGGGAGGAATAAATTATAAGAACTTTAAATTTGACAATGCTACGCTCGGAAGGCGACAGGTCGGCTCTACATTTAAACCATTCGTCTATGCGTCGGCTTTAAACGACAGTGAATTGTCGCCTTGCTTTCAGATAGTGAATGAACCTGTCGTTTTTGAGGATTATGATAACTGGTCGCCGAAGAATTCCGATGATAAAAGAGAAGGAGAGAGTGTTACGCTAAAATGGGCTTTGGCAAATTCGGTCAATTACATCTCTGCAAATTTGATAAAGAACTATACAACGCCGGCAGCAGTCGTTACGCTGGCGCATAATATGGGAATAAAGACGCCGATGGAAGCCTATCCGTCAATATGTCTCGGAACGCCTGATTTATCTGTGATGGAGATGGCTTCGGCAATGGCAACGTTTGTCAATAAAGGCTCTCACATAGAGCCTCTCTACATAACAAAGATAACAGATAGCAAAGGAATGGTTTTAGAGACCTTTTCGCCTAATGTAAATGCGGCAATAACACCACAAACGGCTTACTTGACACTGGAATTGATGAAAGGCGTGGTTGATGGAGGTACAGGGGCGAGGCTGCGTTATCGTTACGGATTAAAGGGAGTAATAGCCGGCAAAACAGGAACAACAGACAACAATTCGGATGGCTGGTTTATCGGATTAAATCCTCGTTTGGCAACAGCCGTATGGGTTGGCGGCGAACTGAGAAGCATACATTTTCGTTCTATGGCTATGGGACAAGGTGCGGCAATGGCTCTTCCGGTTTATGGATTGTTTATGCAGAAATGCGAAAAGGACAAAAAACTCAAGTTTTACCAAGGAGATTTTCCTCGTCCTAAGGATATGGATATTACTATGGACTGTTCTAACTATCAACAGGAGATTCAAGAAGACAAAACCTTATCCGAATACGATAAAGGCTGGTAAAAATAAAATGAAACAGCCTTTTGTTTTGCGGAAATGAAGTATCATTAAATTTATACGGGCGTTGCAGATAGCGAAGCTTCAAATTCGTCTATTGTTATGGCGTTTTCAACGGATAAATCGCCCGATTTGGTGCGACATAAGGCTGAAAGATAAGCACCGGAACACAATTTAAGACCGAAATCTCTTGCTATTGCTCTTATGTAAGTGCCTTTGCTGCAAACAATACGAAAATTCACTTTGGGCAAATCAATTTTCGTTATCTCAAACTCATAGATTGTTATCGGCTTTGCTTCAATAACCACATCCTGCTCTGCTCTTGCATATTTGTAAGCCCGTTTGCCATCAACTTTTACGGCGGAAAAAGACGGCGGAACTTGATTTTGCTCTCCGCTTAAAGCCTTTGCCGCTTCATATATCTGCTCATCCGTTATATGTTCGTAAGGATAAGTTCGGTCAATCGGCTTTTCCCTGTCATAACTTGCTGTTGTTGCTCCGAGAACGAAAGTTCCGGTGTATTCTTTTGCAGTTGTCTGAAATTCTTCTATCTTTTTGGTATAACGACCTATGCATACAATTAGCAGACCTGTTGCAAGAGGGTCAAGAGTGCCTGCATGACCGATTTTTAACTTCTTTATACCATAATGTTTGCAGATAAGATATTTCAGTTTCTTGACAACCTGAAAAGAAGTCCAAGTATAAGGCTTATCAATCAGAATTACATCTCCGTCAATCTTCAACACTACGCCGCAACACTTAGATTTACACCGCTAAGCATAAGTATAATTATCGCCAAACCTGCAATGATGCGATAGAAACCAAATGCCCGAAAGCCGTATTTTGTTAAAAATGCAATAAAAAACTTGATTGCAAGAATGGCAACAACAAATGCTACCGCGTTTCCGATGATTAGCGTTCCCAAATTGTCGGATAAAAGTTGCGAACCGCCGTCTTTCATTAATTCTTTGAGGATTTTGTAGCCCGAAGCCGCCAACATAGTCGGTACAGCCAAGAAAAAAGAAAACTCAGCCGCCGTTTTACGTGAGAGTTTCTGAGCCATACCGCCGACAATCGTTGCCATAGAACGGGAAACACCAGGTATCATTGCCACGCATTGCGATAAGCCTATGATGAAACTTTGTTTGTAGGTTATGGATTGGTCATCTGCTTCTTTGGAAAACCATTTATCTATAAATAACATAAAGATTCCGCCCACTATAAGCATAATTGCTACTACCCAAACGTTTTCCAATACGGCATCAATGTAGTCTCCGAAAAGCAAACCAATGATTGCGGCAGGTAAAAAGGCGATTAATAACTTCCAATAAAAAGAAAACGATTGCAGAAACCGCTTCCAATAAATCACAAGTACCGAAAGGATAGCCCCAAACTGAATACAAACGGTGAATAATTTGACAAAATCATCGCTTTTCACGCCAAGAATACCTTCGGTGATTATCATATGACCGGTAGAAGAGACAGGAAGAAATTCGGTTAAGCCTTCAACGATGGCAATGACTATTGTTTCTAAAAGACTCATTATTTCTCCGTTTTGCTTTTCTTTAATATTGCAAAGACTTCAACAATCAAGCCGGCAATAATAAACAACGGCGAGAGGATAAGGCGTCTGAAATTAAACAAATCATAATTAAACACATCCGGATTGTCAGAACCGCCGCCTGTAAGCAAGACATAACCGATTATTATCAAGCCTACGCCGACTAACATCAAGATATAATTGATGCGTTCAAAAGCAAAACCAAACGAAGGCTTTGCATTGCCGGAAGCAATCTGCTTTTTATTTGTAGCAATCTTCTTATTCATATTCTTAAATATTATTACCTATACAATTTATCTACTTTCATATTTCTGTAACCAAATACCGATATCGCCGAAAAAACAAACGACAACACAATACCAAACATCCAGACACCAGCACCAACTATTGCGTATATCCGATAGTATTTCTCCAATATAATACCTTCAAACGATGAGGCAATCCACCATAATAATCCAGCCAAAAGAACATTGGCTATAAAACCACCAAGCAAGCCGAAAATCAAACCGCGTAAAAGGAAAGGTTTTCTAATCAAAGACGCTTTTGCTCCTACGAGTTCCATAGTTCTAATGATGAAACGCTTGGAATAAATGGTCAATCGAATGGTATGATTTATCAATGTAATGGAGATAAACAGCAAAGCGAGGAAGAAAATCGCCGTAACAATGCTGATTTTATATATTGTGGAGTTAATATTGTTAATCAAATCGTGTCTGTAATCAACGGTTTCCACTATGTCTTTTGCTTCCACCGTGCTGATGAAGCGTTTGATGTGATTGAAATCAAGTGCGTCCGCTTTAAGATTAACGACTATTGATGCCTGATAGGGATTTACGCTGTCCAAAACAGCCAAATGGTCGTCTCCCATCAACTTATTCATTTCCGTTCGGGCGTCTTGTGATGATATGTATTGAGTTGATTTTACTATATCTTCTCTTTGGATTTCCTTAACCAGTTGTTGCGCATCCAAATCGCTGGAACCGATATTCAGATAGACCGTAAAATACACATGTTCCTTCAAATCCCTTGACGCTTGTCTCGCATGGAAGATTGACAACCCCATAAAACCGAGCATAAACAGCACAAGAGAAATACTTAACACCGTTGAGAAATTTGCACTCCAAAGGCTTACGGGACTATGATTTGAATATCTTTTGCTCATACGACACTTTAATTAAACGAATTGCAAATATACGAAAATTCTTTCTAACTCTAAATTTTTCAAACGCTGTTTGGTGCGAACGAAAGGCTGTTTTAAAAAAATGAAACGCTGTTTCGTTCGCATCAAATCAAGTTTTATTTTGGGCAAAGAAGATATTGTCGGAGCGATACGAAGAGCGGGCGGCATAAACCTTGATGGCAGAATGTTGAAAGGAATATTTGTACTTTTGTAACCTGATAATAAGAGATTATTCTTTATGAAAATACATTTTATAGCAATAGGCGGCAGCGCCATGCATAATCTGGCGATAGCCTTAAAAGGAAAGGGATACACGATAAGCGGTTCGGATGACGAGATATTTGAACCCGCCCGCTCCAATCTTGATAAATACGGACTCTTGCCTCAAAAAGAGGGCTGGGATGCAGAGAAGATAACGCCCGACCTTGATGCCGTGGTGCTGGGAATGCATGCCAAAGCCGACAATCCTGAATTGATTGCCGCCAAAGCAAAAGGCATAAAAATTTATTCTTATCCCGAGTATCTGTATGAGGTTTCCAAAGACAAGAAACGCATAGTCATCGGCGGCAGTCACGGTAAGACGACAATAACAGCAATGATTCTTCATGTGATGCGGGCTTTGGACATAGAGACAGATTATATGGTTGGAGCGAAACTTGAAGGCTTTGATGTGATGGTGCGTTTGAGCAACACGGCAAGATATATGGTGATAGAGGGAGATGAGTATCTGACGTCCGCCCTTGATTTGCGTCCGAAATTTCATCTTTACAATCCCGACATTGCTCTTATCAGCGGAATAGCATGGGACCATATAAATGTCTTTCCTACATTTGACAATTACGTATCGCAGTTTCGTATTTTTATTGACAAGATTACCGCCGGCGGAACTCTGGTTTATTGCAATGAAGACGCTGTTCTTCGTGATATTGCAGGCAAGGCTCGCAATGATATAAAGAAGTTGCCGTATGATGTGCCCGATTATCGTATTGAAAACGGCGTTACAATTTTGCATTACGGCACAAGAGATTATCCTTTGCAGGTTTTCGGACGCCATAATCTTAATAATATAAGCGGAGCCTTGCTTGTCTGCCAATCAATCGGCATATCGGCGGAAGATTTCTTGCAGGCGATAACCTCTTTCAAGGGAGCGGCAAAACGATTGGAGCTAATAGGTTCGGCAGACGGCATATCGGTTTATAAAGACTTTGCTCATTCGCCGTCAAAACTTGGTTCTACCATAGCGGCAGTTAAAGAGCAGTTTCCGAATCGGTGTTTGGTCGTGTGCTTAGAACTTCATACTTACAGCAGTCTTACTTCCGAGTTTCTCAAACAATACAAAGGCACGATGGATAAGGCGGATAAAGCGATTGTGTTTTACAATCCTCACGCCGTTGCTTTGAAACGCCTGCCGATGATAGAGCCTGATTTTATCAAAATCTCATTCGGACGTGAGGATATGGCGATTTGTACCGATAAAGCGTCATTAGAGCAGACGCTTATAGGCTTTGATTATCATAATACTAATTTGTTGATGTGCAGTTCGGGCGATTATGATGGTATGGACTTAAATCTGCTGTCCGAAAAGGTGATTGCCAAGAGCAAAATCGGATAATAGAGTATCGGTAAAGGCTTTAATTTGCCTGTTACGATAAAAAGTTGTAATTTTGTGCAATTATAAGATTAAATAAACAAAAAAGCAATGTATATTTTTAGCATCGGGCATGGCAATAAGACTATTGAAGAGTTTATAGCAGAGCTGCGTAGTTTTGATATTGCATTTCTCATTGATGTTAGAACAAAGCCATATTCTAAATGGTATCCTGCTTACAATCAAAATATGTTAAAAGAAATCTTAGCAAAACATTCCATTAAATATGTCTATCTCGGTAATGTTTTAGGAGGCTTACCGAATGATACTTCTTGTTATGTTGATGGAAAAGTAAGTTATGATATATTGAAAACAAAGCCTTTTTTTAAGGAGGGGTTACAAAGATTGATTTTAGCAGAGACAAAAGGAATTAATGTTGCTGTTATGTGCAGCGAAGGCAATCCTGCCGAATGTCATAGAACAAAAGTAATCGGTGTGGAACTACAACGAACAGGTATATCTCTGAGACATATTGTAGGAATTGGTAAAGAAAAAAGCCAAAATCAAGCAATAGTTGAGGCAACTAATGGAAATGGGTTATTAAATCTGTTTGGTGAAGAAGCATTGACTTCTCGCAAACAATATGTGTAAATTATAATGGAATTCTATACTATTGGAGTTTATGGTTCTAATGAACAAACATTTTTCAATAAACTAATCAGTCATAAAATAGATACTTTCTGTGATATAAGACAGCGAAGAGGTGTGCGAGGTTCGCAATACATTTTTGCTAATAGCAATTATCTTCAAGCGAAACTATCTTCTCTTAATATAAAATATGAATATATTCCGTTGTTAGCCCCTTCGCCTGAAATAAGAAACTTACAGAAGGAAGCAGATAAGTGCAATAAGGAAATAAAGAAAACAAGAAATAAATTAGGAGATGTATTCATTCTTGAATACAAAAAACAGATATTAAGCAGATTTGATTTTGATACTTTTATTGAAAATCTTAAGTTAAGAGGAGCAAAGAAAATTGCATTGTTTTGCGTAGAAGAGTGTGCAGAAGCCTGTCATCGTTCTATTGTATCAGAAAAACTAAAATCAAAGTATAAATATAAAGTGATTAATCTATAAAATATGAAAGTTCTTATTGTCGCTAAAACAAAAATGAGTGATAGGATTTGTGTAGGAGCAATAACTATTGAAGGGAAATTTATCCGTCTGCTTACTAATGACGGCAATAATCAACCGGAAGGAACTAAATATGCTGTTAGACAAGTCTGGGATTTGGAATTTGATAAAAAGATAGGAACAAAACCACCTCATATTGAAGACGTATTAGTTAGGCATAAGATTTATAAACGTACGTTAGCAAAGGAAGAAAGAATCATTGATATAATATCAAAGTTAAATACTCCGATTGTTGAAGGTAATTTATGTATTGCTTTTGATAATAAGCTTAAATGGACACAAAAAGGTAGCGGATATATAAATAATGAAGGCATTCCTGCTCATAGTGTATGTTTTTGGAAGCCTGATAAGGATTTAATATTGGAAAAGGAGAATGAAAAGGTATATTATGTTTATAAAAATTCAAATTATTTCTATCACATAAGATATAAGGGCTTGGAAGAGGAAATAGAATTAATTCCAAACGGCACTTTGATTAGACTTTCGTTAGCAAGATGGTGGAATAATGATGATTCTGATAGAGAAGACCGCTGTTACTTGCAATTATCTGGCTGGTATGATTTATGAAGCAACATTACATTTGCCTGTTACGATAAAAAGTTGTAATTTTGCAGGCTTAAAATTCAAGTAAATCAAATAATAAACAAACAAAACAAATGAAAACCGTATCTATGAGTGGTTCTCTAAGAGAGAACGTAGGGAAAAAAGATGCAAAGCAACTCCGTAAGGCAAGTTTAGTGCCATGTGTGTTGTATGGAGGCAACGAAAAACAAATTCGTTTCAGCGTTCAGCAGAAAGATTTCAAGGATTTGTTATTTACTCCCGACACACATTTCGTTGAATTGACAATTGACGGCAAGCAAACAATGGCTGTGCTTCAGGAAGTGCAATATCATCCCGTTAATGACGAGGTTCTGCATGCCGATTTCTTACAAATTTTTGACGATAAGCCAATCACAATCCTTATTCCTGTGAAAACGCACGGCACAGCGCCTGGTGTTTTGCAGGGAGGCAAGCTTGAGATAAAGATTCGTAAGATGAAATTGAAAGGATTGCCTGCTTCATTGCCTCAATATGTTGATATAGACATCAGCAACTTGGAAATAGGACAGGGAGTTAAGGTTGAGGAATTGGCTATTGAAGGAGTAGAATCATTAAACGTTAAAAGCAGTATTGTTGTGTGGGTAAAACCGACACGTAACTCGGCAAAGGCTGCTCCGGCACAAGCATAATTTTTATTTAATCAACATAAATAAGACAGGCTGTACGTTTCGTTGCAGCCTGTTTTTGTAAAAACAAAACAAATGAAGTATTTAATAGTCGGACTTGGCAATCCAACCGCTGAATATGAGCAAACACGCCACAATATCGGCTATATGGTTTTGGATAACTATGTTCGGTTGCTCAATAATGAAGATTCGTCTTGGCAATATAAGTTTTCATTGGAACGACACGCCTTTATCTGTGAAACGAAACATAAAGGCAGAACAATAATACTTGCGAAGCCGACAACGTTTATGAACCTTAGCGGCAAGGCGGTAAGATATTGGCTGGATAAGGAGAAGATACCGCTTGATAATATGCTGATTGTTGTTGATGATTTGGCTCTTGATACGGGTGTATTGAGGATTAGACTCAGCGGAGGTGCGGGAGGACACAACGGATTGACCGATATAATAGAATCAATCGGCACAAACAAATTCAATCGTCTTCGTTTCGGCATCGGCAACAACTATCCTAAGGGCAGACAAGTTGATTATGTTCTTAGCAAATTTGATGCCGCTGAAATGGAACTAATATCGCCGAAATTAGATGTATGTTCCGACATCATTAAATCCTTTTCCATCATCGGCATAGACCGCACTATGAATACCTTTAACGGTAAATAATCATTATTATCAACGAAGCGTTTTATGGTTCGCCGTAAGGCTTTCATCAAAACGCCACAGATTATTTCCAATCCTTGTCTTCAAGTTCAAAAACCTCATTTACGGATTTTCCGAATACGTGAGCAATTTTCATAACGACTGTTGCAGACGGCACATACTTCTCTAACTCAATTGCATTTATTGTTTGGCGGCTTACTTGCACACGTTCCGCCAATTCCTGCTGCGATATATTTAATACAGCCCTTTCTATACGGATTTTATTCTTCATTTCGGTTTGCCTTTTTCAGTTTATAAAGTTCGTAATTAAACTTGCACACGAATATAATCAAGAATAATGCCGTTATAAAATAGAGAACAAGCAAGTAAGACATTCCATAAACGAACAGAGTCAGCAAAACAAAGACCGCACAGCCTGTAAGAATTGACCAAACCAGCGATTGCTCACGAATTTTGCTTACATATTCGTCCTCATATCTTCGTTTGGCGAAAGCGATAAAGCATAATCCGACAATCAAAAGCACAGGTAAAATTGTTGTAGCAAAGCTTGTATCAGCCATAACAAACCATCCTCCCGCATTTTCATTCAATACTGCTCCATAAAGCAAAGCAGGCATTTTAAAATCAAAATTCAAATCAATCCCAAGCATATCCGGGAGAAATACTAAAGCCAATGACGGCAATGTAATAAGCCAACCAATCATTTGAAAGCAGGTTGGAAATAAATAAGTCTTTTTCATACGATATTAAATTAAGAATTATACGCTGCAAAAGTACAATTATTTTTTCAAATAGACAAATAAACTTTACAATTAGACAAAATATTTTTACCGAATAAGATTCTGTCGTATTCAAATTTCCTTTCGGTACGATGAAATAGCCTTTTAGAAAAATGAAACTTGATTTGGTGAAAACGAAAGGCTGTTTCGTGCGAATGAAAGGCTGTTCGGTGAAAACATAATGTCCTTCCGTTGTGCATTAAAGTCTATCCGACACGCACAAGCAGCGTTTTGATTTTGTAAAAAGGGATGATGACAGTGCGAAATGCACTTTGAGGGTGGTGTTGCTTAGTCTAACTCTACTTCTCCGTTAGGTTTTTTCAGCATTGCACCCATTTCTTTTCGCAGAATGTATGCTCCTCTTTTGTTTAGTTTGTATGCTTTTAACCATCCGCCCATTGCTTCAAATGCACCAGGGTCTGCAGGTTGCGCAAGGTAGAAAAAGTTTGTCAAATCTTCTTCCTGAATTCGCCTTCCCAAGTATATGGTGTCCATTTGGAATGGTGTAATTTCTGTTGTCAGGAATACGGTTCCGTTGTTCTTGTCTTTCTCTTTTTTTGTAGGGATAGCCTTGTACAGAAAAGAGCCATCAGCGTTAAATACCTTCGCATAAAATTTCAATCTTGCACTAACCTGTTCCTCAGTCAGCACAACTTTTATTGTTATTGATGGTTTAGCCATATTTCTTAAAGCACAAGTTTTATAATCGGGGCTATGGTTGCTGCCGACTATGATATAACCGGCATTAATCAGGTGTTGCTTTTGCGAAGGAATGAATTTGTAGTCTTTCATCAGGTCTTCAAAGTTGAAAACCTCGCGATAAGTAATAGTAAAGTTGGTATCAACCGTATCTTTTGTGTTTGTAATGCTTTCCAAAGCACCTTTCGGAATGGTGATTTGGCTATATTGGGAATTTAAAGTAGTATCTTTGGATGGGAAATAGTAATTGTAGAACTCTCCAACGCAGTCTTCCAAATCTTCTTCTATCAAAACATAAACTTTTCCTGTAACATCTACGCCGTTAATCTGCTTATCTTCGTCCGGTTTGCCGTTAAGATTTATCCATTTGAAGTCTATCGGCATCTTGTATTTGATAAAATAATCCGTTTCGCCCGAACACGAACTCCAATACTTGCTTGGAGTACGTTTGATGATGAAATCGGTAACGTTTTCGCGGGAGAGGAAATAATTAAATACTAATACGGCACGTTCTCTTGCGATATTGGTGTTCTTTTCCGTAAGAGGTTGAGCGTCGTCATAGCCGATTATTGTCATTTTGTAAAATTGGTTGTTGTCAGGAGCAAATGCCAAACGGTACAAACTATCTAATATATTTAGAGCTTCGTCATTGTAGAACGCAGTTCCTTGTTTGAAGCAAATAAATGCTTCCATTGTACCTATTTTTTTAGGCATAGGCGTTTCACCTCTTTTTACCCGTACTCTCGGAGCCTTAGGCACAATCAGCATACTGCATCCTTCTTTTAAGGAAGGCTGTTCTTCAACAACAGGAGCAACAGGTGAGGTTGGTTCTTGTGCAAATATGTTACAACAAACAACTAATACGATTATAATGGCAAGAATATTTTTCATAAAACATTAAGAGTTAAAATGCATTGCAAAAGTAAGAAAAAAAACATAATCATTTAATAACTATTTATCTATTATAACTTCATCAACTTGGGCTTTGGCTTGTTCAATACTTTGCTCATTGGTGGTTTTTGCTTGCTCTTCTTCTGCTATAATGGCATCGTAACGCTCTTTTGCAAGGCTTACAAGTTCTGCTCCGTCATAATTATCAATTATGCTTTGATATGTCTGCTTTGCTTGAAGGTTATTGTCTCGTTTATGGAAGATATCGCCCCATAAAATAAACGCTTTAGCCAACCAATACTCACTGCTCGGATTTGCTGTTATGCTATGAATAACTTTTTCGCTCGCATCATATTGCTCTTTGTTGTATAAATCCTGTGCAAACATATAATTAGCCTCACCGGCGTACTCTCCGTTTGATGAAGATTTAAGTTTGTTGAATTCATTCAATGCTGCCGCCGTATCATTTAAGCCTAAATAAGATTTAGCCAGCATATATATAACCTCATCCTTCTCCATAACGGAAAGTTTGCTTGCTTCCAGTGCAGCCTTCGCACAAACTATTGTTTTGGAATAGTCATTCATATTATATAATGAGCGAGTGCGCCCCATTTTTGCCAACAAAGAGTGAGTGTTTATCTCACTTTCGGACTCCAAACGCAAATATTGTTCGGCTGCAAGTTCGTATTGTTTTAATGAATAAGCGATATTTGCCGAATAAAGTAAGGAATTATGAGTGAATTTGTTCTTTGAGACGTTGCAAACTGCAAGATAAGATTCCAATGCCTGCTGATTCTGCCCGTTTTTCACTAAACAATCCGCAAGATAATAGTGAGCGTTATTAACAAAACGTCCTTGCGGGAAACGGAAGATATAGTCTTGAAATCCTTTTATTGCAGATTGGCAATCCGCATCCATATATCGTGTTTCCGCTGCTTGATAAAGAATGGAGTCTTGTTCGTCCGTACTGATTGTTGTGTGCGGAATATTTTTTACATAGTTGAAAAAATCATCGACGCGGTTTTCTTCCACATAAATAGCCCTTATTTGTAGCAATCCGGCTTGTGCTTGCTCTGTTCCGGGATACTCTTTGACCAATTTATCCAGTACATTTAACGCCTTCTTATCCTCATTTAACTTATAATAAATCATTCCTGCCTTGCCCAAAGACTCTTTTGTGTGTATTGAATTAGGATATTTTGTCGCCTGTTGCTCATAATATTCCAATGCTTTGTTGTTTTCGTTAAGCAAAATGTATGCATTGCCGATTTCAAACATCATAGATGCCGCATAATTGCTTGAAGGAAATTTATTCAATGCCTCTTTCAGCAGAGCAATCTCATCATTCGTTTTATTCATCGCTCCTAATGCCAACGCTTTTTGGTAATAAGCATAATCTACATCAAGGTTTCCGTCATTTATTGCATAGTCATATTGTTTTATTGCTTGATTAAAATCTTTTTCCATAAACAAACAATCGGCGTATCTGTTGTGCGCGTCCGCTATTCTCTTGGAATCTTCATCGGAAGTGTTGATAAGAAACAGGCGAAAATAATCTTTAGCCACCGCATACTTCTTTTGTCTGAACAGAATGTAGCCCATAGAGTAATTTGCTTTGAGATAATACGGATTTTTCTTCACATCGCTGCTCGCATAGAACATATTAAGATATTTTTCCGCCTCTTCAAATCGGTTATTACGATAGAATATTTCGCTTTTAAGATAGAATGCGGCTGCGGTTGCCTGATTGTCGTAAGGTTCTTGCTCACATTTGTCCAACAAAATCAACGCTTCTTTGTCCTTATGTTCGTTAAACAACTCGGTAGCCCTGTTCAAACGGGTTTGTTGCGTTATTTTCAGCAATTCATTATTAGGCATATCAATTTGTTCCAGCATTTCCAACGCCTGCTTATAGTTCTTGGTGGTTGCGAAAATCTTTCCTAACATTGTCTTTGCCTGCTTTGCCTTTTCTCCTTTGGGATTTTGGGTTATGTATTTCTGCAAAGCGTCAATTGCTTCGTTGTAAGGGCTGGGTTGTTGATAGCATAACTTGGCATAAAGAAAGAGAGCATCATCACCGAGAGCCTTATCAAAAGTCATAGATGCTGCTTGGCGAAAATAATCTCTTGCTGTGGCGGTCTGATTTTGCTCTAAGAAACAACATCCTAAATAATAATAAGCATTTTGTGCCAACGAATCGTTATTGTTTATGAGCTTCAGATAGTCTATTGCCTGCTTATATTCTCCTGTTTTGAAGAAACAATATCCTAATTCATAGTTTTTGTTCTGGTCAAAGAGCGTATCTTTATCTACGGCGTCTTTTAAATAAGGTATTGCTTCCTTATACCGCTTTAATTTGAAGAAAGAATCCCCCAACATATAGCCTAATTCGTTATTTCGCTTGGAAGACGACTCGGAAATCAGTTGTTGGGCAATCTCAATGAGGCTTGTGTAGTTTGATTGCTTATAATAAATCTGGGCAATGTAGTAAGGCACGATTTTTCCGAAGTTTTTGTCGGTGCGAAGCTTGTTAAATCCCGCCAAAGCCTTGTCATTCTTGCCTTCTTCGTACATAATATGAGAATAAAAGTAGGTTGCGGCGGAGGCATACTTGCTATCGGTGTCCTTAACCTTTGCAAATTCATTTTCAGCCTTCTTTTTGTTGCCGTTTTGTAAGAAACTATAACCGCGCTTATAGCGTATCTCCAATCCCTTATCCTCATCCCTTGCAATATTCTCTGCTTTGTCATAATACGAAACGGCATTCGGATAGTCCGCCTTCTGGAAAAAATAATCTCCAATCTCAATATAAGCCTCTGTTTTCAAAGCATTATCGGGATAGGTCTTTATAAAATGCAGCAGTTCCTTGTCAGCATTGTCATTAAACATCTTTGCGGCGGCGACAGCCTTCATAAAACAGGCTTCCTGTGCTGTAAGACTTTGCTTATCGCTTGTTTGAGCAAGATAATCAGCAAATAAGGCGTAAGCGGTAGAGTAATTCCTGTTGTTAAATTGGGCTTTGGCGTCATTAAAAAGGCGATTAGGCTCATTCCTTTGCTCGTTTTTCTGAGCAGAAACCACATTTAAAAGCCCTGAAATCAAAAAAAATAACCCGAATATCAGTGTTGCACAACGTTTATTCATATTATAGCAAGTTAAAACTAAGAGGCAAAAGTATAAAATTTCTTTTTAATATGCTATTATTTGCATTCATCTTTACCAAAGGCTGTTTTATTTTTCTCAAATCAGGTTTCATTTTATTAAAACTTGATTCCGGAGAAATGAAACTTGATTTGCGTGAAGCAGAATTTGATTTGGGGGAAGCCAAACCTCGTTCGGCAAAAATAAATTAGTAGTTTTGCAAACCGAAACTTCGTATGCACGCAGCAAAACGGCGTATGCGGGATATTAAATAAGGATTAAAAGATGTTAAAGCAGGTTTCAATGGAGGATTTGGGCAGAATGTCGGTGGAAGACTACGTTTTAGCCCCCAAAATTCCGCTTGTAGTGGCGGCAGACGGCATTCGCAGTATGAGCAACGTTGGTAGTATTTTCAGGACATGTGATTGCTTTCGGGTGGAACGGCTTATGCTTTGCGGTATAACGCCGATTCCGCCTCACAGAGAGATACATAAAACCGCTCTTGGGGCAACAGAATCGGTGGAATGGGCGTATGAGCAGGATATAACCAAGGTTCTGGCGGATTATAAGGCAAAAGGATACAGGATTTACGCCCTTGAACAGACCAATAAGAGCATTCTGATGAATAAGGTTGAGATTGCGGCGGATGAAAAAGCCGTTTTGATTCTCGGAAATGAGGTTTCGGGCGTTTCGCAGGAGGCTTTGGATATGGCAGATGCCGCTTTGGAGATACGACAGGAAGGAACAAAGCATTCTCTTAATGTTTCGGTGGCGGCAGGCATTGCTTTGTATGTTTTTTTTGAGGCAATGTTCGGCGGAAACTAAACTTTTTCGTAATTTTGCAGCCTTCAAACGACATGGAAAGGTGCTAGAGTGGTCGATTAGGACGGTCTCGAAAACCGTTGTCCCTTTTTCGGGGACCGAGGGTTCGAATCCCTCCCTTTCCGCAGCCTTTTAATGTTTCAGGGCTTGAAAGTTTTTAATTGAAGAGCCGTTTGCTTAAACGCAGACGGCTTTTTTGTGCCTCCTTCTTTTAAAGGGATTTTTTATATCTTTGCAAACCAAAATTTTAATAAGATATACGAAGATGGAAAACACGATAAAATGCCTTATTATAGGCTCCGGACCTGCCGGATACACAGCTGCAATCTATGCTGCAAGGGCTGACTTGAATCCTGTGCTGTTTGAGGGCATTCAACCCGGAGGACAATTAACCATAACAACCGAAATAGAAAATTTTCCGGGCTATCCGCAGGGCGTTTCGGGCATTCAGATGATGGAAGACTTGAAACAGCAGGCTCTTCGCTTCGGAACACAAATCATAAATGAGATAGTAGATAAGGCAGACCTCTCTTTCCGTCCGTTTAAGGTTGAAACCGACAGAGGCAATGTTTATTTCGCTCAAACGATAATTGTTGCTACCGGCGCCTCTGCTCGTTGGCTTGGCTTGGAATCGGAAAAGAGATTTATGTCAATGGGAGTTTCGGCGTGTGCGGTTTGCGATGGTTTCTTTTTTCGCAATCAACAGGTCGGCGTTGTAGGCGGAGGAGATACGGCTTGCGAAGAAGCATCTTATCTTGCCGGCATTTGCAGCAAGGTTTATATGTTTGTGCGGCGCGATGTGATGCGTGCATCAAAAGCAATGCAGGAACGAGTGATGCAAAACGAGAAAATAGAGATTCTTTGGAACACAAAACCGATTGAAGTCTTGGGAGACGACAGCGGAGTTACGGGAGTGATTACCGAAAACACTAAAAACGGAGAACAAAAGCAGGTTTCATTAAACGGACTCTTCATTGCCATCGGACATAATCCTAATACCGATATATTCAAAGGGCAATTGGAATTGGACGAAGAAGGTTATATCATCACGAAACCAAATTGTTCCCGTACCAATGTTGAAGGCGTTTTCGCAGCAGGAGATGTGCAGGATACAATATATAAACAGGCGATAACGGCAGCAGCAAGCGGTTGTCGGGCAGCAATAGACGCCGAACATTTTCTTGCCAACTAACGGATAAAACGACATTCTGATGCTGTATAGGAGGCTTTGGTGGTTCTCAATAGTGATTTTGTGTTCGCAAAACTTGACGGCACAGGTGGCAGACAGCATTGACCTTAATTATGACAGCATTTTAAGTCGCAGCATTTACTATTATCATAGCGGAGAATCTTATTTCATAGATTCAATGTGCCATATTGAAGATAAATTGCTTGATGTCCATTATTTCTCTCCTTTGAAACGAACCGACAAAGGCTTTTTTCAGCAACTTAATACTTACGGTTCGCCCTCTCAAAGCACACTTTATAATATCAACTCTTCGTTTCTGCAATATCAACCCAACGTTTATTTTCCTTATACTTACGATTGGAGCAATGTGAAGTTCTTTCAGCTCAATAAACCTTACTCCGAGATTTATTATTCCAACGATATTAACAGCGCACAGGTGTTTCATGTTATTCATTCGCAGAATGTTTATAAGGGATTGAACATAGGCTTGCGTTATGACGTGAATTATGCCGATGGAACGTTTATTAATTCTTCCGTTGCCAATCAATTTTTTAATCTTACGGCGAATTATATCTCGCCGACAGGCGTTTATCGTGCGGAAGCGGCGTTTGTCAGAAACAGAGCCTTGACTTATGAGAACGGAGGCATAAATGATGAGGCTTTTATTGCGGATTCGTTCCCTTCTCCTTCGTCTTATCCGACTCTATTGACTTCCGCATACAGCAAATACAAGACTGCCGACTTTTTTCTTTCACAATCGTTGCGGCTACCAAAGCATTGGGGGGCTTTAACCCTGACAAATTCATTCAATAACGCCACTCGGATATTTTATAACACCGATTCAATCAGCCCGAATTTCTCTCTCGCCGATTCCGTTCTTGCTTTTGACCATAAGAAACTAACGAATATTCTCGCGTGGTCAAACAATACGAGAATAATACCTGTGAATATCGGCGTAAGGCACGATTATAATATGTTCAAAGACCGCTCGGAGGATGAGAAAGCCTCATTATTTACGCCTTTTGCAAAGGTTGGCTTTGACATAAAGAGGTTTCGCTTTAAGATTTACGCAGAAAAAACTTTGTCGGCGGCGTATAAAGATGATTTTTTAGCGAAAGCGGACGTTATGTTGGCGTTTGATTCACTGCATCGCAACAAAATTTTTGCCGCTCTGGCTTATAAAACTACTATTGCCGACTTTCTTTATCGCCGAAGCAACACTCCGAATTATAAATGGTCAAATGATTTGAAGCCGATAAGGATTGCGAAGGCTATGGCGGGCATTTCTTTGTTTGATATGCTGAAACTGGATTTTAATTACTTCATTCTTAATGATAATGTCTGGTTTGACGGGCAGGATGTGAAGCAAAAAAACGGCACGACCAACATTTATCAAGCCCTTTTGAGCAATCGGTTCGCAATAGGCTTGTTCGGATTTAACGGAATCGCCGCCTTGCAATATTCTGACGATGATTCGGCGGTATCTTTGCCCGTTTTTCAGGCGAAACAAACGGCTTATATTGAATTCTTTCTTTTTTCCAAGAAACTGAAAACGCAAATCGGCGTGGATTTATACTATAATACGGCGTATTTTGCCGATGCCTACAACACGGAACTTGGTTTGTTTTACCGCCAACGCAGCCGCAAAACAGGCAATTATCTTTACGCCGACCTTTTCCTTGGTATTAAAATCAGCAGAGTTAATCTTTTTCTTGCCTTAACTCATCCTTATGCCGGGCTTTTGGGCAATGACTATTTCCAAACGCCGCACTATCCTTCCGAAGGCTTGAATTTCCGCTGGGGATTGAGTTGGAAATTTTTTGATTAGTGCATTCGGCACAGCGTTCTTTTGTTTCGTTTTTCTAAAACAGCCTTTCATTCGCACCAAATCAAGTTTCATTTATGCAAGAGCAATGATTGTGATTGCCGTGTCAAATACCCCTGAAATCTTCTTTGGGTATAAATAATTATAACTTTATTGTATTATTTTGTTAGATGTTTTAAGTAAGTTCCTGTTTAATAAATGTATTTTCGGCGTTGCAATTGTGTAATTTTTGTAGTTATTTAGCCTGATGATATGATGTAATTGTATAATTTTGTAAGAAATTATTTATTTGATATGCAGTATGTTAGCCGTTATTGTTGAAAACTTTTTTACTGAAACGCTTGTTGGTTAAAATAAAAGTAGTATCTTTGCATCTGAAAATTTAATTGTACGAACTAACAGCAAAAACATGAAAAGTATTAAACCGTTTTGCAATAAGTTTACCCCAGCTTCATTGCTGGGGTTCAGGATTGAGAAAATCCTTTCAGGCAATATGTTTGATTTTTGTGAAGATTCAATATCTCGTTACATCAAATATTTATTTAGTAATCATATTTTGAGAACCTGCTCTTTGCTTTTGTGCAATTGTAAGCAGGAAGGAGTCGATTTTTGTCGCTATCTGAAAGGGCAGAAGCAAGAACGGCTCTTTTTAATTCGGTATCAACAAAATTAAACGTTAAGATACAGAGGGGGAGATTACATTTGCGATCATCGCGGTTGCTCAATATGTATATAATTTTATAATGACTAACTTCATAACAAGATAATAAAATTTCCTCCTCTTTTTTAGAATGAAAATAAACAAGATATAAAGATAGAATGTGTGATAAAATTATTAAAAAGATAGCATTTTTATTGATGTTTGTGTTGATTGGTTGTGTCGTTTCGGCGGCACAACATCCCACAACTGCTATCGGGGTGAGCAATGCTAAGATTCCCGATGGTCTTGTGAAATCTTAATTACAAAAAAGCGAAACTTAACTTCATTAAATAGTATTTTTTAAACATTAAATGTCTTTGAGGGAACCGACAAACAAAACAGGTTCCCTTTTTTGTTTCTTTTAATATGAAGAAAGATAGTCAGGTGTGGATATTCGTTGGAAATAGGGGAATGAAACCGCCTTACTCGGTGAAGAGATTGCTTTGGTTGGATTTGGAATAGGCTTTCCCGAGATGCTTATAGGCTAACATTGTCGCTTCTCTGCCTCTTGGCGTTCGCATAAGGAAGCCTTCCTGTATCAAAAAGGGCTCATAAACTTCTTCTATGGTGCCTGTGTCTTCTCCGACAGCCGTTGCAATAGTTGTAATGCCGACCGGTCCGCCCTTAAACTTATCTATGATTGATGAAAGGATGCGATTGTCCATTTCGTCCAAGCCGTGTTTATCTACATTGAGTGCTTCTAATGCCATACGGGCAATATCAAGTGTTATTGTGCCGTTTCCTTTTATTTGAGCAAAGTCTCTGACTCGCCTTAAAAGCAAATTGGCTATTCGTGGGGTGCCTCGCGAGCGTCTTGCAATCTCTATTGCCGCCTGATCTTCTATCGGCGTGTCGAGAATGGAGGCTGAGCGTTTTATTATGTCGTTAAGAGTTGTGTGATCATAATATTGGAGGCGGCAGGTAATACCAAATCGAGAGCGAAGAGGGGCTGTGAGTAATCCGGAGCGAGTTGTGGCTCCTATTAAGGTGAAAGGATTTAACGATATTTGGACACTGCGTGCGTTAGGACCTGTTTCTATCAAAATATCTATCTTATAATCTTCCATAGCGGAGTAAAGATATTCTTCAACGACTGGTGATAATCGGTGAATCTCATCTATAAACAATACATCGTTCTCTTCCAAATTTGTAAGGATGCCTGCTAATTCGCCGGGCTTGTCAAGCACAGGTCCGGACGTCAATTTAAGATTTACATCCAGTTCATTGGCAATGATATGTGATAATGTAGTTTTTCCTAATCCAGGAGGACCATGTAAAAGAACGTGATCCAAACTTTCATTCCGTTCTTTTGCGGCGGCGACAAATATTTTCAGGTTGTTAATTATTTGATCTTGTCCTGAAAAACCATCAAAATGCGAAGGTCGTAAGGCTTTTTCATACTCTTTGTCGCCCGTATTCAGTCGAGATGAATTTGGATTAAGATTATCATTCATTATATTATTCCTGTAAAATATTTGCTCAATTAAAATAAATTATATAAATTTGCTGCCGAAAACCAGATTGAAAATGCAAAAGTAACAACTTTATCCCAGAAAGAGTATTTTTGTATGGCAATCATAAATAATTTAGTTATGTTATCAGAAATATTAGTTGGTATTGATTTTTCTCAAACATCAGAAAAAGCCTTACGCTTGGCTATAGACATTGCTAACAGAACCAACGCAAATATTGTTATGGCGTGGGTAGAAGTTGGCGGAGATATAAGCAAAGATAAGGCAATAGAATCGTTTGAAAACCTTGTTAAAACCTCTCGTCAGTTTTTAGAAAGCAAAGAAAGGGAAATTAGTTACGTTATTACCTCAGGAAAAGTGTCGCATGCATTAAATGAGATTGTTCGTAAAAGGAAGTCAAGCCTGATGGTTATAGGTACTCACGGCAAAAGTGGCTTTGATGAGGCTTTTGCCGGTGCAAATGCATACAAAGCTATCGCAAGTTGCCCCGTTCCTGTTTTGGCATTGAGAGAAAAATTTGATTTTTGCAAGCCTTTGGAAAAAATTATCCTTCCTATTGACAGTACGGCAGACACTCGTCAAAAGGTGCCTTGGACAATAGAGTTTGCAAAGATGTTTCCTAATGCACAGATATTAGTTCTCGGGCTTTATTCGTTCAAATCCAAAGATATGAGGGAGATTGTGCAAAATTATACTAAGAGCGTAGAGGTGTATTTGCAGAAAGAAAATATGAAATATAGCGTTGAATATCGTGAAAGCGAGAATTCTACTATTACTACAATAGATTATGCGAAGGAAGTCAATGGAGATATGATTGTAATAATGAAAGAACAGGAGAAAACACTAACTAATTTATTTTTTCTCGGACCTTACGCTTTGCAAATGATTAATCGTTCTCCTATTCCTGTTTTAACTGTCCCTACAAGGCAAATAAACGACGAAGGAAGATAAGATAAATAATCTATGTTTAGACTTTTGAAAAACAAAATATCCTTTTCCATATTTTTATTGCTTTTTCTTTCTACTGCTGCCTACTCTCAGGTTGAGATAGTGGCGGATGGACGTCTTCAGACGCTGTTGGAACAGCATGCGGCATACAATCAAACGGCTAAAACCATAAGAGGATACAGGATAAAGGTGGTTACATACACAGGAAATAAGGCAAAAAATAATTCTTATGCCGTTAGAGATAAATTGCAGGCTCTTTTCCCTCAATCGCGAACTTATGTTACTTTTGACGAACCTCATTTTATTGTGCGCTATGGTGATTTTAAAACCAGACTTGAAGCCAACAGAGATTTTGAAACAATAAAACAATTATACCCAACTGCTATTATCACCCGCGACTTAATAAATCTTCCGCCGATTAGCGAAGAGGATTTGAAGCAACCCGAATATTACGAACCGGAAGAAGATAGCATATCACGCTAAACATCAATCATCGCCACTAAAGGCTGTTTGCTTTTTCCGAAACAGCCTTTGGTGAAAATAAAACAGCCTTTCATTCGCATCAAAGGCTGTTTCGTTTTTGCATAACAAAGAAGTGTTGTTGCGATACGCAGACAGCAAAGCCCAAAAAAAAGTTGTAAATTTGCAATCGCTAAAAAATCAAAATTTTACTAAAACATAAGTATTTTACTATGAACATTCACAATATTAGTGCTAAGGAATTGACGCTTGAAAAGGTGCAGGAAATCCTTGAAAACAATATGCATCTTGCTTTGAGCGAAGACAGCCGACAACGTATCGTGCGTTGCCGCCAATATTTGGACGACAAAATGAAAACGCAGCAAGAACCTATTTACGGAGTTACCACAGGCTTTGGGTCTTTGTGCAATATATCTGTCGGCAAAGCAGAATTGTCTCAACTGCAAAGCAACCTTGTTATGAGCCATGCCTGTGGCGTTGGTGAGGAAGTGCCGCATGAAATTGTCAAAATAATGCTTTTGAACAAAATTCAGTCGCTTTCTTACGGCAATAGCGGGGTGCAATTGGCAACAATTGAGCGATTAATAGCATTTTTCAATGAAGGAATTTATCCTGTAGTCTATCAGCAAGGCTCTCTTGGTGCTTCGGGTGATTTAGCCCCTCTTGCCCATCTTTGTTTGCCGCTTTTAGGGCTGGGATTTGTTGATTACAAAGGAGAAAGAATTAGTGGTGAGGAATTAAACGGACGTTTCGGATGGTCTCCAATAGGGTTACAATCAAAGGAAGGCTTGGCTCTGTTGAACGGAACGCAGTTTATGAGTGCTTTTGCAGTATGGTGTGTATTGAAAAGCAAGAAACTTTCCGCTATTGCAGACGTTGTGATGAGCGTTTCTTTGGAAGCCTTTGACGGACGCATAGAACCATTCATTGATGCCGTACATCAGGTTCGCCCTCACAAAGGACAGATTGATACTGCTGCAAATATTCGCCGTATTTTGCAAGATAGCCAAATTATAAAGCAGAAAAAAGAACACGTACAGGACCCTTATTCGTTCAGATGTGTGCCTCAGGTTCATGGAGCGAGCAAAGATGCCATTGCATACGTCTCTTCCGTGATACAAACCGAAATAAACTCGGCGACAGACAACCCTACAATTTTCCCTGATGAAGATTTGGTTGTGTCGGCAGGCAATTTTCACGGACAGCCTCTTGCCATCAATCTTGATTATCTTGCTATTGCCGTTGCGGAACTTGGTTCTATTTCCGAGAGACGTACTTATCAGTTGATAGGAGGCAAACGCAATCTGCCGTCATTTCTTGTGGCAAAACCCGGACTTAATTCCGGCTTTATGATTCCTCAATATACGGCAGCATCTGTTGTTAGCCAGTCAAAACAACTTTGTACCCCTGCTTCGGTTGATACTATTGATTCATCGCAAGGACAAGAAGACCACGTGTCATTTGGTTCTAATGCGGCAACAAAACTTTTCAGGGTCGTGAATAACACGGAAAAAATATTGGCTATTGAGTTGCTTAACGCCGCACAGGCTTTGGATTTCAGAAAACAAATGACTAATCTTTCTTCATCGCCTTTAATTGAAAGTTTTGTTAAGGATTATCGCCGTCAAGTGCCGTTTGTGGAAAATGATTGCATACTTTATGAATTGATTCACAAGAGTATTGACTTCATAAACAAATATGATATAAACAAAATCAGATAATATTTTCTCAAAAGGAAGATTCATAAAAATAAAACGCCGTTTCATTTCAATGAAACGGCGTTTTATTTTGACGATATCAAATCTGCATACAGCCAATCTTTTATCGGTTGTCTATAAACCGCTTTTTGATGTCTCCATACGAGTCTATACGCCGGTCACGTAAGAAGGGCCAGTGTTTTCTGTAATAATCAGTCTTCGCAGTCTCTATTTCAACAACGGCATTCTCCTCTTCCAAATGCGGAGACTGGTGAAGAACGGAGCCAAACGGGTTACAAACAAAACTTCCTCCCCAAAACTGCATCTCACCCTCTATTCCCGTGCGATTAACCGACACCGTATGCACGCCGTTAGCCACTGCGTGAGAGCGTTGTATGGTTTGCCAGGCATTAAACTGCTCCACGTTGGTTTCTTCGCTCTGATTCAACGCCCAACCTATTGCAGTAGGATAAAAAATCACCTCCGCACCGCTCAAAGCCGTTATTCTGCTCGCCTCAGGATACCATTGGTCCCAACAAATCAGCACTCCAATAGTGCCGAACGCCGTTTTGAAAGTTTTATAGCCCAAATCGCCCGGCGTAAAGTAGAATTTCTCATAATAACCTGGGTCATCGGGGATGTGCATCTTGCGATAAATGCCGAGCAACGAGCCATCGGCATCAATAACCGCAGCAGTATTGTGATAAAGCCCCTCCGCACGCTTCTCAAACAAAGAAGCAACGATGACAATGCCAAGTTCCTTTGCCACAGAACAAAGTTTGTCGGTGGTGTGGCTTGGAATCGGTTCAGCCAAATCAAAGTTGGCATAATCCTCAACATCACAAAAATAGAGCGAAGCAAACAATTCCTGCAAGCAAACAATATTTGCTCCCTTTGAAGCCGCATCCCGTATATTTGCTATGGTCTTTGAGAGATTTGCATCCCTGTTTCGCTCGCATTTTGCTTGAATTAAGCCGATTTTTAGTTTCATTGCCTGTTGTTTTATCGGTTGTTATGAGTGTGCAAAGGTATAATATTTTTGCCGTATGAGGAAATATGGCAGCAAAAGGCTGTTTGGCTAAAATGAAACAGCCTTTCAGCCGCACCAAACAGCCTTTTAAAAAAATGAAACAGCCTTTGGTGAAAATGAAGATAGATAAGGATTTAGGCAAATGCCGCCTTTGTTGATTAAGATAATAAATGAGGGCTTTTTTCGTTAATAAGAGCATAATAATTATTTATTTTGTACTTTTACAAACTAATTTTGTGATAATTTTTCAGGATGAAACCATATAACTATCTTATTTATTTTTTTTTAATAGCACTACCATTTTTAACCAAAGCACAGAAGGATGACACGGATGAAGTGATTGTAAATTTTGAACGAAATTATGACAGCCTCCTTAACTCGTATCATATTCGCCAAAGCACAAGACTTATAAATAAAACCTATCATAACGACAATTTTTCAGGCAATACATCCACCGTTTCGCTGACTGCCGACAGCGTTTTGGCACGGCGTTTGCGTGCTTTGCCTTCCGAAATTCCTTTAACCTTTAATTCAAAGGTGCGAAGGTATATGGAAACCTATGTAGATAAGATTTCAAATAAAGTATCTATGATGTTAGGGTTGAGCAAATACTATTTCCCGCTGTTCGAATCTATTCTTGACAGATACGGAGTTCCTATCGAACTGAAATATCTTGTTGTTATTGAATCGGCTCTTAATCCCAATGCCGTATCTCGTATGGGCGCGACAGGTTTATGGCAATTTATGTATGCTACGGCAAGCCATCTTGATTTGAGAATGAACTCTGTTATTGATGAAAGGCGGGATCCTATCAAAGCAACTGAGGCTGCGGCTAAGTATCTCAAATCTCTTTATCGTATTTATAATGATTGGACTCTGGCTTTGGCTGCTTACAATTGCGGACCTGGCAATGTGAATAAAGCAATGCAGCGTTCGGGCGGTTCGGACTTCTGGGCAATTTATGATTATCTGCCAAGAGAAACACGAGGTTATGTTCCCGCATTCATAGGTGCCACTTACGCCTTTAATTATTACCAATTGCACGGCATAAATGCTTATGATATTACAAAACCAGTTGCTACCGATACGGTAACCGTTACGAAGGATATTCATTTTGGGCAAATTGCTACTGTGATGCAAATAGATTATGATTTGATAAAGGACTTAAATCCGCAATATAAGAAGTTTGAAATTCCCGGTTCGCAGGATCGTTACATTATAAAATTACCTACCGATAAGATATGCCGATTTATCGCTCTTGAAGACTCTATTGCAAACTATGAAAGGGATAAATTTTTTGGTGATAAGAACTCAACGGTTGATCTTGACGGCAATTCAATGTTGGTTTATAAGGATAAGTTGATATATCATAAGGTTCGCCGCAAAGAAACGTGGTCATCAATAGCACGACGCTATGGGGTAAGTGTATCGGAGTTGAAATCATGGAATCCAAAGTCTGCAAGACGGCGGTCATTGGCTGTCGGAGCAAGTTTAGCGGTCAAACAAAAAGTTGCAGTCAAGGTTGATAAACCGGTGGAATCAGATACGAATGTTACGCCGACACCTTTTGCCATAGACACGGTAAGTTCTATATTGACAAATCAGCAAGAAATTGTTCCTAAAGCAAATATTTCAAAAACAGAACCAAAACAATCGGTCGTTACTCATAAGGTTAAAAAAGGTGAAACGCTGTTCGGACTTTCCAAGAAGTACGATGTGCCGATTGATAGGATAATATCTCTAAATAAAATCAACAAAAAACGTCCTGTAATCAGAATCGGACAAATTTTACGCATAAAATAAAATCATTAAACAGGAATATAAATTTTTTAACATAACATACATTAACATGAAACAAGGATGCAAACACGGCACACATCGTGTAATTGAACCAAAAGGGGTTTTGCCGCAACCGGCAAACAAGTTAGACAATAATATGGATGAGATTTATGACAACGAAATCCTAATTGACGTGCATACTTTGAACATTGATTCCGCCTCTTTCACACAAATAGAACAGCAAGCCAAAGGTGATAAAGAAGAAATCAAGAAAATAATGCTCAATATCGTTGAAACACAAGGCAAACATCGCAATCCGGTAACGGGAAGCGGCGGAATGCTTTTGGGAACGGTTGAAAAGATAGGAAGCAAACTTGATGGGAAAATAGATTTAAAGGCAGGTGATAAGATTGCAACGCTGGTTTCTTTGTCGCTGACACCATTGCGTATTGACAAAATAAAGGATATTCGCCCTGAAATAGACCAAGTGGATATTGATGGCAAGGCTATTATCTTTGAAAGCGGCATTTATGCAAAGATTCCTAACGATTTACCGGAAAATTTGGTGCTTTCGGCGTTGGATGTTGCAGGAGCACCGGCACAAACGGCTAAATTGGTAAAACCGGGCGACATTGTAGTAATCATAGGTGGCGGAGGAAAATCGGGAATGCTTTGTTGCTATGAAGCAAAGAAGCGTTCGGGCGTAACAGGTAAGGTTATAGCAATCACTTACGGCGAAGACGATACGGCAAGATTAGAGAAACTCGGATTCTGCGACCATGTTCTTCGAATGGATGCACGTCAGCCGGTAGCGGTTATGCAGAAGGTTTCCGAATTAACAAATGGGGCTATGGCAGATATAACTATCAACAACGTCAATGTACCTGATACGGAAATGACATCAATCCTCGTTACAAAGAATACGGGCATTGTTTATTTCTTTTCAATGGCTACTTCATTTACAAAGGCGGCTCTCGGTGCGGAAGGCGTAGGTTCGGACGTTACGATGATGGTTGGCAATGGCTATACCAAAGGACACGCTGAACTTACATTGCAGGATTTACGTGAATGCAAGGCTTTACGCGATGTATTCACGGAATTGTATGCTTAAAGGAACTTTTACGGAATTAAACTCATAATTCGGGCGAGGGGATTAAAGTCTCCTCGCTTTTTTGTGTAGTTTGATTTCGCCGCACCTTGCGAAAAACCCAATATCTCTGCAAAACATAATTGAAACCCAAAGAAACAATTAAATCAATAGCCACTCTGCTAATCCTGTAATCAAGTCCGGATAGTTCGGTAAGAAGAAGCGTGCCGCCGGATTTAAGCATTATGCTGCTCAAGACAACAATCACAAATCTGAAAAGTTGTTGCGGCAGATTGAAAGAGTATTTCTGTTCTTTGTTATAAAAGGACCATGTTTTGTTTATCGTGAAATTTATCACCGAACCCAACAAACACGCAATTATTATAGAGATTGCGTAATGTATATGCCCGAATTCCGTCAGGGCAATCATAATAAAATAATCGCAAACGCCGCCTATGAACGCCGACAACTGAGCCTTGACAAAATATTTGAGCCGTTGATACATTTTTAATCCTGTTTGGTTGCCTGTTTATCGTCTTTGTCGCGTTGGTCTGCCGATTTGAGCAGTTTAAGAAAGTCAATAATATTCACAATACAAAGGAAAACGCAGGCAAAAGCACTTGAAAAAATAATAGAACCTTGCCATATCACTTCCGCTGCAAGGATTAAGCAAAGCACAATGCGGACTTCTGTCGGGGAGAACAAGCCCGAATCTATTTCATACTTGTTTGTGATTTTGTATTTAAGCAATGCCATCATCATTGACCAGCCATAAAGCACCACAAAGCAGAATCCCAACAATTCCCACTCACCTCCGACATATACAATGTAGCCTAAGCCGATTAAAATAATGGTTAGCCAATCCACAACAAAGTCTAATGAGAATCCATACCACTTTCGGGGTTTATTTCTGTAATAAGCAAGACGACCATCCAGCGAATCGCCGAACCAATTTACTGCAAAGCCGACAATGCCAAGCAGCAAGAGGGCAGGATGAACATATTTCGCCAATATGAAACCGAGAGCCGTAACAATACTACCGCATAAGCCAATAGCCGTAAGCGTATTTGAGGAAATGAATTTAGGTATCCTTACAACAAGGAAGGCAATGAGATTTTGCTCATACTTTTTCAACAGATTTGTTCGCTGTCTGTCTGTCGCAATCTTTGCTAAGGCGTCATTTTTATCTTTCATAAATAGATTTTTCTAAACATTCATACTTACTTAATATGACTGCAAATTTAGAAAATATTTTTTTAATAACGCAAAAGGCTGTTTCATTCGCACGAAACAGCCTTTCATTTTAACCAAACGCCGTTTTATAAAAATGAAACAGCCTTTCGTTAGAGTATTGCTGCACAATATTATTACGGCTTGTGATTACATAATATTTTAAGCGGCTTTTGATATCCCGAAATAATGATTGATTGCCATTAAATCTTACTTTTTGCCAATCTTACGCCATCCGTAACGGATGAAAAGTAATGTCAGTCCGACACGGACTTACTTCTTGTCCATCTTACGCCATACATACCAAATATAAGCAAGCACAAATGGGATGAAAAGCGATACGATGCTCATGGCTTTTAGTGTGAAAAGACTGGAACTGCTGTTGGCGATGGTTAAAGAACTTTGTGTATCAACCAAAGAAGGGTAATACGCCGTGTTATTGAAGCCTGCCAAAAGCAAAACGGCAAGAACCGTTAGCACTGTGCCGATTCCTGCGAACCAAATGCCTTTACGGAATTTCGGACACAGGTATGTGCGGATAAATCCGTAGAGAACGCCCACTACTCCCAGCAATAATATTACTAAAACGACAGGCATTTGCAACAGATTGTGCCAATAAAGATATGGTTCTATGCTTATAATTCCGCTTACGGCATCCTGACGCCATCCTTCTTTGAATAACAATCTTATTATATAGTAAAGGAAAAATAGAAGGAAGGCTACGGCGTTTATTGTAAGGTGCTTGTGTGCTTTTGTGTTAATGTTTTCTTCGTTTATGTTGTTTATGAAATACAAACACGCCAAACAGCGTGCGAGAAAGAAGACAGCGAGTCCTAAGGCAACATTGTCAAACACTTGAAGAGCCTCTAATCCGTGCCAAGAGTTCTGCCATTGCGATATGATAGGCATTACGCCCGTTAGATTGTCTTTATTGACTATGAATTCGGCACCATAAAAAAATGTAGAGACGGCTGTGCCGATTACAATAGGAGCAAGCAGCCCGTTTAAGAACAAAAATACTTTGAAAGTCTTTTGTCCGTAGAGGTTTCCTTGCTTAAATATGTATTCAAAGGAGACTCCTTGAATTACGAACGTCAAAAGCAGCAATATCCACACCCAATATGCCCCTCCGAAACTGGTTGAATAGAACAAAGGAAAGGATGCAAAAAATGCTCCGCCGAAAGTTACTAATGTAGTAAAGGTCAGTTCCCATTTTTTGCCCAAAGAATCAATCAATAGCCTGAGCTCGGATTCTTTTTTGCCTAATTGATATATTAATGATTGCCCTCCTTGCACGAAAAGCAGGAAAACGAGCAATGCTGCTAACAATGATACCAAGAACCACCAATAGTGTTGAAAGAATGCGTAATCCATAATTATTTTTTGTTTATTTATTTTTACTCATGTGAATTGTCTTCGGCTCCGGGACCGAGTTTTATTTGTTTAATCATAATGCTGAGTTCGGCAATGAACAATGCCGTGAGCAGAAATAGGAAAATAAAGAATGTAGTCTTCACTGAGCCTGCACTGATATCTGATACGGCAGCAGAAACAGGCAGAATGTCCTGAATAGTCCAAGGTTGGCGTCCGACTTCTGCTACAATCCAGCCCGCCTGTGAGGTTATATAAGCCAGAGGGATTGATAAAAGACACACCCATTGAAGCCACGTCATATTTTCAAAGCGTTTCTTGTGATTGAAAAGCCATACTATTATAAATAAAATGAGAAAATAGCCTGCCAGAATGACCATTACTCTAAATGAATAGAAGACTAACGGCACATTCGGCACAACTTCTTCCGGTGATTTGAAATATCCGTATCCGAAATACTTGTAATTTGCATCAAGACGCTCTTTTGCTTCTGCAGCGGCGAGAGTATCTTTGGCTTTTCGTGCCTTTGAATAATCGGAAAGGGCAGCTATAGCCTGTTTTCCTTTGTTCATCTTCTCCGCTACCGAGATTTCTGTTGTGTTATCAGCGGTGTATCCGTTTATAATGTCGTTTATGCCTGGTACATAACTGTTAAAATCTCTGTTTGCAAGGAAAGATAACAATTGAGGTATCTTTACGTCAAATAAAAAAGTCTCTTTGTTGTCGTTTGCTTCCTTTTGAGGATTTAGAATGCCGATTCCTACCAATCCTACGCTGTGTCCGCCATCGTAAAGCCCTTCCATTGCCGCTAATTTCATAGGTTGTTTTTGCGCAACCTGATGTCCGGATTCATCTCCCGAATAAATAGAAAGTAAAATGCCGATTGTACCGACAATAGTTGCTATTTTGACGCTATCCAATGCGAATTCCTTTTCTCTTTTCTTTATTAAGAACCAAGAACTGATGCCGACAACGAATGCAGAGCCTACAAGCCAAGAAGAGATGACCGTATGGAAGAATTTATTTAAGGCAACCGGTGATAGAACCAAAGCCCAGAAATCATTCATCTCGTTTCTCATCGTGTCGGGATTAAATTCCATTCCAACCGGATATTGCATCCATGCGTTGGCAATAAGTATCCATAAAGCAGAAATTGTTGCTCCGAAAACCGTAAGCCATGTTGATGCCAAATGAAACCCTTTGCTTACTTTTTTCCAGCCAAAAAACATAACGGCAATAAATGTTGCTTCCATAAAGAATGCAATTATTCCCTCAATGGCAAGAGGTGCTCCGAAAATATCTCCTACAAACCAACTGTAATTAGACCAGTTTGTGCCGAATTCAAATTCCAGAATGATGCCTGTTGCAACGCCGATAGCAAAATTAACTCCGAAAAGTTTCATCCAAAATTTAGCCGTTCGTTTCCATTTATCTTTTCCTGTTTTGTAGTAAAGGCTTTCCATAATAGCCATTATTACTCCCAGCCCTAAGGTTAGCGGAACAAATATCCAGTGATACATAGCCGTTAGTGCAAATTGCGCTCTTGACCAATCAATAAGTGATACATCTACATTCATATTGCTAATTATTTTGTTAAGTTTGTCGTTATTTATTTGCCTGTTAATTGTTGTTCAACAAAGTTGCTTTTTTGTTGATCGGTGTCAAATTTGCTGTTTAGAAAGTTCGGAAAGAAAAATACCTTTAAAATAGCAAACATAATGAAGAGTTTTAATAGAATAATAAGCCATAATGTTTTGCCAACAGTCATTGAGCGAAAGCCATCTATGTACATTTGAAAGAAGTCTTTTAATGATTTTATTCTTTCCATTTTGCAAAATATTTAGTGTTATTTACGCCAACAAAATTAAAAATAATATTTGAAACTTGCAAAATATTCTTAGAAATAACTACTATTTTGTTTGCCGCAAATGGAATTATTAGAGAATTAGGCACACAAAGATGATGATTGCACATAGTTTAAGAGTAATCTAATCTTATGATATAATAATAGAATTATGCAAAAATTGATTAAAATCAGATGGTATGATGATTTTTTGTATCTTTGCTACTTTTAATTATAACAATATTGGTAGAAAATGAAAAGAATTTTATTCCTGTTACTGATTACTCCTTTTTGTATATGTTCTTGTGTTGATGAAGACGATTTTAAGCTGGATAATTTGGCTCAAACGACACTTAACCCTACATTAGATCTCGGTAATATTATATCTGTTGATGTTAAATTAAGCGATTTTTTGAAGATAGATATAGATTCGTTGGTGGCATCGGTTGATGGATTGAAATTAGAGTTGCTTTCAGATGAAGGAGGGGATTATCTAAATCTTAATTATCATAGAATGGACACGCTAATCCCTGATGGTATGGTTGATATTATACCTATTCTCAACACGGATTTTCAAATACCTACATTGCAAATTCCTTTTACAGGTATTATCCCTGATACTATTGATATAAAGTATCCTAATAACGGCACAATGCTTGCGGAAAAAATAATTATTCCAAGTCTTGGTGACAGCATAAGATTTGATAGTGTCACTTTTATGAATAACAGTAAATTGCGACTGACATTTGATAATAATCTTACAGACATTCAAGGTATAAATATCAAACTTGTACTTCAGAGCAGTTACATAAGAAATAAATATAATGGACACTTATTCTGTGATACAATAACATTGATTGGTTCTAATCAAACAAATGCCTTTGATTTGGATTTATCAGATTACAGAATTGCATTTGACGCAAGTTCTATAGATACTCTATCTTTTGCTTTTGAATATGCATTTTTGTTACATGCACTTCCGGGAGCATCTTTGCTTTCAAACATGGATTTTGGAATACATTTGATTTCGGAAAATTTGGCTATTGATGTCGCTTATGGCTATGTCGGACATTACAACTTTAATTCATACGATACGGTTGATATTCCCTATTTTGATGATACTTCTTATGCGTCTATTTTTACTCCCGGCAGCATAGACCTTGAACGATTCAAGGCTACAATGTCGGCATACACAAATATAGGAATACAAACTACTATTTATTTGAAGGAGTTAGCATCATCTAATTCGGCAGGACTTTATTCAACATTAGTAGATGACTCGCCCAATGACACTATTTTAGATCATAATGGGGCAGTTATTCCGCATCAGAGCATAGAAATACCATTAAATCCGCTTCAATCTAATCTGAGCGGGATGGAAACAATGCCGAATAAGATATTTTCAGCCATTGTAATGGAGTTTAATAAAGATAGACCGGAAAACTTTATAACTCCACAAGATGCTTATGTGGCAATTAAATCGGATATGCAAGTTCCGTTGAAACTAAAAGTTAATAACCTTACCTATACTAGTGATGTAGCGGCTTTTAAGGTTGTAAGCGAACTTGATTATCTTAAATCTACTACTCTGGTCTTTACCATAGATAATGGTTTCCCGGCTTCTATTGATGCTCAATTGTATCTTTGTGATAGCAATAACAATATTATTGATTCGTTATTGCCGAATTCTCAATTCATTATCGGTGCTGATGTTAATGATTACGGACAGGTTGTTGCGTCTAAAACCAATAAAGTAAATATTGAATTAACACAAAAGACGTATGAGTCATTGCGACACTCATCAAAAATAAGAATAAAGTTGATTCTTAATACATCTTCCAACGCTAACGGAAAACCTTTTGTGCGTTTAAGACACGATGACCCATATCAGATTTTACGAATGTCCATAGGCGTTAAAGCAAAGGCTAATATAACTATATAAACTCAATAAACATTACAACAAAATGAACAAATTAAAATCATTTTTCTTGATTGCCGTATTATCAATGGCTGTTACATCACGATCACAAAGCGATATAATGTATTTTATGAATGAAACACCGCAATCTTCTTTCATAAATCCTGCTTTTGGTACTAAACTCGGAACATACATATCGCTACCTGTCCTTCCCAATCTCTCATTTGATTTTCATACATCAGGCTTTTCATATCACGATATCATACATAAACATCCTTTATATCAAGATTCGTTGCAATTAGACATACAAGGGTTTCATGGAAAATTGCGAAAAAGGAATAGTTTTAACTTTTCAAGCGACATAAATCTGCTTGGATTTGGTTTTAATGCAGGGAAAAATCATTTTTCTTTTGATTTAACATTAACGATTGATGCGAGAATCGGACTGGAAAAGTCATTACTTGGATTTATTATTTACGGAACGGACAGTGAAGACAACGGTATTATTTATAATGAGCCGCTTGCCGATGCTTCTGTCTATCTTTCGCCATCCGTATCTTTTGCTCGACAGATTACGAACAAGCTAACAATTGGTGCAAGGGTCGGATTATTGTTCGGTATAGCAGACATAACGGCAAAAGATATGGATATATCAATGACAAATCAAAATGGAAATATTATGTTACGAAGTAATATTGATATCCTTTTCTCAACTGCTTTTGGCGGATTGCAGTCTAATTCATTCTTTAACGACAAGATAAATTGGTATGATAATGCTTCATCGTCCTTAAATAATGCTTTGAAAAACAGAGGCGGCGTTATAGATTTGGGCGCAAGGTATAAGATAAACGAAAGTATGGAAGTCAGTGCGGCGGTTGCCGATATCGGTTTCATAAAATGGCGTTCTAATGCAACGCGCATACATAGCCGCAACCCTAATCAGACCATTGATTTTTATGGTTTGAAATCTACATTGGATAGTTTGTCCAATGATTTGGATGATTATTTGGAAAGATTGGGAGATACTCTTAATTCGCTATTTGATTTGAAGACTACAAATTTGGGAAGCTACACATCAAGAATTCCAACTAAGTTTTATTTGGGATATACGTGGCATTTCGCACCGACATCATACCTTCACGCATTATACAAAGGTGTTTGGGGCAACGGATATTTAGACAATTATCTATCCCTTCTCTACGGTTTTCACTGGAAATGCTTAGCCGGCTCGGTCGGAAACACATTTACTCTTCATACACTGCTGAATCCGTCATTTATGGTCTCAATCACGGGCGCCGGAATGAACCTTTATTTAGGCTCATCGTTCTCTTTTTCAAATCCTGTGCTGAATGTGGCGGATATGAGCGGCTTTAAAATCTTTATGGGCTTCAATATTCTCATTGGGAGGAAGCCTTATTGGGAGCATAAACTGATTCCTCTGCCCGGTATCCTTTAACATTCCGACATAATCGGCTTTTGAAGCATAGAAAGCCCGTATCGTAAAAATAATACTTTGTTTTGTTAAAATAAAACAGCCTTTTGTTAAAATGAAACAGCCTTTCATTCGCACAGAACAGGCTTTGAATTTTCTATTATCTGATATGCTGAAAATGAAATGATTAAAGGACGTAACGAATTGCGGGAAGGGCAAAATCAAATCATACAAAAATCACGGCAAAGCCCATTTTGCGACAATGAAAAGAGGTAATGAAAAATGGATATTTGCTTTGCGAACGATGAATCTAACGTTTCCAACGCCAAGTGGATACAATATGCTCCAAATCCTTGCTTATACGATTGAGAACGGGGGCAAGAGAATCATTGTTAGGCTGTTGTATATTGTTCAAAGAGGCTCTTAAAAAATTCTTTTCCTTATCGGTTATGATGAATTGATAAGGCGTCGCAACCCTTGAGCCTTTTATATTATAGATTGTGGCATAAATTTTTAGCGAATCATTGATGTAATCCTTCGCAGCGACACCTGATGAGCGTTTTTGCTGAGAATAATACGCCATTTTGTCGCTTTCGTTTATCAAAGTGTCCAATGATGCCGCCGAACGCATTGGTACGTAGGTTAAATAAAGCACATAGCCGTATTTTCCGAAGTCTATGTTGAACCAATTGCTGTTTTCTTCAAATGTATTAGGTTCAACCACCCCGTAATCAGGGTATTCAAACGTGAAAGGCAGGGTTGAGGTGTCGAAAGTGATGTATTGTGGTTGCGGAATGGTTATCCTGACGTATGCTTTGGGCTTTGGAAATGGGCGATTGTCGTTTTGGCAGCCGCTAAATACGATTAAGATGATTGAAAGCGAGATAAGAAGCGTTTTTTTCATACGAATGTTTATTTTTTACTTGAAACCGATAACTCGGAATAGTGCTTGCGGCGGCGGATATGGTATTGAAAAAGAATAGAGTGAGGGTATATTTGGTCAGGAAGTGCTTGCGGTCTGTTGAGAGATGATTTGTATTGCTTTTTCAGAGATAAAAAGGCTTTTATTCCGCATATCACGGCTTTCGTTTCTTTGAATTTGCCGCTCAAAAGGAAGGTTGCTGCCGCTAAAAGGTCTAATGCAAGACGTATTATGAAGATTTTGCGGTATTGTTTGGCTGGATAATTTTTGTACAACATCAGATGATTGTTGCGAAAGTTGAGAAAAGTTTTGCGAAACGAGCTTTTGTTTAGCGTTCCTCCGCCAAGATGATAGCAAACCGATGAAGTGACGCAACGAATTGAGTATCCGCTTGTACGAAGTCTGAAACACAAGTCTATTTCCTCTTGATGAGCGAAAAATAAAGGGTCAAAACTAAATTTTTTGAACAATTCGCTCCGTATTAATAATGCCGCACCGGTCGCCCAAAAGATTTCCGCCTCCTGATACTGGTTATTATCTTCTTCCAATGAGGTGAAAATTCGTCCGCGGCAAAAAGGATAACCGAGATAATCAAGTTCTCCGCCGGCAGCACCTGCATATTCAAAATCCTTCTTTGATAAAAATGATTTTAATTTAGGTTGGCAAGCAGCGCATTGAGCATCCCTGTCAAGCAAATCAATCAAAGGTTCAAGCCAATGCTCTGTTACTTCCACGTCATCGTTCAAAAGCATAAAGTAATCAGCCTCTATGTTTTGCAGACCTTTGTTATAACCATCCGCAAAGCCGTAATTTTTATCTAATTCTATTGTTTTGACAGACGGAAACTTTGTTTTCAATAAATCTAATGAGCCATCGGATGAACCGTTGTCAATGATAAATACGTCATAAGGCGTGAATTGCACTACGGAAGGAAGAAATTGACGCAGTAAATGCTCACCGTTATAATTAAGAATGGCAACTGCTAATTTCATTAATAGCCTCTTTTGAACTGAAGACCTGCTTCGCCTTCGGAATAGTAGGGAAGATTTTTGTTAGATAAGGTATGCTCCCAAAATAAAGTTGAAATCTCGCCCGTAGCATTTGAATGCAGCAAACGATATTCTCTTACGTCATTCATAGGAGCATAAAAGACAAACGTGCGATTTGTTTCTCCGAACGGCGTTTGGTCATATCGCCACATTTGATAAGGCAAATATGTGAATGAAGTGGTGCTTGCCTGCAACACATCGGGGTCTATGCTGTTTGCTGCCATATCATTGCGGCGCATAGCAGTATTAACCTTGTTCCTTTCGTCTATAATATTTGTGGGTTCGCCGTAAATAAGATATATTCTGCCCATATCGGTATAAAAACCTTTCTTATTAGGAGTGGAGAATCGGCTTTTAACATATTCAGCCCTCTTATGATATTGCTCATAGCCTGCTTGGGGATTATCAGGGTAGTTCGCCGCCCAGTAAGAGTAAAGAAACATCCGCAATTGCTCTGTTGTCTTGCCCTTAATTCCCTTATCTATGAAATTTCTTTCCGATTTGTTGGCAACAGGGTAAAGACTTTCAATATCATCTAAAAGTATAAGAGAATCTTTAACGCTGTCAAGGTAAGTATCCTGCTCTCCGTAGGCAAGATTAGCCCCTTCAAATGAATTACCTTCTTTTACAAAAGCATATTTCTTGTTATCATAGAAAAAATTGTTGCTATCCCTCACTTCAATAGCAAGATTGTAATAACCGGCTTTAAGATTGCTGATATCCAAAGTCTCAAATATGCGTTCAATGCTTTTTGTTGTTGATTTTTTCCGCAAACCTATGCCGTCAATAGCTCGTGAGGTGTTAAAATCTTCAATAGCTATGCCGATAATATAAGGTTTGTTTTTGCCGAAGAGTTTATATACATTATATATTTCGCCGTAAAAAGTTAGTTTTTTAGCATTCTCGGAAACGCTTTCAAACAAATACGGATACATATCATAGCCATCTTTGCTGTAAATGTTCTTTGCTTTTGTTTTAACAAACGAATCTATGAGTTTTATGTCGGAAAATTCCAATTGATTATGGTCATAATGGATTTTTATCACATCTCGGATTTCGTGAGCAGGCTCTTGTGAATTTTTATCCTTAATATTCATATAGAAAGGATAGTCTCCGTTTGGTAATGCAGCCCTTTGCACATCATAAAGCGAATAAAAATTACGGCTTTGGGTATCTGCAATCTCCGGAGAGAGAATATTTCGTTTCTCTACATACATTGCTTCGGAATAAGTGGCGTCTGAATATATGATAAGCGTCATTTCCAGTGTTGCTTGATACTTTCCGTTTGTTTTTTTGACATATTCAAGACCGGAAGCGTCAATAGAAGTGTTTATTTCTACGTAATTGTTTGACGAATCGGCATAATTGGTAAATGAATAGATGAGTTTGAGTTCCTGTGCCAACACAGAAAACGGCAAAATCAACAATGCTGTCAGCAGTAATGTCCTTTTCATATTTTTTATTTAAGTGCTTTTATTCTTATTTCGCTTTGCGGATTGATAAGAGAAGAGTTCCTGTTCTCATTTTGGGCTTTTATCTGAGCCTCTAATTCTTTAATGGTTGAGCCTCTTGTTGTGATGCTGCTCTCATCAACTCCTTTGCTGACGAGATAGGCTTTTATGGCTTCGGCTCTTGCTTTGGAATTAACATTGTCTGCTTTCACATTCAGCCCTTCTGTTGGTATTCTTCCGATGATTTCAATCTGTATTTTGGGATATGCTCTTAACGTTTCAACAATCTTATCCAACACAGGCAAAGACTCTTTGAGTAAAACGGTAGTGCCTTCCTCATTAATATCATAGTACAAAGTGCCGTTAAGAGGAAGATTGGAGCCTATTTTTATTTCAATTAAACGGGTTGAAAGCACACTATCTGCTTTTGCTTGGTCGTAAGATACAACCTTAGAGTAGTCAAAATAATTCGGTTTTGTGAGATTGATGGTATAAGTCTTCGTAGGCATAATTTTTATCTTCTGAGCGCCGGCATCTTCTTTGCTTAAAACGATACGTTGTGTCTCATTCTCTATCACTTCTATGTTCGCAGTGGTACGTTGCTTACTTATGCTGTCAATAGGGTAGATATAAAGCGGCGTAGATTCTGTCCAAACCTCCACTTTAATCGTATGACCAAGACCAGCCTCGTTTAAATTATCCAGAACTATTACATAACTCTCGCCTTCCTTCACATCAATATATTTAGCGTAAGCCGTCTCACTTGATTTCGGGATATTGATGTCGGTAGCGTTCAATCGCAAGCCGGTTTTGCCTGATACGGCGGGGTCAATTGAAGACATAACCGAACGAACGGGCGTAACTTTATTGCGTTCCACACGATTGCAGAAATATCTGTCGGTATATTTATACACTAATAAGTCATGGTCATCATTAGACGACTTTGGCGTTACATCAATCAGCAATTTCCCGTCATAAGGTATGCTAACCTTGTACCAAACCGAGTTATGCTCCTGCTCAAACACGTTTTTAACTTTTTTATCCTGCTTTATCTCGTTAATATAGCCTGGTCCGTTCAGCGGTTCCGTTGGTCCGAAAGCCGTATCCAAATCCAAATTTATGGCAAACAGGCAATCGGCACAACGAGCAGGCAATATAATTTCTCTATATACAGGTTCCGCTTTTTTAACAGCCTTTTTAGGTTTTTGAGCGTTAGCAAAAGCACCGCTAAAAGCACATATCAAAATTATTATGTATAGTTTTTTCATAATGTTATGCTTTATATTTAACCTGCAAAGTTACAATAATAATCTAAAATGCCAAATGATTTTAGCGAATTATTTATACAGATTACGAAAAGGCTGTTAAATACAACTCAAAATGCCACTTTATTATTTATATATCCTGTTTGCCTGCTTGCAAATAAACAAAGGTTAAAATCTTACTGCACAATACGCTCACGAAAGGCTGTTTCATTTTAACGAAATCTTATTTCATTTTAATAAAACGCTGTTTCATTTTAACGAAAGGCTGTTTAATTTTTATAGAACAAAGTATTGTCTGCCTGATGCGAACTTTTGTTTTGGGCAGAGCAGGGTCTCATAAGTCGGATGCAGGGTTGGCTAAGAGAAAATAAAGTTGTACTTTTGCAAAATGAACTCTATCTTGTATTTAAGCACAGGATACCGAAAGAATGATTGACATGATTGAAACGATTCTGCAAAATGCAGCCATAGAAGCAATAAAGACGCTTTATTCTCTTGATGTTACCAAAGATATTGTGAGCATCTCTTCCACTAGAAAGGACTTTGAAGGTGATTTTACTTTGGTTACTTTTCCCCTTTCAAAGCCTGTGGGTAAGAATCCGCAGCTTATTGCCGACCAAACGGGCAAATATCTCCTTGAAAACTGCAAATATGTTGCTGCATTCAACGTTGTTAAAGGTTTTTTGAACTTAACGATTGATAAAACGTTTTGGGCGGATTTTATTCTCAAAAATTATAATAACAAGGCTTACGGCTATGTTGCCGAACGCAAGGATAAGCCCGTTGTGATAGAGTTTTCATCGCCCAATACCAACAAACCGCTCCATCTTGGGCACGTTAGAAATAATCTTTTGGGAGATTCGGTTACCGAAATCCTGAAAGCCTTCGGTTATGTGGTGAAAAAAGTCAATTTGATTAACGACCGTGGGATTCATATCTGCAAATCTATGCTGGCATGGAAGCTTTATGCGAATGAAGAGACGCCTCAGAGTGCCGAGATGAAACCCGACCTTTTTGTTGGCAAGTATTATGTGCTTTTTGAGACCAAATATCGTGAGGAAGTAGCGTCATTGATGGCTAAGGGGATGAATGAGGAGGATGCAAAGGCGAAATCGTCTCTTATGTCTGCGGCTCAGGAAATGCTTCGCAAATGGGAAGCAAAAGATGAGCAGACTTTAGCTCTGTGGAACAAGATGAACGGCTGGGTTTATGAGGGCTTCGCCGCCACTTATGAGAGTCTGGGCATAAGTTTTGATAAAGTATATTACGAAAGCGATACATATTTGTTGGGAAAGGAGCTCGTAGCCGAAGGATTGCGCAAAGGGATATTTTTTAAGCAGGAAGACGGCTCGGTATGGATTGATTTGACGGCGGAAGGATTAGATAAGAAGTTGCTCTTACGCAGTGACGGCACAGCGGTTTATATAACTCAGGATTTGGGAACGGCGTTATTGCGGCATAAAGACTTTGATTCCGACCGCCTAATCTACGTTGTGGGCAATGAACAGAACTATCATTTTTCTGTTTTGAAGCTTGTCTTGCGGAAATTAGGCTTTGAGTGGGCGGAAAACATATTTCATCTTTCTTATGGAATGGTTGAATTGCCGTCGGGCAAGATGAAATCCCGCGAAGGCAAGGTTGTTGATGCCGATGATTTGATTGCGTCCATGATAGAGATAGCAAAAAATCAAACAATGGAGCATGGAAAGACGGATGGCTTTACTCCGCAGGAAGCAGACGTCCTTTACCGACAATTAGCGTTGGGAGCGCTGAAATATTTTATCTTAAAGGTAGATCCTTCTAAGAATATGCTCTTCAATCCTGAGGAATCGATAGATTTTAACGGCAATACAGGTCCTTTTATTCAATATACGCACGCTCGGATATGCTCATTGCTGCGAAGAGCCCGTGATATGAAGGCAATCAATCTTGATAAGGATGCCAATGAAATCAGATTTCAGGCGATTGTTATCAACGATAAAGAGAATGAAATCATAAAAGCGTTGTATGCTTTCCCTTCTGTGGTTGAGCAGGCAGCAAAAAATCTGTCTCCTGCTTTGATTGCCAATTATGTTTTTGAGTTGGCAAAGAGTTTTAACGCCTTTTATCAAGATGTAAGCATATTGCGGGAGGAGCATAACACAATGTGCTGGCGTTTGTGCTTAACTGCTTTTACGGGAAAGACAATCAGGACCGCTATGAGTTTGCTTGGGATTGATGTTCCTGAAAAAATGTAATCTTAAAAACTATTACAGATGAATAATGACTTCAAAATGGTTGCCAAAACGATGTTTGGTTTGGAGCAAGTGCTGGCAACGGAACTTGAAACATTGGGTGCAAAAAATATAGAGATATTTCATCGTGCCGTAGGCTTTGAAGGGGATATGAAACTGCTGTATAAGGCAAATTATTGCTTGCGTACTGCTCTTTGTGTGCTGAAACCTATTGCCAATTTCAAGGCTGCCGATACCGATGAGTTGTATAGAAAAATTTATGCCTTAAAATGGGAGAAGCTAATCAACCCTGATGGCACTCTTTACATAGATACAAACGTTTATAGCGATGTTTTTACGCATTCTTTGTATGTTTCCCAAAAGACAAAGGATGCTATATGCGACCGATTACGCAAAATGTTTAACTGTCGTCCCACAATACAGAAAGAAGATGCGGATTTGCGTATAAATCTTCGCATTAACGAGGACGATGTTACTGTTTCGTTGGATTCTTCTGGGGAAAGCTTGTTTAAAAGAGGCTATCGTACGGAAGTAGGCGATGCTCCGATGAATGAAGTGCTTGCCGCAGGATTAATTTTGTTGAGTGGATGGAAAGATTGTAACTTTTACGACCCTATGTGTGGCAGCGGAACGCTATTGATTGAAGCTTCAATGCAGGCACGCAAGATTCCCGCACAATATTACCGCAAAGGTTTTGCATTTGAGAAGTGGGGAAATTATTCGAAACCTGATTTCCGTAAAATAAAAGAAGATGCCGACAAACAGATATGCGATTTTAATTATATGATATGCGGTTCGGATATTTCCGCAAAGGCAGTTGATAATGCCAAAGCAAACATTCTCAATGCCAATATGAGCGAAGAAATAAGCGTTGAAAAGAAAAACATTCTTGAAAGCACTCTTCCCGAAGGCAAAACGCTGATTATGACAAATCCTCCTTACGGAGAACGGCTTGAAGTGGCGGATATAATTGATTTATACGAGCAAATGGGGAATGTATTCAAGAGATATGAGGGTAATGAGGCGTGGGTGATTTCTTCGGACTTGTTTGCTTTGAAGAAAATAGGCTTGAAGCCGAGCAAAAAGATAACTCTTTATAACGGAAGCCTTGAATGTCGCTTTTGTTGCTTTGATCTTTATCACGGAAGCAAGAAAGCCAGCAAACAATAACGATTATGTTAGGATTTATAGACAAAATACGGCAGGCAATCTTCAAAGGCTCAATAGTAGATGAGTTCATACGGGACACATCCGTTGATTTGTTGCGACAGATGAGCGTAAGCCGAATGCGAGACAGCATTCTGTCATCACGGGAAGCAGGAATAACGGACGAAAAGTATGCTTCGTGCGATTTAATCGTCTCTTTAACGTCTTACGGCAAGAGAATACATGACGTATCTTTGACGATTGAAAGCCTGATGAGGCAAACACTCAAGCCAAACAAGATTATATTATGGTTATCGGAAGAAGAATTTAATCTCAACAACCTTCCTCGCATTCTTTGCAGGCAAATGGAACGGGGATTGACGATAGAATTTTGCAGAGACTTGCGTTCATACACCAAACTCGTGCATTCCATTTTGCGATTTCCCGATGATATCATCATAACTGTTGATGACGACGTGCTGTATCAGCAGGATTTAATAGAGAATCTGCTTAACGGATACAGGCAACAGCCGAAGATGATACACTTTTGCAGAGGGCATAGAATGAAATTAGATAAGGCTAATATGCCGCAGCCTTATATGAAATGGGAATTCGGTATCAATGACGAGCAGGTAAGCAACAGGAATTTCTTTCTTGGTATAGGCGGCGTGTTATATCCTCCGCATTCGCTGCATACAGATGTTACGGACGCAAACCTTTTTATGAATTTAGCTCCATTTGCTGATGATGTATGGTTTAATGCTATGGCTATGCTCAAAGGAACTTTGAGTCGCAAGGTTTTCACACATAATTATTATGGAAGGGGCAAAGATTTTATTGATATGGACTTTGAGACCCAGCAAACGACCGCTCTGTTTAATATTAACGCCGAAAAAAACGACAAACAGATAAAAGACGTCTTTGAACGCTACAATCTTTACTCTCTCATAAGGTCTTAATGGAACAGGATTTTGTTCGGTAAAAATAAAACGCCGTTTGGCTAAAATAAAACAGCCTTTCATTCGCACGAAAGGCTGCTTTATTTTCCTCAAAGGCTGTTTGGTTAAAATGATACAAGGTAGTATCTTGCCCCAACCTGATTTTGCCGCTGCCTTACAGGCTTTTGTCGTTGTTTTTCCAGATATAATGAAGAAAACGCTGCACAACAGGCACGTGTTCTATGAGAAACACGCACAAAGAGCATATAAGAATGGAGAAAAAGACCACAGCAAAAGTTATATCCCTTATCATATCGCCCTGAGGCAGCCCCAACTGAGCCGGGATTGAGGCTAAAACAGCCGTAGCCAGCCCTTTCGGAATCATAGAGGCTATTATGCTCCTGTCAAAAGTGTTTGCGGTTTTAGGAGAACAGAATTTCGCAACGACAATACGAGCAATGAGCAGAATGAATGTTATTGTGATGCCGATAATAAGCGACATAAGGTTGTCGAAAGTAATAGACAGCCCGATATAGACAAAGAACAGAGTCTTTAAAAAGAATACTATTTCACCGATAAAACTTTCCTCGTGTTCGTTTAGCGTTAAGGCTTCTTTGTTCTGCTGAAAGCGTTCAAGGAAACGAAATTGGAAATATTCCATGTTTGCAATCGTTATGCCGAAAGCAAGGACGGCTATCGCCCCACTAAATCCCATAACCTCTACAACGCCGTAAATGAAGAATAAATAAGCAGGGGTGAGAAACATAGAGTTCCTTAATTTGCGCACTCTTTCCAATAAACTTGCCCAAACCAAAGCCGAGCCGAATCCTACGATGGATGCAATCACGAAAGAAGCAACTAAATTGCCTATAACCTTACCTATTTGCAATCCTTCGTCCAATTTGGCGGCATCAATCAATGCAAGGGTGGCTACAAGGCAAATAACATCGCTCAGAGCGGACTCAAGCACAAGAGCAGTCTTGGTTTGAGAGCCTATTTTAAGGTAATTCGTCATAGGGATAACAACAGCCGCTGCCGTGCCGCTTAGTGCGGAGCCGATAATAAAACTGTTTATCACGCTAAGACCAAACAATATGCAGGCAATAGCAGAGAAGACTATCGTCAATACAACATTTGTCAGCGTCAATCTTACTGTTGTCTTCCATGATCTTTGCAAATCGGCAATGCTTATGTCAATTGCTCCCTCAAAAAGTATGACTACTAATGTTATTGTGGTGAATACCTCGCCGACAGAGCCGAAATCTTTAACCGAAACCAACTTTAACAGTGGTCCTATCACGATTCCTATCACCATTAGCAACAATACGTCCGATACTTTCTTCTTGCTGAAAATCATTGAGAAGAAATGTGCGGCGAAAACCAATAATCCTAAGAATACAAGCGTCTCTCCCATAAATAATAAGTCTTAATAATCTATTCCTGCATCAAAAAATGCCCGTAATTTGTGCAAAGCCGGTGCTTTTTCAGCCAAATAATTATATTTATCTATCGGTTGATAAGGTTTGGCTTCCGTTTCAGTCGATTTTAAGCGGTCAATAATATTAAAATTCTTGACCTCGGTTTTATCTCTTATTGTTTTAACGATTTCTTGTTTGACCTTGATAAATTCTTCTCGCATATGAGTGTCGTTAAACATCATTGTAATGGTATTATTACCATTGTTTATAGGTTCAATATTGCTTAATACAAAAAAAATATTTGCATTCGTTTCCTTTATTTGAGCCAACAAATCCTTCCATACAACGTTAAATCCATCCCAATCAAGGTTCTTTGCAATTTCTGTCTCATCCGAGCGTTTTTTGTTCTCAATTGCCAACGTCTGTGTCGGATTTACGGACAACGGACTGCGAAAAGAGGTATTTATTTTCAAATCTACCTTTTGTTCTTCTTCTTTTGGCGGCTCGTTATCGGCTAATTCCTTTTTTTTTTCTTCCGCTTGAGCATTGTTTGTTTGAGAAGCGGCAGCGGAAACGGGATTAGGTGCAGGTGAAGGCTTGTTTGCCAAACTTGCCATCCGCAATAAATTTAATTCTACGCACAATCGTTTGTTTGAAGTGTCTTTGTATTCTATTGCACAGGCGTTAGCAATTCCAAGACACTTCAAAATAAAACCATTAGGGCTGCTTTGAGCCTGACGAAGATACTTTTCCTTGATGCTATCGCTCACTTCCAATAAATCCAACGTGCTTACATCTTTTGAAACAAGCAGATTGCGAAAATGATTAGCCAATCCGTTAATAAAATGATTGCCTTCAAAACCTTTTTGCAGGATTTCGTTGTACATCAACAGCACATTGGAAATATCTCCTGCGAGAAAACTATCCACAAACTTGAAATAATAGTCATAATCCAAGATATTAAGATTCTCAATCGCCGCCTGATAGGTGAGATTACCTTGTGTGAATGACACCATCTGGTCAAACATTGAAAGAGCATCACGCAAGCCGCCGTCAGCCTTTTGTGCTATCACATCCAAAGCCTCTTTCTCGGCATTAACACCTTCTTTCTCTGCGATATATTGAAGATGTGAGGCAATATCATCAGGTTTTATTCTGTGGAAATCAAATATCTGACAACGGGAAAGAATGGTTGGCATTATTTTATGCTTCTCCGTTGTAGCCAATATAAACTTTGCGTAAGCAGGAGGCTCTTCCAGCGTCTTCAAAAACGCATTAAATGCCGCTATTGTGAGCATATGAACCTCATCAATGATGTAAATTTTATATTTTCCTTCGTGAGGCGGAATATAAACCTCTTTTACCAGTTCTCTAATGTCATCTACGGAATTGTGAGACGCCGCATCCAACTCTATGATGTTGAAAGAAGCCGAACGATTGAAAGATTGGCAACTCTCACACTCGTTACAAGCCTCGTAATCGGCTGTAGGATGCTGACAATTGATTGTTTTGGCTAAAATTCTTGCACATGTAGTCTTGCCGACGCCTCTCGGACCGCAAAACAAAAAAGCCTGCGCAAGTTGATTGTTCTTTAAGGCATTTTGGAGCGTTGTCGTAATGTGCGATTGCCCGACAACCGAATGAAAATCAGTTGGTCTGTATTTGCGAGCCGAAACAATATAATTATCCATAGCCTTTACAATTTATTGATATATCTGTTTGCGAAATTACTAATTTATTTTGAATTACGCCCTGCAAGTATCGGACGGATGTTAGCAGATACCGCACAGACGTTGCTTTGTTTTGTGCGAACAAAAGGCTGTTTTAGAAAAATGAAACAGCCTTTCATTCGCACAAAACAGCGTTTTATTTTTCTAAAACAGCCTTTGGTTAGCGTCTTGTGCCGTAATATGGTAGCGAAATGCTTGTAATTGAAAAAAAAAGCGTATCTTTGCACTCTGATAACGGAATGTGATAGGGGGACGCTGAGCGTTCCTTTTGTTATAAATAGAATGTTGATAAAGGATTAGAGACTATGGTTGGTAAAGAAAAAGTTTTGGAGGCGGCATCGCAAGCATGCGAAATGGTAAATGAAGCAAAAGGCTCTGCTATCAGTGTTTCCAAAGTTACAGTCAATAAAGCAAACAATATTGTTGTCTTTTTGAATAACGAAAACGGCGTTACGATTGACGATTGTGCTAATGTATCTAAGGCTTTTGAGACATTGATTGACCGAGAGGCTGAGGACTATTCTTTAACCGTCTCGTCAATGGGCAGTAACTAACAAAGATAGACGTAGAATAACAAAATAATAAAATATATATGGAACTTGGCAGTTTAGTAGATAGTTTTGCAGAATTTAAGGACTCTAAAAATATTGACAGAGAAACCTTGATGAACATCTTAACTGATGTCTATAAAGCACTTCTTGCAAAAAAATACGGCAATGCGGATAATTTTGATATTATTATCAACCCTGACAGAGGCGATTTTGATATTTATCGCAACAGAACCATAGTTGCCGATGGCGAAGTGGAGGATGAAAATACGCAGATAGCCTATTCGGAAGCCATAAAGGTTGCTCCTGACTTTGAAATAGGGGAGGAGTTATCGGAAATAGTGCCTTTTGATATCTTTGGGCGTAGAGAAATTCTTTCTATAAGACAAACGCTCGTCGCAAAGGTGCAGGAGTATGAGCGAGTAACGATATTTAATAAGTATAGTGAGAAAAAGGGCGAGATAATCATTGCAGAGGTTCATCAGGTGTGGAAGCGAGAAGTTATGTTGCTTGATGAGGAGGGCGTAGAGTTATCTTTACCGAAAGAAGAGCAAATACCGATGGGAGCAGATAGGAAAGGAGGTGATGTTTTTCGCAAGGGTGATACAATCAAAGCAGTGGTTTTGTCCGTTACAATGAGGAATGGAGTGCCTAAAATAATAGTTTCAAGAGTTTCTCCTATATTTTTGGAGCGTTTATTTGAGCAAGAGGTGCCTGAAATCTATGATGGATTGATAACAATTAAGGATATAGTGCGGCAACCGGGCGAAAGAGCAAAAGTAGCCGTTGAAACATATGATGACAGAATTGATCCTGTTGGCACATGTGTTGGTATAAAAGGTTCAAGGATTCATGGTATTGTTAAGGAACTGCACAATGAAAATATTGATGTGGTGCCTTATACATCTAATATGGAGTTGTATATTGCCCGTGCTTTGAATCCTGCTAAGGTTGATTCGGTTCATCTTTATCCCGAAGAGAAAAAGGCAGATGTTTATATGAATCCCGATCAGGTATCGTTGGCAATAGGTAAAGGAGGTTTTAATATACGTCTGGCAAGCAAACTGACTGGCTATACTATTGAGATTTATCGTAACGAAGAGATTAATTATGATGATGTCTTACTTGATGAGTTCTCCGATGAAATAGAGCAATGGGTTATTGATGTTTTGAAATCTATCGGTTGTGATACGGCTAAGGATGTTCTTGCTTTGTCTGTATCCGATTTGGAACAAAGAACGGACTTGGAACCCGAGACAATAAAAGATGTTTTAGACATTTTGCAGGCAGAATTTGAAGAAGAAGAATAATAAGATAAAAATAAATTATGGCGGAAGAAAAGCAACAGGTTTATAGACTGCAAAAGGTTGCAAAGGAATTCAACGTAAGTATAACTACGATAGCTGATTATTTACGTAAAAAGGGGCATACAATAGATATTAATCCTAATGCAAGGATTGAACAGGAAGATTATGACCTTATTGCAACACAGTTTAAGACGGATAGCCAACTTAAATTGGAGGCAGATAAGGCAAAATTGATTGTAGAGAGACCTGTAAAGGAGAAAGAGAACCCTAAAGAGGAAAAAGAACAACCAAAACAGCAAGAAGTTCAAGTAAAAGAAGAATTACAAGAAGAGGCTGCTGATATAGAACAAGAACAATATCCGCCAAAATCTATAAAGGAAAAGCCTGCAAAGAAATCCGATCCTATTGAAGAAGAAAAGTCAGAACAAAGCGAGATAAAACAGCATTCTAATAAATCAAAGACGAAAGAAGATACCAAACAATCTACGGTGAATGAGCCTATCGTATTGGGTAAAATAGATTTGGCTTCATTGATGGATAATAAACCGAATAAAAAGAAGACAAAGGAGGAACGGGAGAAAGAAAGAATAGATATTCGTCGCCAAGAACGTGAGGTAAGTGAGCAACTTATTCGTCAGAAATCACAAGAAAGACAAAAAGAAGCACAGAAGCAAGAGACACAACAGCCACAGGAGGAAGATAAACCAAAAGAATTTATTAAGACTCAATATGTAAAACTCACCGGACCTATTGTCGTGGGTGAGAAAATAGACCTTAATACTCTTGCAGAAAAGCCGAGAACACCATTTAATAAAGATAAAAATGCGGCAGGTAAGAAGGAAAAAAGGAAAAGGCAAAAGATAACCACAAAAGTTGATATCAATAAGCCTTTCGCTCCTTCTAATGAGACGAAAGCAGATAAAAAAAGACCACAAAGCGATTTTAATAAGTCAAAAAATAACAAAAAGAAACCTGAACATAAGGAAATTGACAGCAATGAAATAGAGCGTTTGGTTAAAGAAAATTTGGCTCGCTTATCTACTGCCGGTGGAAAATCCAAAACTTCAAAGCACAAAAGAGAAAAGCGTAAAGAAATACAGCAGCATCTTCAGGAAGAGATTCAAGCTGAAATGCAAAGTAAGAATATTCTTAAAGTAACCGAATTTGTAACAGCCAATGAATTGGCAACAATGATGGCTATTGATGTAACAAAGGTTATTTCCGCCTGTATGACTTTGGGAATATTCGTATCAATCAATCAGAGAATAGATGCTGAAACTATTCAATTAATCGCTGATGAGTTTGGATTTAAAGTTGAATTCGTTGATGCGGATGTTGCGGAAGCGTTAGCAGATGAAGAGAAAGATAATCCGGAAGACCTTGTTGCCAGAGCACCTATTGTTACCGTTATGGGGCACGTTGATCATGGTAAAACATCTCTTCTTGATTATATAAGAAATGCTCACGTTATTGCAGTAGAAGCGGGTGGTATTACTCAACACATTGGTGCTTACGAGGTAACCCTTCCTAAGAGTGGAAAGAAAATAACATTCCTTGACACGCCTGGACATGAGGCTTTCACAGCAATGCGTGCCAGAGGAGCAAAGGTTACAGACATCGCAATCATCGTTGTTGCCTGTGATGACAAGATAATGCCGCAAACAATAGAAGCAATTAACCACGCACAGGCAGCAGGTGTGCCTATAGTCTTTGCATTGAATAAGATTGACAAGCCAGGTGCCGATCCCGACAGAATAAAAACCGAACTCGCCAATATGAATTTGCTTGTTGAGGAATGGGGAGGTAAATATCAGTCACAGGAAATCTCGGCAAAAAAAGGAACAAATGTTGATTTGCTTTTGGAAAAAGTTTTGTTGGAAGCCGAAATTCTTGACCTGAAAGGCAATCCTAATAAAAGAGCAAAGGGAACTATCATAGAATCTTCCCTTGACAAAGGACGCGGATATGTTGCAAAGATACTTGTAGAAGATGGCACGATATCGCAAGGAGATATGGTTTTGGCGGGTTCAACTTACGGCAAGGTCAAAGCAATGTACAATGAACACAATCAAACAGTCAAATCGGCAGGACCTTCTACGCCTGTTTTATTACTTGGTTTGAATGGCGCCCCTCAGGCTGGAGACACCTTCAACGTTATGGAAAACGATAAGGAAGCAAAGGACCTTGCGACAAGACGTACTCAGTTGCAAAGAGAACAGGGTTTGCGTACGCAGAAACATATTACTCTTGACGAGATTGGCAGACGTATTGCAATTGGAGACTTCAAAGAGTTGAATCTTATAGTAAAAGGTGATGTTGATGGCTCTGTTGAGGCATTGTCCGACTCGCTTTTGAAACTTTCAACCGAAGAAGTAATGGTAAATGTGATACATAAATCAATCGGACAAATCACAGAATCGGATGTATTGCTTGCAACGGCGTCCAATGCTATCATTATAGGCTTCCAAGTCCGCCCTTCGGTTGCAGCACGTAAGTTAGCCGAGCAGGAACAGGTGGATATACGGCTTTATTCCGTTATTTACAACGCTATCAACGAACTTTCGGATGCTATAAAAGGCATGTTGGCTCCTGAAATTCAGGAAAAAATTGTTGCTAACCTTGAAATACGCGATACATTTAAGATTTCAAAAGTCGGAACGATTGCGGGATGTATTTGTATTGACGGAAAAATCAATCGCAATACCAAAGTACGTATAATAAGAGACGGAATAGTGGTTTATAGCGGCAAATTGGCGTCGTTAAAACGCTTTAAAGATGATGTAAAAGAGGTTGTGATGGGGCAGGACTGCGGCTTGAACATTGACGGCTTTAACGACATAAAAGTAGGTGATATAGTTGAGGGCTATGAAGAGATAGAAGTGGCTCGAAAGTAAGTATGCTCCCATAGTTCAAGGGATAGAACGGAAGTTTCCTAAACTTTAAATGTAGGTTCGAGTCCTACTGGGAGTACAAATGCAAGATATCATAATTTGATACGTCGTTTCATTTTTATGGAACGACGTTTTTATTTTATCAATCCTGTGTTGCACAAACAGATTGCCCTTTTCTTTACAATAAAGATATGTATCCGCCCAATATTACTATGTATCTCACAGACAATATCTTCTTTCCCAAAAATGAAAGGCTGTTTTAATTTAATGAAACAGCCTTTTGGAAAAATAAAAGGCTATTAGAAAATAACTAATAGCCCTTTCTAAATACGAATAATTAGATATTAGAATTTGAATCCGAGCGTTGCCTGTATCAAATGGCTGTTTTGAGATAACGAAGCCGGCATAATACTGCTGTCATCGTTGGCATAGAAGGAATAAACCTTGCTATCAGCCGTTAAATTGTAAGCGTATGCGAGGTTAAAGGAAACGCTCTGACCTCTAAAACCAATACCGCAAGTTATATATTGCTGACTGTTGTCATTGATGTCTGCTACGTAAGGATTGCCTTGCGTAGCAAAACCGGCACGGAATGCAAACGGACCGGTAACCAATTCTCCTCCGATTCTGAAACTATGTGTTGGTCTATAAATATCTGATATGCTATAGTTGATGTTTTGTAACTCGGAAATATTATCATAAGAACCAAATTTCATTGCCGAATAGTTAGCGTATTCATAGTCTCCGCTTATAGAGCCTTTAACTTTGCTTGTGTTATCTCCCAGCACAAAAGCAAGAGAGCCAATGAAGCGGAAAGGCGTTTGTATGCTGTATAAAAGGTCATCAGCACGACCACTTGCCGATCCATAGTAGTCAGCAACATAATCAGCATTATTAACACTTGCCCAATAACTATCCGTTATTTCGTAATATGTTGGTGTATGGATTGCTGCTCCTATTCTAAGCCAATCAACAGGTTTTACAATGATACCTAACTTAAAATTTACTCCGGAGCCTGATAATTCTGTCTTTTTGCGAAAATCATATTCGTCGGTTTTAATATATTCATTAGTAACACTATCAGGTACAAATCTTTCTTCCGTTAATGTTTCCGATTGTGTGTAATTCAAGTATGGAAGTCCTATTGCCGCCCCAACATAAACAACGTTAGATATATTAGTAGCAAATGTTAAATCAAGAGAATTAAGACTGCCATAAGTCTCTATTGATTTATATTGGTCAAAGTCTCCACTAAGAAAATTAGAGGTTAAGTGTCCGGTTGTGGTATCATCAATCCATACAACGCCCGATTGATAAAACAAGTCATCTGTGAATTTAATATCATTTATAATAGTGCTAATATAAGACGTATTACTCTGTCTTGCAAGATTTATGTTATTGCTGAAATTTTTTAATTGATTAAGAGCCAAGCCGAATTGAAAACTCTTGAAGAAAGGGTCAGACTCATTATTTATTGTATAGACCATTCCCAGGTTTCCAAGGTTATAAGCCGCACGGTTATTATCAAATTTTAATTTGTCAAGCAAGGTAGAAGAGGATGACAAGTAAATACCCGAACTAAAGGTGATTTCACTTTTAGAATATATACCTAATCCGGCAGGATTAAAATTTGCCGCTGTAATATCTCCTCCTATGGCACCCAAAGCACCTGCTCTACTTATATAGTTAGCCGTTCCGTTTAGTCCGTATTGACCGAGTAATAGTGGATATTGTTCGTTAAGTTGGGCTTTTGCAGATAAGGAAAATACTATTCCTATTGCTAATAAACATATTTTTTTCATATTCTTATTTGTTTTTACGTTTATAAATTCTTTGTTTTTCATTGATTATACATTATCTTCTGCCGATACGAGAACTTCCTCCGCTATGTGATGAACCACTACTTCTTGATGAAGATGACGAAGACCTATATGAATTATTATTGCTTCGTGTGGAAGATGACCTATATGAAGAATTACTCTTGTTCCGATAAGAAGATTTTGTACTGCGTTGAGGGACATTTATACTTCGTTGATTTGTTGTTGTACTCCTGCGATTGGATATACTACTTTGTCGTGTCGTAGAAGGTGTATGTCTAAACTCTGTAGTTGAACGAGGTTGTCTTACAGAAGGAGGAACATATGTTTTACTATTATTATTTCTCACTTTTTTATCAACAGATGAACTACGATTGTTGTTAATCATTGCTTCTTGTCTATTGGTAATAGTTCTGTTTGAGATTGTACGATTGTTTATCACAGGTTTTTGTAAGCGATTATTTTGTTTTAGAGCTGGCTTGGAAAGTTCCTTGCCTTGTCTTGTCGTGCTTGCAAATCTATTCAAATTTTCTCTTTCAACAGGTTTCTTATTTAATGTGTTGCCAAGATTTGTATTGTTAATAGGTTTTTTTACATTAGTTGTTCCAAATCTTGCATTATATTTATCTCCAAAAGTTGCAGATGAAATAGTATTTCTATCCAAAGAACGATAATCTTTACTTAAATCTTTTAACCTATTGTTGCTGCCGGAGAAGTTATTCCGTCCAATTGTCGGACGATAGAAATTAGAGTTTCTATCATGACTATTGTAATAAGAAATATGATGATTCCTATCATAATGATTATGTCCCCAATGATGATTATGGTAATGATGGTGGTGATAACCATAATAAGGATGATAATATCCTCCCCAATAATAAGGATTATATCCCCATGAATAATAATATGAAGGATACCACCAATTATACCCCAAATAAATACTTATACCCCAATATAAAGGATTATAAGTGTACCAATAAAGATTAGTGTAATAATCATCATAATAATCATACACTAAAAAAGGTCTATGAAAACGGCGAATGCGTGCGGCATAAGCATAATCATAATAATCATCCTCGTCGTATGAAGAATAATCACTTGATTGTGTAACTGCTTGCGTAGAATCAACGGCTACAGTATCCGTATATACTTCTGTCGTTTGAGCATAAGCAGGATTATTATAAGGCTGAACTTCTTTGCGAGGCGTAACTGATACTTCTCGTTTGGCTCTCTCTGCCCCGGAAGTATATACATCGTCATAAGTATAATACGACCCGCTAGCGCAACTGCTGAATAATTCAGCGAAGCTTAATAAGATTAGATTTAATGCTGTTAATTTCCCAATTTTTGCTATTAGTTTCATAATTATTATGTTTTATTAATTCATTGTCTCTTTTGTTTTGTACTTTTGCACGCAAATTCAAATTTTTTTATTACAATAAAATTACTATCAAATTTCGTACCAAAGTAGTCAAAATATGGCAAAAGATTTTATAAAACGTGAAGAAAACTATTCCGAATGGTATAATACGCTTGTTGAAAGAGCAGGTTTAGCAGAAAATTCGGCAGTAAGAGGATGTATGGTTATTAAACCTTACGGCTATGCAATATGGGAAAATATGCAAGCAATATTGGATAAAATGTTTAAGCAGACAGGGCATCAGAATGCCTATTTCCCTCTTTTTATTCCAAAATCGTATTTTGAGAAAGAAGCAGAGCATGTAGAAGGATTTGCAAAAGAATGTGCGGTTGTAACACATCATAGGTTGAAGCCAAAACGCAATGGCGAAGTAGGCTTAGAACCCGACCCCGATGCAAAATTAGAAGAAGAACTTATTGTCAGACCTACTTCCGAAACTATTATCTGGGACACTTATAGGGGCTGGATACAATCTTATCGTGATTTACCTATTCTTTGTAACCAATGGGCAAATGTTGTACGTTGGGAAATGCGGACAAGAATGTTCTTACGCACAGCCGAGTTCTTATGGCAGGAAGGGCATACGGCACATGCTACGAAGGAAGAGGCAATAGAAGAAAGCAAAACAATGCTTGATGTCTATGCTGACTTTGCTGAAAACTTTATGGCTATTCCTGTTATTAAAGGAGTGAAATCTCCGAACGAACGTTTCGCAGGAGCATTAGATACTTATTGCATTGAGGCGATGATGCAGGACGGAAAAGCATTGCAAGCAGGGACTTCACATTTTCTTGGTCAGAATTTTGCAAAGGCTTTTGATGTTAAATTTCTCACAAAGGAAAACAAATTGGAATATGTGTGGGCTACGTCGTGGGGAGTTTCAACAAGACTTATGGGAGCTTTGATTATGACTCATTCGGATGATAACGGATTGGTTTTACCTCCGCTTTTGGCACCGCTGCAAGTTGTGATTATTCCTATTGCCAAAGCAGAGCAAAAAATAAAAGTTGATAAGGTTGCCCTTAAATTAAAGGAAGAACTGGAAGCAAAAGGCATAAGCGTAAAATATGACGACCGAGAACAATATTCTATGGGCTGGAAATACAATGAATATGAGTTCAAAGGCGTGCCGATAAGGATAACAATAGGAGCAAGGGACTTAGAAAACGGACTAATTGAGATATGCAGACGCGATACGTTGGAAAAACAGCAGCAAGGCTTGGAAAATCTTGCGGCAAGAGTAGAGACTATGCTCGCCGATATTCAAAAGAATTTGTACAATAAAGCCCTTGCTTTCCGCAACGCTCGTACTATAAAGGTTGATACTTGGGAAGAATTTACTCAAAGGATAGAAGAGGGCGGCTTTCTCTTATGTCATTGGGACGGAACTGCCGAAACGGAAGAACAAATCAAGAAAGAAACAAAGGCAACCATCCGTTGCATACCTCTTGATGCTGATAAAGAGGAAGGCAAATGCGTTTTCAGCGGGCGACCTTCTCATAAAAGGGTCATCTTTGCCCGTGCCTATTGATGCATTCGCAGATAAATTTACTTTAATCCTTGATGTATAAGCCGCAGAGCAAGCAAGAAAATTACAAAACGAGGTAAGAATGAATTTAAATGAGGTATAAATTTACCGATATGAGATAAGGGGCTGATGAAGCCCCTTTGTTATTTCATCAATTTTGATATTGCAAGGATAATATGTTTGATTTTTATTTTTTAATACCCACTCCTATAAATAGACCTTGATACCCTTTCGTAATTATCAACTGCCTTTTGGGCTTTATATGCTCCGAGATGGTTAAACAAGCAATATCACTATGTGAAAAATGAGTGGATTGTTTCCAGAACGACATATAAGATGGTAAAGAAAGCGGCAACCATCATTATCACAGCAATTATTATCACAAATGTCCTTATGCTTTTCAATAAATCACGGCATTCCTCAATAGGAGTGATGGTTAGTTTTCGCAATTTCTTACGAGTAATTTTCATGTTGTTATATGCCTCTGCATAATCGGGGTCTAATTCTATTGCTTTTTCATAACATTCTATTGCTTTCTCATATTGTCCGTTCCAAGCACCATAAGCATTTCCCATATTGTAGTATGCGTCCGCATAATCGGGATTTAATTCTATTGCTTTCTTGTAACATTCTATAGCATTCTTATAATTTCCATTCCAATCACTATAAGCGTTACCCATACCGTTGTATGCGTATGCGTAATCAGGCTCTAATTCTATGGCTTTCTTAAAACATTCTATCGCTATATCATATCCCTTAGTATCAAATGCTGCAATACCTTTCAAAAACCATTCTTCGGCAAGTTGTTCGTTCTCTTTAAATTCTTCATTCATAATAAAAAGTTTATTAAATAAATTTATGCAAAGATACAATATTTCTTTATTTTAACCAAAACAATTTATATGTTAACAAAACGCCGTTTGTGCGTGTCGCACTGACATTTCATTTTTGCCAAAGGCTGTTTTATTTTAGCGAAAGCAAGTGCTATGATGCGGAAACTTGATTATACGTCAGCGAAAGCAAGACACACGGAAATAAAAGCAGATACTATAAAAATATTGTCAGTGCGGCACGCACCGAAACGCTATTTGCCACCAGCATTCCTTACCAAGACTTCCCGCTTTTCTTTAACAATTCCTTTGCATCCTCATCTCCTAACTGTGCGGCTTTCTTTATAAACTCTATTCCTTCCTTTCCACTACTTTTTTGCCCATAAGCAAGCCCCATATTGTAGTATGCTTCCGCATAATCGGGCTTTAATTCAATAGCTTTCTTATAATATTCTATTGCTTTCTCGTATTGTCCGTCCCAAGCATAATAAGCGGCTCCCATATTGCCGTATGCTTCCACATAATCGGGCTTATATTCAATTGCTTTCTCATAACATTCTATCGCTTTCTCATATTCTTGCATACCAATTTGATAAGCAATTCCCATATTGAAGTATGCGGACGCATCATCGGGCTTTAATTCAATTGTCTTCCTATAACATTCAATTGCTTTCTCATATTGTCCGTCCCAAGCATAATAAGCGGCTCCCATATTGTTGTCTGCTTCCGCATAATCGGGCTTATGTTCAATTGCTTTCTGATAACATTCAATTGCTTTCTTGTATTGTCCCTTCCAATCACGATAAGCATTTCCCATATTGTAGTATGCTTCCGCATAATCGGGCTTTAATTCAATTGCCTTCTGCCAACATTCTATTGATTTCTCATATTGTCCATTCCAATCACTATAAGCAAGTCCCATATTGTAGTATGCTGCCGCCAAATTAGGCTTTAATTCAATTGCCTTCTGATAACATTCAATTGCTTTCTCATAATCTTTATTTGTTTGTGTGGCAAAACCTTTAGAGAACCACTCTTCGGCAGTTTGAGGATTGGTATTAAGTTTGTCGGATTCTTCTATTATTCGTTTCTCTTCCTGGTTTAATTCCGTATGAGATTGGTTTGTTGAAGGAGTTTCTGATGGTTGTGGTTTTAATGTTTCTTTTATACTATTAGTATCATCTGATATTTTTTTAAGCATTTGTCCTGATTTCTGATTTGCTTTATAGGCGAAATAGAAAGCACCAATGCTTACAAGAAAACTTAATGTGCCAATAATAGTATTATAATCTATATCAATAAATGGATTATCCATATTAATAAATATATGCTCCATATTGATAAATGTATCTTTCATCTCAATAAATGCCTTTTTGGGTCTTATTTAAACAAGTTGCAAAGTTATAAAAAATTATTAGAATATCATAGAGGCTTACAAGAATTTAGAGAAACGGCATCTTAGAAAAATATAATGTCAGTGCGATACGCACAAACGCCGTTTCATTTTCACGAAACGGCGTTTTATTTTTGCGAAAGCAAGTTATATTTTAGCGGAATCACATTGTGCAGGACGGAAAGCACAAATGAAGTCCATTTTATCGTTGAAATAAATGTTAAAAGAAGAATGAGAAATGATTATCTATCTTCGCTTTTGACTGAAGCACGGTTAGCGGCATACGAAGCTGAGATGTCTTCTGATTGGATTTCATAATATATTGCTGTTGCAAAGCAGCAGGGTCTTCTTTGGTGGTTTTCTGACCGATTTTATCAACATTCACAATATATATTCCGTTGAATCCTTTGATTGGTTTCTGCAATCCTGTCGTTTTTGCGGCGGAAAGAGTACCGATAACCCTCATTTCGGGACCTGCCTGTGCGAAATAAGGATTAGAGAATGAGGTTTCGCCGACACTATCCACTGTTCCTTTGGCAGCAAGAGCAACAGCCTCTATGGTCTTATTTGATTTGAGCAAATTGTTTGCCTTATCCATTAACGTTGTTGCTTTCTTTTCCAACTTCACCTGTTGCTCAAGTTGATTTTTTATCTTATCCAAAGGTATTGTTCCTTTCTCCCATATATCTTTAACACCGACTACCAAAAACATATCGTTCAATTGATATACTTCAGCAGCCACTTCACCTTTTTCGGTCTTGTCGTTGAATATCCATTTGATGATTTCCCTGCAATAAGGCGTGCCTGTGAGTTGATAATCCATATCTCTGACGTTTGCAGTCTGGATATTGAGATTTTGTTTTTGGGCAGCAGCAACAAATTCGTCTATTGTTTTAACAGAACCCAAGAAAATATCTGCCTTATCTTTTACGGCGCTGATTGTTTTGTCGGTAGGGCGAATATCAACGCTGATAGTAGCCATTTGATATTTTAATACCGGCTCGGTTTTGTCTGTAACTTTTATAATAATAGCACCGATGGAATCAGGCAAAGGATATAAGAATACGCTGTTCTTTGGTAATATGCGAATGGAATCAAAGACATTTGACTGCAAAGTGCCGTCTAATTTCCAACCTGCATCTCCTAAACTTTGTTTTGTTTCAGGGTCGTCGGAGTTTTGGACGAATGATTCGAAAGCATTAGGGTTTGCCTTTGATGTTTTGAGAATGCTGTCAATTAATATGTCGGCTTGCTCTTTTGTTCTGGTAACCTCTTTTGATACTTTGTTGTTAAGGATAACGATTTGTGAGAAACGAACCGAATCAGGTCTGCTTTGAATGTCGGTAATCTTGCCCATAACCCATGTAGAGCCTACTTGACGAGGAGCAATGAATGTTCCGGTGCCTTTATCGGCTAATATGGAATCAGGGAAATAAGATTGTAATTCATTTTTCTTATGATACAAACTGTCGTAAGGATGTTCGGAATTGAGCGAAACAAAGCTTGGCAACTCTTTTGCTTCCGTTTGTTGAAATTCCGCATAGATTTTATTTACCGAATCGCTGATTGCCTGTACATCAGACGGCGTAGGATTAACGGTAAATTTCACAAAATTAACTTCACGGAAAGTTTCAGGAATAACAAACTCCTTTATGTGGTCATTATAATACTTTTTGTAATCATTATCCGTAAGACTAACATTTTTATCCTCAATAGAGGAGAAAGGTAAAACAACATAACGCGAATCTGTTGTTTGATTTGATGCGTCTGCAATATGCTTTGCTATGGCGCTTGGCATATAAAAACCCGATGAAAGCAAATTTTCGTATTTCTGTTGCAAGGTACTTGTGCGTACATAGGTCTCAAAATTCTTCCAAGAGACCTGTTGCTCTTGCGGCCACTTATCAAAATTAGCTATTTGTTGCTTTATAGCCTGTACATTGACTTGTCCGGTTTTAGGATCTGCGATTTGCTGTCTCACTAACGGGTTAATAAAATCCCCAAAGAACAAATCATTCATTTCTTCTTCTCCGATAACCAGTCCCAATTCATCAAATTGCTCGGCAAGAAGAGATTCCTGTAGCAATTGATTATACACCTGTTGTTTTATTTGGAAGCTTTGTTCGTTTGTTAGGGCGTTTGTTTGATATTGTTGCTTCATATTGTTTTCAGCTTGCTCAAGATTGTAGTTAAATTGCGCAAAAGTAATATCATAATTATCAACTTCCGCAATTTCATTGGGCGCTTTCTGACCTCTCTGTGCAAGGTCGCCTAATATAAAAGCAACAATCGCTACTGCAACGAATCCTACGGCAAGTGCAGAATGTTTCCTAATTGATCCAATAATAGCCATATTCTCTGTTTTATTATTTATTAAAAACTTACTTTTTGAGCCTGCAAAAGTAATAATAAAATTGAATATACGCAATAATAAATACAAAAAAATACCCTTTAATATTAGTTTCATTATTTTTAATTATTTTTGCCCCCTTGTAAAATAAGAAAATAATGAAACAAATAAAAACTTTCCTTTTCTGCTGTTTGATACCATTTATTGTGTCGTCTCAAAACACAAATGAGGACAAAAGCTTTGAACTATCCAAAAACTTGGAGATTTTTTCCGCCGTTTATCGCACCTTACACACAACATATGTTGATGACATTAATAGCGGAGATTTGGTTAAAACGGCTATTGATGCCATGCTTGCCAAATTAGACCCTTATACAAACTTCTTTCCCGAATCCGATATGGAAGATGTAAAAATCCAACTTCTCGGTAAATATGGCGGTATCGGGGCATTGATACATCAAAAAGGGGATAGTATTTTCATATCAGAACCTTTTGAAGGCTTGCCTGCTTACGAAGCCGGATTAAAAGCAGGAGATGTTCTGTTGGAAATAAACAATATGAGTACAAAAGGCAAGACAAGTTCGCAGGTTTCCGACATTCTTCGCGGTCAATCGGGCTCTGAAATCAACATAAAGGTGGAAAGAGACGGCAAAATCATTGAAAAGAAATTCAAAAGACAAGAAATAAAGTTCCCAAATGTTCCTTATTATGGAGTGGTTCGCAATAATATCGGTTACATAAAGTTAAATGAATTCACTCAGGAGGCGGGTAATCACGTTGCAGAGGCATTACGCAATCTCAAAAGCAAGGATAATATAGAAGGATTGATTATTGATTTGCGTGGAAATGGGGGAGGATTGCTCAATGAGGCTATAAACATTGTCAATATATTCGTAGAAAAAGGGCAACTCATCGTTTCAACCAAAGGAAAGGTTAAAGAACGCGACAAAAGCTTCAAAACACAGATGCAACCATTAGATATAAATATCCCGATTGTCGTTTTGGTTGATAATTATTCGGCATCGGCTTCGGAGATTGTTGCCGGCAGTTTGCAAGACCTTGACAGGGCTGTGATAATGGGGCAGAAAACTTTCGGTAAGGGCTTGGTTCAAAATGTTATTCCTTTACTTTATAACACTCAAATGAAGGTTACAGTCAGCAAATACTACATTCCAAGCGGCAGATGCATACAAGCCATAGACTATTCGCACAGAAATAAAGACGGAAAAGCCGAAAAAATACCCGATTCGTTGAGAACGGCATTTAAAACCAAAGGAGGACGAACCGTATATGACGGTTTGGGCATAGAACCTGACGTTTTGTGTGAATCGAAATGGGCTTCCGATATAGCGATATCCCTTATTACCAAATATCTTACCTTCGATTATGCCACCGAATTCGTGAAAAAATATCCGCAAATAGCCTCTGTAAAAGATTTTGTGATAACAGACGACATTTATAACGACTTCCTATCATTTCTTAAGGGCAAAGATTATTCATATAAGACCGATACGGAACGCCGACTTGACGATTTAAAGAAAGAAGCCGAAGAAGAAAAGTATGACAAATCAACTTTGGACGGCATAAATCAGTTGCAAAAATTGATAGAAGCCGACAAAGCCGATGACCTTACAAAGTTCAAAGATGAGATAAAGAACGTTCTTTTGTCGGAAATCATCGTTCGTTATTATAATCAGAAGGGACGCATTGAGGCTCTTTTGCCTTATGACGAGGAAGTGAGCAAAGCCATAAATCTTTTGACGGATAAATCGGCTTATAACAAGATTCTGCACCCTTAAACGAAGATTGGTTGTATGCCTGTCCGAGATTAAAATAATACTTTCTGATTTGGTAAAAATGAAAGGCTGTTTTGTGAAAATGAAACAGCCTTTTATTTTGTTCAAACAGCCTTTCGTGAAAATACTTATTGGTCTTATTCAAAGAGAAAAATATAATGTCATTATGGTTCGCCGTAAAGTCAGCCGCAAAGGCTTTGGGAAATTTTTTATACTTTTGCAGGACATAATCAAACTAATCAACAATTAATTATATGCGATATTTAGTAATCTATCTCATCATTATAAATATTGTTAGTGGTGGGATATTCTTTTACGACAAGCGTTTGTCAAGACGAACACGTAGAAGAAGAATCAGCGAAGCCTTTTTGCATTTTTTAGAACTCATTGGCGGCGTTGTAGGCATATTGATAATTATGCACGGAGAGCATCACAAAAATAAAAAGCCTGCTTACTACATTGTATCTTATGTAATCTTTGCGTTATGGACAGGTTTTATGTTTATGATGATAAAGGAGGTATTTTAGAAACGATGTATCAATAAAATCTATTCGTCAAACAGCAGTGTGAGATAAGAGTTCGCAAAACACAAAGCAGATATTTGCTTAATAGTCGTATCTTTTATTTCACGCTGACCGGGTACGTCTTCCGCTTTGTCAAGGATTAGCAATTTGCCGTCTTTTATCCACACAATCTTATTGTTTTCCGTTATCCAATTGTCTTCAATCCGAAGTATGGCATCAATATACGGATGATTGGAAGCAAAGATTGATAAACAGGTATCAACATCTATCACTCTAATCATTTGTAAGATATCCCTCTTTGACTTGTTTAGCACATCCATATAAAGACCTTCCGAATTATATTCTTTATACGGCTCTTTGTAACGAACATTCTTTTCGTACCTGTCGGCAATCAATGAGAGGATGATTGTTTTCTGTATATGGTTCTTAACGTTTAATTCAACGACATTTACATATTCTTCTTCCTCAATAAGTATTGCTCCCGCTGAAAAGCCTTCGTTTTCATCATCAACAACATTGACAAACGTGTAACCGCTTTCGTGATACATATCAAGGGTCTTGCGCTCGTGCAGAAGATATTTCTGTGATTGGATATCTCCACAATCGTAATTTTTAAGAAATGTCTTGTAATCAAAATCAAGTGTATGCGTTTCAAGGAAAACATCGTTTATATCCTTAAAAACTTTCCTGTTGTTGATGCAGCAACTTGCAAAACCGAACTGCTGATAAAACTGCATAGTCTCATTATCCTGCGCAATAAGGAATACAATCTGATGACCGTTATCAAAACTATATCTCATCGCATTAGATACCAATAATTTGCCATAGCCTTTGCGTCTTTCGTCATCAGCAACGCACAATCCGGAAACATAATCGGCTTTAATAACATCTCTGAATATTGAAAAATTATAAGCAGGCAACAGACAGAAACCATATATCCGTTCCGATTTTTCAAGATAAACTATTTTGTCTTTTGCAAATAACGAAAAATAGTGTTCAATAAATTCCCTTGAATCGCCGAAAATCTCATGCCATATTTGCTTTGCCTGTGTTAAAACATCTTTTAATTCCATGGTTTTATCTATTAAGCCTTGCAAAACATTTTTCAATCATTTTATAAGGATGATACGATAGTTTAGCCTTGCGTAATCCTTCAATGCCTAAGTCTTCCTCGCGATTGATGTAAAGATATGTTTCATCGATTCGCCGTGCCATTTCCCTGTTAATAAGAGCAAACGACCCGTTATTCCGATTTGCCTTCTCAATATGCACATCAAACGTATTGTAATTGATAGGAGAGCCAAGCGAAAAGGCGATTAATTTTCCTTCAATGCGGATTCCCAATCCCAGAACATCCAATGCCTTAAAGTTTGTTAAGAGATAATTTATCACTCTGTCTTCCGAATCATAGTCATCGGCGTATTGCGGATTGCGAACCTTAGCTTCTTCAAGCGAAACAGCCTGTGCCGCAAAAAATTCGCCGCTATTTTCTTCGGAAAGTTCAATAACTTCATACTCTTCCCTGATTTGATTGATATGATTACGCTTTGCCTGATATTTTCTGCCGCTTAATTGAGCCAAATCCTCTCTTAAATACACATAATCAAAGAAATCGCAACAGGGAGATGCCGAAAAATCAGGAAAATGCTTCCTAAAACATTCACAATCGTTGATAATCATATTCATATTATAGCCATTGGCTACGGCATCATCAACGAAAATTTTTATGATATTGCGAAAATCACCTTCTCCGACAGGCATAAAATATGTATAACTATCCTTTGCCGCATTTGTAGTCCTGACGCACAGAAATCCGTCAATGATTGCGTATTGCGAAGGGTACTTAAAATTGTATGCGATGATGTTTGCGAAACTTGTCTCGCAGTTCTGCACTTCTTTTATCGGCAAAAATCGGTCAAAAACGTTCTTATCTTCAAGTGTTACGTCCTTAAAATTCATTCTAACGTTGTTTTATTAAAAAATTGCTTGCAAAGATACAAAAAACCAGCCATTTTATTTTTCCCAAAGACTGCTTGTGCGTGTTGAACTTAGATTACGTTTTTCCAAAAGGCTGTTTGATGAAAATGAAACAGCCTTTCATTCGCACCAAACAGCCTTTCGGAAAAATGAAAGCCTGTTTTATTTTCATCAAAAGACACGCCGTAATAATAAATGAAAAGATTAAGGTGATGGAATTTGCTAATGAGAGAAAATAAAATGAACATTTTTTGATTTTTTCGGATAAGATTGCTGCTTTGCAGGCGAAAAATTGCAGTCAATGAGGTGTGATGATGTTGTTTTGATGTTTGATATAACGCAATTAAAATCAACGGTTAATCAATCGCTCAGAAAAAAAATATAAAACAAGTGAAGCAAAAGTTATTCTATGTGAAAAAAAAATTGTACATTTGAAGGCTTTAATTGGAATGATAAATAAATTCAGAATAATTAAATTTAAGTTTAACTAACACTATTAAAAAATGAAACGATTACTGTTTTTTTTGATGGCAATAATGTTTGCCATTCAGGGATGGACACAAGACACCATCCAAATCGGAACAGGTACGACAATAACGTATCGGGTTCCTGTGGATAATAACTGGAATTATTCGTATTCGCAGCAGCTTTATACCGCTGCGGAAATACTCGCTGCCAATGATGGCAATATGCCTACCGAGCAGGCAATTACCCAGTTGGCATTTGACTATGTTCCTGAAGGAACATTAGATGTTACGAATGTTGATATTTATATCGGACATACAACAACATCTACATTGAGCATGTGGGAATTGCCTTCCTTACATCAATTATGCTTTTCCGGTACAATGCATCTGTCTCAAGGTTGGAGTTTCATTACATTAGATGCTCCTTTTGTATGGGATGGAGTAAGCAATATTATTATTGCCGTTAATAAAAGAACAGGGTCATATGCTGGGTCATCGTATACATTTAGAGCTACGGATATGACACCATCTCAGGCTATAAGAATGCAAAGAGATGATACTGGACCTTATGATTTAACAACGTTCGGTTCCCCAGCTACATCATCAAGAAATAATATTAAGATTGTTTTTGATGTTCCACCTCCATGCATGGTGCCGTCGGCTCTTACTACTTCTAACATTGCTCCTTTTACTGCAGATATATCTTGGACACCACAGACAACAACTTATAGTTTTGAAGTACAATACAAACCTGCTTCAGTTACCGATTGGGCAGACCAAAGCGGAGCAGTTGTTTCTACAATAGTTAACGATACTTTTTTGCACTTAACTAATCTTGCTCAAAATACTTCTTATAACTTTAGGATAAGAGAAGTTTGCGGCGGTGGAGATGTTATAGGAACGGATGTTTCTACATGGGGATATGTTAATTTCATAACTCTTATTTCTTGTCCTGCTCCGACAGGATTTGTCTTAATTGATAGTACTCTTACTACTACCGATGCAGTTGTTGTATGGAATCCTACCGAAGACGGCTTAGCACAAGGGTATGTATTGCAATACAAACCTTCATCTATAACTTCATGGGATGATGCCGAAGTTGTGTCAAATCCCACAACAGACACTTTTATGACACTTTCTTCATTAACACCTGCAACATTGTACAATGTACGTTTGATGGCAGAATGTGATCCTGGTGTTGATAGCTCAGAATGGGTGAATCTTAGTTTTGGTACTTTATGTGCTACTATAACCGATGCTGATTTAAGTGTTGCACCATGGACAGATGGCTTTGAGGCTGGAATGAATTGCTGGCAAACGAATATATATTATTCGGGTACTTATTATGATATTCCTTACTGGACAACTAATGATAATTTACTGTACGGCGGTAATACAACTCATACTGGTAGTAAAGCTGCGGGTTATGGCGCTTATAGTATATCATCCGGCGGATGGGCTACAATGATTTCTCCTGCAATTGAATCTTCCAATGATTTAAGATTGAAGTTCTGGTATTGGAAATCGGGTGCTGGCGAGAGTTTGGATGTTTATATAAGTACATCTCCCGATACTACGGCTGAAAATCTAACGTTATTAGATCATATTACCACAGCTGCTTCCTCTTATACACAGAAAGAGTATGTGATTGCTGCAAATGACGGCAGTCCGCGTTACATTATATTTAAGGGGGCATCTGCTTGGGGTTATAATATATTGATAGATGATGTAGTGATAGAACTTGCTCCGACGTGTCCCGATGTATATGGATTTAGCGTTGGTGTAGGTTCTAATGCTTCCGCAATAGTTAGTTGGGATACCGCATCTGCTACTGCTCCGTCAGAAGGCTGGAATATTGTTTATGCTGAAACATCTACAACACCATTTGACCCTTCTACACAATCTGCAATTCCTGTTATGGCGACTGATTTCCCTTATATCATTTCAGGTTTAACAGTAGGTTCAACATATACTTTTGCAATGCAATCTGCTTGCGGAGGTGCTTGGTCGGATACTACTACTATAACAATTTCTGCCGGAGTAACATTGCCATACACTCAAGACTTTGAAGATACAACAAATGTTTCGGAGTGGCAATTTACAACTTCTACTGTTAATGCTTGGTTTATCGGTAGTGCAACAGGCAATACGGGTAATTCAATGTATATCTCTAATGATAATGGAGTAACAAATTCTTATACTGTTAGCACTCTTACCTATGCTTATGCTTATGCTATAATTGATTTTGGTCAATATGCAGGATATAACTTTACTTTCGATTGGAAAGCACAAGGAGAATCATCTTCTTATGATTACCTTAATGTATACATGCTCCCTACGAATGCAGAAATGCCTTCAGATGGTTTCCCTTCCAGTCAATATGCAATAGCAACAAATCTGAACTTACAAAGTACTTGGCAACACGCTTCGTTTATGTTAGACCCATCCGAATATTCAAATCAGGTAAAGAAATTAGTCTTTGTATGGTATAATGATGTTTCAGTTGGTACACAGCCTGCAGCAGCAATAGATAATATCTCGATTATAGGAAGTGATTGCGGATTTATAACAGGTCTTAATGTTGGAAATATTACAGTAAATACTGCAAATGTTACTTTTAGTGATTCCAACCCTAATGCTACTCAATGGGAATATGTATATGGTGAAGCAAATACAATAACAGACCCTTCTGCTGAAACACCTACTCAAATTATGGAAGACACTATTGCTCTTAGCGGCTTAACAGCTAATACTGTTTATGATGTATGGGTACATGAATCTTGTGCCGGAGCAGAGTGGGTTATGGCAACATTTACTACCATGAGTGATGTAGCTACACTTCCTTATTGTTACAGCTTTGAAGATGATGACCCTAATGCTACCGAAGCAACCGCATGGAGATCAGCATCAAATAATGCTATTGTTTGGGTAATTGATACAGTAGCAGGTAACGGAGTAACAACAGCAGGAACAAAGGCTGCTTATACTTCTGCAGATAACGGAGCAACAATGAGAGGAGCAATTTCAACTTATACACAGTCTTTTGTATATTACTATCGCTCTTTTGATGTCGGAACAGACAGTGCTACATATACTTTGTCATTCGACTGGAAAAATGCAGGCTATTTAGATACTTATAACAATGCTGTTTATGATAGAGTAGATGTTTATTTGGCAGATGAAGATTATGAAATTCCTAATACCGTAACAGGTCTGCCTTCAGGAGAAGGAGTCATAAATTTAGGATATGTTTATGGAAGTGCTTCTGCATGGCAACATGAAACAATTCAATTACCTCCTTTTGCAGGAACAAAGAAACTTATATTTGTACAATATGGTATGTATACCACATCAGGAGCAGCAATAGACAACGTATGCTTAAATACTACTACATGCTTTATTCCAGAAAATGTTGCTGTGGCTAATTTGACAACAACAACAGCTGATATTACTTGGACAGAAAACGGTGCGGATTCTTATATAGTATCTTACGTCGTAGATGGAGTGCAAACGGATACTAATGTAACTAATTCTCCTTATACATTTCCAACTTTTGCAGCTATTGGCACGGACTATATGTTTGGTGTTAGAGCAATTTGTGGAACAGATACTACAAATTATTCTGCTATCGGTACATTTAGAGTACCTTGTTCTGATGGTGCAATATCTACTTTCCCTTGGACGGATGGTTTTGAAAATGGATTAGGATGTTGGACATTGACTTCAAGTAATACTATTAATTGGAACGTTGTTCAATCAGGTTCTTCTCCGACAGCTTCCCCTTTTAGTGGTTCTAATATGGCAAGATACAATTTCTATAGTAGTACAGAAGGTAATTGGGCTACAATGGTTACACCACTTATGAACTTCACTTCTCCAATGGCTCTAACATTCCAACTTTATCGTTATAATGATACTGGTTATCCTAATGATATGGTTTATGTATATGCAAATTCTACTCCTGATACTGTTGGCGGCACTTTGTTGGCAACAATAAATCCTGATACTTCTGCAAACGGATGGTATTTTTATTATTTACCTATTCAAGATGCATCTGCTACCGCTTTACAAGGCAATCAGTATATAGTTTTCAAAGCATATAGCGATTATGGATATAATGTTTATATTGATGATGTAGCAATTGATGTTACTCCTAATTGTAATTACGTATATGGATTGCACACAACAAGTATAGGAGACGATACTGTTTCGCTTGCCTTTACCGAAGCCGTATTAGGAGCTAATCCTTCTACTACTTGGGAATGTTCTTATGGAGAGGCTGCAACGGTAACAGATCCTGAAAATGGAAATACCATTACAGTTTCTACAAATCCATTTACTATTACAGGACTTAATTCTGCTACATTATATAATGTATGGGTACGCTCAACTTGTGACGCAGGTTATGGAAACTGGGCAAATGTTCAATTCACAACCACGAGTCCATGTCCTGTACCTACTGGTCTTACATTTGATAATGCAGGAACAGAATCTCTTGATGTTCATTGGGATGCCAATACATCTGTTTCTTCTTTTGAGATCATTTACGGAGCAACCGGATTTATACTTGGAGACGGAACAGAGTTAGGATCGCAATCAGGTATAACGGACACAACTTATCAGATAACAGGATTGACGGCTTCTACTGACTATGATGTATATGTAAGGTCTAATTGTGGTTCTTCTTATTCTGTTTGGGTGTTAATCCCTGTTCATACATTAGCATGTGATGTTGTAGACCAATGTACTTATACATTAGTGTTGAACGACTCTTACTCTGGTTTAGACGGATGGAATGGTAATTATATTACAATATCACAAGATACTATAGAAGTGTTCAGAGGAACTATTGATGATGGTTATAATACGGCTTCTTTCTCCATACCTTTGTGTAAAGATGTTTCAAGCGTAATAACTTATCATAAAGACGGTAATTATCCAACCGAAAATTCATTTGTCTTAAAGGACAATGCCGGTGTGACCATAGCTTCTGCGGCACAAGGTAGTTTATCTGCTGATATGTCAATATCATTTACTTCTATTTGTGCTACTTGTTTCCCTGTTACAGCACTTACCGTATCCGATATAACAACAACTGATGCTACTATTTCATGGACAGGCAACGGTATTTCTACGGATTATATATTGGAATACAGTGATACTATTTTCACTCCGGGAGATGGCACTGCAACAAATATACCTCTATCCGATACTTTCTATACTCTTACTGGCTTGAATCATTCGACATTATATTATTTTGCAGTAAGAGTAGATTGCGGCAATGATGATTTAAGTGCATGGCAAACCTCATCACTTATTACTGCTTGTGGAGCTATAACAACAATTCCTTACACCAATAATTTTGATACCTATGGTACAGGAACCAACATAATGCCTACTTGCTGGACAAAAATAAATACATATAGTGGAAACTATC
>JAISGN010000019.1 GCA_031263015.1 Bacteroidales bacterium
CCCGTTCGGAACAATCCTTTTCTCGTTCGGAACATTCTTTTCCCCGTTCGGAATATTCCTTTTCACATCCGGAACATTCTTTTTCCCGTTCGGAACATTCTTTTTCCCGTTCGGAACAATCCATGTCTCATCTGGAATGTTCCTTTCGTCACATAGAATATTCTTTTTCTAATATATATTATGCAAAACGGAAACTACAACTACCTTTTATTAACCATACGGAGGATCCATTTTTATTGATTCGGCGGCGTCTTAATCATTAACCTATTCTAATATACAATCAATTCGGAATAACAGCACTCAACAAACTCTTTAAGCGTATAAACTTTAATATCTTTAGTAGTAGAAGTATAATCTATAACTAATATCGCATTGTCTTTAACGCACAAATAATGAAATGAGGAAAGTACAAATACAAAAGTTATTTTGTTTTTAATAATGAAATCAAACAATTCTTGATCTGAATCAGGCAATCTATAGGTTCTACTTATTTGTATATGACTTTTTTTAGCAACTATATTATATGCAGAATCATAAATATAACCTACAGCATATAAAACTCCGAAAATTCTGCTAAAAGTGGGTTTTATTTCATTCAAAAACGTATAATCATAGAAATTTTCTTTATCAATCCTTAAAGGCTCCCCATCATCTCTTTCAACGTTTGCTGTGAATTCATATATATGAAAAAGTTTTAATCCCCGCATTTGAGACAGAATACTATCTTTTCCGATACGACAATACAGGCTATCATTTAGAGCATCTATATCAGGTTGCATATTATACTTATTGATAATGTATGCAGTTAATGTATCTGTTTGTGAATAACCAATAAGAGAATTGCAAACGATAAATATAAATAATAATTTTTTCATAACATTTCTATCTTGAAATAACTGAAAATATGCACTTGCAGTTAGTGTCTTTGTCCAAATTGATTTACTCATTATTCAACCTTTATTTCATATTTATATTCACTATACATTTTTCCCAAATATTCTTTCACGTATATTGTTTTACCTTTGGTTAATGGAAATCTACTCATTAACTCTTCCTTTATAAGATTTTCTCGCAATTCTTTTGAAGTGCAATGACTAAATTTAACGTACATATAATATGAATCTTCACTTTCAGCAGTTGCCTTTAATACTTCTTTCATCTCACAATTTTCCATATTCTTTCCATAAGTACAACACGAGGGAAAGAACATCATCGCATTCATAATAAATAAAATATATTTTAAGTATTTCATTGTTCTAAATTTAAATAATGGATGTTTAACTCGGCAATTATAAAGGGGAATAGGTGTATTTCCAATCCAGATTTTTCAATTCGTCTTCTGTTAATGTTACTTTTTTTGTAAACATCTGATTTTTGTAAATTTCTTCCCAATTATATTCACGCATTGTTTTTTCTGTAATAAAAAACAGAGTTAGCTCATTTTCTTCACATGGAAAACGTGGCTCTTTCGGTTTCCCAAAAACACGTCCTTCTATTCCGCCATGTAATGTCTCTGTAGAATAAGCATTTATTCTATAATCCGGTGAAATAAAGTATGGTTCAATAGTATTACCATGTGCATCCTTCATATCTGCAGAAATAAAATTGAACAATTCCAATTTAGGGGATAACGGAAGAGAATCAACATTTCCACATTCGAGATAAACATAAATAGCCTCGTCTGAATTATTTCTAATATGCAATATATCTTCAATACCTTCACAAGCGGTGAAAGAATATATGACAAATAAATAAATGGCGTATTTTAGTATTTTCATAACTTTTATTATTTGAAATCCTACTTATCTAATATATTTTTATATTGAAATTAATGCTGCAAAGATACTGATAAAAATTTATAAAAACCAAATTTTTTACAGGAAAAATTAAATAAGTCTTTAATTTAATACTCTCTTATTTGCATAAAACCGCATACTCGCAATATCTGCAATTATCTTCGTTGCAATTACGCCAATAAGTAGCGGATTGATTAAACGATAACATATCTTGAACGCAATCTTTTAACCATCCGTCAAATTCATTATGCAGTTCGGCGTCATATATCAAAGGTTTGCCTTCATACGACGGCGTAAAATCTTTATCTGTTTCTGCTTTGAGTTTATGAATATAAAGTATCTGAGGTTTTATTGAAGAAAACGTTATACCTTTCTGCTTCATAAACTCATTATCCCACAATAGCCAGCAATAAAACAGAACTTGAAAAATATACGATGCCCTTTCGCCTTCGGCATTTCTGAAAAGAGTATCCATATCTTTGAATTTCTGTATATCGCCGCCCGTTTTATAATCAACAACCACTAAATTATTTCCCTCAAGGTCTATTCTGTCAATACGACCTCCGAATTTAACAGCATATTTTCTTCCGTTGGCTTCAATATTCACTGACTTTATAACTTCCTCTTCAAGTAATAATGGTTTCCTTGCTTGACTTTGATTATACTCAATCAGTATCTGCAAATATTTTACGACTATATCTTTATGAATTTGTGAGATAATATTGCGTTCTTCATCAGATTCCAACGCATTAAATGCCTCTTCCAACGCATCATAAAGTCCTTTTGTGTCTGTCGTGAGTTGCTTCTCGCAAACTATTTTAGCACTATTATGAAATAAATTGCCGAAAGCCAGTGCCGATATGTCTTCCTGTTCGTAAGCAATGCTTTTTAGGCGAACTATATACTTAAAATACATCTTCAAACCGCAGTCTAAAAATGTGTTAAGGAAGGCTGCCGACAAATATTCCTTCTTTAATAACTGCTCAATGTGATTCTCTTGTTTCAAATAATCTTTCGGCGGCAATATCTCTTGCTTTGTATCCAATGAAAGGCTTATTCGCTCCAAATCTGTGCCCATTTCCATTTCAGCCTGCCTTATAAAACGACTCTCTTCCTTTGCCTTAGTGCTATCACTCCGCATATTATAAACAAAAGTCAGGCTTTGGGCACAATGAAACAAACGATAAAAATAATAAGCAAAGACCGCAACACGCTTTTCCGCAGACATCAAGCCGTAAGCCTTGCGAATGGAATGAGGAATGAACGTAGAATAAGAGCCAACCGCAGGAAGAAAATCATCACTCGCCGATAGAAACAAAATATAACGAAAATCCAGATTACGGCTTTCAAGCATTCCCATTATCTGAACGCCGTCCGTGCTGTCCGATTGAAAGGGTAATGACAGCGAACGCAAGTCCGACAACAACGTTTTCTTAACAAAATGTAATGAAAGGCTGTTATCTTCCGTTGTTTTCAAGGCTTCTGTCAAATCATTTATCTTTTTATCAACCTGATATGCAGCCTCTATCAAATAAGAATTGCTTTCATTGGGCGGCAATTTGCCATAATGCTCATTTATCTTTGTTGCAAGTTCCTCCAACGCAACAACAGGAGATGCATTCGGCTTTTGACCGGAAAGAAAGGTCTCTATAAAAGAATAAACCTCCGTTTGAGCGAAAGGATAGCCCATTGTGATATTGACCTTTGTATCTTCCGCAGCGATTTTATCAGGCAAAGCCCTCACAACCACAGGCAACAGGCTTTCGTTGGCAAGAATGATAACCATATCACTTTGTTTCAGGTTGCTGCCCTGCTCTTTCGCTATTTCATTACACCATTCGGATATATAGGACGTTTGTAATATCTCGCCGTTTGCAGATATTATTTTCACCTTTTGCTCTTTGGTTTTAATCCTGTCAAAGTCCGCAATATTGAAATCAGCATTGGGAAATCTCAAAATATTATCCCGCATAAATAAACCAGCCTCCTGCAATGGGTTATCAGTGTAATAGCGGTCGTAATCCCAATAAAAACTCGTTTGAGCGTTGGTTTTAAGATATTCAAATATCTTCTGCTCGCTTGTACTAAGCACATTAAAGCCGCAGATTGCGAATTTCTGCCCATCAACCTTTATTTCATTGCGGCATAACCTCTCATAAGCCTCACGATACAGCATTCCGCTATACGCCAAGCCCTCTTTAATCAATCTTTCTCTGAAATCGGCGTAAATTTCCGCAAGACAATTCCAAATGGTTACAAAGTTCGTTTTTATGCTGCTTGATTTGCCGCCGTTAAAAGAAGCGAAAAATTGCTCCAACAACTGCTTTTGTTCATCCGAAAGCACATCAAACTCCTCCCCTGCCCCTTTATATTGATTTAAATTGCGATATAACATTTGCGAATCAGCCAAATGCTTATCCACATCGTCAAAATCGGCTAATATTATCTTGCCCCAGAAATAGAATTGCTCAAAAGGCTCTTGCATCATGTCTTTATTGTGCGTGTAAAAGACCTTACAATAAGACAGATACAAGTTATACACCAACGAAATCTCATCTGCAATTTTCCAATCAACGTTTTCTTTAATCCAATCGTCAATCGTAATGCAACAAGGTGAGAAAACAGGCTGCTCACTCAACGTAATAATCTCGTTATTCAGGTATTTAATCGCTCTGCGAGAAGGCAACAAAACAATAGTATCCGCTAACGCCGCACTATCTTTAAGCAATGCCGCCGCCACTGCCGATAAGAATTTGTCGTTTGGTTGTTTGCCCATAATTTTATGCCCTTTTATTGCAACAAAAGTACAATTTATAATTTACATCGTTGATTGCAAAAAAATCAAACAGCCTTTCGTTCCCGCCAAACAGCCTTTGAGAAAAATGAAACAGCGTTTTATTTTTACGAAACAGCCTTTGGTGAAAATATTAAGAAGCAATGCTTTAACCTTTGTGCTTATTCGTGTTTTATGTTCTGAACAGGAGAAATTTTACTTATGCTTCGTGCCGGCAGAAGCAGGGATAAGGAGCATATAACGACCGCTAAAAGATTAACAAGCAGCACATAAAGCCAATTAATTGAGATTGGAACACTATCTAAGTAGTAATTCTGCGGATTAAGAGCAAAGATGGCTGTTTTCTTTTGAAGCAAGGCAATGAGGAAAGCAAGTATGTTGCCGTATATAAGCCCTTTGAGAATAATATAAACGGCATTGGAGGCAAATATTACGGCTATTGAGCGTGATGAAGCACCGAATCCTTTCAATATTCCTATCGTTTGGCGGCGTTCAAAGACCATTATGAGCAAAGAAGACGTTATCACAACTATTGAAACCAGCAACATAACGCAGAGAATCACTGCAACATTTGAATCAAGAAGGGATAACCACGCAAAAAGAGTTGGTTCCAATTCCTCAATAGTTTGAATTGTCTTGTCGTTATCAAGAGCGGCATATACCGAATCAGCCGTTTGCTGCAATTTTCCATAGTCTTTGAGCATTATTTCATAGCCTTCATATTGCTTATCCAGCCAAAGATTTAGTTTTTGCAAAGGCTCAACGGAACAAATCAGGGTTTTGTCGTCATAAAGTCCGAGTCCGGTTTCATAAATACCAACGATGGTGAAAGCCCTTTGGCGATACGTTTGGTCTATATAAAAGAACACACGGATTTTATCGCCGAGATGCAAATCCAATTTGCTGCAAATCTCCGCCGAAATCAACACTTCATTCGGATTAGACGTGTTAATAACTCGTCCTTGCTTTAAATTAGAATGAAAAAACGCCGTATCGTATTCACTATTGATACCTTTTAGCACAACGCCTAAGAAGTCTGACGGGGTTTTTATTGCACCTCCCTTATTTATAAAGGGAGTTATTCTCTTTATATTGCCGATTTGCGCTAAGCGTTGCCTCTCTTCGGGACTTAAAGTCATAGGTTCGGTCAAATATTCATTGCTTACATTGTACGGCAAGACTTGAATATGAGAACCAAAGCCTGCAATCTTTTCTCTTATCCCTTGTTTGAAACCCGTCAAAACAAATACCGATAACAGCATAACGGCAATTCCTAAAGCTATACTGGCAATTGCCACCGATATAATAGGCGTTGAGAATTTGCTTTGCTTGGTTTTAATAAAGCGTTTGGCTATAAAAAACTCGTATCTCATCTATTCATTGATTCAATATCTGATATGGGCTTATTAAAAAGCAGTATTGTATAAGTCAAACAAAAGAAGGCTACCATTGAAACCCTGTTTAATGTACTCTCTACAAACATTGCTGCAACAATAATTATGAAAAGAGTTTGCCAAACGGGATTTGCCCATATTTTTGCCTTGGTTGCGGGATATATTAAGAAGAAAATCAATATCAATAAGCCCAGAATGCCGAATTGAACCATTATATAAAGATAATAGTTGTGCGGATCTATATTGTCAAAGCTTGCCTTATCATTTCTTTTCCGCACAGCATCGTCCATTTGTTTTATATTATCGCCCGTACCCGCCCCTATGAGCAGATTATTGCTTATAATATCAATGGCATTCAGTGATAATTCTATCCGTTGTGAGATTGAGCCGTTATCAAACTTGCCTTCGCCGAAATAACGCTCTAATTCAAAAAACGTCTTGTATATTCTCGGCTTGATACTAAGGCGTTTGGTATAAACTATATTTTCGTATCCGTTTTTTATGTTGTCAATATCTTTTTTGCTAAGAGCATTTACGCCTGCCGCATCTTTGGTTAGTCCCATAGAATTCAGATAACGCTTAACTCTTTCGGCACAAACCACATTCGGATTGGTATCGCAAATCGGGGAAACCTTAATTCCTGTCCTCTTTTCAAAGGCATCCGTCATTTCGGTCTCACATACATATTGATTTACGTAGTATCCGTTTTCAATAAAGCCGTCATCAAGATGCGTATATTGATTTCCCAAAGCGGTTGTGGTCTTTAATGATTGTGAAAACGGCTTTGGTGTGAAGTATTCCTTATAATATGTTCTTACGGCAAAGATACAAATCACCAAACCCATCAATAAAAGAACGGCAATGCTGTAATTAACCTTGCTTTTGCCTTTTGCGAACATTTTTATTGATAAATAAACAGCCAGAATGAACAATATAACCAATCCGGTCATTGCTTTAATAATACAAAGAAAGATAACAAACCACACAGATGTCAGAATCAGGGAAACAATCTTGATTTTACTGCTGCGATTAGGGTTATTGTAATTCTTATAAGCATAAATCAATATCAGAGAAACAGCAAAAGCTATGTTGATGCCAAAAGAAATGGTATTCAATCCGTAAATAAGGCGGCGCTCATCAGCATTGGGGTCAATAATATAGTGAAACATCGCTATCAAAGAGCCTATCAATAAAAGCAGAATGTAAATCAATATCAGTCTTCTCAACATTGATTTTTTCATTGGGCTGATAAACAATATCGCAAGGGGAATAATGAGCAGCGGAAGCTTATGATTGATTTCTTTTATCCCCTCCGACAAATCTGTTGTCCAGCATAAACCCAATATATGCAGAAAAAACAGCGACAATAAGGCTAAAACTATAAATTTATTGTCTTTAAATTTCTGTATTTTGCTCTTAAAATCACCTGAAAAGAAGGCTCTTATTCCCAAAAGCGACAAAGATATACTGAATACGAAACTTGAATATAGCATTCCGCCGATTGCAAAACACAAAATGAGCAAATCCCAATGTTCAATCGGCGTTAAATCTTTTATAAATATTGATTTTAATTTTTGCATCTTTGATTAATTTCAATGCAAAGGTACAAAAAACTCCTTATCGTACCGATTATACTTTGTTTTTATTGCAAAAAAGCGTGTATATCTTGCATCCGTTTCACCATATAACGTTTGTGCGTGTCGGACTGACACTATATTTTATTAAGGGGCTGTTTGTCCGTGTCGGACTGACATTATTTTTTATTAAGAGGCTGTTTGAATTTTACCAAAGGCTGCTTCATTTTAACGAAACAGCCTTTTGTTAGAATATTGTCTGTCAAGCAGAAATTTATCTCAACCTGTCTGACGACCTTACAAGGATTTCATCTTTTTTAATAGCCTTTTGAGCCAGGTAAATAAGCACTATTTGTGCGAAAGAGAAGTAAGAACCTATTCCATACGCATCTCCGGTCTTAAATAAGCCGACAGGAATATCTTTTGCCGCATTATCAATGACGAAAAGGAAGATATAACCCGTATAAACCACGCATACCAATAACAGAAACGCCAGAATCTTTATCTGTAACATCCTATTCTTGTACAGAAATATTGTTATAAGGGTAGCAATGAACAAAACAGATTGCAGAATGATGAGAACCCATGCAGGATGAAAGATAGTATCCTTCGCCATTGGGTAAATGCTATATTCATACTTAGCAGACATTCCCTTAATGTCTATATCCAGATAAGCCAAAGGAAAAAAGAAAGTAGCGACAGCTATAACCAGAACGGCAATAAGCCAGAGTGTTTGAATTCTTTGTATCATTGTTATTTTAATATTAGTGTTTGAAAATTTAAGGTGCAAAAATATGAAATTTATTCTAATCGGCAGAAAGCACAATGACTATTTCGCCTTTTATATTCCGCTGACTATAATATTGTATCAGGTTATTGATGCTGTCTCTTTTTACTTCCTCAAAATGCTTTGAGAGTTCGCGACAAATACAACATTGTCTGTCGCCGCCGAAAGTTGCATTCAAATCGGTTAATGTTTTCAATAATCGGTGGGGAGATTCATAAAAGACGATTGTTCTCTTCTCGTCTTTCAGCGATTCAAGGCGTGATTGCCTTCCTTTCTTGTGTGGCAAAAATCCTTCAAAGACGAATCTGTCGCAAGGGAAGCCCGAATCCACCAAAGCAGGCACAAAAGCCGTTGCTCCCGGCAAACATTCTACGGAAATACCATTGCTGATGCATGCTCTGGTCAATAAAAATCCCGGATCAGAGATTGACGGTGTTCCTGCGTCGGTTATGAGTGCTATTGTGCTGCCTGATTGCAAGCGATTGATGATATTATCCAGTGTTTGGTGTTCGTTGAACTGGTGATGAGCCAATAAAGGGGTTTTTATGTCATAATAATTCAAAAGCGGCTTTGATGTGCGGGTGTCTTCCGCTAAAATCAAATCCGCTTCTTTTAATATGCGTATCGCTCTTAATGTTATATCTTCAAGATTGCCTATCGGTGTAGGCACAAGATAGAGTTTATTCATCCAAAAGTTCGTCGCTCATTTCCATATTATGATAAACTGCCTGCACATCGTCATCATCTTCCAACAGATTTATCATTCGCATAACTTTCTTGGCATCTTCAAGTTCTACGGCAACGTAAGTATTGGGTATTCGCTGCAACTCGGCATTTTCTGCTTCAATTCCTGCTTTTTCAAGTTCTTTTTGCATTAGTCCGA
>JAISGN010000001.1 GCA_031263015.1 Bacteroidales bacterium
TTCGTGGCTCTACGGGCTTCGTATGGCGTTTTTGGAATTTGCGATGACGATTTTGGAAACTTATACAAAAAATTGTAAAGTTCATTTGCGGGGGGTCTTGCAAGGAATCTGTAATTTTAAAGGGGCTTAAAATTCTGCCAAGAGAGGGATGATTATGACATAATGGCAGTTCGCAACCGCAAAGGAACGATATTTGCTTGCGAAGTCTGGCATAAAATTGCTCAAACAAACAATAAGGATATGAATAACAGGAAAAAGGAAGAAGAAACGGAAGAAACAATCAATCAAAATCAAAATACAGAAGAACAAAAGGCTGAAAACGAACAGCAAAACGAAGAACAAGAACCGCAAAACGAAAGTTCGGAAGACAGATACGCCGAATTGAATGACAAGTATTTGCGTCTGTATTCGGATTTTGAGAATTTCAGAAAACGAACCGTCAAAGAACGGCTTGATTTGATACAATCAGCGTCCGAAAGCGTGATAAAAGACCTGTTAGATGTCGTTGATGATTACGAAAGAGCCTTAAACGATTTAACCAAACGGGAAGATATCAATGCCCAAACCAAAGAAGGATTTACTCTTATTTACAATAAATTCATCAATGTCTTAACTCAACGCGGTCTAAAGCCGATTGAGGCTGTGGGAAAGAAGTTCGACGAGAATATTCACGAGGCTGTAACGCAGTTTCCCGCAACAGACAAAAAGCAAAAGGGCATTGTGATTGATGAAATAGCCAAAGGATACTATCTTTACGACAAAGTGATAAGATATTCCAAGGTTGTGGTGGCAGTATAATTGATAAGGAGGAAATATGGCGACGAAAAGAGACTATTATGAAGTGCTTGGTGTGAGCAAAACGGCAACAGCGGATGAGCTAAAGAAGGCTTATCGCAAGCTTGCTTTGAAATATCACCCCGATAAGAACCCCGGCGACAAGGAAGCCGAAGAAAAATTTAAGGAAGCAGCCGAAGCATACGAGATATTGAGCAATGCCGACAAGAAAGCGAGGTATGACCAGTTCGGACACGCAGGTGTGGATAGTCAAAGCGGATTCGGCGGCGGTGCAAGTATGAATATGGACGATATATTCAGCATGTTCGGCGATATATTCGGAGGAGGAGGCGGTTTTGGGGGCTTTTCGGGCTTCGGATCGCGTTCCCGTTCCGGCGGAAGAAGGGTTAATAAGGGCAGTTCTTTACGTGTGAAGATGCGTTTGACGTTAGAGGAGATTGAAAAGGGCGTTGAGAAAAAGATAAAGGTCAATAAGTTCGTCAAATGCGAGACCTGTGGCGGTACGGGGGCGAAACCCGGCTCTCAAAGCACAACCTGCACTCAGTGTGGCGGCTCCGGTGTCGTTACTCAGGTGCAACGCACGATTCTTGGCAACATGCAGACTCAGGCTGTTTGTCCTTCGTGCGGCGGAGAGGGCAAAATAATAAAGGAGAAGTGCGTTTCGTGCCACGGAGACGGCATTGTGAAGAAGGAAGAGGTGATTACAATCAACATACCCGCAGGAGTATCGGACGGAATGCAGATTTCATTTGAAGGAAAGGGGAATGCGGGAGCGAGAAACGGCATAAACGGCGATTTATTGGTCTATATAGAGGAAGCACCTCACGAAACATTTGAACGCGATGGAAACAATCTTTGTATGCAAGCCTATATTACGGTGTCGGAAGCAATATTGGGTACGACCATTGAAGTTCCTACGCTGTCGGGAAAAGTGAAATTTAAGGTGGAACAAGGTATGACCAGCGGCAAAGTTTATAGGCTTAAAGGCAAAGGCTTACCTGATGTGAATGGATACGGAAAAGGAGATTTGTTAGTCAGGGTTGATGTCTGGATTCCGAAGTCTTATACGAAGGAAGAGAAGAAAATATTGGAGCAGTTGCAGGTTTCGCCTAATTTTAAGCCCAATCCGTCAGCCAAAGACAAGAGTTTCTTTAACAAAATGAAGAATATGTTTTCGTAAATTAAAGATATAAAAGACCGGAATGTCGTTTCGGTCTTTTTTCTTCTTTAATTTGATAAATTATAACTAATTTTGCAATCTTTTAAAAAGCATATCATTAACACAAAATAAGACAAATGAAAGTTACAGAGATAGTAAAAAATATTTATAGTGTCGGAGTATCCGACTGGAATGTGCGAAATTTTCACGGGTATCTTACTCAGCGCGGCTCAAGTTATAATTCCTACCTGATAATAGATGATAAAATCGCACTCATAGATACTGTTAAAGCCCCTTTTACGAAGGAATTCATTGACAGAATATCGTTAATCGTGCCTCTTGACAAGATTGATTACGTTGTTTCCAACCATGTGGAGATGGATCATTCGGGTGCGATGCCCGAAATAATGAAACGTTGCCCTAATGCGGTGGTTCTGACGAGCCAATCGGGCGAAAAGGAGCATAAATTGCACTATGATACAAGCAAATGGAACGTTCGGGTGGTACAAAGCGGCGACAGCGTATCGTTAGGTAAGCGAACATTAAGTTTTCTTATGACTCCGATGGTTCATTGGCCTGATAATATGGTTACGTATTGCCCTGAGGATAAAATATTGTTTTCCAACGATGCGTTCGGACAGCATTATGCTTCGGCGGAATACTACGATGACGAATTGCCTCTTGACCTTATACTCTGGGAAGCAAAAAAATATTATGCCAACATTGTGATGCCTTATTCTAATCAGGTGGTTGCGGCGTTGGAAGCGGCGTCAAAATTAGATATAAAGATGATTGCCCCTTCGCATGGCTTGATATGGCGGTCGCATATTGATAAAATATTTGCCGCTTATAATGATTGGTCGCATGCAAAATCAAGTAAAAAGGCTGTTATTGTTTATGATTCTATGTACGGATCAACGGAAAAAATTGCTTATGCGATAAGAGATGCCTTTGAAAGCAAGGGCTATGATTATAAATTCTTTGATTTGAAGTCTAATCACCACTCTGACGTAATTACTGATTGCCTTGATGCCGAGTATATCTGCGTTGGCTCCCCTACTTTGAACAAAAACATTATGCCTTCTGTGGCTTCAATGCTCACATACATTCAAGGATTGATAGTAAAGGGGAAAAAAGGAATATTGTTCGGCTCTTACGGCTGGGCGCCTCAAAATATTAAGGTGATGCAACGTTATTTTGATGAGAGCGGAATTGACCTTGTGGCTTCATACAATAATAACTTCATTCCGAATGCAGAGTATCTGAAGTCCGTAACGAAGGATTTGGAAACCAGGATTTAATTCTAATCAACTTTTTTTTCGTATTTTTGCACGCCCTTTCGGCAAAGATATCAACGAATTTTTAATTTATAACAATAATATATTTCATTATGAGTGCAAAAAAATATGTCTATACTTTCGGAGGCAAGACTGCCGAAGGTAAAGCCGATATGAAAAACTTACTCGGCGGCAAAGGTGCTAATTTAGCTGAGATGTGTCTTTTGGGATTGCCCGTTCCTGCCGGTTTAACGATAACTACGGAATGCTGTACCGACTATTATGCAAATGGAGAGAAACTTCCGGAAGGTTTAATGAACGAAGTATGGGACGGAATCAAGAAAATGGAATCCGAAATGGGTATGAAATACGGCGATGCTCAAAATCCGTTGCTCGTATCTTGTCGTTCGGGAGCCAGAAAGTCAATGCCGGGAATGATGGATACCGTTCTCAATGTAGGTTTATCAAGTAAGACGATTGAAGGTTTGATTAAAAAAACTAATAATCCGCGTTTTGTTTATGATTCTTACCGCCGTTTGATTATGATGTATGCGGATGTTGTTATGGAGAAAGCAGAAGGCATAGAACCGAAAGATGGCAAAGGTATTCGCAAAACTTTGGATGATATGTTGGATTCTTACAAGAAGCAACGCAATTATAAATCTGATACCGACCTAACTTCCGATGATTTGAAATCTCTTGCGGAAGAATTTAAGGCAAAAGTGAAAGAAGTTTTAGGAAAGGAATTTCCTGATGACGCTACTGCTCAGTTAGAAGGCGGCATTAAGGCTGTCTTTAAGTCATGGAACGGAAAGAAAGCCGTATCTTATCGTAACATAGAAGGCATCCCTGAAGATTGGGGAACGGCTGTAAATGTCCAAGCAATGGTCTTTGGAAATATGGGCAATAATTCTGCTACCGGTGTGGCTTTTACAAGAAATCCTGCAACGGGAGAAAATCTCTTTTACGGAGAATGGCTTGTTAATGCACAGGGAGAAGATGTTGTTGCAGGTATTCGCACCCCTAATCCTTTGAATGACGACACTAAAAACGACCAAAACAAGCATCTTGCTTCATTACACGAACAGATGCCTGCGATATACGATGAGTTAAACGACATAAGAGCAAAGTTGGAGCATAGTTTCAAAGATATGCTTGATGTGGAATTCACCATACAGGAAGGAAAACTTTATATGCTTCAATGCAGAGTCGGCAAACGCACGGGTGTAGCGGCTGTAACGATGGCTTTGGATATGTTAAACGAAGGAATGATTGATGAAAGTGTAGTTGTAATGCGAGTTACGGGCGAACAGTTGGAAGAATTCCTGCATCCGATTCTTGATTCCGAAGATGAAGCAAAGCATAAGGTTGTTGCAAAAGGATTACCTGCCGGTCCGGGAGGTGCAGTCGGCGTTTTGGCACTTAGTGTTGAGAAAGCGATGGAACTGAACAAACAAAAGATAGATTGTATCTTGGTTCGTGAGGAGACAAACCCCGAAGATGTTGACGGAATGCGTACAGCGGTAGGTATTCTTACAGCTCGCGGCGGTATGACTTCACATGCAGCATTGGTAGCTCGCGGATGGGGAAAATGTTGTATTGTCGGATGCGAAGCATTGCACGTAGGTGAAAATTCAATAACCATTGACGGGCAGACATACAAGGAAGGCGATATGTTTAGCCTTAACGGAACAAAAGGATTGGTCTATGTGGGAGCCGTTAAGACAAAAGAAACAAGCGGAAGCCCTTTATACAGCACGTTTATGGCTTTGGTTGAGAAATATCGCAAGATGGGCGTAAGGACAAACGCAGATACTCCTGAGGATGCCAAACAAGCGTTGGATTTTGGTGCGGAAGGCATCGGTCTTTTCCGCATTGAACATATGTTTTACGGCGAAAATTCGGAAGAACCTTTGAGAATATTGCGCAATATGATACTTTCTAAGGATGATGATGCAGCAAGACGCAAATATTTGAACGAATTAAAACCTTATATCACTAAATCCGTACAGGCAACAATGGATGTGATGGACGGAAAGCCTGTTACATTCCGCTTAATTGACCCTCCATTGCATGAATTTATGCCTAAGAAGGAAGAGGACATTAAGGCTGCTGCCGCACAACTTGATATTAGTGTAGAGGATGTGAAGAAGCGTGCCGAGGAAATAGAGGAAGTTAATCCTATGATGGGCTTGCGCGGCGTTAGATTGGGCATTCTTTATCCTGAAATCAGCGAAATTCAGTTTGAAGCCTTGTTTGAAGCAGCAGCAAATCTGATAAAAGCAGGCAAAAAACCTCATTTGGAAATAATGATACCTCTAACCATTACGGTAAAAGAGTTAAAGCATCAAAAGGAAATCTGCGATAGAATTCACACTGCTGCGGAAGCAAAATTCGGAATGAAGATTGAATACACTTACGGCACGATGATAGAGGTTCCAAGAGCCACAATAGTTGCTGATGAGATTGCAAGCGTTGCCGATTTCTTCTCTTTCGGAACCAACGACCTTACTCAGATGACTTTCGGCTTCTCTCGCGACGATGTAAATGCCATTATAACGAACTACAAAGATGCTCATATCATCAAAAACGACCCTTTCCAGACAATAGATGTTGAAGGTGTGGGCAAATTGGTTGAAATGGGCGTAACGAAAGGGCGTTCTAAGAAGAGAAACTTAAAGGTTGGCGTTTGCGGAGAGCATGGCGGCGACCCCGAATCAGTGAAATTCTTCTATAAAACAGGCATGAATTACGTTTCATGCTCACCTTTCCGCATTCCTATCGCACGTTTGTCGGCAGCACAGGCGGCAATAGAAGAACAAAGAAGCAAATAATTTCTATAAAATAACTTTTTAGCGAGAGCGGTCATTGATTTGTACCGCTCTTTTTTGATTTAATCAAAATGAAACGGCGTTTAAATTTTCTCAAACGCCGTTTTATTTTTTTTTAACGGCGTTTTATTTTTACGAAACGGCGTTTGAGGAGAGCGATGCAAGGCATCAACCGACTTATACAAAACTTCATTTTTGCGAAATTTGACATCTTGATTTTTTTGTATAATTTGTTAGTAATCACTCTTTATTGCAGTTGATTAAAGAAAGGTTTCGGCATTATTATATCAAAAAACATTACTGGGATACTTGATTATATAAGAATAAGATGTATATTTGCAAACTTAATTCGGCAAATTAGTAAGATATTTGCCCTTAAAAACAATATTTAATGAATAAGAAATACTTTTTAATGCTATTTGCATTCTGCACGATAGGGATGCATATTCACGGACAGGAGTTAGAAATCAACAGTGATTTGGTTAAATGGGGTGAAGACTACAAAGCACCCGACAAAACGGCTCGTTATGATTACATAGGGACGATTGAGGGGACTGATTATTACTCTTACGGTTATTATACCGACGAAGGTATGATGAGAAGGCTCAATCGTATCGGATTTATGAGGGTGCAAAACGGCAAGGTGCTGTCCGAAAGCGATGATTACATAAAACTGCCTTATCTTTCTTTGGTTAAGGCGATGACTTTGAAGAATGAATTATGTATTCTCTATGAAGTGAAGAACAAATCGGACGATTCGTTTGAGTTTAGAATGAAAAAGATTGACAAAACGACCTTCAAAGAACAACAGGATACTATTTTATTTAGAGTAGATTTGAAAAAGAAACATAAACAAAAGGTTTTATTTATGCCTTCTCAGACAGGCAATAATTATGTGGCTCTTTTGACCTCCACAGACAAGAAATACGACCTGATGACCCTTACTTTATTTTATTATAACGCCGAAATGCAGGAACAATGGCAAACAAAGTATTCAAGCAAACAGGATTTCAAGATAACGCCTCTTGATGTGCTTGCATCGGATTGCGGTAAGGTGTATATGATTTCAAAGAAAACGGATGATGAAACAACGGAAGACAGCAAGATGTACTACGATTATGAACTTGGAGAGGCACCTTGTTTGCTTTCTATCATATCTCCAAACGATATAACGGAGATTAATCTCCCTGAAACTTATCCTTCGTTGCAGGCAAACATATTTGAGATTGATACCAACAGACTTTATATTGCTTTTAGCCACAGAAAGAGGTATGCATCAATAGAATATAATCTTGAAAGCAAGACCTCCAAATCTTTTTCATCATTTAATTATGCCCAGAGCAAAGGAAAAACTTTCTGGACAGTAAAAAAAATTATTAAATCGGACAACGGCAATATTGTTAGTTTGGTTTGTGATGATTATGAAATGGAAATTTTAAATACTGCAAGCCAAGAGCGTCATTTTTTCAACGGACGCAATTTTTATATCCTGTGTCATAATCCTCAAACAGACACTCTTTACACTAAAATGATTTCGCGTGCCGTGCATTCTTCTGCTTTCTGCGATATTGATTACGGTCGTTATGAGGGAATATTGTTTTTCGGTTATAAGAACAACGTTTATGCTATTTATAATGCGGATAGAAATTACGATGACCTGTCTAATGTGATTCTTTTGGAGAGTAGTCCCACCAGAACAGGAAGTCAGATTGTTGCAAATATGATTAAGATAAATGAAATGGGACAAACTACTCTGACGGGCTTGGTTCCTTATAAGGAATTGGGATTAATGTTTTCGCCTGCTATGAGTTTTCGTTCCGATGCGAAGACTATTCAAATCAATTCTTTGAAAGGAAAGCATATTACTTTCGGTGAATTGAGTTTAGAGTAATATCGTAATGATTAAACGAGAAAAAGTAACAACATTAACAATAATAAAAAATTACTTACTTATGATTAAAAAACTATTTTGTATTTCTGCTTTACTGTTGCTTTTAAACCATAGCACAAAAGCACAGGAATTTTACGAATTTGATGCAAAAACTTTGCAGATAGGACTAATTATTAACGTTTCTGCCTCTCTTTATAAAGGCGGAGAAGAATCTCTACCGTTTTTTGGTAATGTAAGTGCCGGCGGATATCTGTCATACGATATTAATGATTGGTTTAAGGTATCCGGAGATGTAAGATATCAGTTGGGTATCAATCCTTCAATTGAAGGATTTCTACTTGCTCATTCCGTAACAATACCTGTTGTTGGTTTATTCAAAGTCGGACGAGGTTATATAGGAGCAGGTTTGCAACAAAGCATAATGTTTGCTCATTCAAGCGGATTAAATGGACTTAATATGAATCCATTGTGTGCTATAATAGAGTTTTGTTATTTTACTCATTGGAGTAGTGATGGCAAATGGACGGTTTATAGCGAGACGGGCTTTCATCCGACAATGAGATTAGGCATTTCATTGAACAAAGTAGGATATGCCCCTGACAAAGGTAGATATTTCTTCCTTGAAGGAGTTTTTAAATTGAATTTCAACAAGGATAAGAGAAAGAAAAGCGGCAAAAGACGCAGAAGATAGAGACAATATTGCACATAACCAAAGGCTGCTTTCGTTAAATGAAAGTAGCCTTTTTATTATTTGCCGAATGGTATTATTATTACTTTGTTTCAAAATTATAAAATCAGAATATATTTGCGTATCTTTGCATATTAAAATTCACAAACAGCATAATATTTATGGCAGACGTAAAACAATTAGAATCAATAGCCTCACAAGTAAGACGAGATATTATAAGAATGACCAATAAGGCTCAATCGGGACATCCTGGCGGCTCAATGAGTTCAACAGAGATTATGGTGGCTCTTTATTTTGAGATAATGAAAAACTCTCCTAAGGATTTCACTCGTCAAGGCAGCAATGAAGATATGTTTTTCCTTTCTATCGGTCATATAACTCCTGCTTTTTATAGTGTGTTGGCTCGTCGTGGCTATTTTCCCGTTGAAGAACTTGCCACATTCAGATGTTTGGGAAGCCGTTTGCAGGGACATCCGAGTTGCTCACATCATTTGGAAGGAATAAGAGTTGCTTCTGGCTCGTTGGGACAAGGTATGTCGGTAGGCATTGGGGCATCTTTGGCAAAGAAACTTAATAACGATTCGTGCTTAGTTTATACTCTTCACGGGGATGGCGAATTGCAGGAAGGGCAACTTTGGGAGGCAATTATGTTTGCAGGTTCTAAAAATGTGGATAATCTTATTGCTATCGTAGATTATAATAAGGTGCAGATAGACGGAACGAATGATGAGGTTTGTTCTTTAAAAGATTTGCATAATAAGTTCATTGCTTTTAATTGGATAGTACTTGAATGCGAAGGAAACAATATGCAATCGGTTGTTGATTGCTTGCATAAAGCCCAAAGCCTGTCTAATAACGGCAAACCTATTGTTGTGCTTGCCAATACGCAGATGGGATTTGGTGTTGATTTCATGTGTGGCAAGAATTGTTGGCATGGTACTCCTCCAAACAACGAACAGGCTGAGCAAGCCTTGTCTCAAATCAAGGAAACCTTAGGTGATTTTTAAAATGCTATGAAACGAATACTTATAATTGCTTTTGCATGTCTAACATCTTTGTTTGCAGTCGCTCAACCGCAGGGTGTTAAGATTACAAAAAGCAATACGTGGCAGAAAACGAAGATTCTTTTCATCGTTGATTGCTCACAAAGTATGAAGTTCAAATGGCAGAGCGATACAAAGATAAAAATAACTCAAACTCTCTTATCTAATATTGCCGATAGCCTGAAAAACCGCGAGGATGTGGAGTTAGCGTTGCGCACCTTCGGCTCTAATGAAAATGAAAACAAAGAAACATGCTCCGACTCTTTCCTTGACGTTCCTTTTGCAAAGAATAATTTTGAGGTATTCAAATCTAAATTGAAGGCAATGCTACCCAAAGGCAGCACTCCTTTGGCATACTCTCTCGGAAGGGCGGAAGAAGATTTTCCCGATTGCGATAATTGCCGCAACATAGTGATTCTGATTACCGATGGCTTGGATGACTGCAACGAAAACCCCTGTGAAGTATCTCAAACTTTACAAAAAAACGGCAAAATCATAACTCCTTTCATCATAAGCTTAGGTGCTTCTTTGCGAACGCAATTAGAATGTATCGGTCATTACTTTGAGCCGGATAATGAGATAGAATACACCAAAGATTTGTACGAAATAATTTCCCGTCTCTTGGATAAAACAACCTGTCAGGTCAATTTGTTGGACGCTTATATGGAAGCAAATGAGACAAATGTGCCTATAACGTTTTACGACCACCAAAGCGGGCAGCCGAAGTACAATTATATGCACACCTTTAATGAAAAGGGCTTGTCGGATACCCTTATCCTTGACCCGTTGGTTGATTATGATTTGGTGGTGCATACTATCCCCAACGTAAAACTTGAAAACATAAAACTCTTACCTGCAAAACACACAATCATACCCTTACAAGTGCCTCAGGGAACATTAATCGTGAAATTCGTAACAAAGGATAAATCTTCCGCAAAGACCTTTCCCGTCATCATTCGCAAGCATAAAGGCAATGAAACGGTCAATGTGCAGCCGATGAACAAGCCTGTAAAATATATTGTAGGCATTTATGACATAGATGTGCTTACAATACCTTTATTACACCTTGACAGCATAGAGATAAGTCAAAGCGCAACAACCACAATTGAGATTCCGCAGACAGGCAACGTACAAATAAACAAACCAAGCAATATGTTAGGGTCATTATTCGTTAAAGAAGGCGGACAAATGAGGCTTATCTGTGAATTGGATGCCGATTTGCCGACAGAGACCATTAGTTTGCTGCCGGGAGAGTATGTTGCAATCCTCCGTCCTCGCAAATCCACACACACTTTGCAAACAATAACCAAAGAATTTAAGATAGTATCTTCGCAAACCACTACAATAACGCTGCAAGAGCCTGTTACGCCGCAACGAAAGAGGTAACAGACAGCATATTATCGTGTTTCATAATCCTTAAATCAATCATCATTTTTCCAAAACGACCTTTGTGCGTGTCGCACTGACTTTATGTTTTATTGAAAGGCTGTTTGGTGAAAATGAAACAGCCTTTGGTTAAAATATTCCTTGATTTCATTTTAATGGAACAGTCTTTCATTTTCAGCAAAGGAGATATTGCCGCCTCATAACCTCAAAATATGGGCATAAGACCTGCTTTATATCAAGAAAAATACTATCTTTGCATTATAAAACAGAACTATAAAGTAATTATGAGGGACGACAACATCATTTACGGCATAAGACCGATAATGGAAGCAATAGATAGCGGAATTAATCTTGACAAGGTGCTAATGCAATCTTATTCAAATGGTTTCCTTATGCAGGAATTAAAAATCAAACTCAAAGAAAATGGTATTAGAATCCAGTTTGTGCCTATTGAAAGGTTGGACAGAATCACCCCAAACAACCATCAAGGCGTTATTGCTCTCGTTTCAACCATTTCATACACCGATTTAAATGATGCATTGGGCAAATTATCAGAACGAAACGAGCCCGCATTGATATTAGTTCTTGATAAGATTACCGATGTTCGCAATTTCGGAGCAATAACACGAACGGCTGTTGCGGCAGGTGTTGATTTTGTTATCGTGCCTTCGCAAGGTGCGGCAGCCATTGGCTCTGATGCTATAAAGACTTCGGCAGGCGGATTGTTAAAAGTGCCTATTGTGCGCGTCGATAATCTAAAAACTCTCATCCATACCTTACATCAGGAAAATATAATGACAATTTGTGCGGATGAAAAGGCGACAGAAAGTTACACAAGCATTGATTGCACGCAATCTTTGGCTATCATACTCGGTTCGGAAGACAAAGGAATAGAACGGGAGTTGATAAGACTTACAAAAAAACGGGTATCCATTCCGATAAAAGGAGATATCGGTTCGCTAAACGTAAGTGTTGCCGCCGGGATACTTATGTATGAGGTGATTAGGCAAAGAAATACGTAATCAATCCTTCATCTATTGTTTTTGATGTGGCAAATACAATAATTTATGCGGCATCTGCCGGCAGCGGAAAGACGTTTTCGTTAGTTACGGAATACCTTTGGCAAATTATTCGCAAGCCTAAGGCATACAAAAACATACTTTGCGTTACTTTTACCAACAAAGCGACATTGGAAATGAAGCAACGCATCATCAATGTCTTGGCAAGCATAACTCAAAACGCCGTTTCGGCTCAGCCATACATTGAAAGCCTTGTATCCAAAGGGCTAAATGCCGAAACGATACAAGCCAATGCTCCGACCGCTCTTAACAATATTCTTCACGATTACTCAAATTTTTATGTTGAAACGATAGATAGTTTTTTCCAACGCATACTTCGCAATCTTACAAAGGAGATTGGTGTCGGCAGTTCTTTCAATCTGCTGCTTGAAGACAAGGATTATACCCGTCAGGCAGTGAAAAATATTATTGAAGCAGCGGATAAAAATCCTCAATTAAGGTCTTGGCTTAATGATTTCGCACAAGAAAGAATTGAAAAGAGCGAACGATGGAATTATGAGAAGGTCCTGACAGATTTTGCCTCAAATACGTTGCGGCAAAGCATCGTTAGAGATAACATAAACAGCGATTCGCTTCAATTAGACAGCCTTTTGCAGAGCATAAAGCAACTTAAAAATCAAACAAATGCCTTTGTCGGCAAAATAAAAGGCTATGGCAAAGAATTATTGTCTCGTTCCAAAGAGGCAGGGCTTGGTTGCGATGATTTCAAACAAAAAAGCAGAGGAATATATTCAAAGTTCGCCAGACTGGCATCTTATAATGTGAGGACAAAAGATGATTTAAGCATCGCAGAAGCAGATAACGATATAAGCAAATGGCTGAATAAGGAAGATATAGGCTCATATAAGGAAGATATAATCAGGGAAAAACTTATGCCTATCTACTTTGAGGTCAATAAAGCCTTTGAATCGGATTTCAAAGCCTACCTTAGTTGCCGCTGTATCCTGTCTCGTATTTATGAAATAGGGCTTTTGAACAATATTTCCGCAGAACGTGCCGAACTTTTGAGAGATGATAATGTTTTTGTGCTGAATGATACATCCGCTTTGCTGAGTCGTATGATTGAAGGCAACGATGACATAAGTTTTATTTACGAAAAAACCGGCGCCATCATAAAACATATTATGATTGACGAGTTTCAGGACACGTCTTTGACCGATTGGCAGAATTTTAGCCTGCTTGTTCGGGAATGTTTAGCAAACGGTAACGATTGTTTCTTATTTGGTGATGTCAAACAGGCGATTTACCGATGGCGAGAAAGCGATTGGGAAATTTTAAACAGCCTTATATCTTCACCGAATCAAGTTTCAATCCCGTATTATCAAAGAATAATTCATCTAAATCAGAACTGGAGAACGGATAACAACATAGTGCGGTTCAACAATCAACTTTTTGCTGCGGCGTATGGGCAAATAATTCCGTCAATCGCTCAAAATCTGGAACAGAAATCAAACAAAAACAACGGGCAAGTGAGGGTTGCGTTTATCAAAACGCCGCCAAAAGAAAATAAAGACGCCAATATGCTCGCTTTTATAAAGGATGAGATTGATTATTATTTGGATTGCGGTTATAAAGTAAGCGATATTGCCGTTCTTGTGAGAAATAACGACAACATAAGCAAGATTGCACAATATCTTCAAGAGGTTTCAACGCCGCAAAGAGACTATTGCCCATCTTCCGATGAGGCTTTTGCGTATTCTTCCTCTGCTTCGGTGATGTCAATCATTCATTCGTTGCAATATTTGGAAGATTCATCCAATACAATCGCCCTTGCATGGCTGTTAAATCAACAAAACGAACCATTGGAACAATGGTTGGACAAAGATTTCCTTCATTGTCTGAGATTAAAGAAAGATAAGCCGCTCACGGAACTTGTTATTGACATAATGAACCATCTTCACACCGACCGCAAATCCGCTTTCGTGTCCTCATTTCTTGATGCCGTTATGGAATACGTAAGCAAAAACGGCTCGGATGTAAGGAATTTTCTCGCCTATTGGGAGAATGATTTATGTAATAAGAAGATTGCGCAACAGGAAGAGAGCAATAGTTTAAGGATAACCTCAATTCATAAGGCGAAAGGCTTGGAATATCCCATTGTAATAGTACCTTATTGCAATTGGAAGATGAATAAACCGAGCGAACACCTGATTCTGGAAAACAAAAACGACATATCCCCTATCCGTCTCTTCGCTTCCACACTCGCATCTTTGGAAAAAACTTTTTACGATGAAGAATACGCTCACGAATGCCTGCTTCAACAGGTTGATAACCTTAATCTGCTTTACGTAGCCCTGACAAGACCGCAGCATTCTTTGTCAATAATAGCCGAAAAAGCCAAAGCAGAAAAACCATATAAGAATGTGGCGGCGTTATTGTATGATTCAATAACCAATAACGCTGAATTCAAGGCTGAAAACAATGAAAAATTGGAACGATTCCTGCTCGGAAGCGATGAATATCAGCCTTCACGGCAGCCGAACAATGTTTCATTAAGCCGACCTCTTAATCTGGATTTTCAAAACGCCCGATTATCACTCTCAAATGAGGCTAAACGTTATTTTACCAAGCAATCGCAAGATTCTTCTTTGAAAAGAGGGTTGATTTTCCATCGTTTGATGTCGCTCATAAGAACGAAAAACGACATCAATGCCGCTTTGAACAAAATATATCAGGAATATAATTCGGACAAAGCAACGATTGACGCCGCAAAACAAACATTGGATTTAATGATGTCTTATTGCGAGCCGTATCAATGGTTCGATAAAAAATATAAGGTGCTGATTGAGCAGCCGCTTTTAAGGCTTGACGACAACAAAACGCCGCAAACTTTGCGTCCCGACAGGATTATGATTGGAGAAAATGAGGTTATAATTTTGGATTACAAGTTTTCCGCAAATCAAAACGCCATTTCCGATTATCGCAATCAGATTTCCGAATACTCTGATGTGCTTTCACAAATGGGATACGCCGACATCAAGGCTTTCTTATGGTTTATCGCGCCCGACAACAGCCAATCCATCATTCGGTTATAAAGCATCATCAGCCTCATACGCCGTTTGCTCGGGCATATACCTTGTTCGGCAAAAACGAAAGGCTGTTTTATTAAAATGAAATCAAGGAATATTTTAACCAAAGGCTGTTCCATTTTCTCCAAACAGCCTTTGGTAAAAATATAATGTAGATGCCTGACGCACAGACGAAGATTTATTTATGCAAAGCTGCTCTCTGCTCTTCTATTTGTTGCCTTGATTTGCTCTTTGTAACGACATAAACGCCCAAAAAGACCAGTCCTGCCGCCAATGCTTTGTGCCAACCGAATACATCAAGCCCTAAATAAACCGAAATCAGCGTTGTTACCACCGGTTGGAAGTAATTGTACATTGTAAGCGTAGTCGGACGCAGCCTTGCTTGACCTATGGCTATCAAAAGGTAGGCAACGAAGGTCGCAAACAGCACAACATAGCAGACTTTCAGTATTTCATCCGTAGTAAGTGAAGGAATATCAACGGCAATCACGCTTTGGTAACAAAAAGGAGTTGATATCAATGCTCCGAAAAGCATCATCCATTTCATTAAAACAACAGGGTGATTTCTTTTAATCAGGTCTCTGAAAACCGTAAGGTAGGTTGCATACGCCAAACAACTGCCTATGCACAGCAAATCGCCCTTTAAACTTCCTGATTGAGCCCCCGAGTGATTTGAAGTCAGTATTAACAGCAATGCTCCAGCCAATCCAATCAAAACTCCTGCGACTTTTTTCGTTGTAACGGGCTCTTTGAGATAGAAAGCAGCAATAATCATCGTCAAAATAGGCACTATGGTAACTATAATTGAGGCATCAACCGGCGAAGTTGAAGCAAGACCGACAACAAACAGCATTTGGTTAAGAACAATACCAAGTATTGATGCAATAAAGAAAAGACCTATATCTTTTTTAGTTGCTTTGGCTGTTTTTATAAAGCACGACGCTATCCAGAAAGCAGCTGCCGCTCCTGCAAAACGAAGGAATGTTAAAGCCAAAGGCTGAATATGCAATTCCGAAAGCACGGATTTGGTGATTGGAGTGTTGAATCCGAAGATTAAATTGACGGCGAATATTGATAAATGCCCTTTTGACGCCTCTTTCATTGTGAAAAAATTTCGGCAAAAGTATGTAAAAAATTAATAATTCGGTGATTTGCAGGAATTATCGTACATTTGTACCCTTATTAAACGTTGTTTTATGTCAAATTATATGGAAGAGACTCGCATAATCACTGTTCAGCGACTGCGAGAAATGGCTTTAAGGGGCGAGAAGATTGCAATGATTACTGCGTATGACTATTCTATGGCGAAATTAGTTGATGCGGCAGGTATAGATATTATATTGGTCGGCGATTCTGCGGCAAACGTTATGGCAGGATATACTACCACGCTGCCGATAACGCTTAACGAAATGATATATCACGCTTCTTCGGTTGTAAGAGGAGTTAAGCGGGCATTAGTGTTAGTTGATCTCCCGTTCGGGTCTTATCAGGGCAACAGCAAAGAGGCTCTCAATTCTGCAATAAGAATAATGAAAGAATCATCTGCTCATGCTGTGAAATTGGAAGGAGGCAAACAGATTTTGGATTCCGTTACCCGCATTCTGTCTGCCGGTATCCCTGTCTGCGGACATCTTGGTTTAACACCGCAATCAATAAACAAATTCGGCACTTATGTTGTCCGTGCAACGGAAGCAGATGAGGCAAAAATATTACTTGAAGACGCTCACGCCTTAGAAGATGCCGGCTGCTTTGCCATTGTTTTGGAAAAAATACCTGCTGCTCTTGCAAAACAGGTTGCCGATGAACTTACGATACCTGTTATTGGTATTGGTGCAGGAAGGCATACTGACGGACAGGTACTTGTTTTGCACGATATGTTAGGAATAAATGAAGAGTTTTCTCCTCGTTTTTTAAGACGCTATTTAAGTTTGGGGGAAGAGATACGCAATGCTGTCTGGCGTTACGTTGATGATGTTAAAACAAAAGACTTTCCTTCTGATGCGGAACAATATTAAAGCACAACAATCCTTGCTTTAAAATTATTGTAAGGAAGTTTGGATTTATTTTTTGAAGATAAAGAACACGGCTAAGACCATAAACACAAAACCAACGGCGTGATTCCAGCGAAAAGTCTCGTTCTTGAAAAGCAAAAGCGTGAAACCGGTAAAAACAAGCAAACTTATAACCTCTTGAATCACCTTTAGCTGCCATAGATTGAAAGGACCGCCGTTTTCTTGGTAGCCGATGCGATTAGCAGGCACTTGAAACAAATATTCAAACAGCGCAATGCCCCAACTAAACAGGATTAGCAAAATCAGAGGCAAGTTATTGAACCACTCCATCTGCTTAAAACGCAAATGTCCGTACCAAGCGAAAGTCATAAAGACGTTAGAAATTACGAGCAAGCCTATTGTAATAAATTGTTTCATTGATTGGTTATAATACTTTGTTGTTTTGAAGCGGCAAAGTTAATAAAATTTTATTCTTACCTTTGCAACGCTGTTTTAATCTAACCAATAAAGATATTTATGCGAAAGATATTAATATTTATTGTGCTTTGTATTGTAGTAATGTCGGCTTCTGCACAAAAGCAACAAATAGTTATGGCAACAATTCTTGATGGCGATACTATTCCTTACACGATTTTACCTACGACAATCATACAGGGTTATGCTTGCCCTTTATCGGCAAAAGAACTGAAGGCATACCGAAAACTTATAAACAACGTAAAAAAGACGTATCCTTACGCTAAAGAAGCGGGGAAGCTCCTCAATGCTTATTCCGCCAAGCTTGCTACTGCTCAAAACGACTCGCAACGAAAGAAATATATGAAGCAAGCAGAAAAAGACATCAAGGAACGTTTCGGCTCCAAGTTGGAAAGGCTCACGAAGTCGCAGGGTAAGATTCTGCTCAAACTTGTTGATAGGGAAACTGGCAGTGATTCATATAATTTGCTGAAGGATTTACGTGGAAGTTTCCGTGCTACATTTTATCAAACCATCGGAAAACTGTTCGGCTACAATCTAAAAGTAAAATACGACCCGCAAAACAACACCGAAGACAGGGTAATAGAGCGAATAATTGCGGCAATAGAAGCAAAGAAGATTTAACTATGAAATACGGCTTCTGCAATCTGGCGGCGATTCCCGTGAGGTCTGATGCGAACAATACATCGGAACAAATCACGCAGTTATTGTTCGGCGAAACGTTCCAAATCAATGACGAGAAGAATGGTAAATGTCTCATACGCAGTTTTGAAGATGATTATTGCGGATGGATTAGCGACAAGCAGTTTCTGTCTGTTTCCGCCGAAGATTTGTCATCATTCAAGCGAGAGAAATCACTTTTAACCAAGCATTTATTGAGTTTCATTGAGCAAACCGACACACGCAACGGGCAAAAAACCTTAATTCCTCTGTCTTTCGGCACAAAAATCATTGATGAGACCTTTTCCGTTGGGCATTTTACCTTTCATATTGACGGCGGGGATATTGTTCAGGCACAGGACATTGCATTTGCCGCCGATATTTCTCAAAAAATGCTCAATGTTCCATATTTATGGGGCGGTCGCAATACATTCGGCATTGATTGTTCGGGATTTAGCCAGTTGTGTTACAGATTTGCAGGCATTGGGTTGCCGAGAGACGCCCATCAACAAGCAAATCAGGGGCTTGCGGTCAGAAATCTTTCCGATGCGGTCAGAGGCGACCTGTGTTTCTTTTCACACATTGCGTCTGGGGCTATCACCCACGTAGGCATTTACTTAGGCAAAGGCAAAATCATCCATTCATCCGTCAAGGTTAGAATAGATTTCATTACCGAAGAAGGAATAATTGCCTGTGATACAGGTAATTTGACGCATTTTCTTTCATCCGTCAGAACATTTCAAAGATAAACCTTCTCTGTAACCTCATCCCCCTCACAAAAAACATTAGTTAAGTCAGAAAAAACATTAGTCGGCTAACAAAAAACATTAGTCAAGTCAGAAAAAACATTAGTCGGATTAGATTTTTCTTGTTCCAAATGACATTTTTGATGTTCCGCAGCATATTTTTCTTAAAAAATGTTACTCGGCACTACTTCCTCAGAATATTGCACTACATTCGCAAAAATCCGCACTACATCCGCAAAAATCCGCACTACATCCGCAGAAAATCGCACTATATACGAAGAAAACGGCACTACTTCCGCAGAAAACTGCACTACATCCACAGAATATTGCACTACATCCGCAAAAATCCGCACTATATACGCATAAAACCGCACTACATCCGCAGAATATTGCACTACTTCCGCAGAAATCCGCACTATATACGCAGAATATTGCACTACTTCCTTACGGAAATGATGATGAGGCGTGAAAAAGGGATAAAAAAATATTGATATTGCGTCTGTTGCCCCAAACGCAATATCAATATCCGTATGTGATTGATGGTGTTAGGTAAAGGATTGCTCCCCTACCCCGCCGCCAAATTATATTCTGTTCGCCGACCCAAGCACATTAATGATTTTGTGCATATAGAGCGCCTTCAAATTATCTCGTGCCGGACCAAGATACTTACGAGGGTCAAACTCCGCAGGCTTTGTCGCAAGGATTTCCCTTACTGCCGCCGTCATCGCAATACGTCCGTCGGAATCTATATTGATTTTACAAACCGCCGACTTTGCTGCCCGCCGCAACTGCTCCTCAGGAATGCCTATCGCATCTTTTAACGCCCCGCCGTATTTATTAATTATCGCAACCTGATCCTGTGGCACGGATGACGCACCATGTAGCACTATCGGGAAATCAGGCAACCGCTTCTCTATCTCTTCCAAAATGTCAAATCGCAATGGTGGCGGCACAAGTATTCCTTCTGCATTGAGCGTGCATTGTTCTGGCTTGAACTTATTCGCACCATGCGAAGTGCCGATTGATATAGCCAAAGAATCCACACCTGTTTTCGCAACAAAATCCTCTACTTCCGAAGGCTGCGTATAGGTATGCTGCTCGGCAATCACATCATCCTCAACTCCGGCTAATACTCCCAGCTCGCCCTCAACAGATACCCCGTATTGATGAGCATATTCCACAACCTTTGCCGTTAATTCAACGTTTTGGGAATATGTATGCGAAGAGCCGTCAATCATAACCGAAGAAAATCCGTATTCAATACACGAGCGGCACAATTCAAAACTATCGCCGTGGTCCAGATGCAAAACTATCGGCACATTAACCCCAAGTTCCTTCGCATATTCCACCGCTCCCTGAGCCATATACCGCAAAAGAGTTTGATTTGCATACTTCCTCGCACCTGCAGACACCTGCAAAATAACGGGAGATTTTGTTTCCACACATGCTTGCACGATAGCCTGCATCTGTTCCATATTATTGAAATTGAAAGCAGGGATTGCGTAACCGCCATGCAATGCTTTGGCGAATAGTTCCCTGCTATTAACAAGTCCTAAATCCTTGTAATTTGTCATAAAATCTTATTTGTTTAATTTCTTAATTATTTCGGTTATCTTATTATAAAGTCCCCTACTACCTTTGACAAGCGGAAGACGTAAATTGTTTTGAAGCAATCCGAGTATTTCAAGCGCCGTCTTTATTCCGGCAGGATTTCCTTCCTCAAAAATAGCATTCGAGAATGGTAAAAGCATTTCGTGTATCTTACGAGCCTGCTTATAATCTCCTTTAAGGCAGTAATTAACCATTTGAGAGACCAATTGCGGAAATGCATTAGCCGTTACCGATATTACACCGCTCATTCCAAGCGACATTAGCGGCATTGTAAGTGCATCATCCCCCGAAAAAACAGCAAAATCAGCCTTTTTATTTCTTAAAATCTCCATACATTGAGCCATATTGCCGCTTGCTTCTTTTAATCCTATGATATTTTTATTTTCTTCGGCAAGTCGCAGGCATGTTTCGGCATTAAGATTAACTCCTGTCCTGCCCGGTATATTGTAAAGTATAATCGGTGTCGGCAAGGCATTGGCTACAACTTTGAAATGCTCATAAAGTCCTTGTTGAGTAGGCTTATTATAATATGGAGTAGAGACTAAAACAGCAGAAAACCTGTCTTCGGCGATATCTTTCAACATTCGCACCTTTGAAATCACCTCTGTCGTGCAGTTTCCGCTAACTCCTACAACAACAGGCACTCTTTCTTCAACGCAATCAAGAGTATGTTCCAATACGGCAAAGGCTTCCTGATTTGAAAGCGTAACAGATTCCGATGTAGTGCCGAGTGCAACAACAAAATCAGTGTTTCCGTCAAGCACATGGCTGACAACTTTTGACAAAGAGGTGAAATCAACTTCTTTGTTCTTGTGAAACGGCGTTACAATAGCCACTCCGGTGCCTTTAATCTTGGTATTCTTGCTCATAAGTCGTATTTTATTAAATCATAATCTGCTTTCGTTTTAGAATGGCAAAGTTACAAAAATTTATTTTACACAAACAAAATGCGGATATTTTATTTCATTCCTGTCAAAATATATCAAAATCATCGCATACGCCCTTTGGTTTTCAGCTAACTAAGTAAGGTCAGAATGAAACAGCCTTTTATTTTAATGAAACAGCGTTTCATTTTGACCAAACGGCGTTTTGTTTTCGTCATATCTTATATTGATGTCGTAGAAGCATAAATCAAAAAAATTATGTACCTTTGCAATATAAAAAATCGTGTTTTTTATAATTTGTTATCTGCTTTGATGACAATGGTATGAAGTAAATATAAAACTATATAAAGATGCAAGTAAATAGAAGAAAGGAATTGTTTCCCAATGTATCCGATGAGCAATGGAATGATTGGAAATGGCAGGTTAAAAACAGAATTGAAGACCTCGAAACGCTGAAAAAGTACATTAAATTAACTCCTGCGGAAGAGGAAGGCGTGGCTAAAAGCCTCAAAACTTTGAGAATGGCTATCACTCCTTACTATCTTTCGCTTATAGACCCGAATAATCCTCATTGTCCCGTAAGAGCGCAGGCTATTCCAACGGCTAACGAAACTCATAAGGCGGATGCCGACCTTTTAGACCCGTTACACGAGGATGAAGACTCACCTGTACCCGGTCTTACGCATCGTTATCCCGACAGAGTGTTGTTTTTGATTACCGATATGTGTTCTATGTATTGCCGTCATTGCACTCGCCGCAGATTTGCAGGGCAAAATGACTGCGAAAGCCCTTCGGAAAGAATCCAAAAGGCTATTGATTATATTGCAAAGACACCTCAGGTTAGGGATGTGTTGCTTTCGGGCGGTGATGCTTTAATGGTCAATGACAATATGCTGGAATCTATCATCCAAAGGTTAAGAGCAATCCCTCATGTAGAGATTATTCGCATCGGAAGCAGAGTTCCTGTTGTTTGTCCGCAGAGAATAACCGATGAACTTTGCAATATGTTGAAGAAATACCACCCTGTATGGCTTAATACGCACTTCAATCACCCTAATGAGATAACTCCCGAGTCTAAAGAGGCTTGTGCAAAGTTGGCAAACGCAGGTGTGCCGCTCGGAAATCAAAGCGTATTGTTGCGAGGCGTCAATGACGATGTACGAGTTATGAAAAGATTGGTGCAGGACTTGGTAAAAATACGTGTAAGACCTTATTACATCTACCAATGCGACCTTTCAATGGGATTAGAGCATTTCCGCACGCCGGTATCCAAAGGAATAGAAATAATAGAGAACCTTCGCGGACACACATCGGGCTATGCAGTTCCGACATTCGTTGTTGATGCGCCGGGAGGAGGCGGAAAAACTCCGGTAATGCCTCAATATATCATATCGCAAAGCCCTAACAAAGTAATCTTACGCAACTTTGAAGGCGTAATAACTACATATACCGAGCCGGAAAACTATGTTCAGGGAATTTGTGATACGGATTTCTTAACCAAAGAGGCTGATGGCAAAACGCAAACAGCAATTGACGGCGTGGCTTCTTTGTTGCATGGGGACAGAATGGCGTTAGAACCTTCTCATCTGGCACGCCACGAACGTATTAAAAAGTAATATTAACCACATATAAAGAAAGAATTTCCCCTAATGGAGAAATTCTTTTTTGTAATAAAGGTTCGGCATTATAGACACAACAAATAATAAAACCAAACAAGGGAAATTTGCAACTGATTGAGGATATATTAGCGTATAAAAGCGTTTCATTTGTGGGAATGGAGAAAAACACGGGCAAAACCGAGACTTTAAATTTTGTTTTGAGGTCTTTGAAAGATTCCATTCGTGTTTCCTTAACCTCAATCGGCATTGACGGCGAACAGAAAGACCAAATATTTCACACATCCAAGCCAGAAATAAGCGTTTATCCCGATACAACTTTCGTTACCGCTGAAAAATTATATCCTTTACGGCATTTGACATCGGCAATCATTGATTTATCTCAACGGCATACTGCTTTGGGGCGACTAATCACTGCAAAGGCAATAACCAAAGGGCAAGTCGTTTTAGCAGGACCTTCAAATACGATGTGGTTAAAAGAAATCATAACGACCTTGCTTCATACCAACGATATATGTCTTATAGATGGAGCATTATCACGCCGTAGTATCGGTTCGCCTTCAATAACGGATGCAATGATTCTTGCGACAGGTGCAGCGGTATCAATGAATCTTGATACACTTGTAAGGAAGACCGATTTTATTTGCAGGATGACACAACTTAAAACAGTAGAAAACAATCTGGCTACGAAGCTTGCAGTGATTGAAAAGGGCATTTATGCCGTTCAAGGCAATGAAATATCCTCTCTTCCTATACCTTCAATGCTTATGATTGAGAAATACAAAAATGTTTTATTCTCTTGCGGCAAGCGATTGTTCATTAGCGGAATTTTAACGGAGAATCTGCTGAAATTTATCCTCACCTTAAAAGATGTATCCGAAGTAGAATTGATAGTAACCGACTTCACAAAGATTTTTTCCACCGCTTTGACAACAGATTTGTTCATAAAAAGAGGCGGAAAGTTGAGAGTAGTTATGCCAACCAATCTTATCGCCGTAACAATTAATCCTTTTGCTCCCAGCGGATTTGCTTTTGATTCGGCAAGACTTCACAACGCTCTGGCAGAACGAATAAATGTGCCGATTTACAACGTAAAAAATATATTATGACCTTCAAAGACGCCATTAAAAAGCACCAAGGCTTAAAGATTCTTGCAGATAAACTGAATATTTGCTCATCTCTCGGTAGGCAAAGGCTGTTTGATACCACGTTTTCAACGGAAGAACAATGGATAAACAGGCAATTATCGCTCACAAGCATTGTTCAAACTTATCTTTGCGAAGATATAAATCGTAAAAACCTTATAAAACTGCGTGCAAATCTAAGAGAATTGCATGATATCGGCGGAACAATAAATTTATTGCAAGCAAAAGAGGTTTTGGATGATGTTTCATTGTATGAAATCAAGGTTTTCTCTATACGATGCAAGAAAATAAAAAATTTAATCTTTGATTTGCCGTCCGAAGACCTGACTTTGCCCGATTTAAACGAAGTTATAAAGATATTAGACCCCGAAGGAATAGAAGCACAACAGTTCTATATTTATTCCTCTTATGATTTTAATCTTATTGAATTAAGGAAAAGACTCTCTCAAACGACAAAAGAAAACGACCATACCGCATTTGAAGAGATTTATTCGCAATGTATGGAAATTGAAAACGAGGTTAGGCAAAAATTATCTGCAGACTTGATGCCATATATTAATGTATTGCAAAAAGCAATGCAGATTGCAGCCGATTTGGATATTGTTTTTGCAAAAGCAGTGCTGAATACGGAATGGCGTCTTACTAAACCGATAATTTCAAACAAAGCAGCAACGGCTTACAACGGCTTATCATATCCGCCGATTACGGAAATACTGGAATCAAAAGGGAAAAAGTTTCAACCAATAGACATATCAATAGGCGAAAAGCCTGTTTTGATAACCGGAGCCAATATGGCAGGAAAAACAATGCTGCTAAAATCACTCTCTTTTGCCCAATACAGTCTGCAATTCGGCTTTTTCGTTGCGGCAAAATCAGCATCGGTTTGCCTGGTAGCAGACATTATGACCTCCATCGGCGATTTGCAAAACGAAGAAGAAGGTTTGAGTTCATTCGCTTCTGAAATCCTGCACATCAATTCAATCATTAGCAAAGCCAAAACAGGCAACCGCTATCTTATTTTAATAGATGAACTCGCCCGAACGACCAATCCGTATGAGGGAAAGGCAATTGTGGAAGGATTTATCAAGGTTATAAATCGTCAAAATAGCCTTTGCGTCATCACAACCCATTATTCAATACCACCAAACGATTGTTTGAAATTACGGGTCAAAGGTTTCATTTCTCAAAACATCGTTCCGCCGATAGCAATCAAAGATATAAACGACCACATTGACTATTCGCTGGCGGAGGATGCTGAAACGGATGTACCGCACGAAGCAATAAATCTGGCAAAGTTGCTTGAAATTGACAGCGAGTGGCTTTCGGAATGCATAAATGAAGAATAATAAAATTATTTATTGCAATCGCCATCATAATCCCTTGTTGCCGCCGCATAATCGCCGACAAGAAACAAGCCGAACTTTATAAGGCAATAACCTTATCGGCGTTCCATCAAATGAAACAAGACTTTACGAAATTCTTATCAGGTAATAATAAATTATTGCTTGATAACATTTTGCTGAAACCTGATTCCGTTCTAACGTATTAAAGAAAGGCATCGTGCATAGCAGCAAAAGCGGCGATGAAGCAGCGTATCAGCATCGCCAAAGCCCGTTCCAACGCCCCGTAATGCGAAGAGATGGCGACTTTACCTTATTTTTGTTAATTTTGCACTATGGAAAGTAACAGATTACAAAAAGTAGGGAGATTAATTCAAAAAGATTTGGGAGACATTCTTCGTTTGGAAGCGAGGAATCTTTTTAACGGCGCCATAATCAGCGTTACAAAAGTATCGGTATCCGCAGATATTTCGTTGGCACGTGTTTATATCAGTATATTCGTTGTTGGCAAACAGACCAAAGAAGATATTATGACATTGATAACTCACAACAAAAAAACATTACGCAGCCTTCTGTCCCAAAGAATCAGACATCAATTACGTATTATCCCCGATTTGGCATTTTTTCTTGATGATTCGTTGGATTATGCCGCTAATATAGACCGCTTACTTAAAGAATAAAAATGAATTTACCTCTTTTCATAGCGTGGAGATATGTTTTCAGCAAAAAGAAACTTGGTGTTATTCATGTTATTTCAACCATTTCTCTTGTCGGAATCGCAATTGCGACTATGGCTTTAATGGTTGTGCTTTCTGTTTTCAACGGATTCACATCTGTTGCTTCGGATATGCTGTCCAGAAGCAACCCTCCTCTTATTATAGAGGCTAAAAAAGGGAAAACAATCAACATTTCAGAACTCAATTATAAGGGAATAATTTCATTAGACGGCATAAAATCCGCATCTTGCGTCATAGAAGAAAGCGCATTGCTTAGTTTTGGTCAGCGGCAAGCAATAGTTAAAATAAGGACATCTGATTCCATCACCGGCAAATGTCTTTTAGGCGAAGGGCTTGCTTACTTTATGGGATTTAATTCTAATTATTCCGAACGGGGATTGAGACTTAAATTCACTATTCCCAAAAGAGAAAACAATGTTTCGGCGTTAATTCCTGAAGATAACTTTAATCAGGAAAATATTTTCTTCGGAGGAACATTTTCAACCCTAAGTAAATTGGATGAGAACTATGTTTTAGTGCCGCAAATCGCCGCACAAAATTTACTAAACTATGATTCCAACACATTCACATCAATCTTTATCACGCCCAAACAAGTATCCAAAACAAAAACTCTTCAAAAACAAATCACTCAAATCATAGGAGAAAAATATATTGTAAAGAATCTTTTTGAGCAAGAGCCGATATATTATAAAGTAGTCAAGGCAGAAAAACTCGGAGTCTATATAATATTGGCATTTATTGTCTTTATAGCGACTTTTAACATCGTTGGCTCGCTGTCATTGCTTATTTTGGACAAGAAAAAAGACATAAATATCCTGCGAACTATGGGAATGAGCCTGCCGAATATAAGAAAAATTTATTTTTACAATGGTTTGGTGTTAAGTATCTTGGGTTCAGTAATCGGAATCGCTGTCGGATTGATTTTATGTTTGATTCAAAGCAAATTTTCTCTGATAAAAATGGGCGGAAACAACTTCTTAGTGGATGCATTCCCTGTAAAAATTATTGCATACGACATTATAAATATTTTTTGGGTTGCAGTTTCAATCGGAATCCTCTGTATCGGCATAATGGTACGGCGTTTAAAATAATTAAAACCAAATTTTTGAAAATGGAATCCGCCGAAAAATCTCTTTTTGTTGAAGTTTTATTACCGCTACATCTGCCATCATCATTCACATATCGCATTCCGAGAGAATATTATGACGATATTTCCGTAGGACAAAGGGTTGCGGTGCAATTTGGCGGCAAAAAAATTTATTCGGGTATCGTTTCTGAAGTTCATTCTCGCATTCCGCAAGTACAAAACGTCAAATACATATTAGCCATCCTTGATTTAGAGCCGATTATATCAGAGAAAACCATAACATTCTGGCGTTGGATTGCAGATTATTACTGCTGTTATATCGGCGATGTGCTGGTTGCTGCTCTTCCGTCAGCGTTTAGATTAAAGAGCGAGACGAAAATTCTCATCAATACCTCATTTGAGGGCGATATATCTTCACTTTCCAACAATGAACAAAGCATTTTTGCCTTGCTAACAGCGGAAAAAAGTTATTCTATTGCGGAAATTGCCCAAAAAACCGCATTAGAGAAAAATATTCTGCCCATCATTCAGAATCTTATCAAGAAAAACATCATCATAACCGAGGAAGAACTAAATGAAAAGTTCAAACCTAAACAGGAAACCTTTATTTATCTGACTGAAGATTACAGAAATGACAAAGAAAGCGACCAAAAAACATCACGATTGCAGGATTTATTCAGCCAGTTTGAGAAAAATCCGAAACAGAAACCACAATATTTAGCATTACTTGCTTATTTTAGTATGCGGGAACAAGGTTCTTGGGATGTGAAAAAGGCAGATTTGATTGCTAAAAACGTATCACAAAACACTATTAACACACTTATTCGTAAGGGAATAATGGTTTGCGAGAAAAAGAATGCTATTCGTTTCAGACAAAACGCCACTTCAATAGACGTAAATAACCTTACATTGACACAAGAGCAACAATCTGTATTTGATTCCATAGTTCGTTCGCCACAAAACAAGGTTTCTCTGCTTTTTGGAGTTACTTCCAGCGGCAAAACCGAAGTCTATATAAAATTAATCCGGCATACAATCGCCCAAAATCGCCAAGTATTGTTTCTTTTGCCTGAAATAGCATTGACGACTCAACTGATTTTGCGACTGGAACGCTATTTTGGCGAAAAAATAGGTGTTTATCATTCTCGTTTTTCTTCGGATGAACGGGCGGAAATCTTCAATAAAGTCAAAAATCCGAACAAATACCAACGATATTCCGTTATTATAGGCTCGCGTTCGGCTGTTTTTTTACCATTTAACGACTTAGGCTTGATAATTATTGACGAAGAACATGACATTTCCTTCAAACAATCCGAACAATCTCCTCGTTACAATGCAAAAGACGCTGCAATTTGGCTGGCGAAAGAGCATTCCGCAAGAGTAATACTTGGTAGTGCGACTCCAAGTATTGAATCATTTTACAATTGTAGGCAAGGAAAATACAATTTATTTGAATTAAAACACCGATTCTTGTCAATTCCTCTTCCGCAAATCATAATTTCCGATACAAAAGCGGCAAAAACCGAAGGGCAAATGCACTCTTTATTTACAAAAACCTTACTTGACCACATAGAAACAGCATTAAATCACGGCGAACAAGTCATTCTCTTCAAAAATCGCCGCGGATATTCGCCGCAGGTGCAGTGTTCCGTTTGCGGATACGTTGCAAAATGCCCTAATTGCGACGTTTCCTTGACACTACACAAAAATTTGGCAAGCCTAAACTGCCATTATTGTGATTACAATCAGCCTTTAATTCAAACATGTCCTTCGTGTGGCTCCTCATTTTTGAAAAATATCGGCTTCGGAACTGAAAAAATTGAAGAAGAACTGGCATCTTTTTTTCCAAAAGCAAGGATTTGTCGTATGGATATGGATAATACGCGACAAAAAAACTCATATCTGAAAATTATTACAGCGTTTGAAAATAGAGATATTGACATTTTAATAGGCACACAAATGGTTTCAAAGGGATTAGACTTCAATAATGTGTCATTAGTTGGTGTTTTAGATGCGGATTCGCTACTTTATTTTCCTGATTTTCGTGCAAACGAGCGTTTTTTTCAACTTTTAACGCAAGTAAGTGGGAGATCAGGACGCAAGAAACAAGGAAAAGTGGTCATACAAACCGCAAACCCGCAGAAAAAAGCCATTCTTGACGTTCAAAACAATGATTATCTATCAATGTACCAAGAACAAATTGCGGAAAGGGCTATTTTTCACTATCCACCCTTCTATCACTTGGTAAAAATTACCATTTCCCATGCCGAAAAACCTCGTTTGGACGCCGTAACCGAAGATTATTTTTCGCAGATACGCCGTATTTTTTCAACAGAACGCCTTTTCGGTCCTGTAGAACCTCAAATAAATAGAATAAGAAATCGTTTCCTTTCGCAAATTTGGCTAAAACTTGAACCTAATCTTTCATATTCTGCCGCTAAAACAGAGATTCTTCGCTTAAATGAGGCATTTTTGGCAGATGAAAAGAACAAATCCGTGCGAATAATCGTTGATATTGACCCGCAATAGTGCTTATTGAATCACAATACAAGCAAAACAAATTATAACCAGTGCTTGCGTTTGAAGTAAATAATGAATCCGATTACTGTAACGAGCATCAAACCGCATATTCCGTAAAATGTCCATTCTTTGTCCGCAAAAAGCAACTTTACATTCATACCATAGATACCCGAAATAACGGTAAGAGGCAACATAATAGTAGAAATGAATGTGAGAACACGCATAATCTCATTCGTTTTGTTTGTCTGCAAGGAATCAAAAGTCTTAGCCAAGCCGACAATCAACTCTCCGTAATCCTCAACCATATCAAACATTTTCTGATACTGGTCAAGAATGTTTCCCCAATATTCTTCCATATCTTCCGCATAGCCTTTTATGCCGCCGGATTCAAATTTGTGAAAAACCCTTAACTGAGGTTTGAAAGTGGTATTAAGAAATATAATGTTCTTTCTTGTAACGGATATATGCTCAATAACCTTATCGGCGTTCTTCGTGAAGATATCGTAATTTATTGTATCCACTTCCGAGCCTATTCGCAAGATTAAGGTATAGGTTTCTACCATAAGCCTGTCAAGAATATTGTAAAGAAGCATATCAGATGAGGCAGCAATATCTTCCATGTCCGTTTCACCTTTTGCTTGTCGCTCCTGCATATCCTTAAACAGGTTTTTGACCACCCAATGCGAGCGTCCTATAGTAACAATGTAGTCCTTACCCCAAAATATCTTCACTTCCTTAACACGAACGAAGCGATTGGCTTTATCAAAATAAGGAAAATGGAGAATAAGGAAATAATAATCGTCATATTCGTCTATTTTCGGACGTTGATTCGCACTCCTACAGTCTTCAATGTCCAAAGGGTGAAAACCGAATGTGTTTAACAGAAAATCATAATCGTCATCACTCGGATTTAATACGTGAACCCACCTCACATTCTCAAAGTTAATTGTTTCTATCACGATTTTCCTCCTTTGTTTTAAGAGTTAGACAACTATTTTTACGAATTTGCAAAGTTACGCTTTTTTTTCAAATAAGCCAAGCAGCAAGAGATTTTGCTCAAATGAAGAGTAAAAAGTTTGGAGTTTCAAAAAAAAGTTGTACTTTTGCACACTCAAAAACAGAACAAAGGTTCGAATGGCGTCATAGCTCAGTTGGTAGAGCAGAGGACTGAAAATCCTTGTGTCACTGGTTCAAATCCAGTTGATGCCACTGCAAAAAAGGAAGTAATATCTTATTACTTCCTTTTTTCTTGCCCTTTGCCGTCATCAATACGAACATCTGTCGTTTCAATACCCTTTTAAAATGCAATGATACGAATTAAAAACTTATATATTCGGCGTATGGATATATCTGAAACAGAGGATGTTCTCACCAAAGGCTGTTTGTTCGTGTCGGAATGACATTAGTCCGTGTCGGATTGAAATTATGTTTTATTAAGAGGCTGTTTCGTGCGAATGAAAGGCTGTTTCATTTTAACCAAACAGCCTTTCATTTTTACAAAAGCAAGTAACGTCTGCGTAAGACGCTACAATATACGCATAAAATGCAGGAATATAAAGATAATCTATTGATTGGTGTTGCCTTTTGTTGCTATATTTTTACCGAAAGGGTTATATAGTTGGGCGAACCATAGATGTGGTACTCGCTTCTGGCGTAACTGATGGTGAAACGCTTGATATATATGTTGCATCCGTAAGAAAATCCCGTCAAAGAGAATGCATCCGCCACCGCCATCTCTCTATTGCGCCGCCAAGAGTAACCTAATGATATGTCAAAGTGCTTTGAGGGCTTGAAATTAACGCCTACAATCAAATGACGAAAGGCATTATCCAATTCATGCAGGAAAGCGTTATCTTCTTTCTTTACAATATTGCCATCCAAATCAACATTCTGTTCATCATTAAGAGCGTCTTTGTACATCAAATCCCAATTGTTAATATCGGAAAGGGTCGCATACAATGTTAAAGGGGCATATTTGAGTTTTTTACTGACGCCTAACGAAACATTAAACGGCAAATCTTCCGTTACGGAGTAGAGTTGCTTCAATTGTTTGCCGAAATTCTTTATCATAAGTGTAGCTCCCCAACTGCGATTGCTGCTAATATATGTTGCAGCGATGTCAAACGCCAAAGCAAACGCCGAATAAGATTCATATTGTGAGAAAATAGGTTTGGCAGATGCACCAATAAAAACATTTTCGTCCAATTGCCGCCCCCAAGATATATTAAAGACGTAATCGGAAACGTAAAATTTACTCGTAATATAGCCATTGGCTTCTGTGGATGTAAAGCTTCCGTAATCCAAATATTGTAAGCCGAATCCGAAAGAGCCTATTGACTTAAAAGTATGAGAATATGCTAATGCGTATTGATTTATGCCGGCAAAGATATCCGTATATGTCAGCGAGAAATCATTATTGACGCTATCGGAAAGAAGGCTCGGATTGCTCATAGCAAAATTCAAATCATTAGTATAAGCAGATACGAAATCCATACCTAATGCTGCCGATTTGGCATTTGAGTTGAAGTTATTGAGAAAGCCATACAAACCGCTACCGCCTTTCTGTGCTTGAACAATAAGGCTTGACAACGAGATTATAACAACAATAAGACTCTTTTTACGCATAAAGAAAATTCTAAAATCAGATATAATAACGCTCAAACCTCACTTTATATTATTGAAGTCAAGAAATATTTTTATTATATCAGGTTTCTGCCAAGCAAATGAAACATATTTTGTTTGTATGCCTCAACTCCCGGCTGATTAAAGGGATTTACTCCAAGCAAATAGCCGCTTAAAGCACAGGAAAACTCAAAGAAATAGATTAAACCGCCTATTGTTTCTTCGTTTATGGCGTCTATGGTTATTGTTATTTGAGGTACATCTCCGTTTATGTGGGCTAATCGCGTTCCTTCTTCGGCTTTGTGATTTATGGTAGAGATGCTTTTGTTGCAAAGGTAATTTAAGCCGTCTTTATCATCGTTATCATACGGTATTGCGACAGATGATGCCGATGATTCAACATGTATGACGGTTTCAAACAAATGTCGCACGCCTTCTTGCACATATTGTCCTAACGAATGCAAATCCGTCGTATATATTGCAGAGACAGGGAAGATTCCTTTGCCGTCTTTGCCTTCGCTTTCGCCGAAAAGTTGTTTCCACCATTCGGAAAAACAGGTTAATCTCGGCTCATAACTCACCAACATCTCTATTGCTTTGCCGTTTTGCAATAATGCGTTTCGCATTGCAGCGTATTGCCATGCGGGATTGTCGTTACAGGCTCTCAAAAGTTGGTCTCGCATTGCCAAAGCCCCATTCATAAGTTTTGAAATATCAAATCCTGCTACTGCTATCGGCAACAAACCAACCGGAGTAAGCACCGAAAAGCGTCCTCCTACATTATCGGGCACTATAAAGGTCTTATATCCTAACGAATCTGCAAGAGACTTCAATGCTCCTTTACTTTTGTCGGTTATAGCAATGATACGCTCTTTTGCTTCTTGCCCGTATTTTGCTTGAATGTGCTCTCGCAATATCCTAAACGCAATCGCAGGCTCGGTTGTCGTACCTGATTTTGATATAACTGCAAGGCAATAATCTTTTTTATCCAATACGTGCAACAAATCAGCGATATAATCTTCCGAAAGATTATTACCGGCATATATAATCAGAGGAGATTGTCGGTCTTCTCTGATTTGGTTAAAATGATTGCTTAATGCCTCTATCACAGCCTTTGCTCCGAGATAACTACCTCCTATTCCGATGACCACAAACACATCACAGCGCCGTTGCAATGCAGCAGCCGTTTGATTTATATCAGATATTATTTCGGAGGAATTAGCAGGTAAATCCATCCATCCAAGATATTCGTTGCCCGAACCTGTGCCTTGGATAAGTTGTTCGTGGATATGCTGCATTTGTTGTAAGCATTGCTCAAAATGAACGCTTGTTTCGTTACATTCAAACTTGATTTCCATAAATTGTTATTTGATTAAAAAAAACGCACACCGCTACTAATTGATTAGAAAAGCAGTAGTGTGCTGTTTATCACTTGTTTGTTTATTTTCTTATTTACTGTACTTGTCCGCTTGAGGCAAGAGAGCTAAGTACTTGATTGTTTTGTATTTTTGTTAGTACGGAAGGCAGCTGGTGTTGTTGAGCATTTTGCAATACAAAAGTGAGTAATTGTTGTGTTCTTTGCTGTAAATCGCTGTCGTTACCGCTTAATTTTAACATTTGCTCTACTTTGTCCAATGCGGCGATAAATGCTTTCCCGCTTTCGTCTTTTCTGTTCTCCCTTGCCAAAGATGCAGCCTGATTTATCTCATTTACAATGTCGTTATAGAGCATTCTTGCTTCTTGAAGTTGATCAATAGCGGATAGTTCGGGGATTGATGCTTTGCGACTTTGCAAAGATGTTATTCCATGCTTTGATGCTTCTTCTAAAACATAAGATAACATTTGCAATTGCATTATTTTATCGCCTTCAACTGAGCGAGCAAGTTTGCCTTTGAATTGTTTATAGTAATTATAATGGGCAAGATAGTGATTAAACATAGCTGTATAAATTTCTTCACCCTTTTGCTTGTCGCCGGCTTCGCAATAAGCAGTTGCCAACAGCATATCCGAGTTTCCTATTGTAACATTGCTAAATGGAAATTCCTTTACAGCCTTGTTAAGTACGTTTATAGCCTTTGCATTCTTACCTTCAGAAATCAGAGTGCGTGCAAGCAAAGAATGAAATTGCCTCATCATTACAGCATTGTTCATAGAAACAGCATCTTCCAAATAATAGTCTTTATGATTTACGTTTCCCCATTTGAATTGGTTCATAAACTTATCATAAGTTACGTCTGTATTGATATTCATATTAGCTCTGTAAGGCACAATGCGATAAAGCAAACCATCCTGTCTCATATATTCGGTCAGATTTGGAATAAAACCTTTAAATTGGTTGGGACTCATAATATACATCGGGCGTTCAAAGCCGTTGGTTGCTATCATATCAAGCACCATTAAGTCATTACGAGGTAATTGTTTATATCCATAATCACCAACTGGTATTGTAAATTCAAATTTGCCCTGTTCGCCATCCACTAACTCCTTAGGGTAAATACCTTTTGCTGCCATCTTTGCTTTATCAAAAGGAATTATCCATTGGTTGCCGGTAAGATAATTGATAGAGTCCATAAACTCGGAATTCATGTCAAAACGGGCAGCAATTTTCTTTAGAACATCGGTACCATTCATAGGTTGGACAGACGGAAATAATAATGTAACATCACTACCTAAGCCATAATAACGTTTAGGTAAAGTAAATTTTATTTTATCCGCATCATACACCTTATTATATAGTTGTTCAACATACCAGCTCATACCGGCAAGAGTAACATTGACTATTCTAACATCGGGTCTTATGCCTTCAACTTCCTGAGCATACCAAAGAGGGAAGGTATCGTTGTCTCCGAAAACAAACAATATTGCATCCTTATCACAAGACTCCAAATAGTCCTTAGCAATGTCTCTTGTCATATAACGAATGCTTCTGTCGTGGTCATCCCACTCCTGAGAAGCCATCAGAACAGGCACAGCAATTAAACAAATTAAAGATACGGCTATTGCTTTTGCATTTTCATTCAATTTAACCTTGCGTAGCCAGTCAAAAAGTGCATAAACGCCCAGACCAATCCATATTGCAAAAGCATAAAACGAGCCTGCATAAGCATAATCTCTTTCACGCGGCTGTGCAGGCGGCTGATTCAGATAAACGACTATTGCCAAGCCCGTCATAAAGAATAGTAAGAATACAACAAAAGCATCTTTCTTTCTTCTCTTTATATGAAATATCAATCCGGCAATACCAAGTAGCAACGGCAAACAAAACAATCTGTTTTTGGCTTTGTTGTTTGCCAAATCCGGTGGCAGATTGTCTTGTGGTCCAAGACGCCATGCATCGATGAAATCAATGCCTGTTATCCAGTTTCCGTGCAAAACGTCTTTTGTTCCGTTAGAAGGATTTTCCGGATTAGAGCCGTCATAGTTTAATCCGTAGTTTTGTATATCGTTTTGCCTGCCTGCGAAATTCCATAAGAAGTAACGCCAATACATATGATTGACCTGATAACGGAAAAAGTATGTTAAATTTTCAGTAAATGTTGGCTTTCTATCACCGTTTATCCCAGTAAAAAGTTTATAATAAGGAATGTGCGGACGGCTTGGGTCATGGCTGTACATACGTGGGAAAAGAGTGCAGTAATCACCTTTCCAGACAGGATCTCCCTGCTGTTTAACCTCAATATATTTGCCATTAGCAGTATCTTTTATGTATTTGCTGTTGCCTTCCTTGTATCTTTCAAAAGGAGCGTTGTAATACTCGCCATAAAACAGCGGAGAAGAGCCGTATTGGTCTCTATTAAAATAAGAAAGCAGGCTTAAAGCATCCTTAGGAGCGTTTTCGTTGATAGGAGTGTTGGCATTAGCCCGTATAATGATTGTAGCAAAAGTTGAATATCCTATAAGGAAAAACAAAAACGACAGAACAATGGTGTTTAATATCGGTTTCTCTTTGCGTTTAGAGTATAATAATCCCCAAACAATAAGTCCTATTATCAGCAGAATAAAGATAATCGTTCCGGAATTAAACGGCATACCTATCGAATTAACAAAGAATATTTCAAACTTACTTGCAAACTTAATAATCCAAGGGATGAGCAGATACATAACAAATGCTACAATAATAATAGAAACAGCGCCCGCCCAGAACAATCCTTTCTTTGTCGTCTTATACTTTTTGTAGTAAAAGACATAAACAATGGCTGGAATGGTAAGCAAGTTCAGCAGATGGACACCAATAGCAATTCCGATAAGGAAAGATATTAATATAAGCCAACGCAGATTATGCTTGTCGTCTGCTTGCGATTCCCATTTTAGAATAGCCCAAAACGTTACCGCTGTGAAGAAAGACGACATCGCATACACCTCTCCTTCAACTGCAGAGTACCAAAAAGTGTCGCTAAACGTATAAGCCAACGCTCCGACAATACCACTGCCGAATACGGCTATGGTTTGTGCCGACGTCATCTCTTCTACGTTTTTGACAAACTTCTTTGCCAGCATCGTAATAGACCAAAATAAAAACAAAATGGTGAATGCACTCGATATTGCACTCATTGCATTTACGGCGAACGCAGTTGTCGTTGGGCTATCGCCGAATAACATTGCAAAAAGGCGACCTAATATTTGGAAAGTAGGAGCTCCCGGCGGGTGTCCGACTTCTAATTTTGCTGTTGTGGCAATGTATTCGCCGCAATCCCACCAAGACGCTGTCGGCTCTGCGGTTAGCAAATACACTATGGCGGCTACTAAAAATATTCCCCAGCCAATAATGTTATTAATAAGATTATACTTCTTCATTATCCGTGTATATTATAATAATACTAAGTTTTCTAACGTAAAGAGTTGCAAAGATAATTATTTTTTTCTAATCCGTCATTTGGAAAGCAGATAAGAAACCCCGTATTCCTCTTAACGTTATCGCAAGGTGCAGATACAGGATTACCAAACGCTGTTCCATTTTAATAAAAGGCTGTTTCGTTCGCACGAAAGGCTGTTTCATTTTTCTAAAACAGCGTTTTGTAAAAATCAATGTAAGAGAGAGTTTCATTTTATCCGATTTCGGAGAGCGGAAATAAGAAAAATTAGTAATTTTGCGGCGTTCAACAACATTTTTCACGTATGAAAACATCTTTATGCGACATTTTAAATATTGAATATCCGATTATCGCCGGCGGAATGGTGTGGTGCAGCGGCTGGGAGTTGGCTTCGGCAGTATCAAACGAAGGAGGCTTGGGATTAATCGGTGCAGGCTCAATGTCTTCCGCCGTTTTAAAAGAGCATATTCAAAAAACGAAAGCAGCGACATCAAGACCTTTCGGCGTAAATCTTCCTTTGATGAGTGCCGAAGCAGACAATAACATTCGTATTGTTATGGAAGAGAGCGTTCCGATAGTATTTACTTCCGCCGGAAACCCATCCAAATATACCAAAACACTAAAAGAGCACGGTATTAAAGTGGTTCATGTTATTGCTAACGAGAAATTTGCCCTCAAAGCACAGGATGCAGGTGTTGATGCTGTGGTTGCGGAAGGTTTTGAGGCAGGAGGACACAACGGAAAGGAAGAAACAACAACATTAGTCTTGGTTAAGCAAATTGCAGATAAGGTAAGCATTCCGTTAATTGCAGCAGGCGGCATAGCAAGCGGCGAACAAATTGCGGCAATGTTTTGTTTGGGTGCAAAAGGAGTGCAGATTGGCTCGCTCTTCGCAGCAAGTAACGAATCCTCCGCTCATATCAATTTTAAGAATGCGGTATTTGCTGCAATGGAAGGAGACACCAAATTATTTTTTCGCAAGTTATCCCCTACCAGACTGCTTAAAGGAGATTTCTTTACGAAGGTTGAGGAAGCGGAAAGCAGAGGAGCATCTGCCGAAGAGTTGTTGGAATTGATTGGAATCGGGCGTTCAAGAAAAGGAATCTTTGAAGGAGATTTGGCAAACGGCGAATTGGAGATTGGACAAGCGGCTTCCTTGATAAATAAACCGCTTTCGGTCAAAGAAATCTTTAAGAATTTACTGACGGAATTTGATTCGGCAAAAAAAAGACTGCGATATGAATAATTCTCCTCTCATTACTTTAATAACGGATTGGGGTTATAAGGATTTTTATTGCGGAAAATTTCTTGGGAAACTTTATTCCGCCATTCCGAATGCAAGGATTGTGGAAATAACTCACGGCATTGATAAATTTAAAACGGAAGATGCGGCATTTGTTGCAAGGAATTCCTGTTTTGATTTCCCACCTGAAACGATACATATAATAGATGTCGCATCCAATATGAGCAATGTTATCGTCAAATCAGCCGACCAATACTTTATTTGCTCGGATAATAATGTTTCTGCTTTGATTTTTTCCGACAAAAAGGCTGAATTTTACTCTCTAAACGCATTAAACAACAACTATACCTCATTTACATTTGTTGCGGCAAGCATTTTTATTGATGTTATAAAGAAAATTGCCGACAAAGTGCCGCTTAATGTCATCGGAACGCAGATTGATTCGCTTAAAAACAAGCAACATTATTCACAAACGCCTGTATTCGGCAACCCAATAGAGTGTATAATTCTTTATTTTGATGATTACGGAAATGCAATCCTCAATCTCACAAAAGAAGAGTTTGATAAAATTACCCAAAACAAAGATTTCTCAATATCAATCAGCCCCACAGACAAAATAACCAGCGTTTCGCCGACATATAATAAGGATATAGTGAAAAGAGACGATGTATCAAAACCATTATTGAGCGTTTCGTCAAGCGGATATATGGCTTTATCGTTGCCGAATGCAAGTTACAAGGAACTAATATTCGGCAATAATTTAATCCCATCAATGATTGAATACACTATACGCATAAAATTGACGGATAAAAGTAAGACTTAACAGGTTTATATAAGGAAGAAAATGTCGGACAGTTGCATTTGCGGCTGCGAACCTTCTTCATACCGCCTTTACTGCTGCTACAGGAAGCGGCAAAAGCCATAATAATTAGTGCGGACACGATTATCGTATATTTTTTCTTCATATTATTGTTTTAAGACATTGTTTGCAATGATATCAATCAGGGTTTCGCCGTATTTTTCCATTGTTTTCTTGCCGATTCCCTTGATTTCGGCGAGTTCTTTCATTGTTTCGGGTTCCGAATTTGAGATATTGAGGAGGGCTTTCTGCGAAAGAACAAAATAAGCAGGCATATTAATTCGCTCAGCCTCAGTTCTACGCCATTGACGCAAGGCTTCATAAAGTTCTTCGTTGCCTTTGTCATTTTCTTCCTTGATTCTATCGTTTTCTTCCTTGATTTGAGCGGATTTTTCTTTGATAACAGAATTCGGTTTCAGCCTTTCGCCCTGAGCAAGCAAATCATTACGCAAACGAACGTAAGAAACAACATCAAAAGGCTTGTTTTCAATGCTTTTTAACAAGCGATGCTTGATTTCTTTCGCCGTTGCAAGGTCATTTGTTAAGGATTCAAGATTATATTCTGTGTCTTTATTATCAAATTCCAAGCTTTGAAGAATAAAAATCAGCGTATTAATCTTTTGCAATGAGGTTATAAAATACTTTTGTGCGGCTTCAATGCGTTTATTTAATGCCTGCTCGTTTTCTTTTGCCAACACATCAATCTGATGTAAGAATTTAGCCGCAACATTGACTATTTCATTTTTGGCAAACGCCGTAATATCCTTGATTTTTGCTGATGCGGATTCATAAAACCTTGATATGTCTTCATCATTCAGGCGATAAATTTTTTCAAGCACCGTATTCATATCGCTAAAATCAAATAATTCCTTCATAGCATCAAGAATGTATTGCTTTTTATCTCTTTCCAGCGTATCGCTATCAGGTTTTATTTCACGCTGATTTGCATTAAAAGCACTGACTTTGCCGTCTATCATAACCGAATAAGGGTCAAATTTAGAACAAAGCACAATCCCTTCCATACTTCTGCATCTGCTCAAAGCGACATAAACCTGTCCGTTAGCGAAAGCCTTATTTGAGTCAATGATTGCCTTATCAAACGTCAGCCCTTGGCTTTTGTGAATGGTTATTGCCCATGCCGTTTTGATGGGATATTGTTCAAACGTACCGATAACGCTTTGCTCTATGCTTCTATCCTTATTCAATTTGTAGCGATAGTTCTTCCACATATCCTTATGTACATATATTCGCTGCGAATCCTCATCCTCCACCACTATTCTGTCATCCGTCAATTCTATAACGCGACCTAATTTGCCGTTATGATACATCCGCTTACGCCCAACGCCGTAATCATTCTTTATAAACATCACTTGCGCCCCTACTTTCAACTCTAAAACTCGGTCATTGGGGAAAATATTTTCCGGAAACTCCCCTTCAATATTCGCTTCGTAGCGATAAACGGGATTTTTTATTGCATAAAGTTTCTCATCGTTGATTTGCTTGGACTGATAGTTGTGAGTACAAAGACGAATGTAGCCCTCATCATTTTGAAAGTTGGGAATATATCGCTCATTCAAAGCATCAACAATATCATCGCTGATTTTGTTATCACGAACAGAGTTAAGGATGGAAATAAAACGTTTATCGGTTTGGCGAAAAACCTGTTCCAGTATTATGGTAACGAAGTTTGACTGCTGCCATGCATAAGAAGAAAAAAAATAAGGCGTGGAATAATATGACCTAAGCAAATCCCATTCATTATCAACAGCAACCGGCGGCAATTGACGCAAATCTCCGATAAGCAACATCTGCACTCCGCCGAACGGTTGGCTGTTTCGCCTGATGTTTTTCAGCATTTTATCAACCGCATCCAGCACATCGGCGCGCACCATTGAGATTTCGTCAATGATTATCATATCAAGCGAGCGAATAAGGTTGAGTTTCTCTTTTCTAATCGCCTTTTTATCTTTTTCGGAAGTAGAATTGGGGATAAAGGGAGCAAAATCCAGTTGAAAGAACGAATGAATCGTTACACCCTGAGCATTCAACGCAGCAACGCCTGTTGGAGCCAAGACCACAAAACGCTTGAACAGCGTTTCCACAATACCTTTTAAAAAAGTGGTCTTACCTGTCCCTGCCTTGCCTGTAAGAAAGACATTGACGTTTGTCTGTTCCACATAATTTTTGGCTAATTCCAGTTGCTCGTTTGTTTCCATTAATTTACTATAATCAAACAAGATGCAAAAATAATCAAATTTTACACAAATCAAACAGGCAATCATCCCACTGAATTCAAGTTTCGGAAATTTCTTACAGCCTTTTAATAAATTATTGCTTGGTTTCAATAATGGAAAACAGCATCAAGCAGTTACGATGAGTGCTTTCGTCATACATAAAAGGGCTGTCTCCAAAAAGAAACAGCCCAATAATGTATCGTTTTGCTGAAAAACAGCCGTGATTTAAATATTCTTGTCAATACGGATACGAGCATCAACAGCAACTACTGCTTTCGCTGAGCCAAGCAAAGGATTCAAATCCATTTCCGCTATCTCCGGCGCCGCCTCTACTAATGCCGAAACTCGTGCTATCTGATCTGCATACATTTCTTCATTGACTGCTTCCTGCCCTCTAACACCTTGAATTATCTTATAGCCTTTCAAAGCCTTTATCATAGTCTTTGCTTCTTTTATTCCTATTGGAGCCAAGCCAGATTGTATGTCTTTAAGCACTTCAATAAAGATACCACCTAATCCACACAAGACCTGATGACCAAAAAGTGGCTCTCGCATAGCACCAATGAATATTTCCGTACCGAACAGCATAGGATAACACTGAACAGCATAAGTATCTTTGATATGTATAAGGCGTTCAAACTCCGTTCTCACTGCCGCCTCATCCTTAACATTGAGAGAAACACCTCCGACATCAGATTTATGAACAGGACCGACCACTTTCATAACCAAAGGATAGCCTACACGATTAGCAAACTTCACAGCAACTTCCACATCGTCCGTAGAAATGTCTTCGGCGTGTTTTATACCTGCCGCATCCAGCAGTTCGTTTAAAATTTTAACATCAAGATAACCATTATCACAACGAGAGATAATTTCTCTTACCTTATCAACGTCAATCTTCACCACATCATCATCAACAGCTGGGTTAGGAGTGGCGACAATGCGTGCTACCGCATTACCGAAGACCGTCTCATCAGGAAAATATGTGTTGCCCATCTCCACAAATTCTTTAACCTCTGCAGCAGCGACCATTGTAGAAGGAAGTATTGGGAAGACAGACTTCTTTGTTGTTTTCATCTTTTCATTCAGTACGCGATAAGCATCAAAGATTGGTGTTAAACCAGGAGTACCGAATATAACACACATCGCATCTATGTTATCAAAGTCATTGTTGCAGGCATCTATAACATCGCTTAATTGTTCGGGCGTACCGGTAGCAAGAATGTCAATCGGATTTGCGACCGAAGAACCGGCAAAGAGTTTGCTTAACAATTCGTCTGCTTTCTTTCCTTCAATATGAGGTACATTCAGTCCAGCCTTTGAGAGCGAATCCGTGAGCATAACGGCAGGTCCGCCAGCGTGAGTAATGATTGCCATATTATCACCTTCAAAACGTGGATATGTAAAGATTGATGCCACAGTGCAAAGCTCTTCTCGTCCGGAGCAACGCACAATTCCAGCCTTCTTAAACAAAGCATCAACAGCCACATCGGAAGAAGCCAATGCTCCAGTGTGCGAAGAAGCGGCACGACTGCCTGCTTCACTGCAACCGGCTTTCACAGCAGCAATCTTAACTCCCTTTTTAGCCAATGATTGTGCGTGTTTAAGAAGTTTCAAAGGCTTTTTAATATTCTCAATGTACATAATAATCACTTTGGAACTTGATTCGTTAAATACTTCATCGTGATATTCCAAAATGTCTTCAATGCCTAATTGTGCCGAATTGCCGACTGCCCAACAGTGATTAAAGTGTAAGCCCTGTTGCATTCCTATATCCATAATAAAACAGCCCGTTGCACCACTACCAGTTATGAAATCAACACCTTTTGACGAAGATTTAGGGAATGGTTTTGAGAAAATAGCATGATGATACGGCGTAAAAACCCCCGTACAATTAGGTCCAATCAAACAACCTCCGTGTTTCTCAATCTGAGCCACCAATCTATTCTCCAATTCCTTGCCTTCATGGCTTTCTTCTCCAAATCCGGCAGAAATAATGATAAAAGCCTTTGTATTCTTATCCTCACTCAACACCTGAACTGCTTCTTCGGTAAATTTGGCAGCAATAGCCAGAACAGCCAAATCAACATTGGGCAAATCTCTTACGTTCTTACAGCACTTTATTCCTTGAATTTCGTCCTCCTTAGGATTGACAACATAAACCTGTCCTTTGAAACCGCCTTCCAAAATGTTGCGTAAAATCGCCCCACCAGGCTTATAAACATCGTTACTTGCCCCAATAACAGCGATAGATTGAGGATTAACCAACTGTTTTGTTACTTTCGTACTCATATATTATAGTTTAATTTTAAGTTTAGGAAACAATAATTTTCTTTTATTTGCAAAGGTACAACTATTTCTTGACTATGCAAGAAGCAAAGCATCATCCATACGGCGTTAATGCTCTTCGCAGGAAGACTCTTCGCAGGAAATATCAACGGGTTCAAATTCCAGCGTAACATGAGCAATATTCATATCGTTAAGAATATGTTTCAATTTATGTTTTATTGCTTCCGAATCGCACAAATCAGCAATAACAACATGAGCAGTAAGAGCCGTTTCATTAGTACTTAATGCCCAAATATGGATATGATGAATCCCTTTAACGCCATCAACATTCATCATCTGCTCTTCAACTTTATCCGAATCTATACCCTTTGGTACGGCATTCAAAGCAAGATTTATGCTTTCCATTAGCAAGTTCCACGTTGAGTAAAGAATGATTAAGGCTATTACTATACCGATTAAAGCATCTACAATGTACCAATGAGTGAGCCAAATCACTATTCCCGCAATCACAACGCCTACACTAACCATTGCATCGGAAGCAAGATGAAGATAAGCGCTCTTTACATTCAAATCATGCTCCTGATGATTGATAAAAAGCCAAGCCGTGAAGCCGTTAATCACTACTCCGATAGCCGCAACGACTACAACACTCAACCCTTGTATAGGTTCGGGATGAAAAATCTTGTTAATACTTTCCGCAAATATGAATACAACGGTTGCCAACAGGATTATGGCGTTAAGAAGCGACACAAGAATAGTTGTTTTCTTGAATCCGTAAGTGTATTTCTTTGTGGGATGAAAACGAGACAGGATAACGGCAAAGGCACTTAAAGCAAGCGATACAACATCACCAAGATTGTGTCCGGCATCAGAAAGCAAGCCTACCGAATTAGCAAAGAAGCCTGCGACAAATTCAACTATCACAAAACCGAAATTGCAGATTATCGCAAGCAAAAAGGCTTTATTCAATCCCTTTGCCTCAATCTGCTGATGCGAATGATGATTATGTGTTTCCATCGTGCAAAGATATGAATATTTTTCCTGATTGCCCTCTAACGAAAGGCTGTTCGGTTAAAATGAAAGGCTGTTTCGTTAAAATAAAACAGCGTTTTAGAAAAATGAAACAGCCTTTGGTTGAAACATTATCTAAGTCCAACACGCTCAGACAGCATTTGGGGAATATATTACGGCGGATGGAATCGGTCTTTTCGTCTTTTAATCAAGTTTTACTACCTTTGCACGCTCAAAAACCAAGCAAGATGAAGTACAAAGCAGAAGATAATAAATTCAAACGATATTGTGTTACAACGGCTCTTCCTTACGCCAACGGACCTGTGCATATCGGTCATTTGGCAGGTGTTTATATACCTGCTGATATCTACGTTCGTTATCTTAGATTGCAGAAAGAATCTGTTGTTTTCATAGGCGGCAGCGACGAACACGGAGTTCCGATTACCATTAAGGCAAGAAAAGAAGGTGTAAGCCCACAAGAGATTGTTGATAGATACCATTATATAATTAAGAAATCGTTTGAAGACTTGGGAATATCGTTTGACGTTTATTCTCGCACATCTTCCGACATTCATCACAAAACTGCGTCCGATTTTTTCAGGAAACTCTACGATGAAGGCAAGTTTATAGAACGTGTTTCCGAACAATATTACGACCAGGCGGCACAAACATTTCTTGCTGACAGATATATAATCGGTACATGCCCTCATTGCGGCAACGAAAAGGCATACGGAGACCAGTGTGAGGCGTGTGGCAGCAGCCTTTCGCCCAATGAATTAATCAATCCCAAGAGTGCATTGAGCGGAAACGAGCCTGTGTTAAAGGAAACCAAACACTGGTATCTTCCTTTAAACGATTATGAAGATTTTATGAGTCAATGGATTCTTGAGGAGCATAAGGAATGGAAGACTAACGTGTATGGGCAGTGCAAAAGTTGGATTGAGCAGGGTCTTCAGCCGAGAGCCGTTACCCGAGACTTGGATTGGGGTGTTAAAGTGCCTCTTGCGGATGCGGAAGGAAAGGTTCTGTATGTTTGGTTTGACGCTCCTATCGGCTATATCTCAAATACGAAAGAGCTTTGCCCCGATGATTGGGAGAAATGGTGGAAAGATGAAAATACGAAACTGGTACATTTCATCGGAAAGGACAATATTGTTTTCCATTGCATAATCTTTCCTGCTATGTTGAAGGCTGAGGGCAGTTATATTTTACCTGAAAACGTTCCTGCTAACGAATTTTTGAATCTTGAAGGAGATAAAATTTCCACATCCCGCAATTGGGCTGTCTGGTTGCACGAATATTTGGAGGATTTCAAGGACAAACAGGATGTTTTGCGTTATGTGTTATGTGCAAACGCACCCGAAACGAAGGATAACGACTTTACGTGGAAAGATTTTCAAACAAGAAACAACAGCGAACTCGTTTCCATATTGGGAAACTTTGTTAATAGGACATTAGTCTTAACTCATAAATATTTTGAAGGCAGAGTGCCTGCCGTTGATGCTCTTTCCGATTTGGACAAACAAACTATTAAAGAAATAGAATCATATCCCGAAATGATAGGACTTTCAATAGAGAACTATAGATTTAGAGAAGCCTTAACGGAAATGATGAATCTGGCTCGTCTTGGCAACAAATATCTGACCGAATGCGAGCCTTGGAAATTGATTAAGACAGATGAAAAGGCTACGGCGAGGGTTTTGAATATCAGTTTGCAGATTTGTGCCAATTTGGCAATATTATGCGAGCCTTTTCTCCCATTCACATCTTCTAAATTAGCCCGAATGCTTAATCTTTCCGACTTTTCATGGGAAGATAGCGGCAAAAGCAATTTATTAAAAGAAGGAGCAACAATAAATAATCCCGAATTGCTGTTTGAAATCATTGATGACAGTGTTATAAAAGCCCAAATTGATAAACTTGAAGCAACAAAAAAAACAAATATGTTAGCAAATAGCATATCGGAACAAAAGCCTAATATTTCTTTTGATGATTTTGCCAAAACCGATATAAGGGTTGCAACCATTGTTGCGGCGGAAAAAGTTGCCAAAACGAAGAAATTACTTAAATTAACCGTTGATACGGGAATTGATACCCGCACAATAGTGAGCGGAATTGCCGAATACTATGAACCGGAAGCAATAATCGGCAAACAGGTATGTGTTTTGGTTAATTTGGAACCAAAAGACCTTAAAGGTATTACTTCACAAGGGATGATTCTTATGGCGGAAGATGCCGATGGTTCATTACATTTTGTAAGTCCTTCGTCTGATATTATCAACGGAAGCGAAGTTAGGTAGCATTAATGTATCTTTCTATTCATTTGAAATCTTAATTTATTTTTATTACTCTGCGTTAGGGAAATATCCTTTCCAAAGTTACATTATTTGGTTAGTGTAAGTAAATATATGTAACACGTCATCAGTGTGCATTCATCAAGAGTTGTACTTTTCATTTGGATGAAAATAGATTTTTATCTTCTTTTTATCCAAAAAGTTTTGCAGATTAAATTTTTAGTTGTAAGTTTGCATCATTAAATACATATTATTTATATGAAACCGATGTATTCTATAAGCAAATACACAAGTAAAAAAACGGCAAAGTACTTGTCATTTATTACTCTTGCCTTATGTAACTGCTTGAACATACATACATACATACATACATACATACATACATACATACATACATACATACATACATACATACATACATACATACATACATACATACATACTGCAACAACTCTCCTACCCCGATAATCTTAATATTAAATATATACTACTCATCAATACGAAAAACAAAAAAAGATATTCTAATCTTTCTATATCAGCATCGTTTTTCATAATGAATGAGGGTGAATTTCTGCGAATATATGAATAGAGTAATGTATTTGCAGCGTATTAAAAAAGAGAAGACCTGCGTCTCTTTATATTCACGAAACGATATTTGTTGATGGAGTTATAGTAACAGAGATTAACAGATAAGACAAACGCCGTACATTTTTGTTGTTTTGTACGATAGAGATTTCTCAAAGACGGACGGCGGAATATAGTTATAAAAAAGAAATCGTAAATATCTATTAAAATTTTTTAAAGATGAAAGAGATACTATTAAAAAGACTCTTAAGCAAGACATTAGCAATAATGTTTGCAGCAACAATAAGTGTTGCAATGGTAGGATGTGCGGACGATGAAGAACCGATAAACAATCCTAATACAAGAGGTGCTAACAAGATTAGTGCTGCAGATTATGAGAAAGAATTTGAAAGCGTTGATTATAGCGAAAGCGTTATTCATGCAATGTTAATAAATTTTAATGAAGCATTAAATAACGTTACTGATTTGGAAAACAAATCTATAAAAGACGCTTTATTCTTAATGGAAACATATTTCAACTATGGTGTAGTAGCAAAAATAGATACAAACTATTGTACACCGGAAGACGATAAAATTAATTCTTTTGAACTTACTTTACCATTAAATTCAAATGAAGAAATTGATGGCAATGTGTTAAAAGAAAACTATATATCATTCGTCGGTGAAGTTTTGATTGGAATGCAAGGCAAAAGATTACCATTGGCAGATATGAAGGTTACGGAGTTAGACAATAATAGTGTTACTTTTAGCCTTGTGCTTCATAGTGCTAAACCTATTATATGTGTAGGTCCTTATAGATTGAAAGACATGGATAATATTGGTATTTCGCCTGATATTGTTACTTCTTGGAGTTTATATCCAGGAGACGTTAAGGTAGATCCCTATATGCAAGCGGGGCAATATCTTGTTCCTGATGTTGCTATAAATTGTAAGTTTCACCATTATAATCCTCCTCAAGCAGAACCCATCAAACCTTGTATTGTTAGAGTAGGGGTAGATTATCCAGGAGAGATAGTAGAATTAAATGCTTTAGAATTAGCACGAGCTTCTTTATATATGGTAAAAAATAAATCAAGGAGTTGCTGTACAGGATTCATGGATGAATGTATAGGATATGGGACAGAAGCAGTTTATAATAGTAATCGTAATTCTTATGATGGAAATCTTGTTCATTTTCGTATCGGCAGAATTGTGAGTGCAAGGTCAGTATCAGGTCTATTCCTTCCTACTGCTGTAGCAAGAGGAGCATATCATTTCTAAAATCTTAAAGTAAGTAGTATAATAAATATACTACTTGCTTTTTTATACATTTAAATTTATGAAAAATATTATATTCGCATTGCAAATATTTATATGTACGGCAACTTTTGCTCAGTCATTCCCAATTGTTGGCAGTACAGAAAATACAAAAACATATTTCATAGGAGATCATAGCACCCCTTATCCTTTTATGGATTATGATATGGACTCTTGTACATACGCTTTTTCTACCGCATCAAATTTATTATATGTGGATAAGGATATAAACTTAATTAAAGAATCATTTAGTAATAATGGTATTAAATTTAACAATAAATTTTACTCTATTATTCTACACACATCTCTTCAACCTATAATGGGCTTCAATTTTGATAGAATAGATTCAATATCTATGGTTTGTACAAATGCTTTCGACACAAACATTACAACAACAAAAACTATTTTTCATTCTTATAACGATACTATAATATTGACACAATCATTTGTGGATTTTAAATTTAGAAAATTATCCGATAATACATTTCTATTGATATTTAATTCATTACCACATATAGAAACAGGTTCTTCGGATTTTGAAGTGTCTAAACTTATGATAATTGATACATTGTGTAATGTAATAAAAGAAAAAACATGGCATTCTTATATAGCATCATACGATGTTTGTGAAACTAAAAACCATATAGTTATTAATAAGATATGTGCTGAAGGAGGTGATTGGTTTAGCATTGATGGTACAAATTTTTATTATAACTCTGTAGGAGAGATATACTTCTTTGATAAAGATTCCTTAACATTACAAGACAGCATATCTAATAAGCATAGTATGTTCTCTAAACGATTAAACGAGTATGAATTTCTTGCTTGGGAGATAGGCGGAATCATACCTAATATGGATCACGTAATTACTTTTTATACTATTGATAGTAGGACAAAATCTATTACACGTACATTTATGAATAATACTGACTTACTGGACGTATATAGTTACAATGGTGATGGTGAGCATGGTGAGTATCTTTCCAGTTTTATTACGGAAGACTCTGTTTATATAGTACTTGGATATGATTCTATAGATGAATATTTTACTAAGCATAAAGTTGGGATAATCGTCCTGAATATAAACCCCAAAGACGGCAAAACGAATTTTACTATAGATATTCCTTTGTCTGACTATAATGATAATGCTCTGTGCTTTATTGGTGGCATACAGGCAACATCAGATGGAGGAGCAATAGTTTCAATAGGTGAATGGAGTGAATTGGGTGATAGATCATTGCTTGTAAAAGTAATGCCTGATGGTTTTGTAAGTATAACAAATATTATTGAAGACAGTCCTATTGCTTTATGTTATCCTAATCCTGCAAAAGACAAGATAAACTTCTCGTGTTCCGAACAAATAAAAGAAATAGAGATATTCAATAATTTAGGGCAGAAAGTTCTTAGCAGAAAGATAAACAATAAATTCACGACCATAGATGTTGCAAATCTTGCAACGGGTAACTATATCGCGAAAATCCATACAGATAAAACTGCAATAAGCAAAAAGTTTAACGTAGCGAGATAGCCTCAGCCTCTTTCTCTTTATAAACCCTTTTTCTTTTGTGCGAAATAAGCAGGTATCTCTTTTTGAGCCTTGCCGTAATCGGACGGAATACCTATATCTATAAAATAGCCATCTGATTTATAACCATTAACTAATCCTTTTGCAACAGCGGACGGAAGAAAATCTGTCTCAAAGGAAAATTTTTCAGGTAATTCTTGGAAAATTTTCCGTTTAACGACATAAATACCGGCATTGATTAATCCCTCTTTAACAACTTTCTTTTCCTCAAAGGACACTACTCTGCTGTTATCCTCCACATTAACACAGCCATAACGGTCAAAGTCGGTCAAAGGCTTTAATACCATAGTTATATCAGCCTTATTGACTATATGAAAATCCCACAAATCAGCAAAAGAAACATCCATAAATGTATCTCCATTAAGAATTAATACATTATCATCTACAACCTTTGTCATTGCCATAGCGATTGCCCCTCCTGTTCCAAGCGGAATTTGCTCAACAGAATAACTCAAAGTCATAGACTTGTATTTATCATTAAAGGTGTCATAAATGTTCTCCCATAGATAGCCGACCGCTAATACTACATGCTCAATCTTTGCTTGATATAACTGCTCTAAAAGATAAGTCAAAAATGGTATGCCATTTATTGGAGCCATTGGTTTGGGAATATTATTTATCATTTCTCTTAAGCGCGTACCCAACCCACCGGCAAGAATAATAGCAGTATGCACACCTGCATTACAATTAGATTTTGTATTACTTCCATCCATTACAACAATACATTTTCATTCAAAATATCAATAGACTTATTTGTTATCATTCCTTAACGTAAAGCATCAATATTATAAATATTTATAGATGCAAAGTTACATCTTTTTTCAACACTCTTTTGCTTTATATAGGTTTAAACTCTATTAAAATGTGATTAAATAAACTTTTTTATTAAGTATTATTAGGTAAATGTAAGTTTTTTTGTACTTTTGCGACTTATTAACAAACAAATAAAATTTTATTTAACTATGAAAAAATTAGTTTTATGTGCCATTGCTATGGCATTCTTTGGTACGGCAACTCTGGTTGCTCAAAATCCGCCTGTGAAAGCAGAAAACAAAACAGAGAAAAAAGCATGCTGTGACAAAAAAACAGACGCTAAATGTGCTAAAGCAGAAAAATGCACCAAAACAGCCCAAGGAAAAGCTTGCTGCAAAAATGATAAACACGCTGACGGCAAAGCATGCTGCAAGGCAGACAAAAAGAAAAGTTGTTGTAAAGATGTAAAGAAGACTTGTAACAAAGAAACAGCTCAAGACGGAAAGAAATAAATTTAAATTTTTCCGAGATTTTATTATAGGGAGTGGTGATTATAAGAATTGCTCCCTATTTTAAAATCAAAATCATAAATATGGACGATTTAATTGTTGCTAAGAAAATTGCCGAAGGAGATAAGCAGGTCTTTGAAACTTTGTATAACGAATATAACATAAGATTATTAAATCTTTGTTATGGGATGTTACACAATAAAACAGAAGCAGAAGACTTGGTACAAGATGTTTTTATTGACATCTTTAATAATGCACAATATTTTAAGGGCAAAGCAAAATTATCTTCTTGGATATATCGTATAGCAATAAACAAAACAATAAGCCATATTAGGAAAAAGAAAATCAGGAATCTGTTTGTGCCGTTAGAAGATCAGCAAATAACAAATGAAATTAGTGATTACAACGAAAAAGAACAACAACTTATATGTTTGCAAAAGGCTATTGATAACCTACCTGTAAAACAAAGAACCGCTATAATACTTTTTACTTACAACAAAATGCCGCAAAAAGAAATAGCCGAGTTGATGCAGACTTCTCTTGCGGCAATTGAAGTAATGATACACAGAGCAAAAAAAATATTAAAACAAGAATTGGAAACAAAATATAAAGAATTATAATGATGAAAATAGAAGAAATCTTAGCAAATGACAGAATACAAGAAACGAATCCTTATTCTTTTCAAATCTTAATGACAAAACTCGACAATGCACATCCGCAATATTTGCCTCATGGTTTCTCATTTTTTATTAAAGTGGTTACATGTTTTGCTGTTTTGCTGCTTATCATGAATCTTTACACTGTTTTCTCGCACCAAAAGCAAGAAAGAGAAACAGCATATCAAAAAGCAGTATTTGACGAGTTTCTATCGCACAATTATTATGATGTGGTTACCAACCAAAATCAAAAAGCATTCTCATTAAAATAATAATTCAAAACATGAAAAAGAGATATACCATAATTATAGTTGCAATCTTAGTCTTGCTTACTGCCGTTAATGCTGTAATATTCTTAATATCCAAATCACACTCTGATAAGAAATCTTATGCTGAGGAAGAAGCAAAATGTTATATGCAACAAACTCTGGATTTAAGTAATAAACAAGCCAAAGAGTATGATAAATTAAGAACAGGTCATCAGGCAGTGGCTTCGTTAATTGTAGATTCTCTTATTATGGCTCAAGAATCGCTTTCGGATTATGTGCAATCTCATTCATATAATGCAGATTCTATATTGAAATATGAATATCGTGTAGGACATTTTCAACAACTATTATTGCGACAAAGCATTCTGCAATACTATGATATAAAAGACATATTAGATAAGGAGCAAATTCCTGCATTAGACTCAATATACAAACACCTTTTAACTTGCGAAGAACCTTCTGATTTCAAAGTTCAACATTCTGACATACACGTTAATATTAACAATAACAACAAAAAATAATCCGTCTTATTTAGTAAAATCATATACTATTCAAAAATTATTTGTACATTTGCAAATCAAAACCATACAATAAACCTTAAACACATTTGCTTATAGAAGAAAAACTACTTTTTAACACAAAAAAAATAGTTTTATGCTCGCAACAGAACAACGTAGCGATAAAGAATTGGCTATCGCTTATGCTAATGGAGACAAAGAATGCTTTACCGCATTGCTTTACCGCCATAAAGATAGAATTTTTAATTATATTCAGTCGTTAGTTAAAGACAAAGCATTAGCTGAGGACATTTTTCAGGACACTTTTGTTAAAGTTATTTCTACGCTTAGGCGAGGAATGTATAATGATAACGGAAAATTCATTCAGTGGGTGCTTCGTATTGCTCATAATTTATCAATAGATCATTTTCGTAAAAACGGGCGTATGCCGATGTTGCAAACAGATGGAAGTTTTGACATTTTTTCTGTCTTAAACTGCTCTGATGAATCTATTGAGGAGCAAATTGTACGCAAGCAAATCCATTCCGATATTCGTCATCTGATAAAACTCTTGCCGCCGGAGCAAAGAAGAGTATTAATATTACGCCACTATGGTGATATGTCCTTCAAAGAAATTGCTGATATAACAGGTGTAAGCATCAATACGGCATTAGGACGTATGCGTTATGCGTTAATAAATATGAGACGCATTGCCGAAGAAAACGCCATCGTCTTACAGGCATAACATTTTAATACAAATACATCAAAGCAAAATGAAGAAGATATATTTGTTAGTTTGTATTTGTTTCTTATCATATAATTCATTCAGTCAATCATCATATAAATTGATTGATTACGAACGACACATTGATTTTCTAATTTTTATTGATGCAAGGATACCTAATAATAGTTTAAACGGATATTTAGACTTTATTGATACTAATCAACAAAAACAATCAATAAGATTTAATTATGGTCAAACAGGTTGTATCTACTTTGAAGAAGGAGGTTTTGAAAAACTTTCTTCTGCAAACAAAGATGGAATGATAATGCATCTTGAATATAGCAGAAGATTTAGGAAAGATTACCAAGACTTCCGATATGAAATTCGTTTGCCAAAGTTAGCATCTACTATTTTAATGATAGTAAATATAAATAAGAAAAAAGGAACTTATGCTTATGATATGGATTGTGATGGTATTTTAATACGATCAGATCACAAAGCAATGAAGAAAAATAGCAAATTGAGGGAAAGGGATTATTAGATAATAAAATAGTTTATCAAATTAGACTTTACAAAAGCGAAAAGTCCGTTCAAATCAATGAACGGACTTTTGTTTGCTACAATGTACGCCATACATTCTGTTCCCACAACCTATTTCATTATAATGTACGTCATACATTCTGTTCCCACAACCTATTTCATTACAATGTACGCCATACATTGTCTTCCCACGAACTATTTTGCTACAATGTATGTCATACATTCTGTTCCCACAACCTATTTTGCTACAATGTACGCCATACATTCTTTCCCCACGACCTATTTCATTACAATGTATGCAATACATTGTCTTCCCACGACCTATTTGGCGACAATGTACGCCATACATTGTCTTCCCACAACCTATTTTGCTACAATGTACGCCATACATTCTTTCCCCACAACCTATTTTGCTACAATGTACGCCATACATTCTTTCCCCACAACCTATTTTGCTACAATGTACGTCATACATTCTTTTCCCACAACCTATTTTGCTACAATGTAAGACACCCAAAACCTTCCCACAGGTAATTTGAGACTTTCGGAGTTTCCCGAAGTCTTCCCACAAGTTATTTGGGGCTTTCGGAGTTTCCCGAAGTCTTCCCACAAGTTATTTGAGACCTTCGTGTAACACATGAAGCCTTCCCATAAGTGTTTTGAGACCTTCGGGAGCCACCCGAAACCTTCCCACAGGTTATTTGGGACTTTCGGAGTTTCCCAAAGTCTTCCCACAAGTTATTTGAGACTTTCGGAGTTTCCCGAAACCTTCCCACAAGTGATTTGAGACTTTCGTGTAACACATGAAGTCTTCCCACAACAAAATTTATGGTAATATTTATTACCAAAGACTATTTCATTTTCTTTTTATTGCTTTTATTCATAACCCTTCTTTATCATCTTTTTGTTAAGTAAAAAGCCTTTCCTTCTTTTGTTACTTCAAATTTTGCATCTGACTTACTGACCCTAAACTTATTCAAATCAGTCAAAAAAATAACTCCTTCAGGCGGATTGCTTGGACGATAAGGAAATCTGTACTGATAAATAACTTTCTTTTTATTAAGAAATATTACTCTATCACAGACATCTATAAAACCTTCTAATTCAAACCCTAAATCTTTATTAATTTCTTCTAATGAACTTCCCATACTATAATAACACATAGTATCCCACTCAAAATTCATTAGATTTGCAAAATCTATGATACAATTTGTATCTTTTTCGCATTTATTGCATTCAGTTAAAACAATATTTTCTATATTGTCCGAACAACTAAACATAAACAAACATATTCCAAACACTAATAAAATTATATTTTTCATAGTTTATTCATTTCTACTTCTCAAAAACAGAGGCTGCTTTTAATTTTCTTAAACAGCCTCTTTTGTGTGCATTTATTTTGAATTACTTCTTGACAAATTTCTTTTTGATTGCACCTTGTGGAGTAATGATATTGATGATATAGTTTCCTGATGGGAATCTATCAATATCTATTGTTACCTCTTTGACATTTAGAGCCTGTTCTTTAACTTTAACACCAAGCCCATTGATTATTTCAATTGATTTGATTGCAACTTTGCTCTTAATCATTAATTTCTTGTCTGCAGGATTTGGGAATATTTCAACATCCTTTTCATCTATAACATTAGATAAAGAATTTGTTGTATCGGGATCCGGACCGGAAGTAGTATCGGAAGAACTTATCACTCTCCTTACACTAATGATAGGCAGGAAGTCAAAAAATGTGCATTGCAGCAGTGAATAGATGCTATCATCGGCTAATCTCATCCACTCTCCATTCTTCAGCATATAAGGCATATTCTCATACGAACCTCCATAAGCAAATAAGGTGTCGGTAATGTTTTGTTGTCCATATGGTCTATATCCCATAAGCACAGTGTCGTATTGATACCTTAAATTGTTTTTCACCAGCGAAACAAAGCATTCATCTTCTATGGTCGGCTCCAATCCCATAGCAAAGTTAAATCCCGCACACCCATCAATATTTCTTTCAAAGTTTATTTGCGGAAATCCTTCCAATGCTATGTAGAAATCATTTACAGGCTTGTATAGAGCAGAATCATTACTATAAAAATAATATCTGCGATAACCATTAGAATCCATGTTATCATAAAAAGTATTTGTTTCAGGATTATACAATAATCCTACATAATGCGTCTTTGACCCTAATCTATTAAAAGCATTATCATACAACTTCCATATTATTCCGGCAGGTACCATGCCTTCATCCACTTTTGCGGCAACACCTATTACATGCACTGCGGAATCTAAATGGAAAGGCTGTGCCACTCCTTCTAATCCCATAAGACCGGCAAAAGGTACTGGATGACCCTCCATTTCGTATTGATACATTGAATCTAATGTTTCCCAAGATAAACCCTGACAATTTCGTCCATAATCATATAATATACCTATACCTTTTTCCATAATTTGATGAGTACTATCAAAGTACATAGGTTGATTTGCCCAATATTGGGGTGGCGGAAGAACGATAGTATCATAGACGATACTGTCTTGCTGTGCTTTGCCAATAAAGGCTGCACATGTTAAAACTATTATTAATATTATACGTTTCATTGCTGTTTCTCCTATTTTTAATTTATTACTCTAAACATTCTTCTTCTATTTGTATTTGATCTTTTACCGGTTGTAATCTTTCAATAAATGCATCAAACCATGTAGTAATAATCATTGCCGGTAGATATATCCCACAATTATTATTATAACAATCGGGTGAATGGGCAATAGTACATTTGTTCAAATTATTGTCAGACAAAACCAAAGTCTGTGTTTGCCATACTTTTTGCGGAAAAACCGAGTGACAATTACCAGCTTTAATAATACTATAATTATAATCTATATCAAATATTTTCATAATATCAAACGCAAATCTTCCCCTGCCAATAGCTGCATAATACATAGAATATGGCTGTTGATAAAGCCCATAGTAATCATTATTAGTCGGCAAGCCTAAATACGTAGAACCATAAGAAACATTATTATTAGCAAAGATATCGTCAGCCATATTTACATTATAAATATGATAATTATTGGTGAGATATTCATTAGAAAAAACAATGTCTTTTAACACCAATAAGCTATTTGAACTATGATTATACTCTATGTCTAATATTCCTGCTTTTGTTTCTGCAAACACGGACGAATGAACTAAACTTAATGTATTCATGTTCATTTTGGTAATGATACTGTAATATGCATCTGCTCCAATCGCATTTGTAGTATAAGTAAAGTAAGCCAGAGCAACATTATCATCATCCAATGGCTCTAAAAGAATATTTGAATAAATAGCAGCACCTAAAGGTGCATAAACACAATTTAAATATCCATTATACAATCTTAACTTTACTGAGGTTGGGGTAAAATTGTTTTTATCAAATCTTCGCAGTGTAAGTGTTCCGCCTGTATTTATGGAAAGTAGTCCGATATAATTTTCTGTTATAGCAATATCTTGAAATATTTCAGGATACCTATAATCACGATTATAAATCTCACAAGGATGTGTTGTAACATAAGAAGGTGGAGTATTAAGGAGACCATGATTTGCAGTATCTATAATATTTTCTATAACTTTATACACAATAAAACAATCATAAGGTCTTTCAATGTCAAATGTCCAACTGTCAGGGTCATTAGGCGGACAATTTTCATCCATTCCACATATCCTCAATTGAGGCGCTGCCGCATAGATTTGCTTGCCTATACCTACAACTATTCTTTCACCGACATCATTATAATAAGTCTTAATCTTATTAACTTCTGTTGTTGTCGGAACGTGTGTATATATTGCCTCTCCACCAGCTAACAATTCATTTATTCTAATGTATGCAATGTAGCCTTTGTTTGCGGCTTCTTCTTTTCCACAGAAATACAATGTATCTCCAAGGATAGCAAAATCAGAAACAGAATATTGTGAAGGGATAGCAACATATGGTGCAGTCATAATAATGGGTTTCATAACGTAAAAGCCGTGATTATCCATAATAATATTATAAGTACCATTTGGATTTGTATATGCCAGCATTTTTGCATTTGTAATAGAATGCGGA
>JAISGN010000005.1 GCA_031263015.1 Bacteroidales bacterium
GGGTGAAACATACGATGTTTCTGCCCGAAACATACGATGTTTTGACCCGAAACATACGATGTTTTGCCCGAAAACATACGATGTTTCACCCAACCTTATTTGATTACAGATGAACCAAAGCAAATTCTGCGTGAATGAAACTTGATTTTGAATGAATAAAAGGTGCTTATAAGGCGTTGAAGTAAAGGTTGATGGCGATATTATTTGATTTCACGGCGTTGGCATTTGATTTTATGGCGTTGGCACTTGATTTTGCGGCGTTGAAGTAAAGGTTGGCGGCGTTGGCAGTTGATAATAGGGCGTTGGAAGGAGCGATTAGTGTTTTTTTGTTTAACTTTGCCGTTGTGAAATCGGAAAACATCACCACTAAAATCATAATTGACGCCCTTGTTCGCTTGGGAGACGAGATTAAAACCAATATTGAGCGTCAGCCTTTTGAGCAAACAATTGAGCGTTGCTGCAAAAGAAATCCGTTTTTTGAGCCTTCATCGGTGAGATTCGCTTTGTTGGCGGTTGCCGAATGGCTTTCGGAGGACGTATTAACGGCTTTTGCGGCAAAGTATCCTTGCAATCGCAGCCCCAAAACCATACTTTGCATCACCGCTGGCAACATTCCGTGTGCGGGATTTGCGGATTGGATGTACGTTTTGCTCACTAACAACCGCTTTTTGGGGCGTTTGTCGCATAAGGACGATGTTTTGTTGCCGTTCTTGTCAGGTTTGCTCACAGCCAAAGAGCCTTTGATGGCGTCAAGAGTAAGTTTTGCTGCCGCCAATCAGCCGATAGGAAGCAGCCAAACGGGCATTTATGACGCCGTAATAGCCACAGGCAGCGATGCTTCGGCACAATATTTTGACTATTACTTCAAATCCGTGCCGCATATCATCAGAAAAAACCGCTATTCGGTCGCAATACTCTCGCCGAACGCGGGTGCGGAAGATTTAAAGGGGATTGCCGATGATTGTTTGTTGCATTTGGGGTTGGGATGCCGCAATGTGAGGAAGATTTTCCTTCCTTTTGGTTTTGACTTGTCTCGTTTAACGGCGGTATTCGCTGATTATCCTCCCGTGCAAACCAACAATAAGTATCGTAATAACATTGATTATCAGCGTGCAATAAGGATTCTGAACAATGTTCCCTTTGTTGATGGCGGCAATGTGCTGTTTGAGCAGAATGAAATGAGCGAAAGTCCGCTGGGAGTGGTGTTTTATGAGTTTTATGCTTCGTTTGAGGGCGTTCTTGCAAGGTTGGCAGCCGACAAAGAGAAGATTCAGTGCGTTGTAAGCGACATTCGCCGAGACGGATTGACGCCTTGCGGCTTCGGACAGAAGCCTCGCATTGACGAATTCGCAGATGGAGTTGATATTATGGCTTTTTTATTATCTTTGACGGCGTAAAAAATTAATATTATGGCACTTCAAAGTTGTTTTAGCAGGTTAGGATTGCGGCTTTTCTTCGTTTTGCTGCTGTCTTGCGGCGTTTTGCAATCGCAGACCTTGCGTTATGAGCAGAATAAGGGGCAATGGCAGGAGGAGATTTTGTTTATGGCACGCTCAAGTCAGATGACGATTTTCGTAACTCAGGAAGGGATAACGTTCTTGGCTCATTCCACTCAGCCACACGCTCATTCTGCGGATGCGGAAGGAGATTTGCATAAACACAAACAAGGGAATAATGCTCACGTTTTCAGGTTATCGCCCGTCAAAACCAAAAATCAAAAGAGCCAAAGCCCGCAACAGATGGTTGAAGCCGAAGAAGAATTGGACGGATACGCCAATTACTTTCTGTCGAACGACCAATCAAAATGGCGAAGCGGCGTAAAATCATACGGCAAAGTTGTTTTCAAAGACGTCTTCCCTCATATTGATTGGGTGATATCAAGTAAGGATGGCAACTTTAAGCACGAATTTCACCTCAAAAGCGGCTCTGACATTAATGATATAAGGTTATGCTATGAGGGATTGAGCAATCTGCGTCTTGAAAGCGGGGATATTGCTTTTGAAACCGCATTAGGAGATTTCAGAGAGAAGAAACCCGTGTCGTATTTGCTCATAAACGGCGTTCAAACTGAGGTTTCGGCTGATTTTCTTTTGAATGCCGACACTCTTTCCTTCGCTTTGTCTGCACGGGATGCTCATTTGGCAAAGTCCTTGCGGGCTTCCGATGCGGCGAAAGAGGATTTTGTGCTCGTGATAGACCCTATGCTTGTCTTTTCTACTTTATCAGGCTCCAACGATGACAACTTCGGCTTCACTGCTACTTACGACCGCGATGGTTTTTTCTACGCCGGCGGCATCACAATGGGCTATTACGGCTATCCTACGACCATCGGCGCCTATCAGGATACTAATCGGGGGCAGTGGGACGTGAGTTTGACGAAGTTTTCTCAAGATGGGTCGTCGCTAATCTTCTCTACGTATCTCGGAGGCAGGCGAACAGAGTATCCAAGCAGCCTTTACGTAAATTCTTCGGGGGAATTGCTGGTCTTCGGAGTAACTTCCAGTGATAATTTTCCGACCTTTAATGCCTTCCAAAGCACATTCGGCGGCGGTGAATACTCAAGTTATATGTCCGATATCTTCGAAAACGGCACGGATATCTTCGTTTCCAAATTCTCTTCCGATGGAACAAATCTCGTTTCCTCCACTTACATCGGCGGAAGTCGCAATGACGGGCTCAATTATCAAATAGGAATAAACATAACAGGGGATTTCAGTACATTGTATGCAAATTATGCGGACGGGGTACGAGGAGAAATAATCACGGATGATAATGACAATGTGTTTATAGGAAGTTGTACGTTCTCCGAAGACTTTCCTACGACCGCCAATGCTTTTCAGCGCAACATCGGAGGGGGACTTGACGGCATTGTTATCAAACTCGACCGCAACCTTTCTTCGCTTTTGTTCTCGTCTTATTTGGGAGGAACGAACGATGACGCCATTTACTCGGTTGATTGCGACACTTCATACCGACTATATGTAACGGGCGGCACGCTGTCATCTGATTTCCCCGTAACGAACTATGCTTATCAGACACAGCATACGGGCGCTCGTGCCGACGGATTCCTGTCTCTCGTTTCTTATGACGGCTCTCAGCTCATTGCTTCCACATATTACGGCACGGCTTCTTACGACCAGTCCTATTTTGTCAGAAGAGACCGCAACAATTTCCCGCATATTTTCGGTCAAACGAGCGATGGCGGTATGCAAATGAGGTATGGGAACGAACAAAACGACTTAGGACGGGGACAATTCATTGCAAAATTTTCGCCTGATTTGCGTTTATTGCAATGGGGTGGATTGTTCGGCAGCCCGGATCCTAATATAAATATCAGCCCTTCTGCTTTTGGTGTTGATAATTGCGGAAGGGTGTATGTGAGTGGCTGGGGTAGGATATTTAAATATGGTTATGCTTCGTCGCCTGCTCCTGACCCTTCTCATCCTTTCGGCACTGATGATATGGTAACGACACCTGATGCTGTTTATAGGCAGACTGACGGGATGGATTTCTACATTGCGTGCTTTACTACCGAACCTCTGGATTATGAATTCGGAACTTTCTTCGGCGAAATCAATACAGCCAACAGGGGAAAGGGCAATGACCACGTTGATGGCGGCACAAGTCGCTTTGATCGCTACGGAAATCTCTACCAATCCATCTGTTCTGGTTGCGGAGAGGGCGATTCATCGTTCCCAACCACGCCAAACGCATGGAGCAATCAGCAAGGTTGGAATGTGAATTGCAATTTGGCTGCCGTAAAGTTTAATGTCCATAGCGACTTTGCAGTATCGGAGTTTGATTATCCGCCGATTGTGTGCGTGCCTGCCAACGTTCAATTTACCAATCTTTCAAGAGGCGACCGTTTTCAATGGTTTTTCGGAGACGGAACTTCCTCTACTTACGACAATCCTTCGCATGAGTATTCTCAAAGCGGCGTTTATGAGGTTATGTTGGTGTCTTACATTGACAATTCTTGCTGGGAAAGCGATACTGTCAGGCATTACATCACCGTATTGGGCGGAAGTACCGACACATTGCCCGATATATCTGTTTGCAGAGGCATTCCGACACAGATAGGCTTGGTTATGAATACGGGAGAGGATGTTTCATATCAATGGTATCCTCAATACGGGCTGTCAAACCCAACAATCCCCGACCCGTATGCAACAATCAACGACACGACAACCTATATGCTTGTCATCGTTACGCCCTATTGCAGAGATACAATCTTACAACGCATCAATCTAAGCCTGATTGATATGAACGTTCCCGACTCTTTATACACGTGTTCCTTGCCTTTCAGATTCGATAGTGTCGCAAACCTGTCTTCAAACTACACAATAGCGTCATGGAACAGAGATTTTTCGGACACAATCTTTCCAATACGCCCGCCAACGGGCAATCCGTATTTTGAATTATCAACTTCCACCGACCGATATGTTTATTTCAAACAATTCGAATCAACTTGCAACGGCATGGACAGTTGCTTTGTTACATTCGGAGGGATGCTTATTGATATTGAAACCTCATCTACAACTTGCAGTTACACCAATGACGGCTCTATGACGGCACATATATATAATGTATTGAGCAATTCGGAATATGAAGTACTGCATCCGCAATCGGGAACGACATATCCGCTTGCCATAACGCAGGATACGACAATACAAATCGGCGGATACGCAAAAGGAGACTACACAATAGAGGTGCGAAACGCCGCAGGATGCATCACCAAACAAAGTTTCGTCATCTCATCTCCCGATAGCCTTATGCTCAACGTAAGCAATACCGACAACAATTGTGCCGATGGCTGCGGTGCAACGGCAATTGCCAACGTTATTGGCGGACTTCAGCCTTACCAATACTTATGGTCTAACGGCGATGCGGCGTATAAGGCGGACAGTCTTTGCGTCGGCTATTACAATGTGACGATTAGCGATTCTCTTGGTTGCAGAGTGCAGGCGGCAATCAACGTAGGCTCATCCGGTCTTTACGATAATTTCTCTGTTACAGCCTCTTCAACCCACGTTTATGACCAAGAAACGATTGTTCTCGCCGCTTTACCGAAAGAAAACGGCGTTTCATATCACTGGACGCCCGAAATAAATCTCTCCGACCCTTATTCCAACACCACACGAGCAACAATCTATGAACCGATAACCTATACCGTTACCATAGATGACGGCAATGGTTGCCTGTTTGTTGATAACATAAAAATAGAATGCGACATTGTCGTTTGCGAAGAGCCGAATATTCACGTTCCTAACATCTTTACGCCCAACAATGACGGCAAAAACGATATCCTTATGCTAAGCGGTGAATTTATTCGCAAGGTAAAGTTCATTATTTTTGACCGATGGGGCGAACAGGTCTTTGAAACAACCGACCAAAACGAAGGTTGGGACGGACGTTACAGGGGAAAAGACTGCCAAAACGGCGTTTATTACTACAGATTGGAAGTAGAATGCGAGGCAGACCGCAATTACACAACATCAGGCGACATAACGCTAATTCGTTAGGAAGAAATGGGGAAGAAAAACAAGTTTTACGTGGTATGGAAGGGCAGAAAAAAAGGCATTTTCACTACTTGGGAGCAATGTAATCAATCAATAAACGGCTACAACGAAGCACAATACAAATCTTTTGAGACTTTGGAGCAGGCAAAGCACGCCTTAACATTTCCAACCCTTTATTCATTCAACGCACACTTGGTTTCAACGCCGCAAAACAGGCAAAAGTCATCATCAATGCTTGATTTGCAAACGCCGATACTTAATTCCATTGCGACCGATGCTGCTTGCAGCGGAAATCCGGGCTTAATGGAGTATCGCGGAGTGCATATTGCGAGCGGCAAACAGGTGTTTTATTACCGCTATCCTTACGGAACGAACAATATTGGCGAGTTTCTGGGCATTGTTCACGGACTTTCGTATCTCAAAAAGCACAATCTGTCCCTTCCTCTCTACACTGATTCGGTCAATGCGATGCTTTGGGTCAAGGCTCGCAAGTGTAACACCAAACTTATCAAGGATGCCCGCACACAGGCATTGTTTGACTACGTTGAAAGGGCGGAAAACTGGCTCAAGACCAACGAATACTCCACTCAAATCCTCAAATGGCAAACCGAAAACTGGGGAGAAATTCCTGCAGACTTCGGTAGAAAATCGTAGGAGGCTGTTTGTGCGTGTCGCACTGACATTATATTTTTCTAAGAGACTATTTCATTTTAATAGGAGGCTGTTTCATTAAAATAAAAGGCTGTTTCATTCGCACGAAAGGCTGTTTTAAAAAAATGAAACAGCCTTTTAATTTATTGTATGCCGACAAGCAAGTCGCAAAAGCAAAAAATGTGAAAATATTCCTTACTTTTGCATTGTGAAACAGGCGAATCAAATAATTATTACCAAACTTGAAGATTTTATTGCAAAGTTCTACCGCAACAAAGCAATAAAAGGCAGCATTTATACGGCGATTCTGCTGATTCTTTGCTTTGTTGCGTTGAATATTGTGGAGTTCTTCGGTTATAATTCAAGCCTTTTTCGCACTATAATCTTCTGGGGCTACATTGTGATGGCGTTGGCGGTGATTATTCTTTGGATTGCCGTCCCGCTAATGAGGATTTATGCCCGCAAATCAAGGCTTTCATACAAGGAAGCAGCGAAAATAATCGGTAAATTCTTTCCTGACATTGATGATAAGTTGATTAATTTGCTGGAATTGCAGCAAGAAATCGGCAAAACCTCATCGGATTTATTGCAGGCAAGCATTGAGCAGCGCACGGCTTCACTTTCGCCCATTCCTTTCGCAAAAGCAATTGACAAAACAAAGAATAAAAAATATTTTAGGTCGTTGTTGCTGATTGTTATGGCATTGGCGGTGATTTTTATGGTCTTTCCGAGCCTTATAACAGAGCCTTCCGAACGTTATATAAAGCATAACAGGTTTTTTGTCAAGCCTGCACCCTTTTCTTTTGAGGTAAAAAACAAACAACTTGAAGTCGTGCAGCAACAAGACTTTGAGATAGTAGTTCAAATCAAAGGAAAAGCATTGCCCAATCAGGTGAATATCATAATAGAAGGGCAATCTTACGTGATGAAAGCAATAAACAAGACGACCTTTTCTTATCTTGTCCGTCAGGTGCAAAGAGATATGGATTTTTATTTTGATGCCGCAGACGTAAGAAGCCGTAATTATGTACTGAAAGCCCGTCCGAAACCCGTCATTGTTGATATTCAAACCGATATTGCTTACCCTCCATACACGCAAATGAAGCCTGAGCAAATCAATGCCGCATCTCAAATCAGCGTTCCCAAAGGCAGCATCATCCGATGGGCTATAACCACCCGTGATACGAAGAAACTGATTGCGCGAACGGCAGATAAACAGATGGATTTGAAGGTTGATAAGAGCGGAAGGGTGAAGTATGAAGTCAAGGCAATGAAAGATTTCAACCTTACGCTGTTGTCGGTCAATGATGAGGTGAATTATGCAGACAGTGTGGGCTTTGCGGTCAATGTTATTGAGGATTTATATCCGCAGATTGCTGTTATAGAACAACGAGACAGCATTCTGCCGCAGGAAATCTTCTTTCGCGGACAAATAAAGGACGATTACGGATTCACCAAACTTCATTTTAATATATCGGTATTTGGTTCGGACAAAACCAAACCGCTTTCCTCGCAGACGGAAGCAATAATAATCAATACGCAATCGCAGGCTCAGGAGTTTTATTTCAGGGAAGATTTGAGCCGAATCAAACTTGAACCCGGTCAAACGGCGACTTACTGGTTTGAAGTCTGGGATAATGATGCTGTAAATGGCGTTAAATCTACCAAAAGCACATCTTTCAACTTGTCTTTGCCTACTTTGGAGCAATTAAAGAAAGATTTGGAGAAAGAAAGTGAGAAGATAAAGCAGCAAAGCGACAAAACGCTGGACGAAATCAAGAAAATAAAGCAGGAGATTGATGCTTTGCAGAAACGTTTGCTGGAAAAACGCTCGCCGGACTGGCAAGACACCAAACAAATGCAGGAATTATTGCAGAAACAGCAGGAATTAAAACAGCGAATTGAGAACATAAGAGACCAAATCAAGCAAAACAACGATTTTGAGCAGAGAATATCGCCGCAGGACGAACAAATAATGGAGAAACAGCAAGAGTTGGAGAAATTGTTTGAAGACCTGATGAACGAAGATATGAAAAAAACGTTTGAAGAGTTGCAAAAACTGATGGACAAGCAGATGAACAAGGAAGAAATCAGGCAAACGCTGGAAAAAATGAAGCTTTCAAATGAAGATATCAGCAAAGAATTGGACAAGGATTTGGAAATGTACAAACGTTTGGAGATTGAAAAAAAGACAAACGAGGTTATTGAAAAATTAAACGAGCTTTCAAAACGACAGGAGCAGCTTTCGTTGCAGCGAAATCAAGATTCAAAACAACAGGAGCAGCTTTCAAAAGAGTTTAACGACATTCGCAAAGATTTGGATAAGATTCAAAAGGAATCTTCCGAACTTTCCGACCCTCAATCCTTGCCGAGAGATAAGCAAAAGGAAGAATCAATTAAGCAAAATCAAAGTTCCGCCGAGCAAAACATCAAAAAAGGAAATCAAAAGCAGGCATCGGGACAACAAAAGCAGGCTGCCGAAGACATGAAGCAAATGGCAGACAAGATGGAGCAAGGTTTGCAGGAGCAGAATGAGGAACAACTCGCCGAAGACATAACCGAAGTGCGGCAGATTCTCAAAAACCTTGTACGCTTATCTCAAAAGCAGGAGGATTTGATTGATAAAACAAAGACCACATCTGTTTCCGACAAAATGTATCAAAAGATTATCAATGACCAAAACAACATTAAAGAGGATATGGTGATGATTGCCGACAGCCTTTTCGCAATGTCAAAGCGGCAAAAGCAGGTTAGCGGCGTCATAAACAAAAATCTGTCTCAAATAAATGCGAGTTTGAATAAATCTATTGATGATTTGTTGCGGTATAATCAATCAATGTATAAAGGATATAAGAATCCTGCCGCCGCAAATCAGCAACAATATGCCATGACGGCTATGAACAACTTGGCTTTGCTGCTTGCCGAATCGTTAAAGAATATGCAAATGCAGCAAAAGCAACAACAATCCAAAAGCAAACAAAGCAATAGCAAACCGCAACAAAGTTGTCCCAATCCGGGAAGCAGTAACAATCCTCGCTCTCAAAGTCCGAAAAATATGAAACAAATGCAGGAGGCGCTAAACAAGGAGATTGAGAGATTGAAACGTGAATTGGATGCAAAGCAAAGCAAGCCGCAGGGAATGAAAACGAAAATCGGAGAGGATTCAAAGTTGAATGAGGAGTTGGCACGTGCAGCTGCACAGCAATCAATGCTGAGAAAAATGGTGCAAGATATGGCAAATGAGAAAAAGAAATCAAAAGGCAAGGCGGCGGGAATGCTTAATGATTTATTAAAACAAATGGAGCAGACCGAGAAAGATATTGTTAATAAGAATATAACGCAACAAACGCTCACCAGACAGAAGAATATAACTACGCGATTGCTGGAACACGAGAAGGCAAATCAGAAACGGGAACAGGAAGAGCGGCGTCAATCACAGCAAGGTGTGGATAAACCACAGCAAAACAACGCAAACTTTGAGCAGTTTAAGAAATTGCAGAAACGGGATTTGGAACTCTTAAAGCAGATTCCGCCAATATTCACTCCTTATTATAAGACAAAAGTCAATAATTACTTTTACAACCAAACCAAATGAACTCTCTTTACGGCAAAACATTAGATGAATTGATTGAAATCTGCAATGCGGAGGCTCTTCCCAAATTTACAGCCAAGCAAATTGCCGATTGGCTCTACTCAAAGCAGGTAAGCGACATATCAAAGATGACAAACTTATCAGTAAATGCACGAGACAGACTTATCAAACGCTATATCATCGGTGCGGAAGAGCCTGTGCAATGTATGGAATCAAAAGACGGCACGCTGAAATATCTTTTCCGCTTTGCCGAAGAGGCATTTGCCGAAGCGGTTTTAATCTTTGACAAAGCAAGAACAACTCTCTGCATATCTTCACAGGCAGGTTGCAGGATGAATTGCGGATTCTGTGCTACGGGACAAAATGGCTTCAATCGCAATCTTGGTTCCGGAGAGATATTGTCAATGTTTCGTGCCGTTAAAGAGAATTACGACATAACGAATATTGTTTATATGGGTATGGGAGAGCCGCTTGACAATTGGGAAGAGGTATTAAAGAGTATTGAAATCCTGACTTGCGAATGGGGATACGGCATTTCACCGCGAAGAATCACTGTTTCAACCTGCGGAATCTTGCCTAAAATGAAGTCTTTGCTTGACAATACTCAGTGCAACATTGCTATTTCGCTTCACAATGCCGATTCCAATCTTCGCAGTCGCATAATGCCTGTGGAGAAAGCTTACAAAATATCCGATATTATCTGCCTTCTGCGTAAGTATAATTGGCATGGACAGCGCCGATTGACCTTTGAATACATAGTTTTTGATGGATTAAATGACGGAACAAAAGATGTGAGCAATCTATATCAACTTTTAAGGGGGATAAAATGCCGTATCAATCTCATAAAATACCACAAAACGGAAGCCAAACATAGTTTCAAAGCCTCAAAAGCCGATTCCATGATACGTTTTCAAAATATGCTTAATGCCAAAGGCTTGATGACTAAAATCCGTTCTTCAAAAGGAGAAGATATTGCAGCAGCCTGCGGTACTCTGGCGGCGAAAAAAGAAAATATTACTAACTTTGCAAGTCGTTAATTACAATTCGGTTATATTAAATAAGGCAAACAATGAGATTTTTGAAAATAAACAAACCACGGCAATTTGAATACAAACCGCGATTCTACGACCCGAAAAAAGAGGAACTTGAACAACTGAAAGCAAAATATGGTCCTATTGACGGAGAACGTTATAAACGGCGTATTGATTTCAGGTCGGCAATGAATGAAAAGAAAGAAGAAAAACTATCAAAGCCTTTTTCTATGTTGAAGATACTTATTTATGCAGTAGTTGCTGTCGGTTTGATATATTTCTTACTTTATTTCGTTGAGAGATGGCATTGATTAAAATTCTGCCTGAGATAATTTCAAACCAAATAGCAGCAGGAGAAGTTGTCAATAGACCTGCTTCCGTTGTAAAAGAACTAATGGAAAACGCAATAGATGCAGGTGCCGACAACATCACTTTAATAATTAAAGATGCCGGCAAGACACTTATACAGGTTATTGACAACGGATGCGGTATGGATAAGGAAGATGCAAAGATGTGCTTCGTAACTCACGCCACTTCAAAGATAAATTCAGCAGATGACTTGTTTGCATTGAGAACAATGGGATTTAGAGGCGAGGCTTTGGCTTCTATTGCTGCCATATCGTTTATTGAATTGAAGACAAAGACAGCAGATGGGAACACAGGCTATTTTGTAAGTGTTGAAGGGGGACAAATAAAGAAGATGCAAGAAGCAGGTTGTGAAAAAGGAACTTCAATAAGTGTGAAGAATATATTTTATAACACACCTGCAAGACGTAACTTTCTTAAATCTGACAGCGTAGAAAACGGACACATAACCGAAGAATTTATTCGCATTGCTTTGTTTCATAAAGATATTTCGTTTTCCTATTACAACAATGACAAACTTATCTTTCGCCTTGAAAAAACTACCGAACGCAAAAGAATAACCGATATTTTAGGAAAGAGTTTTAATGAGAAGATATTGCCGATAGAAGAAGACACGGATATTGTTAAGATAAAAGGTTTTGTTGCAAAAGCAGAACTTGTTCGCAAGAATCGCAACGACCAATACTTTTTTGTAAATGGCAGATATATGAGAAGCAACTATTTTGCCAATGCAATACAACGAGCCTATCAAGGTTTGATACCCGAACAGACTTATCCGCCTTTTGTCATATCGCTAACCGTTGAACCGAAGAATATAGATGTTAATATCCATCCTAATAAAACGGAAATAAAATTTTTGGATGAGAAGTTTATTTATTCATTTCTTTATGCCGCAACAAAGCGTTGTCTGGGACAATTCACTTTGGAGACCGAAATAGATTGGAATTTACCGACGACATTAAAGTTTTCTGCAAAACCAACCGGACTTCCGCCTAAAACCCCAACCGTTAGCTTTAATCCGAACTATAATCCGTTCAACATAAATAAGAATTTTGATAAACCCAAACAATACACATCCGAATTAATGCTTGATATTGCCGTTGAACAGACTACCGATAAAAAACCGACAAAACCTTTTCAGATAGCAAATAAATATATTGTTGTTCCGCATAAAGAAAGTTTCGTTTTAATAAATCAACAGCGGGCATCATTCAAAGTTCTTTATGAAGAATTTATCTCTCAATCTCCGTCCGAAGTTAATGGTCAGCAGTTACTCTTTCCTCATAATCATTTTTTCAACCCTGCTCATAGTTTCCGCCTTTTGGAAATCAGTAAGGAATTAGCCGCTTACGGATTCGTATTATCATATAAGAGCGACGGAAGTTTTGATATTACTTCAACGCCGCAAAATTTAACATGCGAACAAAGTGTTGAGGCTATTGAAGAAATAATTAATGATTTGGAAAACGCTAATGTTTCCGACCGCCGACGGCATATTGCCATAAAACTTGCAGAGCGTTTATGTATTAAAAACGGAGAGGTTCTGGATGAGCAGGAGATTGATTCGCTTCTGTCCCGACTTTATGCAACCCCAACCTGTGAATTGACTCCTTTCAATGAACGTGTGTTGAGGCGTATTTCATTAAATGATATTGATGCATTGCTTAAATAGAGAACGGATAATAAAAGCAGAAATCTTAAAGTCCGTGTCGGTGCGCGTCGGTGCGTGTCGCACTTACATTATTTTCTTTTGTCTGTTTAGGACAGACATTATTTTTGACAAACGTTCTAATTTCCGCCCGGCGACTCTTCGTCATTTGACAAACATTCTAATTTCCGCCCGGCGACTCTTCGTCATTTGACAAACATTCTAATTTCCGCCCGGCGACCTTTTTGTCATTTGACAAACGTTCTAATTTCCGCCCGGGACCTTTTCGTCATTTGACAAACATTCTAATTTCTGCCCGGCAACTCTTCGTCATTTGACAAACATTTAAATTTCTGCCCGGCAACTCTTCGTCATTTGACAAACATTTAAATTTCCGCCCGGCGACTCTTCGTCATTTGACAAACGTTCTAATTTCCGCCGTTTTATATTTCGTCATTTCAATAATTATATAATTTTATCTTTTTGTCCGTGTCGGACTGACATTATTTTTATTTTTTCTCATTTTCTCTTCGTGATGAAAAGATTTAAATTATCAGATAATAAAAGCCAAAGTTATGCTTTTTGGAAAAACACCTATCTTTGCAATCTAAAGAAACACCAAACAATTAAAGGTATGCAAAGAAAATTGAAGAAAATTTTTATTATGACTTTTATCGTTCTTGCAACGGTTTCTTGCGGAAGAAACGAATTATATCGCAAGACAATAGAATTTGACAACTATAAGTGGGAACGCCTTTCAAAAGATAAGACTCATGGAAACTCAATCGATTTTACGGATATAAACGTCAAAGATAATAAAGACCCTTACGACATCTATATTACCGTACGCCATTCATCTCTCATCAATGTCGGTTCTGTTAAATTTGTGATGGAAATGACTTCTCCAAACGGAACAACACGTTCAAGCATGCATACCATTAATTTGAAAGACAGAAGCGGTAAAAAATTCATTGGAGATGTGGCAGGCGATTTATATGACGTAGAAGAAAGAGTAAAGAGTTTTATGTCCTTCACCGAAACCGGAAAATACACTATTCGCATCATTAATCTGGCACCTGTTTATGAAGTTATAGGAATTATTGATATGACGATGAGTATAAAGAAGTCCGATTTGGATTATGATTTAAAATAAGTAATGGACAATATCAATAAGCCGGCTTTTGATTCCAAGTTGGCTATTACTCTTAAAACCCTGCCGAATACACCCGGTATTTATCAGTTTATTGACAAAGACGGCGTTGTTATTTACGTCGGCAAAGCTAAAAACCTGAAAAGCCGTGTCGGTTCTTATTTTCACAAAGACTATACGCTGTCAGACAAAACACGAATGCTGATTAGGCGTATTTGTGATGTAAAACTAATTCATGTTAATGACGAAACGGAAGCATTATTGCTTGAAAACAATCTGATAAAACAATTGAAGCCTCGTTATAACATAATGCTTAAAGACGACAAAGCATACCCTTGGCTTAAAATAACCAACGAACCATTTCCTCGCATTGTGAAAACAAGAATCGTAAGCAAAGACGGCGGAAAATATTTTGGTCCTTACCCGAAAGGAAATGTGCTATCGGAAATCCAGAACCTTATTAGAACGTTATTCAAATACCGCAGTTGCACATTGCCTCTAACGGAAGAAACCATCAATCAGGGAAAATATAAAGCCTGTTTGGACTTTCAGATACATTTATGCGAAGCTCCATGCAACGGAAATCAAAACAGAGAGGATTATAATGAAGTTTTCAATCAAATAAAACAGGTATTGAGCGGCAACTTTCAGCAACTCATCACTTCATTAACGGAGAATATGATGAGATTAGCAAATCAGATGAAATTTGAAGAAGCCCATGAAGTAAAGAAACAAGTTGCGGCGTTGGAGAACTATAGAAACAAAACGGCTGTTGTGTCCAGTCGGATTCGCAATGTGGAGGTTTATTCTTATATAGAGGGCGATGGAAGGATATATTTCAACGCCTTAAAGGTTGTTAATGGCTGCATCATTTCCTCATATTCAACAGAGGTTGCAGGCAAAATTGATGAAACATCAGATGATATCTTCCTTACGGCAATTGTTCAGACACGTCATAAGTTTAATTACAACGCTGACGAAATCATTGTGCCGAAACGCTTGGACTTACCGCAGGATTATGTAAAGCAAACCACACCTCACAGAGATACAACCGAGAAATACAAACTTCTTCAACTCTCTCTGCACAATGCAAGGTACGAAAAAAACGACAGAATCAAGCGTGCTACTTTAATTGACCCCGAACGCTGGAGTATGAAGACCGTTGAGCAGATGCAAAAGGACTTACATCTTGCCGTTTTGCCCAAACATATAGAATGTTTTGACAATTCAAACATTCAAGGCAACTATCCGGTGGCTTCATGTGTCGTTTTCCGCAACTGCAAACCTTCAAACAAAGAATACAAACACTTTAATATCAAAACGGTTGTTGGTTCCGATGATTTCGCATCAATGAAAGAGATAATCTATCGCCGTTACAGCCGCCTGAAAAGAGAAGATAAACCATTGCCTCAACTGATTGTGATTGACGGAGGCAAAGGACAATTATCGGCAGCAGTAGAAAGTTTGACTGCATTGGGACTTGCGGATAAGATTACGGTCATCGGCATTGCCAAACGCTTGGAAGAGATATTTTTTCCCAACGACCCCCACCCTCTTTGCCTTGATAAGCGTTCTGCATCCCTCAAAGTAATTCAGCATATCAGAGATGAAGCCCATCGGTTCGGCATTACATTTCACCGAAACAAGCGTTCCAAAGCCACAATCCGCACTCAATTAACCGACATCAAAGGTATCGGCAACGCCATTTCAAGGAAACTGCTGCTGAAATTTTCTTCCGTCAAATGCATACAGGATGCTACTTTTGCACAATTAGAAGAATGCATCGGCAAATCAAAAGCCGAAATAGTCTTCCGCCATTTCAATCCCGACAAAATCATACCTTAACCTTATCGTATCTGCTTTAATTCGTATATCATAGCCTTTGCTCAAAACAAAAGGCTGCTTGTGCGTGTCGCACTGACATTATATTTTTATGAAACGCTGTTCCATTAAAATAAAACAGCCTTTCATTCGCACGAAACAGCGTTTCATTCTGATGGAACAGCCTTTCATTCGCACGGAACAGCGTTTGCGTATCGTTTTATAGCAAAGCCTTAAATTCTTCTTCGGTAATCATCTTCACATTCAGCGTTTCGGCTTTGCGTTTCTTCTCGGGACCGATTTTTTCGCCGCAAACAAGATAATCAACCTTGCCCGTAACGCCACTAACCACCTTTCCGCCGTTGTCTTCTATGGTTTTCTTGATGCCGTCTCTGCTATAAGACACGAAAGAGCCGCTTACAACGAAAGTCTTACCTGATAAGGCGCTGCCGACAGATGTTTCCTCCACCTCAAAACGAAGACCTGCCGCCTTCAGTTTTGATATCAAAACCCGATTTTCTTCGTTTGAGAAATAGTTTATGAGGCTTTGAGCGATTGTGTCGCCGATTTCGTCCGTTTGAATCAGGTCTTCATACTTCGCAAGCATCAGATTGTCTATCGTTTTAAAGGTTTTAGCAAGTTTTTTCGCCACAACCTCGCCCACAAACCTTATTCCCAAAGCATAAAGCACCCTTTCAAACGGCACGCTCTTTGATTCCCGCAACGCATTAAGAATATTCGCCGCACCCTTAGCCTGTATGCTTACTTTCTTATCGGCATCCGCAGCCGCCAAACCAATCAATTTGTCGGCGGAAAGAGAATACAGGTCGGCAAAATCGGATACCAAACCGCTATCAACAAGGTATTTGACCTTCTCTCCTCCTATTGAATCAATATTCATTGCTTTCCTTGAAACGAAATGCTGGAAGCGTCCGAGTATTTGAGGTTTGCAGTGATTGTAATTGGGACAATAATGCCCTGCAAGGTCCTCTTCTTTGACCAAAACGCTGCCGCAGACCGGACATTGCTTGATAAACTCAAATTCAGGTGAAGGATTATTGTCAAGATGTTTGCTTTCAACGATTTTAGGGATTATCTCGCCGCCCTTTTCTATCATTACCTCATCGCCTATCCTTATTCCGAGTTTGCGAATCTGCTCTTCATTATGCAGAGTCGCACGTTTGACCCACGTACCACCAAGCCATACGGGTTTGAAGTTTGCTACCGGCGTTATGATACCTGTTCTCCCCACCTGATAATCAACGCTCTCAAGGATGGATGTTGCTCTTTCCGCCTTAAACTTAAAGGCTGTTGCCCAGCGAGGGCTTTTTGCCGTTGCTCCGAGTTGATTCCAGAGTGTTGAATCGTTCAATTTGATTACTATTCCGTCAATATCAAACGGCAAATCCTTCCTTGCCGAATCCCAATACTCAATAAATTCCATTATTTGCTCAATTCCGTTGGCTATTGCAAAATATTGCGGGATGTTAAAGCCCCATTGTCGTGCTTTTTGCAACTTCTGATAATGCGAAAGGCTGTTCAGCGGCTCGCTTTCTTCACAAAGCAAAAAGTAAAGCAAACAATCCAGTTTTCTTTTGGCGACTTCTTGCGGATTAAGCAACTTCAGACTGCCAGAAGCCGCATTTCGGGGATTGGCAAACGGCTCTTCGCCGTTTTCTATTCTCTTTTTGTTAAATTCTTCAAAGGCTTTGTGAGGATAAACTATCTCTCCGCGAATCTCAAACGACTTAGGATAATCGCCTTCCCTCAATTGCAGAGGCACGGACTTTATTGTGCGGACGTTTTGCGTTACATCATCGCCCGTAATGCCGTTTCCGCGAGTGGTAGCCTGCACAAGCATACCATTATTATAAGATAAACTTATCGCCAAACCATCATATTTCAACTCACAAACCCATTCCAGGTCGGTTCTTGCAAGCAATTCTTCCGCTCTTTTGACAAAATCGGCAATTTCTTCCTTACTATACGTGTTGGAAAGCGAGAGCATGGGGTAGCGATGCTCAACCTGACGGAAACTTTCCAAAGTCTGACCGCCCACACGTTGCGTTGGTGAGGACGGAAGTTTGAATTGCGGATATTCTTGCTCCAAATGCTCCAATTCTTTCAGCATTCGGTCAAACTCAATGTCGCTTACGGTAGGCTGGTCCAGCACATAATATTCGTAATTGTAGCGATTAAGCCTATCGGATAAGGTTTTGATTTGTTCTTCTATGTTAGAGAAGAGGTTCATCTTGATTAGAGGGTGTTAAAGCAAAGGTTCATCGTCTTTTTCCAACTCTTTGGTCAAATCTTCGTCTATTCCGTTGTCCTTATGCGAGACTTTGAGCGTGTTTTGCGTTAAAGCATCGTATTCACGTCTGTTTTTAACGATATCACACGCCAGAAAAACAGCATTACGAAAGCTTTGAGCGGATGCGATGTTCTTTCCGGCAATCTCATAAGCCGTTCCGTGAGCGGGAGATGTGCGAACATAAGGCAGACCCGCCGTAAAATTAACGCCTTCTGTGAAACTCATCAATTTAAACGGGATTAAGCCCTGGTCATGGTACAAAGCCATAACGCCATCGAAGTTATTAATAGCATTAGAGCCGAAAAAGCCATCGGCAGGGTAAGGTCCGAAGACCAGCATTCCCTTATCAAACAACTCTTTTATGACAGGAGCAATCACTTTCTGGTCTTCGTCGCCATTAACTCCGTAATCACCGGCGTGAGGGTTGAGAGCAAGGACAGCAATCTTGGGCATACGGATACCGAAGTCGCGTTTAAGGGATTCATTGAAGGTTTTAAGTTTCCGTCTCAGCATATCACGGGTTATAGACTTGGGAACATCGCCCAGAGATAAGTGATTAGTCATTATTCCTATGCGAATCTTATCCGAAGACATTATCATAAGGCTGTCTTCCACCTTAAACTTCCTCGTAAGGAACTCAGTATGACCCGGAAAGTTGAATTCCTCACTCTGAATGGCTTTTTTGTTGATTGGATTCGTTACTAAGGCGTCCAGATTGTTCGCCATCAAATCATCACAAGCCATTTCCAAACTCTGAGCGGCTAATTTACCGCCGACTTCGGTCGGTTGACCGATTTCAATCCTCACTTCATCCTGTATGATGTTGAGAATATTAAATTTATTCGGCTCTGCCTGATTCGGATACCTTATATTGGTGAATGCAAAGTCGGGAACGTGAGCCAGTTTCTTGTGATAAGAAAGCACTTTTGAAGAACCGTAAAGCACAGGCGTGCAATGCTCCATCATTCTGCTATCAACAAAACATTTAAGCATCACTTCATAGCCGATTCCGTTGATATCGCCCTGCGAGATGCCCAATCTAAGGTTGTTAGTCTCCCTTTTCTTAAATTTATTATTGCTTTTGTCGTTATACATCGTCCGATTAGAATTTTGTTATTAGGTTGCAAAGGTACGCATTTTTATCTTATCAGCCTAAAATTACAGAAAAAACTCACAAAAGCAACTTACAGAAAAAATTCAACCTCGTTTCATCGCCTCAAAACGCCGTTTTTCAAAAATAAGGGCTTAAAAACGGCGTTTTTTTAGCAGTTTTGAAGGCGGTTTTTTGCCGTTTTGCCAAAATATTCCTTCCTTTCAATTCCACGAAATCAAGCTTTGGAACTCTATAATCAAGCTTTAGAATTCTATAATCAAATTCCAGCGTTCTGAAGTCAAGTTTCAGCGTTCCGAAAGCAAGTTTCGTGATTTTGAAGTCAAATTTTAGGGTTTTTAAAGCAAATTCCTTGTGAATAAGGCTTTTGAATGTGGTTGCGGATGCTGATTATGCTCCGAAAAAACGTCTCTTCAAATTTTTAAGACGGCACTTTTGTCCAACCGAAGGTCGTTCGTGGCTCTACGGGCTTCGTATGGCGTTTTTGGAATTTGCGATGACGATTTTGGAAACTTATACAAAAAATTGTAAAGTTCATTTGCGGGGGGTCTTGCAAGGAATCTGTAATTT
>JAISGN010000016.1 GCA_031263015.1 Bacteroidales bacterium
ATGGTGCAGTCATAATAATGGGTTTCATAACGTAAAAGCCGTGATTATCCATAATAATATTATAAGTACCATTTGGATTTGTATATGCCAGCATTTTTGCATTTGTAATAGAATGCGGAACTTTAGCCTCATAAACAGCGGCATTAACAGGAGTAGCATTATTGAACACCTGTGCAGAAACACCTGAACTAAGTACAACAAAAGCAATCAAAAGACTTGCAACACTATTTACAGACTTCTTTTGCTTAAATATGGTCTGCGATATATGTGTTTTGAGAACGATTTCAACAAATCGCATACCTCCTTTCCTATTTTCAAGATTTAGTAACTCATCTTTTGGTCGGCAATCATTGTTGTTGCCTTTGGCAGAAACAAAACCTTTGATTTTATTTCCGAGAAAACAAACTAAGTGTTTCATGGCTAAAAAAGTTTTTGTTAAACATTAAATTAATGCTGCAAATATACACATTATTTTTATAAAACAATCAGATTTTCAAATATTTCTTCATTTTATATTCTCCAAACATTGAAAACCTACCGCAAAACAACACTCAATCTTTCACGGATTAGATTCGGATACTCATAGATAAACAATCCTAAAACTATTGCTTGACAATCTGCAAATAAAAGGCTGTTTCGTTTTAACGAAATCAAGGAATATTTTTGAAAAACGGCGTTTTGAGGCGTTGAAATGAGGTTGAATTTTTTCTGTAAGTTGCTTTCGTGAGTTTTTTCTGTAATTTCCGCATCGCCAAAGCCCTTCATAATAATTTCTTATAGCATTATATAATTATTTTTTCGTACCTTTGCCGCCTCTAAATCAAAACACAAGAACGTGAAACGAATATTAGTAACGGGTGGAGCGGGCTTCATCGGCAGCCATCTTTGCGAACGGCTCATTAAAGACGGAAATGACGTCATTTGTATGGACAATTATTTCACCGGAACCAAACAAAACGTTGTCCATCTGATGGATAATCCTTATTTTGAACTGGTTCGCCACGATGTATGCACGCCTTACTTCGCTGAAGTGGAGGAAATATACAATCTTGCTTGCCCTGCGTCCCCTATTCACTACCAATATAATGGTATAAAGACCGTTAAGACCTCTATTATGGGAGCGCTGAATATGCTTGGCTTGGCTAAAAGAGTTAAAGCAAAGATTTTGCAGGCTTCTACTTCGGAAGTGTATGGCGACCCTTTGATTCATCCCCAGCCGGAGACGTATTGGGGCAACGTTAATTGCATTGGAGAGCGTTCTTGCTATGATGAAGGCAAGCGATGTGCCGAAACATTGTGCGTAAATTATCATAAGCAGAACGGAGTCCGCACAAAGATTATACGCATCTTTAATACCTATGGTCCGAAAATGCATCCTAATGACGGCAGAGTTGTTAGTAATTTCATCGTACAGGCATTGCAGAATAAGGATATCACGGTTGCCGGCGACGGAATGCAGACTCGCAGTTTCCAATTCATAGATGATTTGATTGAAGGGATGATTAGGATGATGGATACTGAGGATAGCTTCTACGGACCTTTGAATATAGGCAATCCGGGCGAATTTACGATTCTGGATTTGGCTAAAAAAATTATTGAGATGACTGGTTCAAAATCCCGAATCGTCTTTATACCCCTTCCAAGTGATGACCCGACTCAACGAAAGCCCGATATTTCGCTGGCAAAGCAGAAACTTGACTGGCAACCTAAGATTGCATTGGAAGAAGGCTTGAAGAAAACGATATGTTACTTTGATTCATTACTGCAAAATCAAAAGATATAATGACAAAAGCAACTCTTAGCATAGGATTAACAGGAGGCATCGGCAGCGGAAAAAGCCTTATCGCCGGCGTATTTGAATCCATCGGCGTGCCTGTTTTTTTTGCTGACGACTATGCAAAGAAGAGTTATGAGGATTGGGATTTTGTGCAGGAGATAGCAAGAGTTATTTCGCCCAAAGTAATAGTTGGCGGCAAGTTTTCAAAGACCGAACTGGCGAACGTTATTTTTACCGACCGCAAAAAGCGATTGATGCTCAATTCTCTTGTTCATCCAAAAGTGTTATCGGCATACAATGAGTGGTTATCGGAACAGGAGACGCCGTATGCTCTAATGGAAAGCGCCATCATTTATGAGATAGGCTGGCAAGGGCGTTTTGCAAAAACGATATGCGTCAATACGCCGCTGAATATTGTGATTGACAGAATAATGAAGCGAGATAAAATAACCAAAGAGCAGGCTATGGAGAGGATACAGGCACAGATGGCAACCGAAGAGAAGGTTGCTCTTGCCGATTACGTCATTCAGCACGATAATATGACGATGCTCCTGCCTCAAATCTTAGAAATTGACAGCGATATAAGAAAACTAACGACTAATAACAAATAATATAAAATCAAAATAAGATACCGAAAGATTATGAAGAGATTAAGTGTGATTACATTGATGATTCTCTTGCCTGTAATGGCTTTTTCACAATTGAGAATAGAGAAACAACCCCGTTCTTTCTCCTTAAAAGAGGATGTAAAGTACTTACAAATAAATAATATCCCAAAACCCGATATGGATAAGATATATCAGGAGGACGAAACTAACGATACGCTGTTTAAAATAAGGAGATTCGGCGTTATTTTGCCCGTTGGAAAGGATTTGATTGCCGATTCAAAGCAATTAAAGACCGATGAAGGAACTATTTACTTGATGAGGTTTGCCGCAGAGGACGCAGAAGCGCTGGCATTGTACTCAAGCAATTTTTATAGTCCCGAAGGCGGCGAATTATATCTTTATACCGCTGACAAATATCAGGTAATCGGAGCATTTACAGCCCTTAACAATAATGAGGAACGAACTTTCGCAACCGAATTGCTTCTTAACGATGATATTGTTGTTGAATATTTTCAGCCATCATGGCAATCCGAAATGCCGACAATTGAGATAACCGAAATAGGATATGCTTACAGAGATATGGATGAAATGAAAGCGGCGTCGGGGTCTTGCAATGTTAATATCAATTGCCCCGAAGGAAATAATTATCGCAACCAACAGAGAGCGGTATGCAAGATTACCGTTTATTTAGGCTCATTTATGGGCTGGTGTAGCGGCACTCTTATGAATAATACGGCGTTGGATAAAAGTCCTCTGGTTCTTTCTGCCGCCCATTGCATATATGACGACTACGGAACGCTATCAAATAAATTTAGTCAGTTCGTTTTTTACTTTAATTACGCATCTGCAAGTTGTACGGGCACATATTCTTCTTACAAAACACTTACCGGCGCCACTCTTAAAGCAAAAGACAGCACTGTTGGTGAGGATGGTTCTGATTTTTGCCTGATGCTGTTGAACGATCAAATACCTGACAGTTATAATCCTTACTGGTGCGGCTGGACAAGAAGCACTGATGCCGCTACATCAGGCGTTGGCATCCATCATCCCAACGGAGATATAATGAAAATCTCAACTTATACCACTCCTCTTTCAAGTACGTCTATTTGGACAGGCAACAGCAACACGCATTGGCTGGTAAGTTGGAAGCAAACGCAGAGTGGTTATGGCATTACCGAAGAAGGCTCGTCCGGTTCGGCTTTATTTAATCAGAATGGCTTAGTTGTGGGCACGCTTAGCGGCGGTTGGTCGGGTTGTTATTCGTCTGACAAAACGGATTGCTACGGTAAAATTTCTTATTCTTGGGCTTCCAACGGCACGACAAGCAATAGCAGGCTTAAACCTTGGCTTGACCCGGCGAATACCAACGTTACGCAATTATCAGGCAGCGATTTCAAAGTATCTTTGCACAATCCGATTAGCGGAGACAACAACAGATTAATTTTATACCCTAATCCGGCTAACGATAACCTCACAATATCGCTTTTAGATGACGATGCGAGGCAAGGGAGGCTTAATATTATCAACGCACAAGGCAGGATTATTTACTCCTCATCAGTTAATACGAACCGCATATCACTTTCAACGGCAACAATACCTGATGGTCTGTATTTAATACAACTGATTGCGGAGAGCAAATACTACATCGGCAAGATTTCTATTGCTCATTAGAGATTAAATCCGCATTATCTAAAAACGAAAGGCTGTTTGGTGAAAATCAAACAGCCTTTTGTTAAAATATTCCTTGATTTCATTTTAATGAAGTAGCCTTTCGCCGACAGATTGTCTAGCAAGACGTTGAGCATTGTTGAGATGTGGTTCAGGAAAGCAATATTTAGTATTTTGAAAAGGCATTCGGATACGATTTTCCTTTGTTTGAGTGGAATAAAATGAAAGAATATTTTGACTTTTGTTTGTTTTAGAAAAATAATTTGTATATTTGCAACGTCAAATTTTGATAAAACAACAAGCAAATAAGAAAACAGAGATATGGAAACTCATAAAAACCGAAGCATACGGGATATAATCGGCGGCAAAACAATAAATAAACGGAGAAAATTTGCACTTAAACATCCGATATGGTATGTTATATTAAGTTCTTCAATGATGGCATTACTCTTATTTTTGTTACGGGATGCCTCCTTTTCTTTTAATACTATAATAGAGGATTACGTTATAGGAATATTTACTTCGCTTGTTGTATTATTTAATTTACGTAAAAGCAGTTTAGTTAATAGAAAAGATTACTCGGCAAATAATTAAATCAATTGAGATATTAAAAAAGCAAGCCTTATGATTAAAATTGTAAGGCTTGCTTTTTTAATATGCAATGCAGAAATGAAAATAATGAGATTTATTCTGTGAATGTTTTTGCTTGGTAAGGAAACTCGTCAAGCAATTCTCCTGAATAATAAAAGTTGAATCCGATAACGCCAAAGGTGTATATCTTGCCGCCAACGTTGATATGCGAGCCACCGCATTCGGGATTAGCGTTCGGATGGCTTTCACTGAATCCGATATTAAAAAGAGTTGTGAGAATATCAGGGCGATCGTCAATCGGGAAACCTGCTTTTCGCCATTGCATAGCAGTCTGATGCAAAATGAAACCTGTATATAAGAACGAATAAAAGTGATTGCGATAATTTACAAGCCTGCTTATGCGTTCCGAAGTGGGATCAGAGGTTGCGAAATCAAGAATATGTTCAAATCTTTTGCTGATATAAAATGGTGAAGTGCTGTCTTTGAGATTGTGTTCCACAGCCATAGCCGTGAAATCTTTGATTCCATTGACACCAAGCGAGAATTGTGATTGCACATTCAGCACTTTCATAGGTTCAATGTAGCGTTTGTAAGATTCCCTGTTGCTATTGAAAAGACGTATCTGCTCTCCAACCAAACAACTTACTATAAGACGCGGCTCAACTCCCGATAATTTCCCTGCGGAATCAATTAATGCTTTGTCTTTTACAATAGCCTGTTTCAAAACTTGCCATTCCGGCGTATTCATCCATTCAATTGCGTTAGATTTTTCTTGCCTTTCGTGCAATGTAAGCATATTATAATATTTCTTAACCGTGCTTTGATATGTTTTATTGTTCTGTAAGCCGATTTCGCACGCCGAAATCATTTTGCCGATGTCGGCATTAGTGTCTCCGAATGCACGAGTAATCAAATGAGCATTCAAAGGGTAAAATCTGCTTAGGGCTGCCAGTCGCACCAAGTTTTCACTTAATTTTTCATCCACGCTAATCTTTCCGGCACTTGCATCTATCTGTGAAATATCTGCAAGATATCTATTGTTCTTATCAACACCGCCATTGTTTTTTGTCCAACCCATTTGATAGACTCCGTAAGCGGCAAGGACACAAAAGCCGAATAATGCAAATCCATAAAGGAATATTTTACCGATTATGCGTATTATCTTATTGTTTTTCAATCTCATCTGTTTAATTTAATTTAAAATAAGCCCACAAAGGTAAGAAAATATCACAAAAGTAAGAAATGCAGGATTTTTTGTACTTTTGCCTTCTCTAAATTCAAACTAATTATGAATATAACAATAGTAGGCACAGGTTATGTAGGGCTTGTTACCGGCACTTGCTTTGCAGAAACAGGCGTAAATGTGGTTTGTGTCGATGTGGATAAAGAAAAAATAGCGAATTTGCAAAAAGGAATATCTCCGATTTTTGAACCGGGATTAGATGAGTTGATTGTAAAAAATATCAATAATGGCAGGCTAAAATTTTCAACTGATTTGTCACAATGTATCTATGATAGTGAAGTGATTTTTTCTGCTGTCGGCACGCCACCTGATGAAGACGGTTCGGCAGATTTGCAATATGTTTTGGATGTTGCCCGTACCATTGGTCGCAATATGAAAAAATATGTGTGTGTAGTTACGAAAAGTACAGTTCCTGTCAATACTGCAAAGAAAGTTCGCAAGGCTATTGAGGATGAATTGGCAAAGCGTGGAGAGAATATAGAGTTTGACGTTTGCAGTAACCCCGAATTTTTGAAGGAGGGCAGTGCTGTTAGAGACTTTCTTTTTCCTGATAGAGTTGTAGTCGGGGTAGAGAGTGAGAGAGCAAAGGATGTGATGTGTCGTCTTTATCGTCCTTTTACTCTTAACAACCATAATGTTATTTTTATGGATGTTCCTTCTGCCGAAATGACAAAATATGCTGCTAATGCAATGCTCGCCGTGCGTATAAGTTTTATGAATGAAATTGCAAACCTGTGTGATAAGGTTGGAGCAGATGTTCATTCTGTTAGAAATGGTATTGGCAGCGATAATAGGATAGGAAATAAATTTCTTTATTCAGGTATTGGTTATGGAGGCTCGTGTTTCCCTAAGGATGTAAAGGCTTTGTATCATACGGGATTAGATTATGGTTGTCCAATGAAAGTTGTACGTGCTGCCGAAGAAGTAAATAATGAGCAGAAGTTAATTATTTATCATAAACTCAAAACAAAAATTAATGATTTGAAGAATAAAACAATTTGTCTTTGGGGATTAAGCTTCAAACCTGACACTGACGATATGCGAGAAGCACCTTCGCTTTATATTATCCAAGCCTTGTCAAAAGAAGATTGCATTATAAAAGCATACGACCCTATTGCTATGAATGAAACAAAAAGACGTTTGCCCGATATAGACGTTAAATATTGCAACAATATGTATGAGGCTGCCGAAGATGCTGATGCCATATTGCTTTTGACCGAATGGAAAGAATTTCGCTTGCCTGATTGGCATAAAATCAAGAATTCTATAAAAGGAAATTTGCTTTTGGACGGACGAAACATATATGAAGCAAGACAATTATGTGAATTAGGATTTGAATACGAAGGAATAGGAACGAGATAAAAGGTTATGAATAAGCAGATAGTTTTAGTAACCGGTGCAAATGGGCAATTAGGGCGTTGTATTCAAAAGTTAAGCGTTCAATACGAACAATACAACTTCATTTTTACTGATATAGAACAATTAGACATTACTAGTTTGCAGAATATTGAGGAATTTTTGGCTGCAAATAAGGTAGAGATAATTGTAAATGCTGCTGCATATACTGCTGTTGATAAAGCGGAGACAGATTATGAGAAGGCGGATTTAGTAAATAATGTTGCAGTGCAAAATTTAGTGAAAGCAATTCATCAAACTGACATAAAACTGATTCACATTTCAACTGATTATGTTTTTAACGGCGATAAAAACACTCCATATTCTCATAATGATGCCACCGACCCGCAATCCGTTTATGGTTTAACAAAATTAAAAGGAGAAAATGCCGCATTACAACATTCCAATACCTTGATTATTCGCACGTCATGGCTATATAGCGAATACGGAACTAATTTCGTTAAGACAATGCTTAGATTAGGACAGGAGAAAGAAAGTTTGAATGTCGTTTTTGACCAAACAGGGACGCCTACTTATGCTATGGATTTGGCGGAATTCATTCTAAACGGCATCAATAAAACACATGGGCAGATGATTGTTAATTATAGCAATGAAGGAGTATGTTCATGGTATGACTTTGCAAGAAAAATTATGCAAATGGCTAATCTTAACTGCAAGGTGTTGCCAATCCTTTCATCTCTTTATCCATCTATTGCAAAAAGACCTAATTATAGCGTTTTAGATAAAACAAATACTAAATCAATATTTGATATAGATATACCACATTGGGAAGATAGTTTAAGCAAATGTATTGATAATATAACCAAATGTTAATGCAAATAAAGTATTATGTCTTATTACTGTGTGCATCATTGATTTTGGTTAGTTGTTCCGCAACCAAACCAAAATCAAATAAGCCATCACATCGTTTAAATCAGATTACAATAAAACCAAACGAAGAAACAATAAAACAAAATGACGCTTTATTTAAATATTATCAACAATGGCTCGGCACACCTTACAAATTAGGGGGACTAACCAAAGAAGGTGTGGATTGTTCCGGTTTCGTATATAATGTATATCTTGATTTATACGGAATAACCTTGCCCAGACGTTCATCCGATATGATTTCCGCAGTATTAATCATTGATTCAAAAGATTCTTTGCAAAGAGGAGATATTGTTTTCTTTCAAAACAGCAAAAAAAGAATAAATCATGTAGGAATATATCTGCAAGACAAACGTTTTATTCACTCTTCCTCATCCAATGGAGTAATCATCTCAAGTATTGAAGAGACATATTGGAAACAACATTACCGTTGTGGCGGCAGATTAAAAACAAAAGGTATAAATAAAATAAAACAAAAAGATTAGCGTTTGCTTTTTTGGAATATAATAATAATTGAAATATGAAATTATCACAATTTAAGTACAATTTACCTAAGGAATTAATAGCATCAGTGCCATCAAAAGAAAGAGATGATGCTCGTTTATTGGTAGTTAATCGTAAGACTAAACTTTTTGAGCACTTAGAATTTAAAGATGTTATTAATTTCTTTGATGAAGGGGATGCATTTATAATGAATGACACTAAAGTTTTTCCGGCAAGACTTTATGGTAAGAAAGAAAAAACATCGGCAGACATAGAAGTTTTCTTATTAAGAGAAATAAATGCTGACACAAGACTTTGGGACGTATTGGTAGAGCCGGCTCGTAAGATACGCATCGGCAACAAGATTTTCTTTGGAGACAACAATGAGATTGTTGGAGAAGTGATAGACAACACTACATCAAGAGGAAGGACTATGAGATTTCTATTTGACGGCACCAATGACGAATTTCACACTTTAATACATAAGATGGGTGTTACTCCATTGCCTGACGATGTACTTATGCAGAGAAAAGTTACGCCGGAAGATACGGAACGTTATCAGACATTGTTTGCTAAAACAGTAGGAGCAGTTGCTGCCCCTACTGCAGGAATGCATTTCAGTAAAATATTATTAAAAAAGATGGAAGTAAAAGGCATAAATACTGCTATGATTACTCTTCATAATGGTTTGGGAAATTTTCGTCCGATAGAAGTTGAAGATTTGACTAAGCACAAATCGGATTCCGAAGAAATGTTCATATCACCTGCTACTGCAGAAATAATTAATAAGACAAAAGAAGCTAAGAAGAAGATTTGCGCGGTAGGCACCACCTCTATGAAAGCCATAGAAACAGCCGTATCAATAGGAGAAAAAGTTACGCCGTATTCAGGCTGGACAAACAAATTCATATTCCCTCCTTACGAATTTTCAATTGCCGATGCTATGATAACAAACTTCCATGCACCATTGTCTTCAATGCTTATGATGGTTGCAGCCTTTGGAGGATATGATTTAATAATGGAAGCATACAAAGAGGCTATCAAAGAAAAATACAAATTTCTTACTTACGGCGACGCTATGTTGATAATATAATTCTTTATGCCTACTTCAAAGCAGCATTATGCGGTTATAGTAGCAGCAGGTCAAGGAAAAAGAATGCAAAGCAGCATTCCAAAACAATTTATGCCCCTTAAAGGCAAACCGATACTTATGCATACTATCACCAATCTGCATTCCATAGATTCATCACTTAGATTCATATTGGTATTATCAAAAGAGCATATTCCGTTATGGCAAAAACTTTGTTCGGAATATGCTTTTAATTTGCCGATAACAATAGTTGAGGGAGGGAAAGAACGTTTTGATTCCGTAAAGAGAGGTTTGGCGGAAGTGGAAAACGATTCCATTGTTGCTATTCACGATGGCGTCCGACCATTTGTTGGTAAAAATGTGTGGAAACAATGTTTTGATATGGCGGAATCAGCATCTAATGCCGTTCCTGCTTTGATTGCGAAAGATTCTATCAGACTTCGCTGCAAGGAAACGACAAAAACCTTCAATCGCAACGATGTTTATCTGATTCAAACGCCGCAATGCTTTCATTCAAACCTTATAAAATCAGCCTACAATCAACCTTTCAACCCATTATTCACCGATGACATTCAGGTATTTGAATCAATCTATGACAACAAAATAAATATCATTGAAGGCAATGCTGAAAACATAAAAATAACAACTCCTTTTGACGTTTTAATTGCTGATTCCATTGCTGCCGAATGGCGTAAAGAAAGTAGTTAAAGTATATTTGGAAATCCATCTGCTTAATATCAATAATTACATTTCAATAAAAACAGAAAAGACTGCCGTTTTGCAGCAGTCTTTTCTTGGTTTCTCTGTTTTTATCGTTGCTTCTTGTTAGAAGTAACAGCGTAATCCTATTGTAAAACCTGTGTTTAATGTAAGATTAAAGTCAGATGTGGCGGTTTCGTATGTTCCAGCTCCATTAGTTATTTTGCTTTGAGCAAAGCTAATCTCTCCTATACTAAGATTGATTCCTAAATGATCGTTGATATGAAAGTCAAAACTCAACGGACGTAAGCCAAGACCCCAACCAAATATGTCAGATGTATATTCTGCAACGTTACCTCCACTATTCTGTTCTGATGTATAAGAGCCAAAGCCAAATCCAACATAGAAATTAGGCGTCCAAACGAATTGCTCGCTTATCGGAAGCATAAATGTTACACGAGGAGCAACACTAAATACATTTTGAACATCACGTAATTGTTCGCTATCCTGCCCATTAAGCCAACCGGTGAAGCTACTGCTTCTGTTGAAACCGAGTTCCAAACCAACAGCCCATTGTTCCGTTAAACAATAGTTAGCTCCCAAGTTAATACCTAAGGCTCTGGCAGCAGGAGTGTTTGTAGTTGTTGATGTACTGCCACCATTAATTGTAGTAGAATAACTACTGCTGCTAAAAGCCGCATCAGCAGAGAAAAACCATTTTGATTGAGAGAAACCAAGCGTAGAAAACGCCATAATAGCCGTAAAAATAAAAATCTTCTTCATCGTTTTTAATTTTTAAGTTAGCAGAGTCTTCCTTATCTGCATTTTATTAATTGAACCGCACGGAAGATATGCGGTTATCTTTCAAGCAAAAGACGCCGCAAAGATACATCTTTTTTATTTAATTCATTCTTTCTTGCGTATTTTTCACACTTTTCAAGATTCCAAATCCTGTTCCTTGCCTAAAAATTTGAACATTCCATAAATAAATTACTGATTAGGCATATTGCTATAACGTTATAAGTTACCATTTTACGCAAACGCCGTTTTATTTTCACCAAAGGCTGTTTGGTGAGAACGAAAGGCTGTTTTATTTTAACCAAACAGCCTTTGGTGAAAATATTGTCAGTGCGACACGCACCAAAATAAGAAAAAATCATTCTGATTCGCTGGTTGAGCCTAATTTTTAGTAATTTTGCACGCTCGGAATATTAGTTTATAATGATAAATCGCATATAAAAAATGACAAGAAAAGAAATAGTAACTTTGTTTTCGGACGATGTTAAGGAATTTGTTGGAAAGGATGTCTGCATTAAAGGTTGGGTGAGGACAAAAAGAGGCAACAAGAACGTGGCTTTTATCGCTATTAACGACGGAAGCATAATTCATAATATTCAGGTAGTGGCTGATGTAGCCAAATTTGATGAAGATTTACTGCGAAACATCACAACAGGTGCCTGTCTCTGCATTTGCGGGAAATTAGTTGAGAGTTTGGGCAAAGGACAAAGCGTTGAGATAGTTGCGGAAAGCATAGAAATTTATGGAAATGCCAATCCCGAAACATATCCTTTGCAAAAGAAAGGTCATAGTCTTGAATTCCTGCGTGAAATAGCCCATTTAAGACCAAGAACCAATACATTTGGGGCAGTTTTTCGTCTTCGTCATGCGATGGCATTTGCTATCCATAAATATTTTAATGATAATGGTTTTTTCTATTGGCATTCGCCTTTGATAACAGCATCAGATGCCGAAGGCGCAGGGGAAATGTTTCGCGTAACAACGTTAGATATGGAAAATTTACCTAAGACTGCCGATGGGAAGATTGATTTTGCGGAAGATTTCTTTGGTAAAGAAACATCATTAACTGTTTCCGGGCAATTGGAAGGTGAATTGGGAGCGATGGCATTAGGTAAGATTTATACCTTTGGTCCTACTTTCAGAGCAGAAAACTCTAACACTCCGCGGCATCTTTCTGAATTTTGGATGATTGAGCCTGAGATGGCGTTCTATGAACTTGAGGATAATATGAATTTAGCGGAGGACTTTATCAAATATCTTATTGGCTATGCGTTAGAGCATTGCATGAGCGACATAGAGTTCCTTAATAATATGTATGATAATTCCCTCATTGAAAGATTAAGGTTTGTGGTAGAGAATCAGTTTGTGCGGCTACGCTATGAGCAAGCTATTGAAATACTCAAAGCATCCAAGCAAAAATTTGAGTTTCCTGTCGATTGGGGAGTTGATTTGCAGTCCGAACATGAGCGTTATCTTGTTGAGAAACACTTCAAATGTCCTGTTATTTTGATAGATTATCCGAAGGAAATAAAGGCTTTCTATATGAAACAGAACGATGACGGCAAGACTGTAAAGGCTATGGATATTTTGTTCCCGACTATAGGTGAGATAATAGGAGGTTCGCAAAGGGAAGACAATATTGATAAACTTATTACAAGAATGGGCGAGGTTGGAATCAAGCCTGAGGATATGGATTGGTATTTGGATACGAGGCGTTTCGGCTCTGCTCCTCACAGTGGCTTTGGTCTGGGCTTTGAAAGGCTGTTGCTTTTTGTTACGGGTATGAGTAATATTCGTGATGTGATACCTTTCCCTCGTTTTCCAAAGAATGCGACATTCTAATTAGCGTATCGGAAAAATATTGCTTCATTTGGTAAAAACCAAACGGCGTTTTAAGAAAATAAAACGCCGTTTTATTTTTAGCATCAGGCATAAAAAAACGGCACGAACTACAAAAGTCCGCACCGAAACCAATATCATTTAATAATTAAAAAGGATGCTATGTATGAAGTATATAATGCGAGAGAAGATAGAACGTTCCTGCTCCTGCAAGATAGCCTACCAATGCCCAGATGCTAATCTTCTTCAAATACCAGATAAAGTCTATTTTTTCCATGCCCATTACCGCAACTCCGGCAGCAGAACCAATGATAAGGATACTTCCTCCTGTTCCGGCGCAATAAGCCAACATTTCCCAGAATGCACCATCTACTGCGAAATGAACTAATTCCGGATTTGCCGCAACGTCTGCTATCGGATACATACCCATTGCCGCTGCAACCAAAGGCACATTATCAACAATGGAAGAAAGCATACCGATAATGATGTTTATAATATAAATGTTTCCTATCTTGTCAAGATTCTCCGCAAGCAGTTTCAAATGTCCTGCTTCCTGCAAAGCGGCAACCGCCATCAATATACCTAAAAAGAAAAGCACGCTTGGAGTATCTACTTTTTGCAATATGGATGATACATTAAGGCGAGAGTATTTTGTAGAATTGTTTTTGTGCATAATCTCGGTAACTACCCACAATGTTCCCAAGCCTAACAATATTCCTAAGTAAGGAGGCAAATGTGTTATGGTCTTAAATATCGGTGTGAAAAGCAATGAACCTACTCCTATAAAGAATACTATGTTACGTTGAAGGTTTGAAGTAAGCATTCCTTCGCTCTTCTCATTTACAACAGGACGCTCCACATTTCCTTTCATAGTTAAAGAAATTATTATCAAAGGAACTAACATTGAAACAAGAGATGGGACAAATGTTTCTTTGATAATCATTGAAGCGGTGATGTTTCCTTTTATCCAAAGCATAATTGTCGTTACGTCTCCGATAGGCGACCACGCTCCACCTGCATTAGCAGCCAGAATGACCATACCTGCAAAAAACCATCTCTCCTTCTTGTCGGATATAAGCTTCCTTAGCAATGCCACCATAACGATTGAAGTCGTAAGATTATCAAGCACTGCCGACATAAAGAAGGTTAATATGGCTATGACCCACAAAAGTTTCCGTTTATTAGTAGTTTTGATTTTGTCGGTAATGATTGCAAACCCGCCGTGCTTATCTACCGTTTCTACAATGGTCATTGCTCCCAATAAGAAGAAAAGAATTTCCGACGTTTCCCCTAAATGGACTATTAAATGTTCGGAATCAATATGCGGTCCGAGCAATGCATAAATCGACCACATAAATACTGCCAACAGCAAAGCCGTTGCCGACTTATTAACCTTCAAAGGATGCTCCAATGCAATGCATGCATATCCTAAAATGAAGATAACAATCATTAATGTGAAGTACATAATTTTTTTGTTTTGTTAGAAAATATTTATCTCTATTAAAGTCTGCAAAAGTACGAAAAGAATTCCTATTAAATGTACATTATTCAGTATGAATGTAAATTTTCATACCTTTGCATCAACAAATTAAAACACAAAACATATCTAAATATGACAAAATCAGAACAATTAATGGAAATGGAGCACCATTATAGTGCCCATAATTATAATTAGTTGCCGGTAATGCTATCAAAAGGGATATTTTATTACTGTTCCATAAATTTTATTTTTCTTTATAAAACTGTTTGATTTCGAATAATTCTCCTTTTGGAAATTCCTTAATATTGGAGATTGCTTGTCCTTTTTGTATTTTTTCTAAACTGCGATATGCTTTTGTTCCGTCTTTATCACTAAAACCCAAAAATCGGTTGATTGCTTTCGTGTTGTTTTTATCCTTTACATCTAATAAAAACGACATTTCACACATACTCGAAAAATCAAAATTTGATTGATTAAATTCTTCTATACCTTGCGATAACAAAATAACAGAAACTCCTTTTGAGCGAATTTCACGCAATATTTTTTCCAAAATATCTTGATATTTTTTTTCTTTGAAAATTACGTGAGCTTCGTCAATCAACAACACATAACGCATTGCACGACATCCGTTTTCTGTCGGCGAGCTTTCCATATTCATAAACACATTGTAAATGTAATTTATAATTAAAAATAAAGAAGTAAAACGCACTGAATTTGACAAGTCTCCTGATAAAGACAGATAAATATTCTGATTTAGGAAATTTCCTGTTTTTTTGTCTTCTTTAAAAATATTGAACCGACTCAACTCGTCAATTATTTCGGTTAATGTATCACGCTTGTCTCCAACAATTTCTAAAAGCTGTTCGTTAATCTCCGATAAGCTTGGATATTCTCCCGGACGTTTTGTTATAAACGCTTCATTAGTTGCCTCGCGTAATTTACCTCTCTGTTTTATTCCAATATTTGAATATTTGCAAATTATATCTACAAATTTGTCAATTCCCATTTGCTTATTGACATCGTTAATACTGTCTATAAATGAAAGTGGATTTATTGGAAAAGGCGTTCTGGGAGCATCAATAAACTGTGCTTTTGTTTTATCAAAAAAAGGCTTAAATTCAATTAGATCATCATCTTTAAGACCCTTAAAATCCAAATATATAAAATTGACATGTTGATTGGATTTTTCTGAAATTTCACGTAAAAGTTGTAATGCAAATTGAGTTTTACCTGTACCCGAACTTCCTGCAATTGCAATATGATTATTATTATAATTTATTGTATCGTTGAAATTTAGCGTAATTTCATCACTTACTAATCCTATTTTATTTCCAACAGTCAATTTTATTGGCTCGCTAAAATAAGTTTTTTCAATATTTTGATTGTTATTTTTAACAGCATCTAAACTTACTTTTACGGTGTCTAACATTGCAATTCCTTTGTCTAAATGCTCTGTCAAAAAATCTAAAAATGTATAATTATTATTGTTGTTAAATAAGTTATCCATCAACAATAAACCATGGTCAATATGTAGTTTTATGTAGCGAGGAATGTTCTCATCTGACTTGTAAATTCCGTAATACTGACAAATCAAAGCAATATAAAAATCACGATATTTTTCGTCAAAAAGAATATGGTCTTTGTATTCTTTTCCTTTTGAATCATAAATATTGAACTCTGAAGTGGAAAATTTTTTCCCACTTTGTAACGAATACCCTAATGCAATTCTCGCAATAACATTTTCCTTTGTACCAAGGGGGAGTTTGGCTGTGAGTTGCCTAACAATATCTTGATTTGCTTCTGAAGTTCTTATATTAATTTGCATATAATTCGTTGTATTTATCAATTAAACTTTCTGGTGGTATTTCCACAAATTTAGAGGCATCAGTATTAAAATTATCAATAATGTAGGCTTTACTGACATTTGGCTTTAATAATTCAAATTCACTTTCTGTCAGCTCTTTATGTATAAGTGGAAATAATATTACTTGTTTTGAAACATTAGGATAAAACTCCTTTATAACATTCTCTGCATGGTCTTTGTCGAATTTCTGCATAGGCGAATCAATAAACACGGGGAAATCAATATCAGATTCATCAACCAAGGATTTTAACAAGGCAGAAGCATACATCTGACGCTCTCCCATAGAAAGCGATCCTTTGTCAATTTTTTCATTTCTTACATCAAAAAGATTTATATCCACGTCGTCTCCTGCTTGGTTAATATCCACGACTACTCTATGTATGAAATTCTTTTTGTGCATTAAGATATTTAATTCATTCAATATATTTTCTTCCAACTTCTTTTTCGTTGTAATTTTGAACTCTTTGATAAATTCTTTTAACTGAGATATAAGTTCCTGTGTTTTCTTGTCTTTTTCCGAATAACGCCTTGAATCATCTATCTTTTTTCTCAATTCCTCCTGTCTTTGTTTCAGCGTTTTTATCTCATTTTTCAACCCACCGATTTTTTCTCCTAAATCATAAATGTCTTTGTCTATGTTAAATATACGGTCATCTAAACGTTTCTTTTCTGCTCGCATGTTTGCAATATACTCATCTTCCGCATCTTTCTCTGCCATGCGTATTTTTCTGCGAATGGAATCAATATCACTTTTTGCACGCAAATAATTATCATTAAGACGAGTAAAGGCATCTTTAAAAGTATGTTTCAAATGATTAACCAAAGTGTTTAATTCATTTGTTTGCGTGTCAGAAAAATCGTGTAATACATTGAAAATAGAAGGCAAATCCGGTACATCAGAAAAAAAGTGCTTTTTTATCAGTTTTTTTATTTGTTCTTCGTAAAAATCACGGACTTCAACTTCAATAACGCCTTTAAACTGTTTTTTTTCTTTTTCAATATCATCAAGAATAAGTATCGTTTTTTCTTTTACATCTTCTTGTTTATACTTATTGTCTTTATAATTTTTCTCATTTTCTAATTGAGTAGAAACATCCATTAAAGTTTCGCCAGCTAAGCCAAACGGAATTAAATCAAATAAATCTTTTAACTCATTTTGCAGACTTAAAATTTTTTCATTAAGTTCTCTTTCTTTTGCTTTCAATTCATTCAGTTGTTCCAGAGTCATCATATTGCCCTCTTGGACTAATTTCATTTGAATATCATTTGATTCACTTTGTTTTTCAATTTTTTCTTGATTCAATTCTTGAATTTGATCGTCAATGTCATCAATATTGATCTGTTTATTGTTTATATCAGCTTCTATCTGATTGAATTCCGCTCTTTCTTGCGGTTTTGCTGATTTTTTGCGATATTCGTCTTGAATATTCTCTAATTGGTCTTTTAAATCTTCATATTTTTTTATTCCTAAAACTTCGGTGTATGCTTTACTCAAAATTCTTCTTTGTTCCGGCGAATTTATTTCAGCAAGAGAAACTATTTTTTCAGCATCAAAAAAGAAAAATTTTGCAATTTCAATCGGTAAAATAAAATCACGTATAAATATTTCCTCTCCGTCTTGTTTTCCATCTGTTGTTAAATCTTGAATTAATTGATTTTGATAGCCGTCTATTAAAACTTCAACTTTATCATTTGTGCTTGTTATGGTATCAAATGTTCGAGTTATTTTTACTTCATTACAAGATATTTCTGGAATTTTCACATCTTTGAATGTTACGGAAACAGAAAACTTTGTTTCCCCTTCATTTTTTGCTAATCTATTGAGTGTATTCCCAATATATTTACCATAACCACCTTTGTCGGCAATTTCTTTTTGATATAATTCATCAACTTTATCCATTTGCCGACCATACAAGCACCAAACTAATGACATTAGAAATGTTGTTTTGCCAAACCCATTTTTGCCACTCACAACAATAATATTTTTATTGTCATCAGGTAACAGATTAATAGCATTGTTTCCTTTATAAATTCGGAAATTGTTTAATGTAATTTCTTTAATCAGCATTTTCCTGTTCTTTTTTTATGTATTCTTCAATACGTGTTTCAATATCATCTTTTAACCCTCTTTTTTTGTTCAGAAGAGATTTATTTTTTTGAAGAGTTAAAAGCTCTTGAATTAGATTAAAATTTTGCGGTTTTTTGTCGCAAGATTTTTTTAATAATTCTAATTCTTTCTCCTTTTTCTTGTTATGTTCGTCCATATTCAAATTGGATTTATATGCGTTAGTATAAATTTCGGATACTTTATAGTCAAAAACAAAATCTCTATACCATATTGTTTGAATAGCAATAAGTTCTTGATTGGTTATTAACTCTATATTTGACTTGTTTTCTTGTATTTTTTTCTGGGTTTTTAACAATCGCTCTAAAATTGAAGCCCTGTAAGAAGGATAATACGAACCCATATCATTCACGGCTTTTGTTCCGTTTCTACGAAGTGGCATTCGATTTTTTATATCATTTCTTTCTGCAACAATTTCGTCTCTGAACTCTAAAAGAGGTTTCAACCACGAAAAACCGTTATTAATCAACGCTCCCATTGATTTATCTTCTTTTACAACCGTACACATCCAACAACCAAAACGACTTTGTCCACAGGATTTATGTTTTGTATCCGTTACAACCACGGGACATTCATAATCATCAGCACTCGCGTTTGCATATATCTGAAATAATTCTTCATTGCTTGCACCCCAAGGCGAAGACATTGTGTTAATAATGTACCAAACTTGTTCTAATTGTAAATGTCTTATTGGTGCATACATATAAGTATTTGGCTGTAATGGGTGTTTTGTTAATCGCTTTCCTTTTATAGCGTGTTTGTTCATTGACCTTGCGCGATTTGCACTTTCACTCATTCTTGTACCAATTAGGATTATTGCTTCTCCAAATTCATTAACCTGTTCTGTAATAAATCTCGAAGTTGGCTTAATTTTAAGCCGTTCCGTACACCAACGAAATGCGTTGTTTGGAGCGGGATACCCACGTCCAATCATATTGACCCATAAAGAATCTTCCAGTCTTGGTAAAGTTTTTACAACTCTAATTGGTAAATCTTGCTCGCGAGCAGCAATTTCAATTTTATCTAAAACACGATAAACATATTCGGTAATTACAGGATTTTCCACCATAGTATCATTACATACAACATAAATATCACGACCAACAAAACCGTGAAGATTTTTATTTGCTTTGTTGATTTGCGATAACGCTTCCCATACCAACTGCAACATTACTGTAGAATCCTTTCCCCCGCTAAAACCAATTATCCACGGACGTTTAGAGTTGTCCGCAAACATATATTGGTCTATAATTTCATCTACAATATTTTGTACAAATTCTGTCATTTTCAATAAAAATGCAAAGATACGATTTTTAAATTAGAATTCTCATTATTTCTGGACACAAAGATAGTGATTTAAATCAATTCACCATACATTAGTAACGTTTTTGCTTTTCATAACATAGATTTTCATACCTTTGCATCAACAAATTAAAACACAAAACATATCTAAATATGACAAAATCAGAACAATTAATGGAAATGGAGCATCATTATGGTGCCCATAATTATCATCCGTTGCCGGTAGTGCTATCAAAAGGTAAAGGAGCTTTTGTTTGGGATGTTGAAGGGAAAAAATACTTTGATTTTCTTTCAGCTTATTCGGCAGTTAATCAAGGACACTGCCATCCTAAAATCGTACAAGCCTTGTGTGATCAGGCTCAAACGCTCACTCTTACTTCAAGAGCATTTTATAACGACACATTAGGTCCTTATGAAAAGTATGTAACGGAATATTTCGGCTATGACAAGGTACTTCCTATGAATACGGGAGCAGAAGCCGATGAAACAGCCTTGAAATTGGCACGCCGCTGGGGATATAAAGTTAAGGGAATACCTGAAAACGAAGCCATCATAGTTTGTTGTGACGGAAACTTTCACGGACGCACTATTTCTATTGTTTCAATGTCTAATGACCCTGAAAGTTATAGCCAATATGGTCCATTTACTCCAGGTTTCGTACGCATACCTTATAATGACAGCAAGGCGTTAGCAGATGTACTTGCAAAATGTGGCGATAAGGTTGCAGCGTTTCTTTTAGAGCCTATACAGGGAGAGGCTGGTGTATTCGTGCCTGATGAAGGCTATCTGAAAAAATGCTACGATATTTGCAAGAAACATAATGTGCTATTTATAGCAGACGAAGTGCAAACAGGCATTGCTCGTACAGGAAAGTTATTGGCTTGCGATCATGAAGGAATTCGTCCTGATATTTTGATACTCGGCAAGGCTCTTTCCGGCGGTATTATTCCTATTTCGGCTGTTCTGGCAGACGATGAGATAATGCTTACCATAGGACCCGGTGAGCACGGCTCCACATTTGGCGGTTTCTGCTTGGCAGGTAAGGTTGCTATTGCTGCTTTGGAAGTTGTGAAGGAAGAAAAACTTGCGGAGAAGGCTGAATATCTTGGAAAGATTTTTCGTGATGAGATTTCCAAAATCAAGAGTAATATGATAGAATTAGTAAGAGGTAAAGGTTTGTTGAATGCTGTCGTAATCCGTCCTCACAACGGCAAAGAAGCATGGGATGTCTGCTTAAAGATGAGAGATTTGGGCGTCCTTGCAAAACCAACTCACAAACACATAATTCGTTTTGCTCCTCCTTTGGTTATAACTGAGAATGAGTTACGTGAAGCAATTGAAATCATCAAACAAGCAATTATTTCATTTGAATAACTAAGCCATTCATTAAAAGAAAAAGAACTTGTAGTCAATTAAGATTACAAGTTCTTTTTTTATTTTGTGACCTCGGCGGGATTCAAACCCACAACCTTCTGATCCGTAGTCAGATGCTCTATTCAGTTGAGCCACGAGGCCTCTCGTTTGAGGTTGCAAAGGTACGATATTTTTTCAAACAAACAAAATTTATCCCTTTTTTCATTTCCACAAAATAAAAGGCTGTTTCGTGCTGACCAAACAGCCTTTGGCAAAGATATTCCTTGATTTCATAAAAACAAAACAGCCTTTTGATAATTTATTTTATTCTAATAAAGAAATAATTTGTACATTTGCAGCGATAATTGCTAATAAAATAATCTATGTATAAGAAAATACTTTTAATAGTTTTGATATCCTTAACCTTTGTTTTTGCTTGCTCTGATGGAGTTAAAACAGACGGGGAAATTAAGGATATTAAAAATAATGGCGTTTTTGCTCAAAACATAACTATTGATGAAATAGATTCATTAGTTCTTTGTAATAAATACACCATTATTTATTGTTGGGGAGTTTGGTGCAAGCCTTGTTTATCCCATTTACAGAATGAAATAAGCAGTTATTTGGATGCAAAAACTAATGATAGCATAGCATTTCTGCCTATTTGTATCGGTGGAAGTGAAGATAAAGTTTTGAGTGTTTTACATTCAATTAATTTTAAGTATGGCTCATACATTTTTTCTTCTAAAAACACTGCTTTGGATAAATATATCATCAACAATAAGTTTAATAAGTTATTTAATTCTTACAAGAAGGTTGATTATGTTCCTTTTGTTGTTTTACTCAATAACAACAAGGATGTATTAAATTATAATATTAAAGAAAAACGATACTATTCACTTTCAGAGACATTAGAAATGCTTAATAATATTTAAAATTAATTCTGAACAAATTGTAATATTCTAATGTTAAAATATAAAAATACTTTATGAAAGCCTGATGACGAAAGTTGTTAGGCTTTCGCTTTATCAATAACACCAAAACACATTAAGGCAATGTGTCAAAAGAAGATATATCTTCATTTCCCGAAAGAATAGAGCGGATATCAGGTTCTAATAATTTTTCTCTTTGTTTGCTGTCAATTATTTGAAGATTCTCCGTAACGATTTCTGCTTCCAAACGTGCTCTACCTTCCTTGTCTGTCCATTTATTATAATGTAAGTAGCCTTCAACATACAAAAGAGAACCTTTTTTCACAAATTGCTCGGCTGTATCTGCCGTCTTATCCCAACAAACAATGTGATGCCATTGTCTTTCCTCATTTGAGATAGTATTATTGTTGGTTTTAAGCGAAGTACAAAGTGAAAAAGTCGCTCTCTTATGTGCATTGAACATCATTATATCAGGTTCCGAACCTGCATTACCAATCAACATTACTTTATTTATTCCTGCCATTGCTATCAAGTTTAAGACAGCAAAAATAATTTTTTTTCTGATAGTAAGATTTGTATGTCAGATTTTTTTGTACCTTTGCAAACTGAAAATCATTTGAGTAATGATAGTTAGAATTGAATAATTTAATAAATTAAAAGTAGAAATTTATATGACAAAAGCAGAAGTTGTTGCGATAATCGCAAAGAAAACAGGAGTAGAAAGAGCAAGTGTTGCTGCTTCGGTAGAGATGTTTATGGAAGTATTAAAGGATTCGCTAAGCAAAGGAGAATCTGTTTATTTAAGAGGCTTTGGCAGTTTCATTATCAAGAAAAGGGCGGCAAAAACAGGTCGTAACATTTCTAAGAACACTACAATCAAAATACCTGCACACAACGTTCCTGCATTCAAACCTGCAAAATCATTCGTGGCAGAGGTTAAAAGTAAAGTAACGGTAAAATAAGGAGATATTATGCCAAGCGGAAAGAAAAGAAAAGGACACAAAATGGCTACCCACAAACGTAAAAAACGTTTGCGTAAGAATAGACATAAGAAGAAATAAACATTGAATACAAAGACAAAAAGATGTTTTTTGTTTGTTGTTCAATGGAATAATTTCAATGCGAAGCTTTGATTTGGAATATAGTTATTGCTTCGCTTTTTTATTAACTTAATTAAACAAAACTCCAATGGATAAAGATTTAATTATAGATGTAAGTGATTCCGGAGTTGAAATAGCCTTACTTGAAGACAAACAACTTGTAGAGTTTCATCAGGAAAAGGTAGATAAACACCATTTGGTAGGTGATATTTATCTTGGTATCGTCAAGAAAGTTATGCCTGCTCTAAATGCTGCATTTGTAGACGTTGGGCATGAAAAAGAAGGCTTTTTGCATTATCTTGATTTGGGAATAAAATTCAATAGTATTGCTAAATTCACTCGAAATGCACTAAACTCCAATACTGACAACAATATAAAAGAACCTAATTTAGAAAAGAACGGTCTTATTAGTAATGTTCTAAAACCGGGACAAATTATAATGGTTCAAATAACCAAAGAAGCTATTTCTACCAAAGGTCCGCGACTATCGGGAGAAATATCTTTTGCCGGAAGATATCTTGTTTTAGTTCCTTTTTCAAATGCAATATCAATATCAAAAAAGGTAAAAGAATCATCTGAAAGAGACAGACTTAAACGTCTTATTAACAGCATTAAGAGTCCTGATACCGGAATAATAATAAGAACTACAGCCGAAGGGAAAAGTGTTGCCGAATTGGATGCAAGCCTGAAAGATATCTCAAACAAATGGGATAGCGTAAAAAAGAAACTCCCTAAAACGTTACCACCCGCAAAACTTATTTCGGAAGTAGATAAATCCACTGCTATTTTAAGAGATTTTCTATCTGATGAATTCAATAATATTTATGTAAATAACCAAGATACATACGAAGAATTACGTCAATACATTCATAGCATATCTCCTGAAAAGGAAAACATAATAAAATATTACAAAAACAACGCTCCGATATTTGAAAACTTCGGTATTGCCAATCAAATCCGCAGTTCTTTCGGCAAAGTTGTTACCGTACGCAGCGGAATCTACATTGTAATAGAGCAAACAGAAGCAATGTGCGTGATAGACGTCAATAGCGGTAACAAGGTTAAAGATTCCAACAATCAGGATGAGAATTTATTCAGTGTAAATTGCGAAGCGGCTGTTGCGATTGCAAGACAATTAAGGTTAAGAGATATTGGCGGTATAATAGTTGTTGATTTCATTGACATGACATCTATAGAGCATAGAAAACTGCTTTACAACAAAATGGAGGAAGAAATGCGTAAAGACAAGGCACGCCATACTATTCTTCCATTAAGCAAATTCGGGCTTATGCAAATAACACGTCATCGTGTCAAACCGATAATAGAAGTCAATGTTTCGGAAGTTTGCCCAATGTGTGAAGGCACAGGAAAAGTCAAATCTTCCCTTACGGTCATAAGCGATATTGAACACGATTTACGATACCTTGTACAGGAACAAAACGAAAAGCAATTGACGCTAACAACACATCCTTTCATCAATGCTTATATCACAAAAGGATTGCTCAATTCCTTGCGTAAGCAGTGGGCAAAGACGTATGGTGTTAAGATTAAAGTAGAAAAAGCAGACTCATTCGGCTTATTTGAATACCAATTCAGCAATAAAGATAAAGAAATCATAAAATTATAGACACCGACTATGTCTTGCATTAAAAGAACACTGATGGTATTTGAAATTTTTAAGAGCTTTAACGTTTTTACTTAGTCTTATGGAGTAATATTTGGATCAGTTTTTGACTTGGTTTTTCCTACCTTTGTCTACATAAAATTACATTGCAAAGGTATTATTTTATTTTAAAATCTGAAGATAGTGATTTGTTGCAAAACAGCAACGTACAAGATTTAAAATATCATTTTCCCAAATAACCTATACTTCATTTACGTGTTTTGTGGTTTATTTTTTTACTGCAAAGTGTATTATATTGTTAGAAATTAAAAAATATTCAAACTTATTACTAAACATAATTTTTTCAAATCTCTTCTTTAAACTCTATGGTTGAAATAAAACTATTTATAAGATTATTCGCATTCTGGCTTAGGTTAGCAAGTTTGTTACCTTCCCGGTGCGCTAATTTTATAATTATGCATGCTACATTGTTAAATGTTATTTGTATTTTTTCTTTTTTCCCCTTCTTACCCTTAATATAGTATTTTTCTTGAGCAAGTCCATTTATAAATTTTGTTCTATTATATTCATAAATAACTTTTGCCAACTCATGCTCTTCATTTAAAAGATTTATTATATTGGTATCCATAGACTCATTTGAAAATGTCAATCTATACTTCATTCTCATCATTGTTTCCCACTTTTTGTTCATATAATGTTTATGCGAGAGTTCATTAAATAATGCATTAAGAGACATGTCATGAGATTCTATCGCACCAAGAATACCATTTAACATTCTATCTTCATTTGGGAATGGTTCCCAATCATTTTTATTTTTATATCTAAGAAAATGTTCTATTTCATGCCATCCATCCGAAAGAGCTGTTCTAAATTGAACTTCATAAGTAGTATCTACCATTAAATATATATAGTTTAAATTATTCAATACTTTTTGAAATTCTTCTTTCCCTTCATTCGACATATTGAAAACAAGATTATTTCTACGAGGTTTAAAAGTATAAGGTGTAACATCATCAACAGAAGAAGATTCTGTTATACATTTAGACTTGAAAAATTGAACACAGATATTTACATCATCTGCAAAATAAGTCAAAACTTTAATTCCTATTAAATCTTGTATTTTTTTACCGTTAATAGAGTAATAATCCGGTTGAATTTCATTTTTAGATTTTATTTTCGTTATTAAAGATTCTTTACTTTTTAGTCGTGATATAATTTTATACTGAATTCCCATCTTATCCAATTCAGCCTGAACAGATTTTTCTATTTGCTGTCTTATTTTATGTAAAGCCTTCCAATTAGCCTTTTTATCTACTACGTTCATACTCATACTCCGCAAATTTTCCAACTAAATTAAGTTCTCTTGAGTAATAATTAAGTTCTTTTTCACTAAATTGATTCATTCGTGAACCTGTTTCACAAGATAAGTATCCAACTAATCTTTTTCGTGTCCATTTTTCGCCACTGGATTTTTTTACTAATTCTACTTTAATAACAATAATTCGGCTCCAACCACCTCCATCGCATGTATGTCCTATTGGGTCTTGCTTCATTATTTCTTTACTTTTTATTACGATTGGAGATTCTTCAATATACATTTGCTGTGTTTGTGCATTCACACTAATTCCCATAGCAATAATTGCTATTAAAACCATTATTTTCTTCATACTTTTTTAAAGTTTTACGTCCGCTCCTTTTTCGGACTTTTGTTAATATTGTATTTTTTAATTTATAATAGCGTTAAAGATTTCCGTCCAGGCACCCATTTCACCTTTTGAATTGCTCCAGCAGGCAGCATAATAGACCGTCTTCCCTTTCATATCCTGCGTGAATTGAAGCGTGAAATGAGAATCGCTCGTCAGCAAAAGATGCTTCAAATCCTCATAATTGACAGGAGGCTTCTCCGACACATCCCAACGAACGACAGCCAACGCAACACCTTTTGGTCGTTTTTGCTTCCTTTTCTTCTCGCCAACAAACGTATTCGTCCAAAGTGAGCCTTGATGAACGCCCTTCTGTGAAAAATCTATCGCAAGAAACGGAATATCCTTCGGCGGCTCCACAGGCGTCGGGGTCGTATCCTTCACCGTCAAGCCCAAATCAACTCTGGTACTGTTACTTATGTTGTCGTTGCCGAAGATATACTTATTGACCATACTGCGAAGGAATTTCGTGTATTCTTTCCTCGCATCGTCCTTATTCTTAACACTTACCGTCGTTTTCGTGGAAGGATTTACCACCAACGCATAACCCTCAATCCAAGCCTTTTGCAACCTTGCCCCTTCGGTCTTTTCGTCCGCAGTCGGCGCAAATGCTAACTGCTTTGTGTCAAATAGATACGCAAACAACTTTGACTGAAAATTGTTGTAATTCGCATCCGCAGCGTTGAAACTATTTTTTGTCGTCGCCATATTATTTTTGTCGTTTATATGATTTATGATTAAAATCCGGAGAATAGAACTTTTTTTCTTGGGAAGAAAAGTTCCCGTCTATGGAAGAAAAGTTCCCGTCTGTGGAAGAAAAGTTCCCGTCTGTGGAAGAAAAGTTCTCGTCCGTGGAAGAAAAGTTCTCGTCTGTGGAAGAAAAGTTCTCGTCCGTGGAAGAAAAGTTCTCAACGTGTGCAGGAAAGTTTCCAACGTATGCAGAAAAGTTTCCGTCCATAGAAAAAAAGTTCTCGTCTGTGGAAGAAAGGTTCTCGTCTGTGGAAAAAATGTTATTTTCGGAAGTATAAAACAGATATTCGCAAGCCGCAACTCTGTATTCACAGAGTTTTAAACCATTGAAAGTAAGGCTTTTACCCCCCCACTGACAAAATGTCAGCAGCGATGATATGGTATCTTGCTATTATGAAATCCGTTTCTTTATACATAAGGTTATTATACTGTGCTTTTTCTCTTATTAAGAGACTGCAAAGATAAGCAAATTATCTAAAACACAAATAAAATTGCTAAAAAATAAATAAAAAATATGCTTTTAATCGGTAGTCTAATACAATTCAGCATTTGGAGTTATAAAACGTTTAACGGTCATTGCTGACTTTTCCATCGTCATTGCGGCTTGCTACTCGTCATTGCGGGCTTGACCCGCAATCCCCTTTTTTCATGGTGCAAAAGGTATTATTGGGGATTGCGGGTCAAGCCCGCAATGACGTGTTACAAACAAACAACAATGACCAACACACAAAAGTCAAATATGAAGAAAATGAGGTGTAAATAAAGTTTTTTATAATTTTACAGAAAATGCATGTATTTATGATTACTGGAAGTATAGAGATAATAATAATATGGTTTTTCCTCTTTTTTGTTTTTCATTCTATTTTTTGCCTATATAAGACAGGAATTCCAAATCCAAAGACAAAGATATAAACGGCGTAACCTTCCATTGCTTCTTAAATTGCATTGCAAAACCATCCGGAAGCTGCATTCCAACCTTATAATCATCAGCTAAAAGTTGATATTGTGCAACATTGACTCCAACGGTCAGATGAAAGAAATCAAGGAATTTGTAGTTTGCGCCGAAATAAAAGTTCTTAAACAGGTTCTGACCGCCGAATCCTACATACAAACCCAAGTCGTGCGAGAATCTTGCGTCCTTCTTTGTAAAATCAAACAGCATAACAGAGGCACCGGTTATAAAATCAAATTCCACAAAGCCGTCATTGCGATTGATAATCTTATTATGCAAGGCGCCATCATCACCTCTAAACGGCATAATATCCCATTCCGGAATAGGATAAAAACGCATCGATATACCCTGAATAACTCTTACCTTTTTTTTCCTGCTGGTTGCCTGCGCAATCTTTGCTTCCGCTTCATCGGCACGCTTCTTTGTATATTTCAATTCTTCGTTTATTTTCAGCAACTCCTTCTCTGCCGTAACTAATTTCTCTCTTAACGTATCGGTCATTTGAGAATATTTATCCTTTTCGCTCATTGCAAGCGAGAGTTGCTTGTCTTTATTTGAAATATCCTTCTCTTTATCATTAATATTCTTTGCCAAATATGCAATCTCCTTTTCTTTGCCGGCAATGCTTTCATTCTTGGCGTTAAGCAAACCTTCAATCTTTGCCCTATCTACATTAGATGTGCTGATAGCATCTTTATACACCTGCTCCTTCTCTGCAAAGAGAATCTCCTTTTGCTGCAAAATCTTTATCTTTTCCTCCAAAAGCCTGTTCTTATCATTGAGTTGCGTGCGAAATTCCTCATTTATCTTCTGCAAAGTATCGTTCAACTGCTCCAAAGACAACTTCTCATCTTCCATATCCTCAATACGTTCTGCCAAACTCAAAGAATCCGCCGCATACTGCTGCTTCAACGCTACTATCTCTTGATTTAATTCGTTTATTGCTTGCTTTTGTAAAATTATTTCTTGATTCTGTGCGGCTATAATCAAGGTTAAGGAATCCATTCCCTGTGATAGTAATTCTCCTTGCGAGGAAAAAAAATCTCTTTCTATGATTAAATCTGTGTCTGTTTGAGCTTGTGCGATGCTTACGCACATTAAAAAAGTTAGTGTGAAATATCCGAAAATCCTTATCATAAATGCAAAATACTATCTTTGAGGCGGCAAAAATAAATAAAATATTTAATTTCGTCTTATGAAACAAGAGATTATTGAATACGGGTATGCCGATTCCAAATGGGGCTATGCTTACGGCGAAATAAGCCAAAAAGGCATTAGAAGGCTGATTCTGATTAGCGAAAAGGGAGCACAACACCCGCTTAACGGCATCCGTAACGATGAAGCGATAGAAAAACTTACTCAAGCAATGATTTGCAGAGATTTTACGCCGAAAGACCTGCAATTTGATTTGACAGGAACGGATTTTCAGCAGAAAGTATGGCGAGAACTTCTGAATATACCGCTCGGAAAGACTGCCTCATACTCCGAAATCGCTGCAAGAATCGGCACAAAAGCCGTTAGAGCAGTCGGAACGGCGATAAAAAACAATCCAATCTTCTATATAATTCCCTGTCATCGCATTATACGCAGCAACGGCGAAGTAGGAAATTATTTTTACGGCACGCAAATAAAACAAGACATCTTAAAATACGAGCAAAGTCTCATTAAATAATCCTCTTCCCTTATTCCACATAAGCCAAATAGCCTTTCAGATATTCGCCTTCTGGATGGAAAATACTATGAGGATGATCGGTTGCGGCTTGAAGGCGAGTTATGATTCTGATGTTGCGTTTCGCCAAAGCGGATGCTGAAAAAAGCATAGTAGTAAAGTCATCCATGCTAACGGATTGCGAACACGAGAAAGTGAAAAGCAGTCCGCCGCCGGCAATCCTTTCTATCGCCTTCCTGTTTATTTGTCTGTAACCCTTCAAAGCATTCTTCACGTCTCTGCGATGCTTTGCGAATGCAGGCGGGTCAAGCACTATCATATCAAACTCATCTTTGCCGATAGTATTAAGATATTCCGTAACATCGGCAACAACAGACGTATGATTATTCGTTGCGAAATTCAAAGCGATATTGCGTTCGCATATTTCAATAGCCCGTTTGGACACATCCACACTTGTTACGCTTGCCGCATTGCCTGATAAGGCTGCAACCGAAAAGCCTCCCGTGTAAGAGAAAGCATTCAATACTCTTCTGTTTGCCGCATATCGCTGCAACAACATCCTGTTTTGTTTCTGGTCAATGAAGAATCCTGTTTTTTGACCCTGATTATAATCTATCAAAAACCTGTTTCCGTTTTCCAAAACAACGCAATCCTCATCCATTGTCTCAAAAAGAAATTTGTCTTCCGCACGATAAGAATTATTATTGGGCAAAGTAGAAGAAGATTTGTTGAAAATAGCCCTGCATTTGCCGCTTAAAGAATTTTTGATTGCCTCACAAATGGCATCTTTATGGCGAAACATCCCAACGGAATGAAATTGCAGAACCACCAAACCATCATAAAAATCGGCAATGAGAGACGGCATAAAATCGCCTTCGCCGTTTATTAACCTGAAAACATTTGTGGCGTCATCCGAAAGAAGCCCCAACGTTTTCCTGTAAGCAACAGCCGCTGCAATCCTTGCATTCCAAAAATCAAAATCAATTTCCTCATCTTTGAAACTAAGTATCTTAACGGCAATGCTATCATTCTGCCAAAAGCCTTTTGCCAAAAATTCATTTCTGTCATTGAATACGCTGACCGTATCCCCTTCCGCAATGTCGTTATCCCGCTTTGCAACAGCCCCTGAAAATATCCACGGATGCAGTCTTAATACCGATTTGTCCTTATCTGGTTTAAGGACGATGTGTTTTGGTTTAGTTGTCATAAAGTCAAATATCACGGACGATTTAGCCCATAAAATCGTCATCAATCTTTGTTACAAAATTATAAAATATCTTTTACTTTGGTTTTTCCTGCGTTTGCGTCTTATACTAATGCGTCTCAGTGCGTGCATCTTTGACATCATTTTCACCAAAGGCTGTTTCATTGAAATAAAAGGCTGTTTCGTTCGGACGAAAGGCTGTTTCATTTCAACCAAACAGCCTTTCATTTTCGCCAAGCAGTGTTTCATAAAAAAATAAAGTCAGTGCGACACGCACAAAGGCAGAAAGGGCGGGGCAATAGCAGATTTGAACAGAACAAAATAAAGTATTACCTTTGCAGATACTAAAAAAGAAGAATTTTATGTTGAATTTGTTGGCATATATTGAGTGGAACGTGTCCCCTACCATCTTTTCCGTATTCGGAATAGACATAAACTGGTACGGATTGCTCTTTGTTACGGCGTTTATCGTTGGTTTCTATTTTATGAAACGGCGTTTTAAGGAAGCGAATGTACCTCAAATGTATTTGGAATCGCTGGCTTTGTACGTTTTTCTCGGCACTTTTATCGGTGCAAGGCTGGGTCATTGTCTTTTTTACGAGCCTTCGTATTATTTAAACAACCCTTTGGAAATGTTTTTGCCGATAAAACATTACGAAGACGGCTGGAAATTTATAGGATACAGGGGATTGGCGTCGCATGGTGCGGCAATAGGAATACAAATTGCCGTTATTATGCACGCTTATAAGACAAAACTGCCCGCCTTATGGTCTTTGGACAGATTAGTTATGGTGATTGCGCTGGCAGGGCTTTTTATCCGTACCGGCAATCTTTTCAATTCCGAAATATACGGAGATGCTACGACTATGCCATGGGGCTTTATCTTTGTCAGAACGGGCGAAACAATCCCTAAACACCCTACTCAAATTTATGAAGCATTAGCATATTTTCTAATTTTCATCCTTTTATTTATCGTTTTTCGCAAAACAAAAGGCAGACGTGGCGTTGTATTCTCGTTATTCCTCATAATCCTGTTCTCAATGAGGTTTCTGATTGAATTTATCAAAGAACCGCAGGTAGATTTTGAGCAAAGCATGGCATTAGATATGGGACAAATTCTCAGCATACCGCTTATTATTGAAGGCATCGTAATCCTTGTTATGGTTTTAACAGGTAAAATAAACAATTCTCTGGACTTAAAGAAATTAAAACATAAAGACAAAAAATGAACAACTTGATTTTAGTACGACATGGTCAAAGTAAATGGAACGAATTGAACTTATTCACCGGCTGGACTGACGTTGATTTGACACAAAACGGCATTGAAGAAGCATATAATGCAGGAAAGAATTTGAAAGAGAAAGGATTTAACCCTCAATTGTGCTTTACTTCTTACTTGAAAAGAGCGATAAAAACACTGAATATAGTACTTGATGCAATGGATTTGGATTATTTGCCGATTGAAAAGACGTGGCGATTGAACGAAAAGCATTATGGCATTCTGCAAGGGAAGAATAAGAAAGCGATGGTTGAGGAGTTTGGCAACGAAATGGTGCAAAAATGGAGACGAGGCTTTGATTGCCCGCCTCCTGTACTTGATAAAGAAGAGCAGATGAAGCAAAGAAACGACCCAAGATACAATTCAATCCCCGATAATCAAATGCCATACACCGAAAGTTTGAAAGACTGCATTGAAAGGCTAATGCCGTTTTATCATAGTTGCATAGAAAAAGAATTAAAAGCAGGAAAGGATATTTTAGTTGTTGCTCATGGTAATTCTTTAAGAGGGATTGTTAAACACTTAAAAGGTATTAGTGATGACGAAATAGCATCTTTGAATATTCCGACAGCCATTCCTTATATTTTTGAGTTTGATGACGGGCTGAATCTCAAAAAAGATTATTTTCTTGCCGACCAAGCGACATTAGAATCCGCACAACAGGCAGTAGCAAATCAAAGCAAAAAATAACTTAGTGAAATATTATTTTCAAATATCGGGGTTATGATACAATTATTTGAGCAAAATCATTTCGGAGTTAATACTTGCATTTGTTATGACGGCGGAGAGTGCGTATTAATTGATGTTGCTTCGCAGAATGATGAGGAGCGGCAGGCAATAAAAGACTTTATTTCAAACCATAACTTGAAACCCGTGCGGCTTCTTATCACTCACCCACACGTTGATCACATTTGCGGAGCAGCATGGGCAAGCAAAGAATTCGGATTAACGCTTTTTATGCACCCGGATGCAGAGAAAATGATTAGTATATCAGAGCAAAGTTCGGCGAATCTGCTTGGTTTTGATTGCGGAGATATTGCTGCTGTGCCGAAAGGCTTCATTAAGGAGAATGAACCGATATATTACGGAAATTCTTGCCTTATTCCTCTTGATACATCTGGACATTGCGCCGGCAGCTTCTCATATTATAATAATGGAGAGGGCTTTGTGATAACAGGAGATGCGTTATTTTACGATTCAATCGGCAGAACAGATTTACCTTCTGCCGACTATGAATTGTTAATTAAGAACATAAAGCAAAAACTCTTAACCTTACCGCCGCAAACCATTGTTTATCCTGGTCATGGTGAGCAAACAACAATAGGCTTTGAGGTTAAAAATAATCCGTTTCTTGTATGAAAATACCAAATCTAAGGTATTTATTTATAAACAACACCAATAACGTGTGGTTGCAGTTGTTCCGTTACACTTTCGTTGGTGGTTCTGCATTTGTTGTTGATTTTCTATTGCTTTGGCTTTTGACTGATTTCTGCGGACTTAATTACCTTATCTCGGCAACAATATCTTTTATTGTCGGGCTTTGTGTTAATTATTTTATAAGCGTTAGGGTTGTGTTTTTTCAGTCAAAAGTTGATGACAAAAGGCTGGAGTTTTTGTATGTTGCTTTGATTGGTGGCGTTGGAGTGGGATTAAATGATTTGTTTATATGGCTTCTGACCGCTAAAGTCGGTATTTATTATATGCTTTCAAAGATTCTGACCGCCGTTGTAGTGTATCTTTATAATTTTTTTGCACGTCGCTATCTTATTTATGTAAAAAAGAAATAATTCTTTTCATAAAATACTATCATTCTTTCTCAAAAATATTGTACCTTTGCATCTTAATATGATATTCTTTAATTGCGAAATTATGTTATATATTAAAAAATCACTATTATCTCATTACAACATTAATGAATGCAAGAATTATCTTCGGGAAACAACCGTTAAGAATAACGAATTCAAATTATAAAATTCACATTTCAACTCACATCTTATAATTTGTATATATCATAGTTATTTAATGAATCATGAAGCAAGACAAATCAATTAAAATAAAATTCCGTCAATTTATTTTTCAAAAGCAGCAACTATCCGACCTCATAATTATTGCTGCTATTTGTTTATTAGGATACATTGCAATAAAATACTTTTATCCGTATCCGTGGACAATGTCAGACAGCGGCGGATATGTTATTTGTGCAATGGACAACGCTTGGAGTTTCTATCGCCCTTTTGGTTATTCTAAATTTTTACAAATACTACATGCAATATCTCCTACTATTTCATTCCTGACACTTGTTCAAATGCTATTATATCTTGTATCTACAAGTATTTTTGCTTTAACCGTTAAATTCTTCTTTACTCCTAATAGAAAATGGCTTTGGTATTCTCTTTTATGTTTTTTATCTTTTAGTCCGTTGGCTTTTTATATGATTAACTCTATTATGAGTGATTTATTATTTTGCACTTTGATTTATTTTATACTAACAGGTTTTCTATTCATTGTAAATCGTAATTGGACGGGAGTAATTATTTTCTCTCTGGCTCTTTATTTTTCACTGCATGTACGTTATTCTGCAATCATTTTCCCTTTCTTGTTCATTCCATTTTTATTTTTTATCAAAGGTAATATACGTTGGGTATCCATTTTAGCATCATTAGCAATATCCTTTATCTTTTACAATCAGATTAAGTCTAATATGAAGGAAACGATGAACCTTAATCAATTTTCAACAGGCTTTGACGGTTGGCAGTATGCAAATAACGCTATGCACATAGTTCCTTTTATTGATGTAAAACCTGAAGAAATAAAAGACGAACAAATAAGAGGCTTGCATAAATTCATATTACAATATAATGATTCCATATTAGCAAGAACCAAAAACGGAACTGGTGTATCGGCAAGGTTTATTTGGGAAAATACATTGCCGCTAAAGAAATATATGTTCTTAACCATGCAACAAAATTATCTGACTTATCCTCATGCATGGGTTAATTTGGGGTCAGGTCTCTATAAAGATTACGGCAAATATTTAATGATACACTATCCTTTTGCTTTTATGCGGTATTATTTATTGCCAAATATGGTTAATATTGTGCATCCTAATTTTTGGGTTGAATACAAAAATATAGAAATCAAAGAAATCAAGGAATGGTACAACATTGATGAGAAAAAAGATTTGAGTTGCAGAGCCAATATTTATGACTCATTCCTCTACAATCTTATATCCATATCACATATCTTCATTTGGATAGGAATTATCATCGTTAGCATAATAGCAATAATAAAAAGGAAACGAATAAAGTTCAATAAAAATGAGCGAATAGCATTCTGGGCTTTGTTTTGCTTTGGAGCAATATATTACGCTTCTACCGTATTTGCTTCACCGATAGAATTAAGATATTGGCTTCCTATGGCAGCAATCCAATTTGCCTTTTGCTATATTTTATTGAACAAGTTAAGCGTTAAAACACAAACTAAATAATGGACAAGAAAGAAATAGTTATAATAGGAGCAGGTCCTGCCGGACTGACAGCAGGCTATGAATTAACAAAACTTGACAATTGTATTGTTAAAGTCTTTGAACAGGACAGCCAAGTGGGAGGCATTTCAAAAACTATCAAATATAAAGGCAACAGAATGGATATTGGGGGACATAGGTTCTTCTCTAAAAATGATTGGGTAATGCAATGGTGGGCTAATATATTTCATTTGCAAAACAGACCTTCTATTGATGAAATTCTAAACAATGATATACATAGCACAGAAGCAGCAATAAATCAACCTATATCAGATCCCCAAACAATGGATAGGGTCATGCTCATTCGCAAAAGAATTTCCCGCATATTTTATCTTAAAAAATTCTTCTCCTACCCTATTTCGCTAAGCATAGAAACATTCCGCAATATGGGATTATGGCGTACCATTAAAGCAGGATGCGGTTATGTCCGTTCGGTTCTTTGCAAAAAGAAAGAAACATCGCTCGAAAATTTTTACATCAATCGTTTCGGCAAGCCATTATATAAGATGTTTTTTGAGAATTATACGGAAAAAGTCTGGGGAGTTCATCCTTCCAAACTCGGAGCAGATTGGGGTTCGCAAAGAGTAAAAGGGCTTTCAATAATAGCAATTTTGAAAGATGTTATAACAAAACCTTTCAAACACAATGGCTCAATAGACCAAAAGAATGTAGAGACTTCTTTGATTGAAACTTTCATTTATCCTAAATATGGACCTGGTCAATTATGGGAAGCAGTGGCAGATGATATTAGTTCCAGACAAAATGGCGTTGTATCCTTAAATAGTAATGTTAAAAAGATAAACATAGCAAATAATCGTGTGATTTCGGTCGTTGTAGAAAAGGATGGTCAATACCAAACAATAGAATGTGATGCTCTTCTTTCAACAATGCCTATTAAAGACCTTATTGAGGCTATTGAAGGCATAGAAATACCAACGGAAGTAAAGCAAATTGCTCAAACATTGCCTTACAGGGATTTTATAACAGTAGGATTACTGCTTGACAAGTTGCTTATAACCAATAAAACAAAGATTAAAACCGTTGCCAACATCGTTCCCGACACATGGATATACATTCAGGAAAGCAATGTCAAACTTGGTCGCTTGCAAATCTTCAATAACTGGTCGCCTTATATGGTTACGGATTTGGAGAACAATGTTTGGATAGGATTGGAATACTTTTGTAATGAAGGAGATGAACTTTGGAATATGTCTGACGAGAATTTCATAAAATTTGCCGTTGATGAATTGGCATCAATCGGTATCATAAACAAAGAAAACGTCAAAGATGCTGTGCGAGTAAAGATAAAAAAAGCCTACCCTGCCTATTACGGCTCATATTATAAACTTCCGAAAGTGATAGAATTTCTTAATACGATAGAGAACCTTTATTGTATCGGACGCAATGGGCAACATCGTTACAATAATATGGACCATTCTATGCTTACTGCCCTTGAAGCGGTAAATAATATCACAGGAAAAACTTCCGACAAGAGAGCAATTTGGGATGTGAATACGGAAAAAGATTATCACGAGACAAAAAAATCATAAAACACAAATGAAGAAACTAATAATTACCTTATTCGTTAGTATATTATGCCTTACCATTCAGGCACAAAGTTTTAAAGCCGGCATATTTGGCGGCATTGTGCCTTCGCAAGTAGATGGTGATGATCAGGGAGGATTTAATAAACTCGGTTTCACTGCCGGCGTGTTCATAAACAAAGAACTCAAAACAGGGAAACTGCAAGGGGAACTGGCATTCACAACAAAGGGTAGCCGCCCATCAAACAACGCTGCAACTATGCCTATGAAACTTTCATTCTCTTACATAGATATTTCTATATATTATAGTATCGGCATTTGGAATAACCTTTCGGCTCGCGCGGGACTTGTTCCGTCTGTGCTCATCTATGGTTCGGAAAGTATGAGTGGTGTTGTCGCTAATTCGGGAGATGATTCCTTTCCTTACAGACGATTTTCCACTGAAATATCTGCTGGTTTGGATTATGCTTTTACCAAGCATTGGAGTATCGGTGCGACATATAATTATTCTATTTTCAGCATTCGTAAGGGGGATTTAAGATTTTTCGGAATCAGACCCTCAGAAACAAACGGACAATACAACAATTATATCAAAATATTCCTTTCATACCAATTTTAAACGGCATTTCATCATAATGCAAGTCTGCTATTAGTCCATGAATCCCTGTTCTTTTATAAATTCAAGGTAGTTTCCGCCGAATAAAAGGCTGTCTTCTTTTTTGTAACGGCAATTTGTAAAAACCTGAGCAAGGTTTTCCTGCTTGTTTTCTTCAACATAACGCTTGGATTGCGGCAATTGCTCCAATTCTCCGTAGATTTGCTCAATATCTTCTTCGGAATAATCCTTATAAACCTCATTATGCACAACCGCATTCAAAGCAAGGCGCTCGGTTAAGGAAGGATTCTCGGCAGGATAGCCTATTGTAATGGTAGTAATAGGCACAACGCCTTTGGGCAAATGCAGAAACTCCGCTATCTCCTTTGCAAAATACATCACCGTACCAAGATAACATATTCCCAAACCAAGACCCTCCGCCGCAGAACACATTGCCTGCGTAGCAATCGTTGCATCGACGGTCGCAATGTTAAACCATAAAAAATTGGAATAAGATTCCGCATCGGCTTTTCTCTGATTACACCACTTTCCGAATCTATTTACATCGGCACAAATCGTCATAACCACAGGTGCTTGTGTTACCATAGGCTGTCCAAAGTGGAATTTGGCGAGGTCTTTCTTCCTCTGCTCATCACGAGTTATGACAATACTATAAACTTGCATATTCCCACAATTTGAAGCCCTTATTCCGGCTTCAAGAATCGTGTTCAGAACCTCATCATCTATCTGTTTATCAGTATATTTCCTTATAGTCTTGCGATTAAGCAAAGTCTCAATCAATTTATCTTGCATATCAATTTTTTCTTTTCTGCAAAGATACAATTTTTCCCTTATTTCATTTTTATAAGGCTTGATTTCAAATTTATAAGGCTTGATTTCGTGAGCGTATTACTTTGTTTTATAAAAATCTTACTTCGTATGAATAATGTCGGAAATGGTTTCAATCATCCGAACCGAGCGAGCAGTCTGACAATCCATCAATCGGCTATCCACAGGAAAGACTTTGTGATTGCGAACGGCGGCAAGAGTGCTGTATGGCTTTGTATGAATAAATTGATTGTAGTCCTCCTTGCGTATAAATATGAAATCAGGATTTTTAGCAAAGAGTTCCTCGCGGCTAAACGACCAATTAACCGATGATTTGGCTATATTATCCCCACCGGCAAGCGTTAGAATATCGTCAATGTAGGTATTAGCCCCCGCAGAGAAGTCTCCGCCCGCACCAAAGCCCACTACATAATAAACTTTCGGGCGTTTGGTCTGCTTATTGTCTGAATTGCGTTTGGTTATTGCTTCAATCCGTTGCTTCATATCGGCTATAATCTTTGTTGAAAGCACCTCTCGGTCAAGTATTCTGCCCAATATCGCTATTGTTTGAAAGACTCCTTCCACCGTTGTGCGTTCCGGTAATGATATTATCGCAATTCCCGCCCGTTCTATCTGCTCCAATTTTGATTTTGACAGCATTGATGATGCTATAACAACATCGGGATGAAGGGAAACTATCTTCTCCACGTTGGCATCAGCGATTCCGCCGATTGAAGTTATGTTTTGCACTTGCGGAGGATAGGTACAATAATTTGTTCTGCCTATCAATTTGTCTCCGCTCTGCAAATCAAAAATCAATTCCGTAATTCCCGGCGACAAAGAGACTATTGTATGCAAATCTTTCTTGATTTGCACCTTACGATTGTGGTAATCGGTGATTTCTATTGAGGTTTGGTTTTTATCTTGCTTGGTTTGCCTGCCGCAGGAGCAAAAAAAAATGAAAGGAAATAAGGCAAGAATAATGTATTTCTTCATTATTGGAAAATGATATAAGGTTGTGATTGGTTGTTGTCAATTATTGAGGAATTTACATTAAAGACCTTCTTAATATTGTCAGATGTCAGAAATTCTTTAGTTGGTTTGTCTGCAATAAGGCAGCCATCCCGAATGACAAGAAGATGATTGGTATATTTGAGAGCAAGATTAAGGTCATGGATAACAATGATTATTGTCTTTTTATGCTCTTTGTTAATATCCGAAAGCAGATTCATCACCTCAAATTGATGTTTTATGTCAAGATTTGAAACAGGCTCGTCAAGCAAAATAAGAGGTGTGTTTTGCGATAAGGCTCTTGCGATGATTACTCTTTGCAACTCTCCTCCTGAAAGCACCTTTACCGATGTGTTTCTCAAATGCCACGTTGATGTTTGCCTCATTGACTGCTCTACTATTTGCAAATCTTGCTCGCTATCGGCACATAAACGTTTTTGATACGGCGATCGTCCCATCATAACAATCTGATGAGCCGAGAAATCAAAGAGAAAATCCGTATGTTGCGGCACAACGGCAATTTGTTTCGCCACTTGACGAATGGAATACGAAGTTATATCTTTATGGTTTAAGAAAACGCTGCCGCCATCTATGTTAAGAGTGTTGGATAAACAACGCAGAAGAGTGGTTTTGCCCGATCCGTTATTGCCAATGATGCCATAAAATCCGCCGTCCTTTATTTCAAAATTCAAATCCGAAAGCAGAATCTTTTTATTTCTCGTTTTATATGTCAAATGCTTTACCTCTATCATCCGTTAAGGCGTTTTTTGGCATTAAACAATAGATATATAAAAACAGGAGCACCTATCAATGACGTAATACTGCCTATCGGTAATTCGGAAGGAGGTATTACCGTTCTGCAAACAATATCCGCAGAGAGCATAAAAAGCATCCCGCCCAGCAAAGCATAAGGCAATATTCTACGATTATCACTGCCGACAATCAAACGAACAATATGAGGAACGACAAGACCTATAAATCCTATAACTCCTGTGAATGACACGATAACAGCAATCATTAGAGTGGATGAAACAAGTATTATTTTTTTAGTACGTTCTACATTTACACCCATAGTGCGTGCCGAGCTGCTGCCAAGCAACATTGTATTTAAATCTCTTGCATATAAGGCGACTATCATTACTCCTATGAAAACAAAACAAGCAGTTATGGCAACACTTTCATAATTTGCTGATGCCAAAGAGCCCATTGTCCAAAAGATTATTTTATCCATTTCCTGCTTATTTAATATCATCAAAACGGAAATAAGAGCCGATATGAGAAAGTTTATGCTTATGCCGGCTAAAAGAAGAGTTGTCGTATGCAAACGATTACCTATTGACGAGATACCTATGATAAGTATAACAGTAAGCAATGCCGTGAGAAAAGAAAGAGCACTTATGCCCAGAAAAGCCCCATCCAAAGCGATGATAATTGCTATTGCCGCTCCCAAAGATGCTCCCGACGAAACACCAAGCACATACGGGTCGCTCAAAGGATTTCTGAAAATAGCCTGATAAGCAACGCCGCAAACAGAAAGCCCTCCGCCCGTAACAACAGCAAGCAATACTCGCGGCAAACGAAGATTGAGTATAATATAATAAGTGCTTTCGGGAATATTAGCAGAATTCTCACCGCCAAAAACAGACATCAACACTTGTAAAGCATCTTTCAATCCGATATTTGCCGTTCCTACAATACAGCCGACAAGCATCATTGCAAGAAGAGCAACGATTAGTAAAATGATTATTATCGTTTGGCGTTTCACTTTGAGGTTTTGCAGTTATTGTCGGCTGCAAAAATAATACATTTCTTTATTTTGAAGCCTCTAATCAACCAATACGACCGTTCCTCGCCTGACTTGCTTCGCCTCTTTGCTGTTTGTAAATTCTATAAGATAAATATATGTGCCGGGATTCACTCTTTGTCCTTCGTATGTCCCATCCCATCCTTGCGAAATGTCGTTCGTGTAAAATAAAACCTGACCATAACGATTATAAATCCTCATTTGGTAACTACCTTCTTTGATAAAAGCCAGCGAAGGCTTGAAAACAGTATTCTGTTCTCCGTCAGGAGTAAAAGCATTCGGTATCCAGCAAAGAGATTCCTTCCTTATATCGGCATAAGACGAAGAAGCCGTAGCCTGTTTGCCGTCAGCACCGACACCACTCTCCGTTGCAACAACATTATACCTCAATCCATATCCGCCAACAGCCATATCCGCCGAATTATCATCAAAGGTCGTCATATAAGAACTGCCTATCGCTGCATCGGAACGATAGATATCGTAATTATTTACCGCATTCCATCCGTCATAAGCATTCCATGTCAATTTGTTTGTTTGGTCTGACACTTGCGAAACGCTCAATCGCATACTTGAAACGACATTTGAATTTACGCTGTCAAGATAACAAAAATCCCATGCAGTCAATAAATAGGTATAAACCTTCTCCGCAGCCGAAGCAGGCACAGCATCAACGTATGAAAATGAGCCTTCGCCGCTAAAAGACAAAGTTGCAATGTCGGCAAAGCGTGTTCCGTCTTCACTTCTTCGGAGTTTATAATTAGGAACTCTCGTAAGAGAATCCACAAAGAAAGAAATATCAATATGTTTGTTGTCTTCCCTTACGGAAACCGAACGAATATACATATATTGAGGCATATCGGCAGAAGAAACGCTCAATTTAACAATATTGGACGTTGATTCATAACCGAGATTGCCTGTCGCCTTAACATAAAAGTAGTGATTGGCAGCAGAGGTGTTGATATGAACCATTGCAGACGTGTCATAAGAAAAAACATGTGCCGCAAGAGCAAAATTAATGCTGTCTTCGGATGAATATATATTGTATTCCTTCAAACCTTGCGTCATATTATTATACGGATTCCAAGTAATCCTTACGCTATCCGAGCATTGCTCACGTTTAGCATTGACAACAATATTATTATGCTTGTCCGTAAGCAGAGAAGTGTTCCAACAAGAATCATAACTCTCTATTGCAATATCATAAATCTTTGTCGCATCGCAGGTATCGCAAACAAAATAGGTACTGTCTCTGCCTTCAATCGTATCAAGCGGCGTACAAGGATAGCCCGAACAAAGAACATAGCCGGCAACATCGGTATCATTTGACGCAATCCAACTTATACCGACTTTTTGTGTTGCAATATCCGTTGAAGCCGAAGCAACAACGGGAGAAGAAGGCTTATCATTATCCCCGATGACTACCCTGCTCTTATTAGAGCGGCTTGTGCAACCGTAAGAGTCGTCAATAGTAATATAATACGTCAATGTATCATTGCATGAAGGCAGAATATTATCCACAAATCTCAATTGCGATTGATTTTCATTGAAAAGGATGCTGTCAATCAACTCATAATTTATTCCGTTGCTCATTCGGTTGCGATAAATCTTGAAATACTGACCCTCATTACCCTTTAAGGTCGGATTATAATCAGGATTTAAATGAGGATTGTTCCATTCCAGCAAAATATTTGTTGAATTTGTTTGCGTAACTCTTACATAAATAGTGTTTATCTCTGCTGTCAGGAAATTATTAGGGCTAAATGACGCCGTGATAACAAAGTTTATTATTCCGTTATTAGGGTTGTTGTAATTACTTGCAGCATTTGTGGTATTAATATCAGGTATCGTATCGGTTATAACGATGTTCCCGTTTGATGATTTCACTCCTATGAGATAATAATTAAAGGTTTGATAATTCGGAGAGCCCAAAGCAGCGAGTGCGTTGCTGTTATCCCATGTCAAGGTAACACTTCCGTCATCGCCTACAAAGGAACACAGCAAGGAAACGCTGTCTCCCTGAGCCGAAGCATTGAAAGAGGCGAATAAAACAGCCAAAAACAAGAGCCTTTTTCTCATATCAAAACTTTTTTCTTTGATTTTTATAAATGCAAATTTAATAAAAAGGTTTGGTTTTCTAATAACAGACACTTTTTAGCCTTGTTTAATTACACAAATACCCGTATAAAACCGACAACACCTCATCTGCCGAAAATGAAACAGCGTTCGGTTAAAATAAAACATTGTTTGGTTAAAATAAAACAGCGTTTTATTTTAACAGAACAGCCTTTCATTTTAGCCATTGTTGATTTATCTGTATTCAAAAGGGATATGGCAGCCCTGTTATGTGATTTTAATTTAATATTTCGTGAAGAATGTGATGCGAAACGACTTTTCGTCCCGCCGTTATGTGCTGTTCATAAAACGAAACAAGCGACATAAGCACCGAAAGGCGGTCGGATTTGGAGCAATTGAGATGCGGATTGTTTATAAACGCCGTAACAGCCGATTGAGAGCCTGTTTCCCAATCATAATTCGTGATATTGAAGCCGAGAATGTTGGCAAAATCAATCATAAACCTGATATGAAAGTCAGCCAAAGCCGCTTTCGGAGCATCATTAAGGCGTTTTATTTTATCCGAAAGAAACTCAAACATTTGCTTATCGGGATTCTCGTCTCTGATGCTAAGGGTTATTATTTCGGTAAGAAACATCGTCAGCGTAGATTTAACTATGTCCATACGCAAATCGGACAATGATTCGGTTATTGTTGCATTTCGCAAAATCTGAAGGCTTTGCTTTTGATTATTACATACCTCCGCCTCAATGATTTGAAGAGGCTGGAAAATGGAAGCCGATAATGAATTGCGGTTTCTTCGTATGCCTTTGATGATATAGCCTTTTAAGCCGCAGGATTGAGTGTAAAGTTTGGTGATAAGGCTGGTTTCGTTGTATGGAAAGGCGTTTAAGACTATTGCAAGCGTGGTTTGTTGCATTATCTTATGATTAGAATCTTGCCGACAGCGTTTTGAGTGCCGTCTTGTGCAGAACCGAAAACCAGATAGACGCCACTGCTGACTTTTTCCTTATTCATATTGCAGCCATTCCAAACAGCCTGCCCACCGATTGACTGAAGATGAGCCACAATGTTGCCTCCGACATCGGTAATCTTCACATCACTATCGGCAACGAAGCCATTGATTGCAATATCGCCCGTATAATCAGGACGAACTGGGTTAGGATAAACCGTAAGTGAGCCTGCCTTTTCCGCTCCTTTGGTAGATTCGGCTTTATAGGACACAATGCCGAATCCGGTCGCAATAAAAACCTCTCCAGTTAAAGGATTCTGAGCCATAGAGGTAACATTGTTGGAAAGAAGCGGGCTATTCTCCGCCGTAAAGTGCAGAATTTCCTTGCTTCCGTTAGGAGAATAAACATAGATGCCGCTTCTCTCGGTGCCAATCCACTTTCTGTTCCCACCATCCACCATTATGCAGTTAATATTGTCAAAGTTAAGGAGATATTGCAGCACTCCGTTATCGTCATATACTATATTATTACATTCTATCGTTGCATTCTGCCCGATATTTGTTGAGAAAGCATCCAGCAAAGAGTATATCACCTTAATGCCTTTTTCTGTCCCGAGCCATATTTCGCCATCCATATCCTGCACAGCACAATTAATTTGAAACGTTCGGTCTTTTGCGCCGGTATTAGGGCTTATCAATAGTCGCCCGCCTTCATTATTGAGCAGTATTAGCCTGTTATTGCCTGTCCAAACGAGCTTATAGTTGGTCAAAGTGTCAATAACAAAGCCCAATATCTCTGCTCCGTCAGTCAAATCGGCAGTATAAAAACCTCCCCATTGGTTATTGTTGGTATAATACGCCAATCCATAATCTCCAAGCGAATTAGTAACAAGCAGATTGTTGAATTTATCATATTCTATCCAACTGCTGCGAACACCATACGTGTTTTGCAAAATACCATCTGTGTTATTAGTATCCCAAACCTTCACAATCTTATTATCTTTCACCTCTAAAACGCCGTTCCACCAAGAAGCAAGCATAAGATGAGAAGCATCACGCGGATCAATAGCCACATCACAAACAGATTTCAAGCTATCAACATTCCAATCATTAGGAAAAGTTAAACTACTCCAAGTTTGACCGTCAAAAATGAAGACATTAGCCATTTCAAAACCCTTAAAAGCAGTCGGAGCTACGTATATAGTGCCGTCTTTGCCTGCTCTAATCCTGTAAGAAGAAGTTACAAGCGGACCATTAGGGTAATACTCATTTGCTTTCTGCCATGTAGCAAGATAATTGTCTATTTCAATTAAACCAAGATCCTGATGAGCAAACCAAATCTTTGAACCATCAATCACAGCGTCATTAACATTCATTTCCAACACCTCTCCGTTATAACGAAAAGAAGGATTCCATTGAGGGTCTGTGCTAAAAACATTCAATTGGTTGAATTGGTCGTCATAAACATTGACAGCCTGCCAAGCAATCTTGACAACCTTATTTTCGGATAAGAAAATCTTATGAATATACTCATTCTTAAAAATGCTATCCAGCGTTGTACCGTTATAACGAAAGACATTGGTATAGTCAGAGCTCGTTTTCTTTAATCCAATCACAAGATCGTTATTGGGAAGAGTAAATATGGTTTTAATATTAAGAGTATCTATTGAAGTGGATGTGTCGCCTGCGTAAATCGGAACGGCAGATAAATTTTTCCAACTCTCACTCATGGCGAGCATATTGCTGTATCGTGGAGCGTAAAGGACACCATAATTTTCTGTTGCGGCGAAAATGGACGTGTCATTCAAGGCTACTTGATTTATTTTGATAGTAGAAGAATTTTCTCCGATGAAATACGTATCGTAAATCTCATGTCGTAAGAGGTTAAGCACCACTATACCGAAGCCACACGCCAAAAAAGCCTTTCCTTCGGCGAAAGTAATGTTATTAATCTCCTTACTGCCCTCTATTGTCTTGAGTCTAAGGTCGGAGATGTTATAAACATTTTCGCCTTGCACTATATCTATGTTCGCATTCGTATAAACAATTACCGAAGTCTTCGTTTGCGGGTCATAAGCCAAAAGATGAACGCCGGCATCCGACAATCCGCCAACCTTAGAGAAGCGTTCCATCTGATGAGTCTTCTTATTAAAATAGAAAAGCGAACTTTGGGCGGATACCAACATCCTGTCGCCCAAATCAGCAACGTTATTAGCAGAATAATACGCCAAATGTTCCCGCCACTTTCCGATTGCAACATCCTGACTTGCCTGAGAATATGCTCCGAAGGCTGCAAAAACAAGAAGCAAGATAACAATAGTCTTCTTTATCATAAGAATTAAAAGATTAAATTTTGCATTTACCAAACGCAGAAGCAGATTGATTATTGTATAAAGCCCATAAATTTATTGTTTTTATGCATTGATGAAAATAAAAGGCTATTTCGTGCGAACGAAATCAAGGAATATTTTTACAAAAGGCTGTTTTATTTTAACCAAACAGTGTTTCATTTTAGGCAAACAACCTCTAATAAAAAAATAAAGTCAGTGCGACACGCACAAACAGCGTTTCATTTTAACCAAAGGCTGTTTCATTTTTGCCGAACAAAGAGTAAGAATGATTAAGCCTTATAATCAAAGGTCAAAAGCAAGCCATACGGCAATAAATCAATGTTTAGAAATACAAAATGCTGAATTCCACCCTGCGATTCTTTGCCCTACCCTCATCAGTGTTGTTATCGGCAATCGGAATCTTGGCTCCGTAACCTTTATACGACAATCTTGATTTATCAATGCCGTGAGCAATCAAATAATCATAAACAGCAGCGGCTCGTCTTTGGGAAAGCGGCAAATTATAGGCGTCCGTACCATAATTATCCGTGTGTCCCCTGAGCTCAATCGTCATTTGAGGATATTTATTGAGCACATCCAGCAAATTATTCAGTTCAATGTATGATTGAGGCAGCAGAATACTTTTATCAAAATCAAAGAATATGTCCTTCAAAACCACTACCTGACCCACCTCATAAGGCTTCTTTTCCTTCTGTTTTGTGATTGTTATCGGCGAACCGCCTTCCGAAACGGCGGCAATTTGCTTCGGCATCCCGCAAGTGAGGCAAACGAGGCTTACATCGTCAATATAATAATATGCACCGGGCAATAAATATGTTAAATCGGCAATATCTACTACGTTACTCTTATCTGAGGGATAGAAATTGCCGATTGTGAGATATTGTTCGCCGCCTTGTGCCACGAATTCCCCTTCTATTTTCATCCATTGTTGAGTATTGGTCAATGGTTTCTCAAAAGGATTTACTACTTGGGGCTTAAAATATGTTGTTCGCTTCTCTTTGACATTGAAATCGTGCATTGTACGTTCGTTTATAGCCAACATTTCACGCACGGTGTCGCTTAATTTATATGTAGTAAAGAGTCCGCCTATTGTTGCTATTGCTCCCGATGAGTATTCCGACAAAGAGACATAGAAAGTCAGTTTATATTTTTCTCCTTTGAGCAACTTTTCCTTCAATTGCGTCTGAATATATTCGCGATAAGTCGTTTTGGAAGTATAGATGCCTACCATACCGACACCAGAGCGGGGCATCTGAATGCCGAGTTTGTTTTTAGGAACAGAAGTCTGCTTTTTACCGCATTTATTGTAATAATCAGAACTTCCTCCCGTAGGTTGCCACCATCCTAACACCTCCGTCATCTCTCCATACGCCTCTATCTTGTTCGGACATGTGAGATGCTCCTCAAAAGACGGGTTATAAATAAGATCATTTGTGTCTTGCCCAAAAGCATTGCTGATTAGGAAAACGTTTATCGCCGTAATGACAATACAAAACTTCACAAAACAACAATTAATCCACATAAAGTTCCTCCTTATCCAAGTCAAACCAGCGTATTTCTTTGTCTTTTCTGAACCATGTCATTTGGCGTTTTGCGTATTGGCGGGTATTGGTTTTTATATTCTCTATTGCTTTTTGCAAAGTGGCTTTCCCTTCAAAGAAATCAAAGAGTTCTTTATATCCGACAGTGTTTAAGGCTTGCAGATACCTCACATCATAAAACTCTTTTGCCTCTTCAATCAAACCATTCTTCACCATCTCATCTACTCTTTGGTTTATCCTTTGAATAAGACTTTCTCTTGAACGCATAATACCTACTTTCTCTATATCAAACCAATGTTTTGTTTTGGTATTAAGCCGAAAAGATGAATATGGTTTGCCAGTTGAACGGCATACTTCCAACGCTCGTATCAGTCTTATATAATTATTGGTATCCACTATGGCAAAATATGACGGGTCTTTCTGCTTTAATTCCTCTTGCAGCGGCTTAATTCCTTCTTTTGCATACAAATTATTCAACTCTTCACGGATTTGCGGATTTGCATCGGGCATTATATCTATTCCATCGCAAAGAGCCTTGATATACATCCCCGAACCGCCGGTAAGAACTATCGTATCATGTGTTTTAAATAATTCCTCAATAGTTTGCAAAGCCTCTTCGGCATAAGTAGCCGCATTATAAGAATCATAGATTGAGATATTGCCGACAAAATGGTGCTTAACCTCTGCCTGTTCCTCCTTTGTAGGAGATGCAACGCCTATTTTCAATTCCTTATACACCTGTCGGCTATCGGCAGATACGATTTCGGTATTAAATTGTTTGGCAATCTCTATGGCTTTCTTCGTTTTGCCAACGGCTGTTGAGCCTGCAAGAACTATTAATCGCTTTTTCATCTGCCTATACCCTCTTTAATCCTAATTTTTCTGCCTCCTTATACATCAAATCAAGGGCTTGCTCACGCTCATTGGCTATTTTGCCATCCAGAATTGCGTCTTTGATAGCCGTTTTTATTATTCCTATTTCACGACATGGGCTTATGGCAAAAATATTCATTATATCTTCTCCGCTAATTGGAGGTTGAAAATTGCGGATTCGGTCTTTTTCTTCCAATTCAACAAGCTTTCCGCTTACTATTTTGAAGTTTTGCAGATAGCGTTCTACCTTTTGCTGATTTTTACTCGTAATATCGGCTTCGCAAAGCAACATTAAATCATCAGTATCATTGCCCGCATCAAACAAAAGCCTCCTTACGGCAGAATCCGTTACCTTATCCTCAACCAAAGCAATAGGACGCAAGTGCAGATATACCATTTTCTCAACATATCTCATGCTTTCATTCTGCGGCAACCTCATTTTGACGAAAATACCCTTAACCATCCTTGCACCCTTAACCTCATGCCCGTGAAAGGAAAAGCCGATTCCGGGTTCAAAACGCTTACATCTCGGCTTGGCAATATCATGCAGCACGGCAGACCAGCGTAACCACAAATTATTACTGCGTTTGGCGACATTATCAAGCACTTTCAGCGTATGCCAAAACACATCTTTATGTTTTTTATCGCCAACCTGTTCTACACCTTTCAAGACCTGAAACTCCGGAAAGATATATTGTAACAGCCCTGTCTTGTCAAGCAACCTGAAACCGATAGAAGGTTTGGGCGAAAGAATGATTTTGTTTAATTCTTCGGTGATTCGTTCTTTTGTAATGATGTTTATCCGCTCCGCATTACGCTTTATGGCGTCCAAAGTGTCGTTATCCAACGAAAAATTCAACTGTGAGGCAAACCGAACGGCTCTCATCATCCTCAAAGGGTCGTCGGAAAAAGTTATATCAGGGTTTGTATTTGTCCGAATGATGCCGTTCCGAATTGCTTCCAAACCATTAAAAGGGTCAATGAGCGTTCCGTAATCTTCTTTGTTCAAACTGATGTAAAGAGAGTTGATAGTAAAGTCCCGCCTCAGTTCATCGTCCTCCATAGTGCCGTCTTCCACAACCGGATTGCGGCTATCGTGAGAATAACTCTCCTTTCTGGCACCGATAAACTCTATCTGAAATATCTCATCGCTCTGTTTATACCAAAGAGACGCCGTTCCGAAAGTCTTAAAAACAGATATCCTCGTACCCTTACCAAGTTTCGCCGCCACATTTTCAGCCAACAAAATTCCGCTACCAATCGTTACGATATCAATATCTTTGGATGGTCGCTGCATAATAAGGTCTCGCACATATCCTCCAACGACATAACTCTTCAAATTCAAGTTTGCCGACACTTCGGATATGATTTCAAATATTTTTAATCCTATTTTATCTTTCAGATTCGCCATAAACTAACTGCAAAAATACTAAAAATTAAAATATTAGTCCGTGTCGGACTGACATTACTTTGTTAAACCAAAATAAAAGGCTGTTTGTGCGTGTCGCACTGACTTTATTTTTTTATGAGAGGATGTTTGGTGAAAATGAAAGGCTGTTTCATCCGAACGAAAGGCTGTTTGGTTAAAATAAAACAGCCTTTCATTTTCACCAAACAGCCTTTGGTTTTGGGCAAAAGAAATAATGTCAGCCCGACACGGGCTTAGGTGATTGTTATACGGCGATTCAATGGGCTGATTCAAATAAAAATACTAATTTTGCGGCTCAAATTAAAATGGAAATGAACTCAGAAGACAGAATACCGCAGCATGGATACGAGAAACTTGAAAGATATAATAATGAAATCCTGCAAAAAATGGCGGAACACTACAAAGCAATCCTTGAACTCATAGGTGAAGATACCGAACGTGAGGGATTAAAGGATTCTCCTATGAGAATATCGCGAGCAATGCAGTTCTTTACGCACGGATACGACCTTAACCCGTCGTCCATTATTGCTTCCGCTGTTTTCAAAGAGGATTACAGGCAAATGGTGCTTGTGAAGGATATAGAGATATACTCTATGTGCGAACACCATCTTTGTCCCATTGTAGGCAAGGCTCATATTGCGTATATTCCAAATGGTAAGATTGTAGGATTAAGCAAGATTCCCCGCATAGTAGATTGTTTTGCACGCCGCTTACAGGTTCAGGAAAGGATGACAAGGCAGATAAAAGATTGCTTACAGGAGAATCTGAATCCGTTAGGGGTTGCCGTTGTAATCGAAGCACAGCATCTCTGTATGTCTATGCGTGGCGTTCAAAAACAAAACTCTCTCACTACAACATCTGACTTTACCGGAGTATTTTTAAGAGATATGAAAACGCGGGAAGAGTTTATGCACCTGATAGGAGTTAAACTTTCTTAACAATCTGTTGCTTATAGAAAAAAAAGCGTAAATTTGCACCCAATTAAAACCGAATACAACAAGAGATATGAAAAGAATAATTTATTTTGCAGCATTTATGCTTATATTTGTCGGCAATCTAAAAGCACAGGAAGACTTGAAACCTTGGACGGATGTCATTGTAGATTCACGAAATCCTTCCGATTGGAAATGGAACAAGACAGAGAGTTCGCGTTTTATGATTCGTGGTGATTTTGATGGGGACGGATTTGAGGAAAACCTCTATGAATCGCCTACAAAACTCTTTTCCGACAACAAAGACATTACAGACCTGCAATTAGACGGCGATCTCGGAGTATATTTTCTCATTAACGAAGGTGATTTGGACGGAGACGGAACAGACGAGATTTCTTTTATGACTGTTAATCGCGATTTTTCTAATCTGAATGTATTCCGTATCTGGACATACACGGGTCATAAATGGAAAGAACTTTTTCAGATACCCGTACATGAATGGGACTGTCCTAATTTTCGCCCTCGCACACCTATGGAATCTTTTACGCATCAATGGAAAAAAAAGAATGGTTATGATATGGGCAAGGTGGTATTAAAATTACACGATGGCGTAATAGACGTTATTGGTATCCATCCTTGCGAACGTTATGCCATAGAGCAAATCAAAATAGTTAATAAATCGGTTGCAAAGCGCGAATGGACAACTATTATTCAGCCTCGCAACGATTAAACAAATGACAAAACGACCGCCTTTCTTAAAAAAAGGAGACAAGATTGCTATTGTTGCACCTGCGAGAAAAATAAGTTTAGATGAGATTTCAGCTGCACAAAAGGTTTTTGAATCATGGGGATTGAATGTAATTATCGGCAAAACTATTAACACAAATTCGCATACTCAACTATCCGCAGACGATAATAAACGTGCAGAAGACTTACAGACATTTTTAGACCGGGAAGACATTGCTGCAATTGTTTGTGCGAGGGGTGGATATGGCTGTGTTAAGATAATAGACAGATTAGACTTCACTTCATTTATCAAATATCCTAAATGGCTTATCGGATATAGCGACTTCACCATATTTTTATCTCATCTGTATTACTGCAATGCTTATCAATCTCTGCACGCTACTATGCCCATAAACATTTTATCCGATACGCAGAAAAATTGCTGTGCATTAACGAGCCTTAAAGAAACTCTTTTCGGAATAAATACACCTGTCATCAATTGGAAAAGCAATTATATTATTGAAGGAAAGGCTTCCGCCGAAGTTATTTGCGGCAACCTGTCAGTGCTTTATTCCCTCATCGGGTCAAAAAGTTTTCTTTCAACAACAGGAAAAATTCTTCTGATTGAGGATTTGGATGAGTATCTTTACCATATTGACAGGATGATTACAGCACTTGACAGAGCGGGTAAATTAGCACATCTTTCCGGCTTGATAGTCGGGTCATTTACTCAAATGCACGATAACGATACTCCGTTCGGAAAGAATGTTTATGAAATAATATCAGACATTGTAGCAAAATACGGATATCCTCTTGCGTTTGACATTCCGGTTGGTCATATAGGAGAAAATAATCACGCAATAATCAACGGTGCTCATACGGTAATAGAAATCACTTCCCGCGTATGCACTTTTACTCAATTTTAAGCGCTATTATTATTATTTAAGCACTTCCACGAATAAAAACTGGGAAATTTAGACCGTGGAAGACCTTCCACGATTAGAAGATGATAAATTTAGACTGTGGAAGACCTTTCACGATTAGAAAATGATAAATTTAGACTGTGAAAGACCTTTCACGATTAGAAAATGGGAAATTTAGACCGTGGAAGACCTTTCACGAATTAAAAACCGGAAAAGAACTCATCTGCAAAACAATGTCAGTCCGACACGGACAGAGCCGCTTTAACAAAACTAACGAATAAAGGATGCGGATTTTCTACCGTACTTTTATATTCGGGGTGAAATTGAACGCCTACGAAATATTTATGATTAGGAATCTCTATTGCTTCTACAAGATCCGACGAAGGATTGATACCTGAAAATATCATTCCGCCATCTGAAAATTGTGTTTCAAAAGCATCGTTAAACTCATATCTGTGGCGATGTCTCTCATTAATTCTCTCTAAATGGTATGCCTCAAACAATTTTGTGCCTTTTTTTACATCGCAAGGATAAGAGCCAAGCCTCATAGTGCCGCCCATATTCGTAATTTTCTTTTGTTCTTCCATAATATCAATTACCGGATAAGGCGTATTTTTATCCATCTCAACAGAATTTGCTCCGTTTAGGTTAAGAACATTTCTTGCAAATTCTATAACGGCGCACTGCATTCCAAGACATATTCCGAAGAAAGGAATATTGTGCTCCCGTGCATATTTCACAGCCAATATCTTTCCTTCTATACCTCTTTGCCCGAAGCCCGGTGCAACCAATATGCCTTGAATATCGTCTGGGAAAGCATTGTTTTCAGTTTTCTCAAGGTCTTCCGCCTTAATCCATTTGATTTTTACCTTGCATTGAAGAACCGCTCCGGCATGAATGAACGCCTCACTAATGGATTTATAAGCATCATGCAGTTCCACATACTTTCCGACCAATGCTATTTTAACCTCTTGCTTCGGATTATTTAGCCTATAAACGAAATCTTCCCATTGCGAAAGGTCTGCTTCCTGCTTTGGCTGTACATTAAGTTTGCGAAGAACCTGCACATCTAACTTCTCGCTACGCATATTAAGCGGCACTTGATATATGGTAGAGGCATCTATTGATTCTATTACGCAATCTTTGGTAATATTACAAAACAATGATATTTTGCTGCGAATGCTTTCTGTTATGGGATGTTCGGTTCTGCAAACTATAATATCAGGCTGTACTCCCTGCTGCAACATTGCTTTAACGGAATGTTGAGTCGGTTTTGTTTTTAATTCGCCTGCCGCACTAAGATAAGGTATATATGTGAGATGAATAACAACTGCTCTATTGCCGAGTTCCCATTTCATCTGCCTAATACTCTCTACAAACGGCAAGGACTCTATATCTCCAACCGTTCCACCTATCTCCGTAATCACAAAGTCGTATTCATTTGTCTTACCCAATATTTCTATTCGGCGTTTTATCTCATCTGTGATGTGAGGAATGACTTGCACCGTACTTCCAAGATAATCCCCGTGTCGTTCCTTTTCTATGACCGTTTTATATACACGTCCCGTTGTAACATTATTCGCTTGTGATGTAAAAACATTAGTAAATCGTTCATAATGCCCAAGGTCAAGGTCTGTTTCCGCCCCATCTTCCGTCACATAACACTCTCCATGTTCATAAGGGTTAAGCGTACCAGGGTCTATGTTAATATATGGGTCTAACTTTTGAATTGCGACACTGTAACCTCTCGCTTTTAAGAGTACGGCGAGAGAAGATGAAATTATGCCTTTGCCAAGAGATGATGTAACTCCGCCCGTAACGAAAATATAATGAGTTGGTATCATAAGTTTCTTTGTGTGTTTTTATATTTTAACGGGAGGCAAAATTACAAAAAGATATTAACATAGTAATTACTCTTGTGGCGTAAATGGTAAAGGATTTGCAGCGAGAAAATCGCTAAACAACGGATATTTTTCATACTCCTCACGAAGCATAGAGCAGTTTGAAGAGTTTAGGGCATTGTTATGCACATCATAAATATCGTATGTCTTGCGTATTAGCTTATTTTCCGGATTCCAATAGTATTTTGAGTGTTCAAAAGCAACCTCTGTGCAACCTGAATTAAAGGTATTGAATTTGCGAGAGAAAAAAATCAATTTTCCATCATTGTATATGCGTTCGTAAATAAAGTCCCATGCTTGATTATCGTTATAAATCGTTTCTCTTATATAAGTAATCTTGTCGTCTTCAGGGTATTTATACACCTCATATAGCGTTTCTATTTTATGATTGTCTCTTTGCTCATCATAAGGCATTATTTTTGATGAATCATCTTCATAACGAACAAAACGATTGTAAGATTCCGGAGCGGCCTCCTTTGCCTGCCTTATATTTTCCTCAATAATGTTATACAAATCATCCGTTTCATTAATCTTATACCAAGCCTCTTCCGAATCATCTTCATAAGCAGAAGATTCATCGTCCGTTAAACTTGTGGTCTCATTAGGTTTCTCTTCATCCGAATCGTCATTAATTAAACCGGAAGGAATTAATGTGCTGTCCGGTTCATTATCCGACATAAACATAGGGTCCCATGGCGGCAACATAATAGGTTTCTGGTTAAGCAAATCAAGTATCTTGGCACTGCAATACTTCTTATCCACTACCAAACGAAACATATATTCGTTAAACCATTCATCCGTAATAATCAAATGCCCTTGATAGCCTGCCGAAGCCCCCCAAGAATTTTCCACAAGCCATTTTTTCGGTTTGCTATTCTTATCCAAATCAACGGCACACAAGGTCATGGCGTGTGAAGAGCCACTTGAAAGCGTCTGAATGCGTTGTTTTTTATCCATTGGAAAGGTTGTGCTGAATAAAGAGCCGTAATCGTATTCGTTTATATCCAAAAGACCCTTCTCTCTACTGAAAAATTTGCCTACATCACAGGAAAAATACATCATAGTAGAGTCTTTGATGGATGCAATAGCCGCTTCCTTTATATCTTCTATCGGAAGATTGATATATTTCCAGTTTTTGCCGTCCATAACGTGCCTGTCATTCTCTATTTCATACACCTTATAATAATCACGTGAAGGGTCGTTCATCAACATCACATAATCATCGGACAGATTCTTGTTTATATATTCCTGATAGAACGATTTAGGAGTATAAGTCTTTGTTGAAATCTCTTTACCTGCAGCATCCCTTAAAGTATATGTAAATTCCGTAACGGGTTCTCCATAAGCCAGCACAAGCATACGATATATTGTTGAAAGCATATCTATTTTGCGATTTTCCAAAGCCTCATTCTTTGCATTCTTTGCGTACATATCACGCAACTCCAACGCATATTCCTTTAATTTTAATGTGATAAGGTCGTTGATTTTGCCCGTATTGTCGGAATTATATGTTTCAGGCTGAACGGAAGAAGGCACAAGCCCATATTTCATCACCAAATCGGAAACACCGGTGAATTGTCCGCCGTCCGATAACGTGTTTTTGAGCAACCATTCGTTGTTCTTGCTGTCAAGAGGCTCCTTTATATGGTCAATAATCAGCGAAAGGAACAAATTAGACTTCTCCAACTGGTCATAAAAGAAAAGATAATCCTGCGAAAAGTAGAAAGGACCGAGATTATACTTGGCAATCATTTCCGCTCTCAACACATTAAAACCCGTAAATAGCCAACAACGACCGGAAGACTTCTGGTCGGTGATACCTCTGCTCATAACACGATTGGAAAAGTAGGTATCGTAGTTGGCAGCGTTGTCTAAATTTAACGCAAGGCTCGTAATCCTGCCGTTAGCGATAGCATTCCTGAGTGCTTTGTCTTCTTTCGTGTTCTTAAAACCTGCTTTGATTTTGTTTAATTGCGTTTCGTTTAGCCCCTGATTTTGTGAAAAAACGGCAGAACCGCAAATCATTAAGGCTAAACCAAATAATACTTTTAGTTTTACTTGCATTTTTCTTATCTAATCTTGATTTATATTTCCGAAACATAGTTTGCTTATAATTTTAGCAAACAAGTTTTTTTATTAAGGGGCAAAAGTACAAAATTATTTTTATTGTACGTGCCTCGAACTGCATTTTATCATTCCGAATGCCTGAAAGAAATTCAAGATTGCAGGTTTCGCTCCGACCACATCGCCTTACGCAGCAAGCAATGCCTATTAAAAATCACTGATTCCTCTCATTGCTGTTTTAGTTCGCTGATTAATGAATTTTATTTATACAAAAAGCCGCTTCAAATCACACAAAAACAACTGCATACGCCCTTTCATCGCCACCAAAGGCTGTTTGTGCGTGTCGGTGTGTCTCACACAGAGATTAATTTGACATTATGTTTTATTAAAAGACTGTTTCGTTTTAACGAAATCAAGGAATATTTTTACGAAAGGCTGTTTGGTTAAAATAAAACAGCCTTTCATTTTAACCGAACGCTGTTTTATAAAAAAATAAAGTCAGTGCGACACGCACAAAGGCTGTTTCATTTTCGGCTTCTTTTGCTTTGATTTCATCATACCTTAATTTGATGCGGCAAAGGCAGGAAAAAATTTCGGCAATTCTCATTTGCAATTGTTTTTGTAACTTTGCACGCTAATCAACTAACAAAATTAATCATTAAAACAAATGGCTGAACTATCGGAACAAGAGATTTTAAGGCGCCGGGCTGTGGAAAATTTACGCTCTTTGGGCATTGAACCTTATCCTGCACCATTATATGAAGTCAATGCAAAGACTAACGAAATTTTAGAGAACTTTCCAAAAGATAATACGCTGTATCAACAAGTTAGTATAGCGGGTCGCATTATGAGCAGAAGGATTATGGGGGCGGCTTCCTTTGCAGTAATTCAGGATAGTGTAGGAAAGATTCAATTATATATCAAAAGAGATGAAATTTGTCCTGATGAGGATAAAACATTATATAATACGGTTTTTAAGAAACTGCTTGATATCGGCGATATAATCGGAGTTAAGGGCTATGTATTCATAACTCAAATGGGCGAAATCTCTATTCACGTTAAGGAATTGGTGGTTTTGAGTAAAAGTGTGAGACCTTTGCCGATTGTTAAGGAGAAAGACGGCGTTGTTTATGACGCTTTCACCAATCCGGAGCAGAGATACAGACAGCGTTATTTGGATTTGATAGTCAATCCTCAATATAGAGAGACGTTTGTCAAGCGTACCAAAATGGTAAATACGATGAGAAATTTTCTTGATGAGAAAGGATATTTGGAAGTTGAGACTCCGATACTGCAACCTTTGTATGGAGGTGCGGCAGCCCGCCCTTTCAAGACGTATCATAATACCTTAGATACTACACTCTACCTTAGAATAGCAAATGAGTTGTATTTAAAACGACTAATCGTAGGAGGATATGACGGAGTGTATGAGTTCTCAAAAGATTTCCGCAATGAAGGAATGGATCGCTTCCATAACCCGGAATTTACTCAAATGGAATTATACGTAGCGTACAAAGACTATTTTTGGATGATGGATTTGGTGGAAGAAATGGTTGAGCGGATTGCATTAGACTTGCATGGAGACACAAAAATCAAGGTTGGAGAAAATGTAATAGACTTCAAACGTCCTTGGAAACGCTATACAATGTACGAAGCCATTGAACACTTCACATCTATTGATATTTCAGCGATGGATGAAGACGCATTAAGAGATGTTTGTCGCAAATTACATATAGAAACCGACTCTTCTATGGGCAAAGGCAAGTTAATAGATGAGATTTTTGGCGAAACTTGCGAAGGAAAACTTATTCAACCTACATTTATATATGATTACCCTGTTGAAATGTCTCCTCTTGCTAAAAAACATCGTAGTAAGGAAGGACTGGTTGAGCGGTTTGAAGCAATATGCAACTGTAAGGAGATTTGTAATGCATATTCCGAATTGAATGATCCGATGGATCAGCGTCAGCGTTTTGAGAAACAGTTGGAACTTGGCAAGCGTGGAGATACCGAATCAATGGTTTTGGATGAGGATTTCTTACGTGCATTGGAGTATGGTATGCCTCCTACCTCTGGCTTAGGCATAGGCATTGACAGATTGGCAATGATGATGACCGATTCGCACTCTATACAAGATGTATTGTTCTTTCCTCAAATGAAACCCGAAGTAACCCAAAGCATAGAAGCAAACGAATAAGCCTTAATGCTGATTTATGGATATTTATTTGGCAGTTAGGATTAAAAAACTTAACTTTGCAGACTTGAATTCAGAAGAAAATATTAGTAAAATAAATTAAATTTTAATAGATTATGGAATTACCTTTTGCAGAATCTTGGAAGATAAAAATGGTTGAGCCTATTAGGAAATCAACTCGTGAAGAACGCGAACGCTGGCTTGCAGAAGCCAACAATAATGTTTTCCTTCTCAAAGCCGAAAACGTATATATTGATTTGATAACCGATTCCGGCACCGGTGCTATGAGCGATAGACAATGGGCGGAATTAATGCTTGGGGATGAAAGTTACGCCGGCGCAACTTCTTTCTTCAAAATGAAAAAGATGATAAAGAAAATTACAGGCTTTGATTACGTTATTCCAACTCATCAGGGACGTGCGGCAGAAAATGTATTGTTTTCTTATCTTGTAAAGGCTGGTAATATCGTTCCTGGCAACTCTCATTTTGATACAACCAAAGGACATATTGAATCAAGGCACGCTGTTGCGTTGGATTGCACAATAGATGAAGCAAAAGACACACAATTGGAAGTTCCTTTTAAGGGTAATGTTGATTTGAATAAATTAGATAAGGCGTTAGCAGAGAATAAAGGAAATGTTCCTTTCGTTGTCGTAACCATAACCAATAATACAGCCGGTGGTCAGCCTGTTTCTATGGAGAATATAAAAGGGGCAAAGGCTGTATGCAATAAATACGGCATAAAAATGCTGTTAGATTCTGCACGTTTTGCTGAAAACGCATACTTTATTAAGACAAGAGAAAAAGGATATGAGAATAAAACCATAAAAGAAATTTGTTTGGAGATGTTCTCTTATGCTGACGGCATGACGATGAGTGCAAAGAAAGACGCCATTGTTAATATGGGAGGCTTTATAGCAACTCGGCATGAAGAATGGTATGAAGGGGCAAAAGCATTCTGCATACCTTTTGAAGGCTTTCTTACTTACGGCGGAATGAATGGAAGAGATATGAATGCTCTTGCAGCAGGTCTTGATGAGAATACGGAGTTTGATAATCTTGAAACAAGAATTAAACAGGTTCAATACTTGGCAAGCCGTCTTGATGAATTCGGAATACCTTATCAACGTCCTGCCGGCGGACACGCAATCTTCATTGACGCTCCGAAAATCTTAACTCACGTTCCGAAAGAAGAGTTTCCGGCACAGACATTGACTTGTGAATTGTATTTGGAAGCAGGTATCAGAGGTTGCGAAATAGGTTATCTTTTAGCCGATAGAGATCCTGTTACAAGGGAAAATCGTTTTAACGGAAATGATTTCTTACGTCTTGCCATTCCTCGCAGAGTTTATACCAACAATCATATGGATGTGATTGCCGTTGCTTTGAAAAACGTTTTTGATCGCAGAGAAAAAATCACTCGTGGCGTAGAAATAACTTGGGAAGCCGAGCTTATGCGCCATTTTACGGTTAAACTAAAACGATTACAATAAACAATATTAATATTAAATCAGGTTACAAGCAATTGTAGCCTGATTTATTTTTTATAATATATGAAGTGGTTAGGTTTTTGGTTGAAAAATTCCCGCTATGTTGCCCTTCCGCAAAGTGTAATGCCTGCAATAGTGGCATTATCTATGGCTTTGCCGAGCGGGCATTTTGATTTCGTACAAGCGTTACTTGCTTTTGCGGGAGTGATATTTGCTCATCTTGGAATGAACCTTGCTGATGATTATTTTGATTACAGGAATAAATCCGATGTTGTTCGCAACAGACTCCATCATCAAGGTTTCAGGGCAAGGATAGCAAAGTGCGATTATCTGACATCAGGTAAGGCTACATCCAAACAACTCCTTGTTGCAGTAATTGCTTTTTTACTTATCGCAGCATCTTTCGGCACGATAATATTGCTTTATAGAGGTATAACTATTCTTGTCCTCGCATTTGCGGGGCTTGCTCTCGGGCTGTTTTATTCCTGTCCGCCGCTGAAATTGTCTTATTACGGCTTGGGAGAAATAGTTATCGGTATAATGTTCGGACCTTTGCTAATGACAGGTGTTTATTTTGCCGCCTGCGGACAAATAGACGGCACAATAATCTTTACTTCCATCCCAATAGGACTGCTTGTTATGAATATTATCTTTACTCATTCGGTTATGGACCAGCATGCCGATAAAGCCATATCAAAGATGACATTCGCCATACTGCTTAACAAAAAATCATACATTCGTTTTGCGGCATTTCTGTTTAACTTCCTGCCGTTTATCATTCTTCTTGTCGGTGTATTGCTTGGCATGGTGCATTGGTTATATCTCATTGCATTTCTAACTCTTCCTCATGCAATATGGTTGTTTGATTCCATTTCTCTGTTTCTTGACAACGACAAAGCGAAACAAAGTCCTAAAAAATGGCTTGGACGAATGGAAAACTGGCAAGCAATAAAAGATGCGGGGCTTGACTGGTTTATGATTCGCTGGTACGCATCCCGAAATCTTATAACTTCATTTTGTATTATTATTATCTTAATAAATATTATCCTTGCCTTATGTTAATAAAAAGAATGTTGTATTTGATGTGGTGGTTTGTGAAAGTGAAATTTTTTCATAAGCAAATACCGCTGCAAAGTGTCATTTTCATATCCGACAAATGCAATTTGCAGTGTCGCCATTGCAGTGTCTATAATTTGGAACATCCAAACGTGAAAACTTTTGACCAAATACGTGAAGAATTGCAGTATTGTTATGATTTGGGCTCACGTTTTGTTGATTTTGAAGGCGGAGAACCCTTCATCTGGTCTGATAACGGCAAAACGATAAACGATTTAATCCGCATGGCAAAAGAAGAAATCGGCTTCTTCTCTTGTACCGTTACCACTAATGCCCAGTTACATTTTGATACAATAGCGGATAGCGTTTGGGTTAGCTTGGATGGAATAGGTGAATATCACGAAAAAATACGCGGAAACGGCACTTTCTCACTTTTAGAGCAGAATGTAGCCTCATCAAACCATAAAGCATTGTCGGCAAATATGGCAATAAACACCCTAAACCACGAAGCCGTAGCACAAACCATTGAATATGTGAAACGAAATCCTCATTTTAAATCCATATCTCTTAATTTCCACACGCCCTTTCAAGGTACGGAATATTTGGCATTAGACAAGGCAACCCGCATACAAATAATTGATTTGATAATTGACTATAAACGCAGAGGCTATCCAATAATGAATTCAATATCTGCCTTAAAGAAAATGAAACATCTTGATTTCAAAAAACAATGTTGGGTTACGAATTTCATCTTCTCAGACGGCACGAAAGCAATGCAATGCATCGGTGATCAGCAAGGTGTTTGCGATGAATGCGGATTTTGTATGGCTGCCGAGATGAATAGTGTCTTCAATTTTTGCCCTGATACCATTTTGGCAGGACTTAGTCTTAGAGTATAGAAACTTGATTTCATTTTCACAGAACTTGATTTCATTTTCACAGAACCTGATTTCATTTTTACGAAACCTGATTCTGTCATCATTCTTTAACGTTCATTGCGCTGCGTAAGCCGCTACCGACCATCATAAAGGCGAAAACCAGCAACATTATCGCAATTCCCGGAATTATTGCCATATAAGCCGCATCCAAAATGATGTATCCGTAATTTTCTTTAATCATTGTTCCCCATGAAGGCATTGGCGGCTGCACTCCTATCCCAAGAAAACTTAATCCTGCTTCCTGTAAAATTGCCGTAGCAAAGTTTGACGCTGTTATAACGGTAACCGCACCCACTACATTAGGCAATATATGTCTGAAAATAATGCGATAGTCCGAGAAACCCAATGCTCGCCCGGCTTCAACAAACTCTTTTTCTTTTATTGACATCACTCGTCCTCTTACCATGCGGGCTAAATCTACCCACATAGTCAATCCCACCGCTACAAAGACCTGCCAGAATCCTTTTCCCAAAGCAAAGGTTATGGCAATGACCAATAAAATTGTCGGAATAGACCAAACAACATTTATTATCCACATTATAAGTTTGTCTATCCAGCCTCCGTAATATCCGGCAAGCGAACCCAACAATATTCCTATGAAAATGGCTATCACAACGGCTATTAAACCAACGGAAAGGCTGACCCGCGTACCTATAAGCAACTGCGACAACATATCTCTGCCGTATCTGTCGGTGCCAAGCAAGAATCTGCGTTTTTCTATTTTATAATCATTGGTTTTTATCTCCATTACTTGTCCTTCATTAGGATTATCGCCGGTGTAAGCCTCAACATACATCACTCCCCTATCTTTCCAATGCCTGTAAATCGGAATTGCCGTATAGTTTGCCTTCTTTCCGAAGAGCATTGTGTGAAAAAAACTTTGTTTTACCTCAGGTTGGTCATATATTTTAAGAAAATAAACCTCAAAACCCGGCTTCTGCACTGCTATTTCAAGATGTTGCTCGTTTGCATAGGGAGTTTGGTCGGGCGTAATGAGGTATCCGAGAACGGCGATAAGAGAAAATACGAATATAATGCCCAAACTCGCCATTGATAACGGATTGCGGCAGAATTTTCTCCACATATCCGATGATATATTGCCGTAAATCTGCGTTTTTCTTTTCTTAAACCACATTGTTTGGGGCTTTGCTTATGATTTTGCTATGAATGCCAAGGCGTAAAGTTTAATCTGTTTCACCATAGCCAGCAATCCGTTGGAACGAGTCGGCGAAAGATGGGATGTGAGTCCTATTTTGTCAATAAAATACAAGTTCGCATCATACACATCCTGCGGTTTCTGATGATTAAACACTCTTAGCAAAAGAGCAATTATGCCTTTGGTTATCACAGCATCGCTTTCGGCAACGATATTCATTGTTTCGCCGTCCATTTGAGCCTTTACCCAAACACGAGACTGGCATCCGTCAATCAGATACTTCTCCAATTTATCCTCTTCCTTCAATAGCGGCAATTCTTTGCCCTGTTCAATGAGATAAGCGTACTTATCCATCCAATCTTCAAACAAATTAAATTCCGCAATTATCTCATCCTGAATTTCATCTATCGTCATAGTGTTTTGTTGTGTCGTTTTTTAGTCCTTATTTCCCGTTTTGAGGAAACAAAAGTAACAAAAAAAGCATAAACAGGGGCTAAAACATCGTCCGAAGGGCTAAAAATGATTTGGATACGCTGTTTGGGCGTGTCGGTGTTACACTATGTTTTATTAAGAGACTGTTTGGTGAAAATGAAACAGCCTTTCATCAGAATAAAACAGCCTTTCGTCAAAATATTCCTTGATTTCGTTAAAACCAAACAGCCTCTTAATAAAACATAGTGTAACACCGACACGCCCAAAAAAGATAAAAAATTCATAATCCGCCGTATCCCAACACGCATTGCTGCCATTCGCTCTACCTTGCAAGGTATTACGGCAACGAATCGCAACAACGTTCTTTGGAAAAAAAGTTTTATATTTGCAATCTTATAAAAACGATTTATATAATGAAGAATACTAAGCACAATTCAAACAATCTTAACGGTATAAAGCAGGAAAAATCAATCTTTACCAAGTTTCTTCCTCATATTTTGGCAATTGTCGCTTTTATTGCCGTAGGTTGTATCTATTTTTCAGCCGTTCTCGGCGGCAAAGTGTTACCTCAGAGCGATATGACGAACTATTTTTGTATGTCGAAGGAGTTACGTGATTATACAAAGACAAGCGGCGAACGTTCTTCTTGGACAAATTCTATGTTTTCGGGTATGCCTTCCTATCAAATCAACGCTCCAAACGGCAACAACTTGCTTAAAGGCATCGGAAACACGCTTACTTTCGGCGATTCGCACACCGAGCCCGGCGAATGGAGCGATACGATTGGTATATTGTTCATTTTGATGCTGGGATTCTATGTTTTTATGAGTGCAATGGGGGCAAAGCCGCTGTTATCCTTCATTGCAGCCGTCATTTATGCCTTAGGGTCGTACAATATCATCATTATAAATGTCGGACACATAACAAAAGCGTGGTCAATGGCTATGATGGCGCCGATTTTTGCGGGAATGATACTGTGTTTTAAGAAAAAATACGGAGCAGGCTTTGCAATATTTGCCCTTTCGCTTGGTTTGCAAATTTTCTTCAACCATATACAAATCACATACTACACAATGTTAGTCGGAATCGTTATCGGATTAACATATTTGGTCGTTGCCTTCAAAGCAAAAGCAATAAAGCCATTCTTAAAGGCTGTCGGAATTCTTTTAATTGGGTGTGTGCTTGCCGTATTGCCGAGTGCATTCCATTTAATGAGCAATCAGGAATATGTTTCGCACACAATGAGAGGCGGAAGTGAGATAAGCGTCTCGCCGAAGGGCAATGCTGCAATGCAAAAGAGCAATGACAAAGGATTAAACATAGATTACGCTTTCCAATGGAGTTATGGATTGGGCGAAACGATGACTTTGTTAATACCTGATGCAAGAGGCGGCGGCGGAGCGGACTCTCGATGGGAACAGAATGCGGAAAACAGAATTCAAACCGCACAAACAACACAGCCAAACATAAATAACGAGCAGACAAACAGGGTTATGAATGAATATATCGGCTCATCGTATTGGGGAGAGCAATCTTTCACAGCAGGACCCGTGTATTTCGGAGCAATAATCATCTTCTTATCGTTGCTGGGCTTTATGTTGTTAAAAGGACCTGAGCGTTGGTGGCTGTTGATTGCGACAATAATGTCCGTATTCATTGCTTGGGGAAGCAATTTTATGGTTTTGAATAAATTTCTCTTTGATTACTTGCCGCTTTACAACAAATTCCGCACGCCTTCAATGATTTTGGTGGTAGCAAATGTTACATTAGTCATCACAGCCTTCTTTGGCTTGCGGGCATTCTTTGCAAGTGATACCGATATTCAGAAACGCAATAAATATCTCTACATATCAGCCGCTATTGTCGGTGGTATATCTTTATTATGTGCCTTATTACCGGATTTGTTCGGCTCTTTCTCCCGCTCAACGGACGTTGCTTTTGAACAATCTTTGGGAAGCCGGTTCATAGAAGCACTCCAAGAGGACAGAAAGGCTATGTTCCGCGCTGATGCCTTTCGTTCATTTATATTTATTGCTATTGCATTTGCGGCTTTATGGCTTTATACGGCAAGGAAAGTAAAGAAAGAAATAGTTGTTGTTGCTATCATCGGCATAGCTGCTATTATTGATTTATGGGGAGTTGATAAACGCTATTTGAATGCAGATAACTTCAAAAAACCTTATGAGATTGAAATAACGCCAACGCAAGGTATGCAAGATATATTAGAGATTGAGCAGACTAATCCTTCACTTCATTTCCGTGTTTTCAATCTTGCCGCAGATCCTTTCACTGATGCGAGGACGTCTTACTTCTTTCCTTCTGTCGGAGGCTATCACGGAGCAAAATTACAACGCTATCAGGACATCATAAACTTCTATCTGGCGAATCCTAACTACATTCAAAAAGACTTAAACGACACTTTGCTGCTTGCAAACAATGTTATTCGCCAATTCTATCATCAATATAAAGGACAGATAGCAGCAAATATTGGAATATTAAATATGTTGGATGCAAAGTATGTAATACTTCCTGTTGCCAATGGAGGCAAAGCGTTTATTAATCCTGAGGCTTGCGGTGCGGCATGGTTCGTTCCTACTATTACTTGGGCAAAAGATGCAAACGAAGAGATACTTAAACTTGATAATTTCAATCCTAAACAAACGGCAATAGTGGATAAACGTTTTCAATCTATGGCTCATCAACCTGAAAACATAGATACGGCGGCTACTATCACCATTGAACCTTCGCCGAACAACAATCCCGAACTTAAAATCTACAAAACTTCATCTAAAACGGAACAATTGGCTGTTTTTTCGGAGATATATTATAAGGAAGGCTGGAAAGCATTCATTGATGGCAAAGAAGTACCGTATTTTAGAGCCAATTACATCTTGCGAGCAATGAATGTGCCGTCAGGAAACCACACAATAGAATTTCGTTTTGAGCCTCCTACATTGCGAACTTATTCAATAGTCGGTCTTATAGGCTCATTGCTTTTGCTCTTATCTTGTGTCGGCGCACTGATATCTCCTTTCTGTCGCCGCAAATCAAGAAAGAATTAAATGAAATAAGGTTTCAAAAAAATAATATCAGCGTTTAAATATGGTTTTTCAAAGGGAAATTTTGCTATGTCAAAAAAAATTACGACCTTTGCAGTCCGAAAATAATGGAATTTTAAATTTAAAAAACTATAACGATGTCAAGAATTTGTGAAATAACAGGAAAGAAAGCGATAGGAGGCAATAGCGTTTCTCACTCTAACATAAAAACCAAGAGAAGGTTTTATCCTAATCTTCAAGTAAAGAAATTTTATATTCCAGAGGAAGATATGTGGATTACATTGAAGGTTTCGGCAGCCGGAATGCGTACAATAAACAAAAAAGGTATTCTTGCATGCTTGAAAAACTCAGTAGAAAAAGGTATCATTCGCTTATAAATTTTGTTTTATCTTAAAAGAATTAAGGCTCTCTACCTAACGCAGAGGGCTTTTTGCATTAAATTTAAACAAAATGTTCAGTTTTGATATCACAACAAGAGTTGAGTATGTGGATACCGACAAAATGGGCGTTATGCACAACAGTCGATACTTCCTTTTCTTTGAACGCGGTCGTACTGAGACAATGCGGCAACTTGGAATAGGATATAAATCGGTTGAAGACAAAGGAATAATGATGCCGTTGGTTGAACAATTTGCACGATACATCTCTTCTGCCCATTACGATGATGTTTTGATGGTGCGAACCTGCATAAAAGAACTGCCGAAGGCTAAAATACGCTTTGATTATCAGGTCATACGGCAGGATAACGGCAAAGAAATAATTTTATGTGAAGGTTACAACACATTAGCCTTCGTTTGTACGGATACAAATAAGCCCGTGCGCTGTCCGCAATGGATTTTGGAAAAATTAGCCGCCCATTGGTAATTATTAAACCGCATTCGGTCAAAATGAAACAAAGTAAAAAGAGGCTGTTATCAAATAACAACCTCTTTTTTGTTGATTCTAATTTAAGCGAACAATTAGATAGAAAACGTTTGTTTGATTTTATCTACATAATCCAACTTTTCCCAAGTATAAAACTCCACTTCCCGCTTTGCATTCTTGCCATTCTCAAAAACATCTATCGTTTTCTTGTAAGGAGATCTGCCAAAATGACCATAAGACGCCGTTGGCAAGAAAATAGGATTGCGTAAGCCGAAGCGATTCACAATAGCATACGGACGCAAATCAAACAAGCCTTTAATCTTATCGGCAATCTCGCCATCGCTCATTGCAACTTTTGCCGTGCCATAGGTATTTACGTAAAGTCCAACAGGCTCTGCAACGCCTATTGCGTATGCTACCTGAACCAAAACCTCATCACAAAGCCCCGAAGCAACCATATTTTTCGCTATATGCCTAACTGCATACGCCGCACTCCTATCTACTTTTGAAGAGTCCTTACCTGAAAATGCTCCTCCGCCGTGTGCTCCCTTTCCTCCGTAAGTATCAACGATTATTTTCCTTCCCGTTAAACCTGTATCGCCGTGAGGTCCGCCGATTACAAACTTTCCTGTCGGATTTACGTGCAATGTGTAGTCGGAATTGAACAAAGCGGTTATTTCCGACTTGTTAAAATATGCTATTGCACGAGGAATGAGAATTTCTTTGACATCCTGCCTGATTTTTGCGAGCATTCGTTCGTCCGAATCAAACTCATCGTGTTGTGTAGAGATAACAATAGTATCAATAGCAATCGGTTTGTTGTTGTCATCGTACTTTATAGTAACCTGCGACTTTGAATCAGGACGCAGATATGTCATTTGCTTGCCTTCCTTGCGAATTTGAGTCAGTTCATAAACCAAAATATGAGCCAAAGTCAGCGGAAGAGGCATATAATCCTCAGTATCACGACACGCATAGCCAAACATCATACCTTGATCGCCTGCTCCCTGCTCGGCAAGCTCGCTACGCTCAACGCCTTGATTTATATCACTGCTTTGTTCGTGTATTGCGGAAATCACACCACAACTTTCGCTCTCAAATTTGTACTCTCCTTTAGTATAACCTATGCTTTTAACAACGTTTCTTGCTGTTTGCTGCACATCAACGTAAGCATTGGTTTTCACTTCTCCGCTAAGCACCACAAGACCCGTTGTTACAAGAGTCTCGCATGCTACTTTGCTGTTAGAATCTCTGCGAAGAAATTCATCTAATAACGCATCCGATATTTGGTCTGCTACTTTATCGGGATGCCCTTCGGAAACAGATTCCGATGTAAAGAAATAAGCCATATTCTTTTTGTTTTAGTTAAAAAATTAAGTTAAATGGGAAATATAGATTGACGTAATCCAAAGAGTGTTATTGGTTTAGCATTCTTTTTTTGTGGTTGCAATCAAATCAAATCTTTCCACATTGAGATGCAAAGATAATATATTTTTTTATAACCGCAATATTCGCTGTTTTCTGTTAGCCTTTTGAAAACAGAACGGCATAAGACAGCATCAATATCTGCTAATAGAAGATTTTTGTATTTTTGCAGAAATTTTATTAATAAAAGTAATAATACAAATGACTTATCAGGAGCAATTAAAAGACTTCATAACGAGAGCAAACGCTCTAAGGAGGTTTCTTTGACATAGATAATCGTGTCAAAGAAATAGAAGAAAAAGAAAAAACAACACAAGAGGCTAATTTTTGGAACGATGCCAAAAATGCAGAGAAGATTCTCAAAGATATCAGTGAAAAAAAATCGTGGCTAACGGCGTATAATCAGGTTGAGAAGGCTATTGATGACCTTAAAGTTTGGTTTGAGTTTTATGATTCGGGCGAAATAACCGAAGAGAATCTTGCTTTCAATATTGCGGAATCAGAGAAAATAATTGCCGAACTTGAATTTAAAAATATGTTACGCAGTGAAGAGGACAGGCTTTCGGCGATTATCAATATCAACTCGGGAGCAGGAGGAACCGAAAGTTGCGATTGGGCGAATATGTTGTACAGAATGTATTTGCGATGGGCGGAAAGACATAATTTCAAGGTGTCTCTTATTGATATCATAGAAGGAGAAGCCGCCGGAATAAAGAGTGTAAGTTTGGAAATAACGGGTGATTTTGTTTATGGCTATCTGAAGAGCGAGAATGGTGTGCATCGTTTGGTAAGATTGTCTCCTTTTGATGCGGCAAACAAGCGTCATACGTCTTTTGCTTCGGTTTATGCCTATCCTATTATTGATGACAACATTGAAATCAACATCAATCCTTCCGATATAGAATGGGATACGTTTCGTTCTTCCGGTCCCGGCGGTCAAAACGTCAATAAAGTTGAGACGGCAGTACGTCTGCATCATAAACCTTCGGGTATAGTGATTGAATGCCAGCAAACCCGTTCTCAATTGCAGAATAGAGAAAAGGCTTTGCAGATATTGAAGTCGCAACTCTATGCTGCCGAACTGAAAAAGAAGCAGGAAAAAATTGCAGAGACCGAAGCCTCCAAAAAGAAGATAGAATGGGGGTCGCAAATCCGCAATTATGTGCTTCATCCTTATAAATTGGTAAAAGATTTGCGGACAAACATTGAAACTTCCGACACAACGGCTGTTTTAGACGGCGAAATAGACGATTTTATCAAAGCCTACCTTATGGAATTCGGCTCATTGTAACCACCAAACGTTTGGAAGTGTTTGTAATCTTACAAATAGTCGGCAGAGGTTAGGCAAACCTTTTGTAAAGATACAAACATTCGGCAACATTACGGCAAGACGTTTGTAAAGATGCAAACATTCGGCAACATTACGGCAAGACGTTTGTAAAGATACAAAGAGTTAAAACCGCCGAAATAAACCTTTTGTATATTCGCAAATAGTTGGCAGAAGTACGGCTGACCTTTTGTAATGATAAAAATAGTTAAAAATATTTTTTGGAAACGTTCGGAAGATTACGGAAATTAAAAAGTGCAAATGCAACACGCACAAAAAAGGCTTCATCATAAAGATAAAGCCTTTTTTTGAAGTTAATATATATTGCGATTATTTTCTGTTGATACGCATTTTGTAGAAAGAGCGATAAACAAAATAAACGGCAACTAAAAAGAATAGGATGCCAAAATAAGGTGCAATGTCTCTGAATGACTCGCTTATTGCTATTTCCATTGCCAACAATCCGAATAAAGTAGTGAATTTAATGATTGGATTGAGGGCTACGGAGGATGTATCTTTGAAAGGGTCGCCAACAGTGTCGCCTACAACGGAAGCATCGTGCAATGGTGTTCCTTTTGCCTGCATATCCACCTCTACAACTTTTTTTGCATTATCCCAACTTCCGCCGGCATTTGCCATAAACACTGCCTGAAACAATCCGAACAAAGCAATAGATATCAGATAACTGACAAATAACGACACAGCCTCTGTGCCGCCGATACCCGATGGCGAAGAAAGACACGCTATGCCCAATGCAAAAAAGAATACCGAAATAAAGATGTTAAACATTCCTTTTTGTGCATATTGAGTACAGATTTTGACAACCTCAACCGATTTGCTTTCGTCAGCCTTCTTTGGTGCGTTAGCATCGAGATTGATATGTTTTTTGATATACTCCACAGCACGATAAGCACCTGTGGTTACTGCCTGAGTAGATGCACCGGTAAACCAATAAACAACTGCTCCTCCAAGCAAAAAGCCGAGAATCGTATAAGGATTTAAGATATTAAGAATGTTTTCAGGGTTTATATTGAGAGTATCTTTTATTACAAGTATCAAAGAGAATATCATCGTTGTTGCACCTACGACAGCAGTGCCTATAAGAACAGGTTTTGCAGTCGCCTTGAATGTATTGCCGGCACCATCGTTTGCTTCCAAATAATATTTACTCTTTTCCCAATCGGGTTTGAAGCCAAAATCTCTCTCTATCTCTTCATCTACATTTTCCACATCCTCTATCAACGAGAGTTCATAAACACTTTGTGCATTATCCGTAACAGGTCCGTAACTATCAACGGCTATTGTAACCGGTCCCATTCCCAACATTCCGAAGGCAACAAGTCCGAAGGCAAAAATCGAAGGATAAATCATTATATCATTTAATGCCCCGCTTTGAGTGTAAGCAAAGAACATCAATAAGACAAACACCAATCCCGTCCAAAAAGCAGAGAAATTACCTGCAACAAAGCCTGAAAGTATATTCAATGAAGCACCTCCTTCTTCCGAAGCCTTAACAACTTCACGAACGTGTGCCGATTTCGGAGAAGTGAATATCTTTGTGATTTCCGGAATAATCGCTGCTCCCAATGTTCCGCACGATATTATTAAAGCCAGAACCCACCATAGATTAGTATTGCCATCCAAATTTCCTATTAAAAGGTATGAAATGATAAAGGTTGATATTATTGAAAATATGGAAGTAATCCAGACAAGTGATGTCAATGGCGCTTCAAAGTCAAGCGTGTCGCTTTTCCCATAGCGTAATTTTGCGTACCAATTGTTTATCCAGAAAGCAACAATAGAAGCTATGACTCCAAGAATACGCATTGAAAATATCCACACGAGCAATTCTCTTTGCAACTCAACATTTGGGATTGCGAGCAAGATGAAGGACACCAATGCAACACCGGTTACGCCATAAGTTTCAAAGCCGTCAGCCGTAGGACCCACAGAATCTCCTGCATTATCACCGGTACAGTCTGCAATAACACCGGGATTACGAGGGTCATCTTCCCCTATTTTGAAAACAACCTTCATTAAATCAGAACCAATGTCGGCAATTTTTGTAAAGATACCACCTGCAATACGCAATGCCGATGCTCCCAAACTTTCTCCGATAGCAAAACCGATGAAGCATGACCCGGCTAATTCCGCAGGCATCAACAAAAGAATAACCAACATAAGAAAGAGTTCAACACAAATCAACACAACGCCAATGCTCATCCCTGCATTCAAAGGAATATTAAGCAATTTCAAAGGATTGCGTTTTAAAGAGGCAAAAGCCATACGCGAATTTGCCAGCGTATTCATCCGAATACCATAAGCAGCAACCGCATACGAACCGCATATCCCGATAACAGTCCATGCCAATATCAATAATACACCTCCCAAACCGAGACTTTCTCCGTTATCTCCTTTAGCAAGGAATCCGAAATAGCCTGCAACTGCAATACCAATAAAAACAAACAATATGGAAAGAAACTTCCCTTGTTGTTTAAGATAAGTAGAACAGGTTTTATAAATCACTTTTGCTATGGCAAGCATAGAGGAATGTGCAGGCAGTTTCTTTACCTTCACAAAGTGATAAAATCCAAACGCCAATCCAAGTATGGCGATTAAAAAACCCCAATGCAATATTCCAAATTCGTGGATGGCAGTGGGGACTTTCAAATTGACCTCGCTTGCCATCATTAATACAGGCGTAGCAAGGGCTAACAATGTTGTTGTAATCCGTTTCATTTTTTCAAAGATTAAATTCGAAAACAATTATTTATAATACTGCAAAAGTACAAATTATTTACAAAATACAATATCGGCAGTTGATTTTCATATATTCATCAAAAAAAATTTTGTACTTTTGCAATTCAATTTTACTATATCCAAACTTGTTATGAAGGGGAAAATATTATACATAAACCAAGAAACATATCCTTACACTACCGAAACGGAAATATCAACCTTCGGAAGATACTTACCTCAATTAATGCAAGACCACTGCGATAAAGAAGTAAGGGTGTTTATGCCTGATTTCGGCAATATCAATGAAAGAAAAAATCAATTACATGAAGTTATCCGCCTATCTGGGCTAAATATCGTCATTGATAATACCGACCATCCTCTGTTAATAAAGGTAGCCTCCATTCCAGCAGCAAGATTACAAGTTTATTTTATAGATAACGACGATTACTTTCATAGAAAGTTTGACCTCTTTGATGAGAACGGCATATTGTTTGAAGACAATCCGGCACGTGCAGTCTTTTATGCTCACGGAGTATTGGAAACAATAAAGAAACTAAGTTGGAAACCGAACATTATTCACTGCACCGGATGGTTCGCATCATTAGTTCCATTTTATATTAAGCGTACTGCATACAAAAACAATCCTTATTTCTCGGATGCGAAAGTTGTTCTGTCGATTTACGACGATAAGTTTGAAGGTTGCCTTAGTGAAACAATCGGGCGCAAACTTAGGCATGACGGAGCAAATAGACGAGATTGCGAGTGGTATAAAGAACCTAATTATCTTAATCTAATGAAAGCGGCTATAAACTATTCTGATGGCATAGTAATGGCAAGTGAAAAAGTAGATCAAACATTAATTCAATATGCAAAAGACTCTAAAAAACCTGTCGTTGATTATGCTCCTATACCAGACATTGCCGAACAAATAAATAACCTTTACAATTCAATAATTGTAGAAGACGATTAAACTTAAACAACAAATATCCTATTCATGCGTTTTTATACTTCATTATAATACTATTAAAAATCCGATAAATATGTTTAATAAACTTAAATATCTTTTAATTCTTCTGCCGTTTGCATTCTTATCTTGCGTTGATGAAGACGAGACATTAGGTTTGAATTTAGTTAATCAAGAGCCTTTCCTTTACGAACAATATGACGGTTTGACTATGCATTCGTCTTTTTTCCATGAAGACAGCATTGCAACTTCAAAATCCGATTTATATTCGTTAGGAAAGTATAAAGATAATGCCTTTGGCAGCGTCCAATCCGTAATATACACACAATTATCATTACCTAATGATATAGATTTCTCACAAACGACAATTGATTCCATTGTATTGGGTCTTTATTTCACCGATTATTACACCCAAGATACTGCAATCAGAACAATGAATATGCAGGTAGAAATCAGGGAACTTGCTAACGACATACCCGATACGGCTTACGCTTTTGATGTAGTTGATATTGACGCAGGGAAACAGCCTTTATTCAATAATAATACAATGTTTAATCCGGATACTATAATAGTATTGGGCGAAGATACATTGACAAAACAATTGCGATTACCTCTTTCGGATGATTTCAAGGCTCGTATGCAACAACAAAGCTTTGCAGACAACTCTGCTTTCCAACAATGGCTAAAAGGTATTCGCATAACAGCAACACCGGTTTCCGATCCTAACGGAATGATTGCTCAATTTAATCTTACAAATCAGGCAAGCGGTATGTTTGTTTATTACAAAGACAAAAATAATAAGCCTGCAACTCTACGTATAGTTATAGATAAGAACTGCAAAAACTTCTCTCATATTGATTATGACTTCAATGGCAGCACCATATCGGCAATTACAAACGATACATTAAAGAGTGAGGATTACAATAACACAATGTATGTCGGCGGATTGGGCGTTGCAATGACTAAAATCAGCATCGACAGCATTATTGACTGGTATATGGATACGGCAATCAAGAATAGCGCCATCAATGAAGCCGTTTTAGTACTCCCAATCGCAACAAACAATCCCGCAAATCGCTATCCTGCTCAATTATATTGTGCTTATGATACGGCTGGAGTAATGAAATATGTTGATGATATGGGGAATATCGCATATTTTGACGGACTTTACGACAAGCAAAACAAAGAATATCGCATGAGAATCACACAACATCTTTTTGCTTGCATACAAAACAAACATCTTAATCACAATCTATATATCTTTGTGCCTACAAGAGCAGCCAATCCTTACAGAGTAATTCTCGGAAAGCCTAAATTAGAAATAACCTATTCACGAAGATAAACATCTTTCTTTGTATGAAGAACACAATCCTTGCTTTTACACTATTATTATTTTTCTTTACTGCCGCCGATGCTCAAAAAGTATCGGAATATGTTGAATATTACGCCAACAAAACGCCTATGGTTAAAGGCTTTAAGACATCCGATTCTACCCGAACGGGCGTTTGGACTTGGTTTTACAACAACGGCGACACTCTTCGCAAAGGAGAATACAACGAAAAGGGATATAAAATCGGCGTTTGGACGGATTATTTTTCTAATAGCAAGCTTCAAAAAATTGAATGCTTAACCGGCAACGGCGAAAACAAGGCTTATTATAAAAATGGCAAACTTAATTATTCCGTATCAGTGATTGACGGCATAAAAGAGGGAAAATATGATGAGTTTTACTCAAACGGCAAGCCCAAAATGAGCGGATATTATAAGGATAACGAATTGGACGGCAATGTTGTGTGGTGGTATGAGAACGGATTCAAAGAAATGGAGGGCAATCTCTCAAATGGCAAACGCGAAGGCAAATGGACATACTACTATCGCTCAAACGGAGAGAAGGGAAGCGAAGGAAATTACAAGCAGGACAAGGAAACAGGCACCTGGACTTACTTTTACGAAACAAAAGAGAAATGGCGTGAAGGCGAATACTTGGAAGGCAAACGTACAGGCTTATGGCAAACTTTTTATGAAAACGGAGAACTTTATACAAAGGGAAGTTATCTCAACGGATTAGAGGAAGGCGTATGGGAGAACTACTATGAAGGCGGCAAATTAAAGGACAGAGGCATTTTTATCAAGGGACAACTAAGCGGAAAGTGGGAAACGTTTTATGAAAACGGGGTTCGCAAAAATGAAATCAACTATTTGGATGGTTTAAAGCACGGAACAGAAACTCTTTACAACGAATACGGAGACGTTTATCAGAAAACAGATTACAAAAACGGCAAACTAAACGGACGTTATGAAACTTATTACTCCCCTACTCAACTTATGGAAAAAGGAAATTTCATTAACGACGAAAAAGACGGCAAATGGATTTCATACAACCCGAGCGGAAAAGTATTAAGAGAGCAATCCTTCAAAGCAGGTCGCCCGAACGGAAAATTTATTGAATATAACGCTGAGGGGAAACCCGTTTCGGAAGGTGAATATTCAAATGGGATTAAAACCGGAGTATGGAAAAAATACGACAAATCGGGAAACATCACATCAAAAACAAGTTTCACCAATGGTATTCGCAACAAATAAATCATTTTTAAGCCGTAACAATTAAATTAAATCAAATACTAATCAATGAAAAGCATATCATCATTTTTTAAACTCATAAGATATCGGCAACTTTTACTATTTACGTTGCTCTTTCTTGCGGTTCGTATAAATATAATTGACATTTTTTATGCTAACATAGGGCTTCAGTCTTCCATTTCTTTACCTATCTACTTTGTTCTCATATTTACATTTATGTGTGTCTTAGCCGGAGCATATATATTCAACGATTACTGCGACCAAGGGATAGATGAAATAAACAGATTAGACAAAAATATCTTTATTAACAACACTATAAAACCTAAAACCGCCTTAAAACTATCGTGGATATTTACAGGAATTGCATGGGCTATCTCTTTAACAACAGCAATCTTGAATCTATCCTATTGTGCCTTCATCTTCATTTTTATAAGCACCTTTTTAACATACGCCTGTACCGTTAGAGCAAAACGAATCTTTATGTTAAAAAATCTGATTATCACTTCCGCACCCTTAATTGCAATATTCATGCCGCTAATAGACGAATATATGTTTCTCTTGCGCGATAATCTGACGGAAAAATATCCTGATGAAATACGCATAGTCTTTCATATTTTTCTATGGTTTGCTCTCTTCTTCACACTTGTTAAACTTATAAGAGTCATCGTAAGAGATATGCAGGACGAAGAAGGAGACAGGGCATTCAAAGTTCAATCCCTTATCGTAAGATGCGGAGTGAAAACCACCAAACGCACTGTCTATGTTTTGACATCAATTCTTATGGCAGCCGTTATTGCTTTCCAAATAACGTATTTTCATATTAATCCGCTATCTATCGGCGGCGGCATCACCATTCTTGTCCTCGCGCCGTTAATATACTTTTTGATAGAATTCAAAAAAGCATCCGTTGTACAGGATTACGCTTTCCTTGCCGACTTGGTTAATATAATCTTCATATCCTTTATCTTCGTTACCTTCTTCACAAGAAGCATTTTGGTATGTGGAGCGATAGTTTAACCATTGTCTTATCTTCCAACTCTCAACGCAGGAAACAACTGCTGGAAAGTATGGATTTGAGAGTTGAAATCATTCCTCCGAGCAATATTATTGAGGATTATCCGCCTACACTCAACGTTGAAGAAATTCCTGCCTACCTTTCGCAAAAGAAAATGGCGAATATTCATTATGACAAGCCGCTTGACAACAAAATTATCTTAACTTCCGACACTATTGTCTTACTTGACGGCACTCCATTAGGCAAACCGCAAGACGAAATGCAGGCTCGGCAAATGTTAAGCGACCTTTCGGGCAAACAACACTCGGTTATCTCTGCCTGTTGCCTCAAAAGCACCAACGGAATTCAAACCATCAGCGACAAAACTCTTGTTTGGTTTGCCCCTCTTGCGGAAAAAGAAATCAATTACTACGTCTTGCGATACCAACCCTTTGATAAAGCGGGTTCTTACGGCATTCAGGAATGGATAGGCTTGATTGGCGTGGAACGGATTGAAGGTTCGTTTTACAATGTTATGGGTTTGCCGTGCCACAAGTTGCATCGGGCAATACGAAACCTTATCTAAGCACAAGGAAAGCACATATAAAATTTACCATTCATTATAAGGCAAAAATGAAACAGCCTTTCATTCTAACGAAACGGCGTTTTATTTTTCTAAAACAGCCTTTCATTTTCGCCAAAGGCTGTTTCATTTTCAGCAAAGGAAGTCTTGTTCGCACGACACGCACTTCGGCTGAAACGAATGCTCATTTGGCAGCAATTGCTCCTGATAATACGAAAATATAACTTCGCATCCGACAAATGTCTCTGCAAGATGTGCAAATAAAACTTTATTTATTATTTTTGCAATCTAATTTTTATAAAATGAAACGACAGAAACTATTATTTATTTCGGCTATATTTATCATCCAAACGTCTTTTTCGCAGGATATTATAAAGGATTCTGCCGCCGATGCGAAGTTTAATGAAATCGTTGCCTTGGTTGATGAGGGTGATTACGTCATTGCGCGAACCTCAATCCTGAAAGCATTGGACGAAGGTGCGGATTTGTTCAAATATTCCTATGAACTGGCTTGGTGCGACTATCAATTAAAAGATTATAAGGCGGCTATAAATGTCTTAAAGCCCTTAATAAATGAGCCGAAAGCCTCTGCGGATTTCTATCAGTTGCTCGGAAATGCATACGATGAGATTGGGCAGACGGGAAAAGCCACAACAACCTACGAGAATGGCTTAAAGCGTTATCCGAATGCAGGTCGCCTCTATCTGGAACTTGGCAATGTGTCTTATAAAAAGGCGGATTATCGGCAGGCTCTCTACTATTATGAAAAGGGAATAGAGGTTGAACCCGATTTTGCTTCAAATTACTATCGTGCAACAAAGATTTACCTTTCTTCTACTGAGGAAGTATGGGCTGTTATGTTCGGAGAAATTTTTATGAACTTGGAAAAAGACACCGAACGCAGCAAAACAATCAGCAAAGACCTCTTTGAGGTTTTCAAAAACGAGATAACGCTTAACCGAAACGATGTTGAAGTTGATTTTTATAACCCTTCCATAATTTATTCCGACTCTTACGAGCGCAAGAATCTCTTTCCGCAATATTATAAAGAGGCAATGACAAAGGCTTGTCAAGGAGAAAATTTCTTAAACATTGCTTCGCTGTCGCGAATCCGCACTCGCTTCATAAGGACTCTTTACAACATAATGCCGGACTTTCATAATGTGCTCTTCGATTATCATAAGCGGATGATAGAGCTTGGTTTCTTTGAAGCGTATAACTATTGGCTTTTCGGATATGGCGACAATATTGAATCTTCCGCTTGGATTAGCAAAAACAAAAAGGCGTTTAATGATTTTTTAAAGTGGTTTAACGACAATCCTTTGAAGATTGACCGTAATAATCTCTTCACCCGTTACAATATGGAGTGATTTGCGTGAAATAATATCAAATAAAGAAGCCTGATGATTTGATTTCATCAGGCTTTTGTTTGATTTTGTGTTGTGATTTCTTATTTCTCTGTACAAGAAATCTTGTATTCCATAGTTATACCTGCACCAGGTATTGACAAAGTTGGAAGGCTCAATTCTTCTGTTGTAATGTCTGAACATTTTCCGTCATAGTCATTCATTGGATACGTCTGTGATGCCATTACATCACCGTTCATAACAGTATCAACAGCACAATCGCAATCTACTTTGCTACCGCAAGAGAATAAAGCAAATGAACCTAACACACAAACCGATAAAAACAATTTTTTCATCTTATTTTGTTGTTTTTATTACGCCTACTCTTTACAGGATTTTCGGCTTCCTCCTTTTATATCTTGAAATCTTGTTTTTAGAACTTCAAACCGATATATACTCCGTAGAACATATTGTTTAGTTTAATCGTATAATTGAAGAAATCAGAAGTTTCTTTATAGTAAGGCAAAACACCATACATAAATCTTGCTCCAAAAAAGAAGTTATCTCCTACTTCAAAGCCCATACCTCCGCCAACGCCTAATTCAAAGACGTTCGGCTCAAGTTCTACCTCTCTTTCATCTCCCATAGGCATACCCATAATAGTAGCAGTCTTCCCTTTGGCATTGCCCAAGTTAAGACGCGGTTCAACACCTGCCTCAATGAAGAGCCATTTAACAGGATAGATTTTAGCCATAAGCGGTATTGAAATACTGTTTTGAGTATAGGTAAGAAGTCCATTACCCTCTCCAACCGTAAAAGTGTGATAAGAGTATTTTAATTCGCCCGATAATTTGAATAAATCGCTTACTCTGTATTGAGCAAATCCGCCAACAGTAAATCCTAACATACCAGGAAGAACATGATACATTGCATTCGCAGGACCGGCTATCTGATAAGCTAAAGTTCCTCCGAATTGGATAGGTTTTTCTGTGTGTCCGCGTCTGCCTTTTGAGCGAGAAGATTTCTTTCTTCTGCGTTGAGCATCCGCATCAAAAGAAGAGATTATTAACGCTCCAAGAATAATGCAACATAAAAGCCGCTTAAAAAATTTAGTGTTTGTCATTGTGATTTTGTATTAGTTAAACTTCATTTAATTTCCTGCAATATTGTCATCTGTATAAGAAAGAGTTTCAAAGCCCTTTGCATACTTATCATAGAACCTTGTTTTATCTCTATGAAGTCAGCAAAGAAATTTTTAAAACCAGATATAAAAAAATTAAAACAAAGAAAGAACGGCAGTAATATCTTATTATAACTCCGATAAACAATCCTTTTATCTCCGCCTGTCAGAAGAAGATTTGCTTTAACTCTGATATCATCATTTATACTTCTCATTACATTAATGTCTGTTTTTGAATTGCAAAGTTATAACTTTTTTTTAATATATTCCTAATTCGGTTTTTTTTTGTTATTCTTGTAAAGGGTATGACGGTATCAAAACCTATTTGAGAGACTTCATTAAAAAGCACCACAAAACATCGGTATTTTGCATCATAAACTTAAAAAGTATATTTATTTCTAACTTGATTAAATACTTTTTCATATCTTTGCAGCCTCAAATCTAACGATTTATAAATTATAATTAATAAAAAAATGACAAAAGTACATAACTTTAACGCAGGACCTTGTGTTCTGCCAAAGCCTGCAATAGAAAGCGTTATTGAGGCTATAAGAGATTTCGACAATACGGGAATCGGCTTGCTGGAAATCTCACATCGCACGCCCGGTTGGGAGAGAATAATGAAGGAAACGGAAGAATTATGGAGAGAACTCTTGCATATTCCGGATAATTACGATGTTTTATTTCTCGGAGGCGGTGCTTCAACACAATTCTTCACCGTTCCTGCAAATTTATTGTGCAAAAAAGCAGCGTATTTGCAAACAGGTGTTTGGGCAAAGAAGGCTGTAAAGGAAGCAAAGTTCTATGGAGATGTAGAAGTTGTGGCTTCATCCGAAGACAAGAACTATACCTACATTCCGAAAGGCTACTCTATTCCGACCGATGCTGATTATTTTCATATAACAACAAACAACACTATCTACGGAACAGAGATTAAAACCGATATGGATTGTCCTGTGAATCTGGTTGCCGACATGAGCAGCGATATAATGTCTCGTCCGGTTGATGTTTCAAAGTATGCGTTGATTTATGGCGGCGCTCAAAAGAATGTTGGACCTGCCGGTGTTACTTTTGTTATAGTTCGCCGTGATGTATTGGGCAAAGTAGATAGACCTTTGCAAACAATGGTTGATTACAGAACACACATAGGCAAAGAAGCCAAAGACAAATCAATGTTTAATACTCCTCCTGTTTTTGCCATCTTTGTTATGCACGAAACATTGAAATGGGTTAAATCATTAGGCGGCGTTGAACAAATGCACAAAATAAACACCGAAAAGGCTAATACCTTATATAATGAAATTGATCGCAACAAAATGTTTGTCGGAACAGCCGTTAAGGAAGACAGATCAATAATGAATATTTGCTGGGTAATGGCTCCGGGCTATGAAAACAAGCAAGATGATTTTATGGCTTTTGCTAAAGGAAAAGGAATGATAGGCATTAAGGGTCATCGCTCTGTTGGTGGCTTCCGTGCTTCATTATACAACGCCTGTCCTTTGGAAAGTGTTCAGGCATTGGTTGCTTGTATGCAGGAATTTGAAAAACAAAACGCTTAAACCACAATGACAAAAGTTTTAATCGCAACCGATAAGCCTTTTTCACCCGTTGCTGTCAATGGTATAAGGAATATCATTGAAGGAGCAGGCTTTGAATTGGCGTTATTGGAGAAATATACCGATGTAAAGGACTTCTATGCTGCTGTTACTGACGTTGATGCTTTGATTGTCCGCTCCGATAAAGTTACAAAGGAGGTTATAGATGCGGCAAGCAAATTAAAAATTGTCGTAAGGGCTGGTGCCGGCTATGATAACTTGGATCTTGACGCTTGTACGGCAAAAAGAATCGTTGCTATGAACACTCCCGGACAGAATTCAAACGCTGTAGCGGAGTTAGCCTTAGGTTTTATGATTTATATGGCTCGTACCTGCTTTACTCCTGCAACCGGCAGTGAGTTAAGTGGCAAACGTCTTGGCATTCACGCCTATGGTAATGTCGGAAGGCTTGTTGCTCAAAAGGCAAAGGCATTAGGTATGGATATAATAGCATTTGACCCGTTTATTCCTGCCGAAGCAATAACAAAAGACGGCGTAAAAGTTGCCAAGAATCTTGAAGAATTGTATTCTAACAGCGATTACCTGTCATTACACATCCCTGCAACGGCTGAAACCAAAGAATCCATTAATTACAATTTTCTTTCGTTGATGCCAAAAGGAGCATGTCTTGTGAATACTGCCCGTAAGGAAGTGATAAATGAAGCAGATATGGAAAAGATTCTGGCGGAACGCACCGACTTAAAGTACATTACGGACATTGCTGCCGGCAATAATGATGCTCTTATGGCTTTTGCTCCTCGCTATTTTGCGACTCCTAAAAAGATGGGGGCACAAACATCGGAAGCAAACGTCAATGCGGGTTTGGCAGCGGCTAATCAAATCGTTGATTTCATTAAAAACGGCGTTACAAAGTTTAAAGTGAATAAATAACGTTTCATATAATTACTACCAAAAGGGCTTGCGAACATTCGGAAGCCCTTTTTATTTTAAGGATACCTGTATTAGAAATCAAAACAATAGATATGGCTAAAATGAAAGGCTGTTTCGTGCGAATGAAAGGCTGTTTCGTAAAAATGGAACAGCCTTTCAAAAAAAGATAATGTCAGTCCGACACGGACAAACAGCCTCTTATAAAAATAATTTAATGAATAATTCCCGCCGAACGACTTTTCATCAAAATCTTGTTAAATAAATCTATTCTTTTGCAGGGTATTGGGGCAATGAAGTCAATTGACGTCTGTCCGAAACCGATATGCAAACATTGCTAATGCCGTTTGTAATAAGCAAATAAGGGGCTTGCAAAGTCATATTATAACTTAAAATTTGTGAAAGCACCTTTTGAGAAAGTTTTACATCGCTTTGCTTGCATTCTACCAAAAGCCATACCTTCATATTCCTGTCATAAACAACTATATCATAACGTTTGGCAAGTTTTCCAACCATAACACGAGCCTCAACGGAGATAAGATTTTGCGGATAGTGCATATTGTCTATCATATACGCCACTATATTCTGACGGATTCTTTCTTCCGGTGTTGCGGAAACATATTTGCGGCGAATAATGCAGAACAACTGCTCATCACTACCGCTATTCGCCATAATATTCTCCGCTTTCCATTATGCTATTGTCTTGATTCTCTTGATTATTACGGCGTTTTGTTGTATCTTGCTTTGGTTTGGTTTCTCCAAAACGATAAGAGAATGTAAGATTTATGCTTTGGCTGTAAGGCTTACGATATGAAAAATTGAAATAATCATCTGTCAAAGTACGCCCGACACGTTTGCGCGTATTGAATATATCGCTAAATCTCAAAGCAAGGCTTCCCTTTTTATTCCAAAATGATTTACGCACGGCAAGGTCGGCAAAATACATAGCCTTGTTATCTCCCTGTATTGTCTTTTGCGGTGCCAAATATTGGGCAGAAAGTTGTATGTTCCAGTCATGAGGTAAGGTCATGGTTGAAGTTAGTTTCACATCCCAATTAAGTGATTTCACCTCAGCCGCACCAAGAGCCGAACCATCGGTATAGTTTCCGAAAAGATTACCACTTACATTTATTTTCCACCATTTTGCTATCTGCTGGTCAATAATCAATTCCAATCCATAATTATAACTCTTGGTAATATTCATAGATGTCATTGCCAATTTCCCTTTATCTACCTCGTCGCCGGCAATTGCTAATGCCCAATCAAAACCATAATCGTGTGCATTGGCTGTATTCCATAAAAAATTATACCAAGTAATTCTGTCATTGGTTTGCCTGTAATAAGCAGATGCAAATATGGTTGTCGTTGGGAAAATGACCGAATAACCCAATTCATAGGCATCCGTATATTCCGGTTTTAGATCCGGATTACCCAAACGTATTTGTTCGGGATTGGAAATATCAACTGTCGGCAATAAATCCCAACCTCTTGGTCTATTAACCCTTCTGCTGTAACTTATTTGTGCAGATTGTGTTTTGGTAAAGGCATAAGACAGGTGCAGAGTAGGATAAAGAGAATTATAATCTGTTTCAAATTTAACGGCAGTGTCGCTTATTATCTTCCTTGTGCCGTTACTGCTGAACACCTCTGCTCTTAATCCGGCTTGAGCAGAGAGTTTATCGTTGAAACTGTACCCAAACGTTGCGTAAATAGCATGTATCTGTTCGTCATTATTGTAAGTGTAACTCATAGCATCATCTCGTTGTGAGTTTCCATTAATAAAATAATCCTGATAGGAGTTTCCAAACGAGTAATTGAGATTATAACCGACGTCTAAGCGGGCTTTTTTAGAAAAAGGATGAACATAGTCCAACATAACCACTGCACGATTTGACCTACTTTCGCTTTCGTCCTTTTTCTCATAATCGGAAATGAATGAATAATCCATCAATTGAGTGCTTTCATTACCAAACAATCCGATATTGTAGTTTGCGTCTAACGTTAGTTCCTGTTCCGGATTGCTAAACTTCTTTGTGTAATTGATTGCAAAGTTATGAAATTGCCCATTGCGACTTTCATCATCCGCTTCAAGCACTTCTCTCGGGCTATCGGCAAGAAACAAATCCGTATTGTTAATCGTGTCCCAATCACTAAGACTTCCGAACATACGACCGCCATACGTAAATGTCAAGGTATTCTTTTTATTTATGTACCAATCGGCTCCGAGTTTTATTCCACCACTAAGATTTTCCGATTGACCTTTTCGCTGCGAACGAATGATATTACTGAACATATTTGTGTCGTGAGAAAACAGGAATTTAAGCCCGTCATTTTTATTTGCACGTGTTGAAAAACGTCCGTCAGCCTGTGCAAAAAGAGCAAACTTATTTGTTGAGTAATTTATCCCGAAAGAAGCATTGGAACGGGGCGTAAGTTTTTGCAATGCGGAACCTCCGCTAACGGAAAAGTTACCTTGCAAGCCGCGACCTTCTTTCTCCTTTAATTTTATGTTGATAATACCACTCATACCTTCGGGGTCATATTTGGCGGAAGGGTTAGTAATTTCTTCAACCGACTCAATAGTTGATGCCGGTATCTGTTGCAGAACGGTAGCCAGGTCATTGCCCAAAAGTTCGGAAGGTTTGCCGTCTATTAACACCTTAACATTAGAATTTCCTCTCAATGTAACATTGCCATCCTCATCAACCGACACGGAAGGCAGCGACTGCAACACATCGGTAGCATCTCCACCTGCGGTAACAATGTTTTGGTCTATATTAATCACACGTTTATCCAACTGATATTCCATCATAGATTTTTGAGCAGAGACTTCAACCGCTCCAAGATTAGTTGCTTTAGATGTCATTTGAAGTGTTCCCAGATTTGTTGCCGCTTCTTTCAACTCAATATCACGAAAAATGTCCTTATAACCAATATAAGACACTTTCATAATATACTTACCCAACTTTGTCTCAAAAGAAAACAAACCCTTTTCGTTAGTTGTGCCGCCGCTAACCAGTGAAGAATCTTTCGGATTGAGCAATATCACATTCACATACATCAAAGGCTCGGAATTATTTGCGTCAATAACCTTACCATTGAGCGTTACTGCTTTTCGTTTGGCTGCATTGCCCTGCTTATCCTGTGCAAACAGATTGGCGGATAGAAACATCGTCATCGCCAAAATCGTTAATGTTATTTTTTGTATCGTTGTCATTGTATTTATAGTTAGTTGTATAATTTCAAACGGTTAATACAATATCAAAAAGCGTGCCAAAGACACATTCATCGGAAATAATAATTATTTTTTGTATTCCAATCCCGTATTTAATCCACAAAACCATAATCCCAACACATCTAACCAAATTTAAATAGCAAATAAATCAAAGTTTTGTACAAACTTTTTTTGTAATTTTGCAAAATGAAACTGACAAAGGCTGTTTTCTCCAAACTCAACAAGAAGCAGAAACAATCTCTCGGCGACATATTGTTATTTATGTTAGCGACCGTCATATTTCATATCCTTTACTGGTATTCGGATATGAATTTCTGGCTATTCGGACCCTTCACATACGAAGTTTTTGACTTCTTCACAAACATAGCCTTCAACATCTCCCGCTGGGTTATGAGCCTTTTTGATACCGACTTTTTAATACACGGACGCACATTCTGGTTTTACTACATTGACGCCAACGGCATAGAGCGCTTCTTCCGCTCAATGACAATCGTCCATGACTGCTCGGGCATTAAGCAGATGATGCAGGTATTTATCTTTATGCTTCTTGTGAGGGGCAACTGGTGGAAACGATTGGTCTATTGGCTGTGCTGTTGCCTTGTCATCATAGTGCTGAACGTTGTCAGAATTGTCGGCTTGACAGTCATCCTGATACATTATCCGAACTGGTTTCAGCCGCTTCACGATTGGGTTGGGCGTCCCTTCATGTACGTATTTATTTTTCTAATGTGGGTGGTTTGGACTGAGTTTTTCGCTCGCCGAAGCCTCACACACAAAGCTCACGGCAGCAATCTGACCTCCCAAAGGGGGATTAAGTTTTGAGATTTTCACCTTACAATTTTTCACCTTAAACCTTTGACAAACAGCCCTAACTATCCGCTCTGCCACATTCTCAATCAAATGTGATGAAATTTCCATTTGCTGCTTTACCGCCTGATATACATCCAGATAATTCACGGCATCGTCTATCAAATCGCTGTTTTGAGCCGCCTCGCTCTCGTATTCAAACTCCAAATCAACACTAAAATTCGTCCCAATCACGCTTTCCTGTTCAAAACAACCATGAAAAGCGTAAAATTTCATCCCTTCAATTTTTACAATACCCATATCATTATATATTTTCAGTGTCGGCAAAGGTAAATAAAAATCATCAAACCGCTTTTCAACCCGTGAAAGTCCAAAAATCAGAGGTTAATTTGGAGAAATCAGAGGTTAATTTGTGAGAATTAAGGGTTAATTTGTCGAAATTAGAGGTTAATTTGTGGGAATTAAGGGTTAATTTGGAGAAATTAGAGGTTAATTTCTAACAATTAAGGGTTAATTTGGAGAAATTAGAGGTGAATTCGTAGAAATTAGAGGTTAATTTCTAACAATTAAGGGTTAAAACGAAAAATTAACCCTTAATTATTCTGTTTCCACATCTGAAAATGAGGGGGGCGGGTGAAGAATTTTAAAAAAGTCAATTATCAATTGAGGGAATTTAGTTAATTTTGCGGCTTTAAAAATCAGAATATTAAAATAATGGGAAGAGCATTTGAATATAGAAAAGCCCGTAAATTAAAGCGATGGGGCAATATGGCACGTGTTTTCACGCGTTTGGGAAAAGAAATTGAAATGGCTGTCAAGGCAGGCGGTGCAGACCCGAACAGCAACTCCAAACTGCGGCTGCTGATGCATAATGCCAAAACGGAAAATATGCCAAAAGAAAATGTTGAAAGGGCTATAAAAAGAGCAACCGATAAGGACACAACTGCATATAAGGAAATAACTTATGAGGGTTATGCGGCAGGAGGAGTGGCTGTGGTGGTTGAGACCGCAACCGATAATCCGACAAGAACGGTGGCGAATGTGAGAGCGGCTTTCAATCGTTGCGACGGTTCATTGGGGACAAGCGGTATGACGGACTTTCTTTTTGAACGCAAATGCAATTTCAAGGTAGCGGCAAAGGATGGGCTGGATATGGAGGAACTGGAACTGGAATTGATTGACTTCGGCGTTGATGAATGCTTTAAGGATGGCGAAGAAATATTCATCTATGCGGACTTTACGGCGTTTGGTCCCGTTCAGAAATATCTTGAAGATAACGGATTTGAGATTAAAACGTTTTCTTTTGAGCGGATACCCAATGATTATAAGGAAGTAACACCGGAGCAGCAGGAGGAAGTGGAAAAACTTATCGGCAAACTGGAAGATGATGAAGATGTGGTGAATGTTTTTCATAATATGAAAGAATAGGACAACTATCAGCTGCAATTTATTAACGATACATTAAAAATTATTATTATGCTGGAGAAATATAATATCAAAACGGATAAAGAAATAGTTTATAATCCTTCCTTTGAACAATTGTTTGAAGAAGAAACACAGCCCAATCTTACGGGTTATGAACAGGGACAATTAACGGAACTCGGTGCGGTCAATGTTATGACGGGGATTTACACAGGCAGGTCGCCCAAAGACAAATATTTTGTGAAGGATGCCGTAACCGAAAACTCTATCTGGTGGAATACTCAGCAATATCCCAACGATAACAAGCCTATTACGCAAGATGTATGGCTGAAACTGAAAGATATTGCAACGAAACAATTAAGCGGAAAGAGGCTTTTTGTTGTTGATACGTTTTGCGGTGCAAATGAAGCGACGAGATTGAAGATTCGTTTTGTTACGGAAGTAGCTTGGCAGGCTCATTTTGTAAAGAATATGTTTATAAGACCGACAGCAGATGAAATAAAGACGTATGGAGAACCGGATTTCGTAGTTTTGAATGCGGCAAAGGCAAAAGTTGATGACTATGAGGCATTGGGTTTAAATAGTCAGACGGCTATTGCGTTTAATCTGACGGAGAAAATGCAGATAATCCTCAACACATGGTACGGAGGCGAAATGAAAAAAGGTATGTTCTCATATATGAATTATCTTCTGCCGTTACAAGGCATAGCATCAATGCATTGCTCTGCCAACACCGACCTTAACAATCAAAATACGGCAATATTTTTTGGGCTTTCAGGCACCGGTAAGACTACTCTTTCTACCGACCCTAAAAGACTTTTAATTGGTGATGATGAACACGGCTGGGACGATGATGGAGTTTTCAATTTTGAAGGTGGTTGTTATGCCAAAGTAATTAATCTTAGTAAAGAAGCAGAGCCTGATATTTACAATGCCATACGCCGCAATGCTTTATTGGAGAATGTTACGGTTGATAAAAGAGATGGCAAGATTGATTTTGCAGACAAGAGCATTACGGAGAATACAAGAGTTTCCTATCCTATTGAACATATCACCAATATAGTTAAACCTGTGAGCAAAGCACCGGCAGCAAAGAAAGTTATATTTCTTTCTGCGGATGCTTTTGGCGTGCTGCCGCCTGTATCAATTCTAACGCCTGAACAAACCCAATATTACTTCCTTTCGGGCTTTACAGCCAAACTTGCAGGTACGGAAAGAGGCATCACAGAACCGACACCGACCTTTTCAGCATGTTTTGGTGCGGCATTTCTTTCTTTACATCCGACAAAATACGGAGAATTATTAGTGAAAAGAATGAAGGAATCAGGTGCTACGGCGTATCTCGTAAATACCGGATGGAACGGAAGCGGCAAACGTATATCAATACAAGATACAAGAGGAATAATTGATGCTATCATTGACGGCTCAATAGATAATATATCGCAAAGACTAACTATTCCATACTTTAATTTTGTTATACCGACTGCTTTACCTAATGTAAATGCGGCAATTCTTGACCCTCGCAACACATACTCTTCTGCTGATATTTGGAATGACAAAGTAAAAGATTTGGCACAACGTTTCATAAATAATTTCTCAAAATTCACAGATACCGAATTAGGGAAATCTCTTATGAATGCAGGTCCTAAATTATAGAAACAGCGATTCGTAAAAATATTATTTGGAAAGAAGACACACGGAGTAAGCACTAACACCCTCTTCTCTGCCTTCAAAGCCAAGATGTTCGGTTGTAGTGGCTTTGAAACTCACATCCTCCGTATCAATGTTTAGTAATGCCGCAATGGTTTGCTGCATAAGCGGAATATATTTTGAAATTTTAGGATTTTGTAAGGCAATCACACAATCTATGTTTTCTATCCTAAAGCCTTTCGTTTGTATCTTGCTATATGTATCAAGCAAGAGTTGCTTACTATCAATGTTTTCGTATGCCTTATCAGTATCAGGATAATTAAAGCCTATATCCCGCATAGCAGCAGCACCAAGCATTGCATCAATTATTGCGTGCAATGCAACATCAGCATCGCTATGCCCGACAGAACCTTTATCCGAAGGAATATTAACACCTCCTAAAACAAGCAAATGTCCTGATGCAAGTTTATGAACATCATATCCTATACCGACACGATATTTCATAACTACAACTGAAATGCTAATGACAACCTAAAAGTATTCTTCAACGGATTATTGCTAACTCGTGAGGTTGTTACCAAATATGATATATCTACTTTAAGTACATTGTATTTTATGCCTGCACCAAACGTTAGGTATTGACGATTTCCCTTCTTCGCATTCTCATAAAAATATCCTGCTCTTACTGCTAAAATATGATTATACCAATATTCAACACCGGCAGAAATAGAAATCTCCTGCATTTCTTCCTTAAAGCCGTTAGGAGCATCGTAAAAAGATTGAAGAGCCCCTTGCAATATGCCTACATTATTATCCATTCCATATATTGTACCTGTGCTATCATCATAAACAGCTGGCGAAGGCACAAGCAGTTTATTAAAATCCAACATAAAGGAAACTTCATTAAATCTGTCAAAGTTTTTTGTGTAGCGACCTCCTATCCTTAAATTTGTAGGCAAAAACTCTTTATCCATATTGTCCGAATAAGATATTTTAGCACCTAAATTAGATATTTGTAAGCCCAATGCGTATGAAGACGGCAATTCACCTCTTATTTCACTCTCATAATATAGTCCTATATCTGCAGCAGCTGATTGAGCAGCGTGTGTTTTTGTTGTCCCTACCATTTGTCCTTGTGTCAAATCGGAACGAATATAGCGACCGGTAACGGAACCGGATAATTTATCGGAAAGTTTCATTGCATAAGCCACATCAACTGCCAACTCGTTCGGATTATATGTCCCAATTGGATTTTGTTGCTGATCAACAAAGTTTAAATCTCCAAGAGAAAAATAAGTCAAAGATGCTCCTAATGCACTCCTGTCATTAATTTTATAATATCCCGACAAATAAGCAAGAGATATATCATCTATAATATTACGCAACCATGGACTATAAGTTAATGACACTTCTGCTTTACTTTGTGTAAAAGCTAATTTTGCCGCATTCCAATGGATAGAATTAGCATCCGGTTTTGATGCCGCACCAACATCTCCCATAGAACCCGCACGAGAGTCAGGCGATATTAAAAGAACAGGAACACCCGTTAAGATAGGTCTCGAAGATTCAGTAATCTGTTGTCCAATTTGAGAAGTAGGGTCTTCACCAGGTAATATTGTACCTATTTGTGCTTTCAGATTAGTAATACCTATAAATGAAATAGTCAGAATTAATATTGCAATTTTTGTTTTGTTCATTATTCTATTTGTTTTGTGAGATACTTAAACGTATTTAGTTTGCTTTTATTATTTGTTGCGATTAAAAATTATCATTTTTTGTCCGGCAGAATGCACCTCACCATCACTTGTTTGCAGAACTGCTTTATAAACATAATAACCATCTTTAAGGCGAGAACCTCCTTCATTAGTGCCATCCCATTGTAAAGGACCAATAGTATAGGCGGATATATACGGTGTTGCCGGTAATCTCCTTACTACTCGCCCTGATATATCAAAGATATAAATTGTTGCTTCGGTAATTTTGTTAGGTTGATTATGCTCAATATTTATGGTCGTATATTCTGTAAAAGGATTAGGGTAATTTATTAATTTTGTATAAACAGGTTCTATTCCGTTATTGACATAAAATGTTATTGTTTTTTCAGAAGAAAAATTAAATATATTCCAAACTTTAAGACTTAAAGTGTGCTTCCCGTCTTGCAAATTAGTAAATGGGAAACGTATGTACCCTTTATTGGGATTTTCCGCATCAACCTCATAATAATCATTCAACACAAATGTATTTGCAGCATTATCAAGCCGAGCTATAATATCGTGTCCCAACCCGCTGCCAACAGTGTTTATAGCAATGGAATCTTGTATTATTGCAAACAAATCAGGGTTTTCATCTGTTATCCCTTCTGTTCTGAAATTTGTATCATTCATATATAGTCTTATTGTAGGATAAGTTGTATCAATAGAAGCATTAGGATCAATTCCACCTACAATAAAACAATGAGTATATCCTGACGCATCAATACTGTCTGTCTTTGCATAATAACTTAATTTACCCTGTCCATAATTACGTGCTATATCCTTAGGAATAGTAAAGGTATGAGTAAATTCTCCATTGATAACATCTGTTGTTCCCTTGTAAATAATATTGTTCTGTTGTTCAAATTGTGCAGGATTACCGCGCCCTTCATTATCTAATAGATTAGATTTTTTTACCTTATCAAATAGTGTTATAACTACTTTGCCGTTAAAATTTGTTATAACGTTACCGGCATAATCTCTAATATCCCCTGTAATACTCATTTGTGACAAAGCACGTATCGTATCTTTTGTTGCTGTCAGAGTATCTTCTACATTAAAACCATTAATGGTCTTAGTATGAACATTAAACATAGGAATATTCAATCTCAAAGCAGGATCTCCTATCAATACAAAATCAGTACTCATTCTACCCGAATTGTAACATTTTGCAAATGCTTCACCAAAAGTAAGAGGTTTCCCGTCGGCTTGTTTTTCAACAAATATCTTATGAAATCTTGCATTTACTTCAGGCAGGGAAGCTATCCGTCGAGGAGAGGAAACAAGAGCTATCGCACATCCATTTGGAGACAAAAAAGCATGTTCTCCACCAGAAGATTTATCTACCATATCGTATTTGGTAAATTCACATGTAGAGGTTATAAATAATGTTAATTGATTATAATTAGTCCAACTTGTTATATCGGCTATTGTTACCAAACGCTCACTTGATAGATGATCCTCTGAGCCATGTCCCACGTAATTAAAGGTTAATGCTCCCTTCTTCATACGATTATTTATGGCTTTTGTAGCATCAGGATATGTTGAGCCGCCAGATGAACTATGCTGTGTGTATCCATCCGAATAAACTTTATAGGCATTCATCATAGGGAAACCACTAACCAATGAATCATAAGCCGCTTCTGCTGTACTCACAAATCCTGTTTCTCCTTTATCATTATCATCACACGTTAAAACAGAATAATTCTTCCAATCATTAATAATATAATTATTACTCTCTCTTAAATCCTCTTTGAGCAAATATCGCCTACATTTATCTACAATAAGATTTGCTTCATTCGTATCATTAACGGTAAATCTACCTACACCAATGCAGGCTTTTAACGTATCTGATTCATCTAACAATGATATAGATACATCTGCCGCTGAATCATTCTCATTAACAGGAATAAAATTATTATTATATTTTAATATATTTTTGTTGTCATATGTACCGTCTCCAAAAAGTAAGACATTCTTTGGTTGAATACCCAAAGGAGAATATCTCTTGTAAAGCATACGCAAATATTCTCTAAAAGCAAAATAATCCTTGTTGCCAGATGAAAATTCATTGTAAATCTGTGTTGTCAAAACTACCATTACATTTATGCTATCATAAATACGATGTAATTCGGCTAAGTTATCTGCCTGATTAACAAACTCCGGTGCTGTGATAATAACAAAATCTGCCGGTTGGGAAGAATGAAGGTTTTGATTTTCCACCTTACCTTTTAATGAAGGAGAAGGAAAATTCGCTCCAGAAAAAACAATAATCCTTTGCAATGAATTTGTATTTAATTTCAAAATTGCCGTATCTAATGAGAACGAAGGTTGAATTTCTTTTACATCTGTCTGATTTGACACATTCCATACCTTAATTGACTGATTTACATTAGTTATATGATATTCTGCTATCTTATTCTCTGTTATTCCCTTAACAGCGTTAAATACCAATGGCATATTTCTAAACCGTAAATACTTATCATAATTCACAAGAATATAATCAAGGTTTGCTTTATCTCTTGTTGATCCGGGTTTATATATAATTACAGCCGTATCGTTAGTCCGTGAAAGTGGCTGTGTCGCTCCTGCTGCATTTTGCGATTCGAATGAAGGATCTTCAGGGTCTACTTGAACTATATTAAATGAAGCTACAATCGCATTATTAAACTTACAAGTAAGAACGTTTGTTTCCCCTGTCCTCGTTGAACCGGCAGCGAATTTAACTCTGGCAATAGAAGACGGGACAAAATCTATGAGATTTATAGGTATTTTTAATGTATCTGCAAGATGTGAAAGGCTTTCTCCATAAAATGACTCACCCTGTCCGGCAGGATTGACCAAATCTCTATTATGCAAAAACACCTCTCTTACAAAATCAACGTTATAATCACTATTACCACTTGGCATATCCTCTATTTCAATTCGCTTTTTCTGTCCTTTATCAGGATCAAAGCATACAAAATAAGTAGTAACATCTGTATAAGGGTTGATTTCAAAATCATAATTATTGGTTCCCTTATTATATATCCAACGAGTATTACCATCGGAATAGAAAAGAGCATAGGGATTCCCCTGAGTATTCACATAGATTGCATTTTCTGTCAAATCACTTCCATAATAATCCACCGCACTATTTGGTATACGAAATCCACCTTGTCCCCATATTGTCAAATTATCAAAATTGATAGAATCGTCAGGAACTCCTAATTTTTTAAAATCCTCTCGTCCCAATCTATATATTCCGCTTTGAGGAACAGTTATTGCATACCATGAACCACTTGCCAAGACTGATGTATCCGTATAATTGAGTGATTGTCCAAAAACATCAATACAAAAAATCAAACAAATAATTATAGTCAAATAATGTTTCATAAATATTTCTTCTTTTAATCTTATATCTTAAATAAAACTCTGTTTTATTATTTTTATTGTATAAAACAAAAGGAGTAATTATTATAAACTAATAATTACTCCTTCCTTTGTTATCCCGTCAAGATTCGAACTTGAAATGACTGAACCAAAATCAGTTGTGTTACCATTACACCACGGGACATTGTGTTTAATAACCCTTAAATTCGTTTGCAAAAGTACATTGTTTTTTCCAAATATGCAAATTCCCCATACTTTTTTTGTGCTATACCATTGACTTTTGACTTTTTTATACCTTTGCTTTATAAAAACATAATACTGATGGCTTCCGATTTAAAAAACAACTATCCTCTCTTAGATGTCAAAGACCTGCGTATTTCTTTCTTTAATGAAGGCACTTGGCAGCAAACTATCAAAGGAATAAACTTTTCTGTTGAAAGAGGCAAAATATTGGGTCTTGTGGGAGAATCCGGTTCCGGCAAATCTGTTTCCTCTTTGGCAATTATGGGCTTATTGCCTGCCAAAATCAGTAGGGTAGATAGCGGACAAATATTATTTAATGTTTATAAAGAGATTGATTTATTGGGTATTAAATCCTCAAAAACTTACTCCGATATTCGCGGACGCCGCATTGCAATGATTTTTCAAGAACCTATGAGTTCTCTAAATCCTGTTATGCGTTGCGGCAAGCAGGTGGCAGAAGTTTTAAACAATCACACAACTTTGTCATGCAAAGAGATAAAGAGAAAAGTGTTAAGCCTTTTTGAAGAAGTCCTTTTGCCTGAACCTCAAAGAATTTTCAAATCTTATCCGCATCAGCTTTCAGGAGGACAAAAGCAAAGAGTAATGATAGCAATGGCTATTGCATGCGAACCTGATTTGATAATAGCTGATGAGCCTACGACAGCACTTGATGTAACTGTTCAAAAGGCTATTCTGGATTTAATGAAAGATTTACAAAAACGCCGCAATATTGCCATTCTTTTTATCAGTCATGACCTTGCTGTCATAAAAAAAATAGCGGATAGTGTTGCTGTAATTTATAAAGGAGAAATTGTTGAACAGGGTAAAGCAGAAGATATTTTTGCCAATCCGCAACATATTTATACGAAAGCCCTTTTAGCATCACGCCCACCAAAGAAGAGTCGTCCCGAAAGGCTACTTTCCGTGTCCGATTTCATTAATCATACAACCAAAACAGAACTTATAAGCGATAAAAAGCGAAAAGAAGAACATGAAAAGATATATACGGCATCTCCTCTGCTGATTGTCAAAAATTTAACAGTAAAATACAAACTTAATACAGCAGTTAATAATGTCGGATTTGAGATTTATAGCGGTGAAACATTAGGTTTGGTAGGTGAATCAGGCTGTGGGAAGACGACAATCGGCAGAAGTATCCTTCAACTTATAGAAACGCTAAACGGAGACATAATTTTTGATGGCATCAATCTATCAAAAATTTCATTAAAGCAGATGCAACATATACGACAACAAATACAAATTATTTTTCAAGACCCTTATTCATCTCTAAATCCTTATTTAACCATCGGCAAAGCAATCAAAGAAGTGTTGGATGTACATAATATCGGAGAGAAAACGAAGAGAAAAGAGAAGGTTTTGCAGATGTTGGAAATGGTTGGTTTGGAAAGAGAGCATTATGACCGCTATCCGCATCAGTTTTCAGGTGGGCAAAGGCAAAGAATCGGTATTGCAAGAGCATTAATCCTCAATCCAAAGTTAGTAATCTGTGATGAATCTGTTTCTGCTCTTGATGTATCTGTCCAAGCTCAGGTTTTGAATTTGCTAAACGAACTTAAACGGAAATTTTCTTTTACCTGCATTTTTATATCTCACGATTTGGCTATAGTAAAATATATGTCTGATAGAATAATTGTGATGAAGAATGGCTCTATTGTTGAAGAAGGAGAAGCCGACAGTCTTTATATGCATCCGCAGAATGCTTATACGCAAAAACTTATTGCTGCCATACCATAAACTTATTATTTCTTATCATAGCGAACAAGTGTCAATGTACCTTGTTTGAGTTGCATAATGCCGTTTCCGTCTTTATAATTCAAAACATATACATATGTCCCCTCCGGAGCATATTCTCCATTAGCACGTTTTCCATCCCATCCATCCCCTAATTTATTTGTAAAATACATTCGTCCGCCCCAACGATCGTAAATGCTAAGTTCATAATATGTCATTGCAGAACCATAGGGTCTAAAAACTCCATTTATACCATTTTCTCCTGCAAGCAAAGCAGTGGGAAGATATATTGTAAACATCTCATATAAACGAATCTTCCCACGAGCAGTGTCCGTACAAGCTTCATTACTCGCTATAAGCATTACATTATACGTCCCTGTATCGCCTGATGTATATGTATGCATACCTTGCTGTTGAGTAGAAAACGTACCATCTCCAAAGTCCCAATACCATTCTGTTGATAAAGGAGTATTATCTTCATAATAAATATTAGGGGCTAAGAATGATGTATCTGTCGGATTCAATAACATTGATGCCTTAATCTGAGGAACAACACTAACAAAAACAGAGTCTCTTGCTTGACATTGATTAGTATCGGTTGCCAAGACATAAATATAAGTAGGTAGATGAGGCTCGCAATACGGATTTTGTTTAGTATAATTCCGCACAAGAACCGGGTCTCCTCCTGCACTATACCATTCATATTTATCCGATTCTGTAACATGTATCTGTAGGGAGTCTCCCTCACATATTATCGTATCCTTATCATTAGGAGCATTAATAAAGGCTTTAATATAAGGGACGTTCTTTATAATATGTATGGTATCAATAAATGTTCTTGTAGTATCATAAGTTCTTGCGCATTCATCAGTAACCTTTAATATAATATCCATAGGCAGTGAAGCAGAATCAAAATGGCAATAGTTTATAGAGTCATAAGGATTATATCCATAACTCCATTCATAGACAACCTCTCCATAAGTATTCAATGTGTTGCATAGCAGAGTATCTACATTTGGAACCGCATAATTACAATAAGCCTTGTCTTCACTCATCTGCACCTGCATTCCGGCAGGTTTATACATAATCATTGTGATTGTATCAGCAGCTGTAGGGCTACACGGCATTGTTGCAGCATCGTCAGTATATATCTGCAAGGTCTTTTCATTACCAACAGGCTCATTAGGGTCTCTATCCAGAAAACGAACTTGCAAATCAACGACAGAATCTCCCTCATTAAAATTAACATAACTTGATGTTGCATTACCTGTAATTGGTGTGTTTGTCCTCATATCAACAATTTCATAGTCTTGCCCTCTGACAGCATCACCTGCAAAAAGCAAAGCCTTTGCTAATGGCTTATCATAAGTGCTACGACTTAATTTAATAATCGTTTGAGAGCAACCTTTGGCAAACCTGTCTCCTCCTCCTTGCAAACCTTCGGCTATATTGTCAAACCTAAATCTATTAGTCTTTAAAGAATTTGCCTGCAGAAATACAGCGGACTGATAAGCCTGATCACCTACATTACATATTGCTAACTCCAAATGATACCAAACACAAGGGCGAACCGTTACCCTTCTCGTCTCTAATAGTTTTGTGCACCCCCCTTGATAAGTAGAGGAACTGCCAAATCCTTCTATATTACTACTCGTAAACCATTGCGTATTTGTGGGAATACATATAATAGTAGTACCTGGGTTGCTGCAATTAGTAACTGCTGAATGTCCTCCTCCATTAACAGAATTTATTGTAACAGGATCCCCCCAAGAATAGTCGGTCTCGGTACCTGGTATGCGAGCTATATTAGCCCCACCTAATATCTCCTCCATAGGTACAGATATTTCAGTTGGACCTGTAATAAAAAAACCAAATGCATCATTAACATTACTACACACAAAGTTTGGATATTCTTCAGAATAAAAACAATATTGAAACGAAACCTCATCTCCTTCTGCCATAAAATCGAAGCTCAATACTGCTATATTATTCATTGATGAAGTAGTCGCAAAGCACATATCAAGCAATACATTTGCCAAAAGCTGTGAATACTGACTTGCTGTTCCTACCATTGCATTCCACGAATTATTTGCAGTAGAACTTCCTGTTCCCACGCTGCAATCAATGGCTGATGTTGCCATAACAATGCCCTGTGTAGCTTTTATTTTCGCTCCATTAGTATCAGCATTAGCAAAATAACCTATCTGATTAGACGTAATTAATGAATTTGTATCGGCTTTCTTGAAAGATACATTCTTCACATGAATACCTTCTCCAACAAAATACTCTTCTATTAATTCTTTGGCGGTCATCTGACCATTAACCTGCGTCGTGGTTACTTGAGAAAAAACACATATAGGTTGCAACACCACTATAATAAATGCTAATACGAATATTCTCCTTATCTTCTTCATAGTTTATTTATGTAAATTCTTTGCAAAGATATGATTTTCTCTTTTATTTAGACACATTTTAATAACAAAATATTACAAAATCACATTTTTTGTATCTTTGCACACACTTAACGGATTGAATTATATGATGAATTTGGCAATATATAAAGATAATACATTGAATAATGCGACTGTACTCAACGGCTCAAATGTGATTAAGAACAAATATTATGACAAAAGTATTTCTTGCGGATTTAAAATGGCATTCCAATCTTTATATACTTTAATTTCAAAATTATCGTTATTACAAAGAATAGAGTTAGCCTTGCTCTTATGCCACAGAATAAAGAATGGCATACGTTCGGAGGAAACAATATAATACCAATGTAAAAGAACACTGAATTCATATCTCAAAAAACAAACATAAAAACTGATTAGAATTTGATTTAATATTAGAAGAATTGAATAACATAATATAAGGACAATGCAAAAACGGATAAAAACAACATTTTTGGTCGCTTTAATCATCACAAGCGGCTTATGGCAAAAAACAAATGCACAAACAAATATCAATTCGCCCTATTCACGTTACGGAATAGGCAATACCAATGGATTTACCAATGCTCTCTCTTCATCAATCGGGGGTATTGGTTATGCTTTTTCAAGAAACAATTCCATAAACCTTAAAAATCCCGCTTCATTAGGAGGTATAGATACAATGAGTTTTGTTTTTGACATAGGTTTTTATATGGATTTTCTCACTCTGACCTCTTCACAAACATCTATAAGCGGATTTAGCGGAGCATTATCGCACATATCATTTGCTTTTCCTATAAACAAAAACCTTAAACTCGGCGTTAGCCTTGTGCCTTTGTCAGACATAAGTTATACATCGTCAGAATCCGTGTCTGTGAATGATTCAACTTTTTATCGCAAACGCTATGACGGCAGCGGAGGACTTGACAAGGCAATCTTAGGAGGCTCTTACAGTCTGTCATTCCCAAAAGACAAATTAAACATAGGGCTGAATATTGAATATATGTTCGGCAACTATTACAGAGGTTCTTCACTTATTTTCTTTGATAACACAGATACATTGTTTCATTCATCGGATACGAATATTCATCGCTACCCTATTGACAGCAATTGGTTCAATAGTCGAGACGTAACGACATTTCACATCAATAATTTCAACTTTAATTTCGGGCTTCAATACTTTCACACATTCAACAACGGCGATAAACTCGGCATAGGCGGCTCATACATAATTCCTGCCTCATTGCAAACCGACAATGCAAGGACTCTTTACACCTATACCGTCTCTAACGGAGTTGCATACACAAAAGATATTGTCGTTGATTCGTCTTACAAAGGAAAGATAAAGTTTCCGCAATCTTTTGGCTTGGGTCTGTCTTATGAAAAGCCGCAAAAATTTTTCATAGGTGCGGATGCTCAATATACAAAGTGGTCTGATTTTCGTCTTCAGACCAATGAATCCTCCGACCCTTTGCTTAATAGTCTTAATGTAGGCTTCGGAATGGAATTTACGCCTAATATTTACGGCAATTACCTCTCTCAAATGACCTATCGCTTGGGATTAAATTTTGATAACGGCTATCTGGCTTTCGACAACGACCGATTGAGCAGTGACGGCACACGATTAAATCAATACGGCATTGCTTTAGGATTCGGATTGCCCGTTAGAAAATCATCAACGCTCATCAATATTTCATTTGAATACGGTGTCAGAGGCACAACAGCAGAGAATCTTATCCGAGAGAACTACTTCCGCATAGGCTTCTCTCTTTCCGCCAAAGACAGATGGTTTTTCAAGAGAAAATATCAATAAAATACGGCGACATAACATTGTTTTAAAAAATTATGAGCGGCATTCGTCCGCTCTTTTTTATGTTTCGTCCGCATAAACGCTCATATCGTAACTGCCTTATTTTGTTTGCCCGAAATGAAAGGCTGTTCCATTTTTCCGAAAGGCTGTTTCATTCGCACAAAAGGCTGTTTTATTTTGACGAAACAGCCTTTTGTTAAAAGGTAATGTCGGTGCGACACGCACAAACAGCCTTTTGTTATTTCCATTCATTGATTCGTGCCGAAATATGCCGATATCGGCACACTCATCCTTCGCATTAGACAAGAATTTTGTACTTTTGTCGCCTTAAAAACATAAATTAATATGTATAAAAGAGGTTTAACGGCGGCAATAGCATTGTTGATGTTGCTGGTCGGCTGTAAGAAAGAAGAGAAATTTGTTGATAAAACGACTGGAAAGCCTTTGAATATTAAGATTATCAGGTTTGACGAGGCTCTTTTCGGACAAAAACACACTAATCAGACACTTTATTTTGATACTTTGATTAAAGATTACAGCGATTTGATGGATACCAATATTCCTAAGAAGAATCTTTATATGCTTTTAAGCAATACCGTTGCCGATACGATAATGCAACAGGGCTGGAAAGCGGTTAATAAGATGTATCCTTCGTTTGATTGGCTGGAAAAGAAGTTAAATACCGGCTTTGCAGAGTTACAGAAAAATTATCCGCAGACTCATCTTCCTAAAATATACTCTATGATTAGCGGACCGATAGATTATCAAACCGGATACGAGAGACGTGTCTATGCGGACGCAAATTGTATAATTATTGCTGCCGACTGGTATGCCATGACAATATTAAAAGACAAGCCTTTCTACAATCAAATTCCTAAATACTTGTGTAAAGTTCTGGATTCGGCATATATAGCCGCCGATGTGATAAAAGCATATCTTAAACAGGTTACTACAATAAATATGCCGCTGGCTTCAATGAGCGGAGACGCAGATTTATTGTCGTTAATGATTGAAAGCGGAAAATTTAACTATGCCGCACAAAAATTATTGGGCTGTACGGAACAGGAAGTCTTGCGATACACAGATAAAGAGTTGCAATGGTGTCAAAAAAACGAGGCAAACATCTGGGGATACTTCATTCAAAATAAACTTTTGTTTGAAAAAGAACCCATAAAGTACAGAGGCTTGTTATTTGATGCCCCTTCAAGCAGAGGTATGCAAGGTTCGCCGGCACGGGTTGCGGAATACATCGGCTATAGAATTGTTTGCGAATATGCAAAGCAAAACAAAATATCAATACAAGACCTTTTCTCTCTAACCAAAGCCGAAGATATCGGCAAAGAAGCAAATCGCATTCTGAACGAATCGGGTTTCAAACCTAAAAAACGCTAACACATGAAAATTTCACCATCTTACAGGCAAATAATCTTAAAGTATTTGCTGGCAATCCTAATGCTTGTGCTGACGCAAGTTGTTTTCTATCTCATCAACAGCAGTCTTTTCAACGTAGATAGTCTTCATGCGCTGATGGAAATAAAGCTCGGTTTTTTCAGGTATGCTTTGGCTACAACGAGTCTTTATCTCCTCCCCTATTTGCTTATGATGCTCTTGCCGATAACAGCAAAGCAAAACAAATATTATCGTTTGACGGCGAATTTCTTTTATGTTGCGGCAACGGAGTTTGTTATGTTGGTGTCATGTGTTGATATGGGATATTACAGATTTACTTTCAAACGGATGACTTCCGACATTGTGCGTTATTTAGGAATAGGCGGCGATTTCGGAGAACTTATCCCGCAATTTATACGTGATTACTGGCTGATTGTGCTTGTTTTTGTTTTGCTCAATGCTGTTTTCATTCTGCTGTTAAGATGGATTCATCGCCGCAATCGCACGGAGGAGATGTTTTATTCAAAGAAATGGATTATCAAACAATCATTGGTAGCCGTTATTGTTGCAGGCTGTTTGTTTTTATCAATAAGAGGCGGTTTTCAAGTGAGACCTTTGAATCTTATGCAGGCAAGTCTGTACGCTTCAACGCAAAATTCGGCTTTGGTTCTCAACACTCCTTTCACTCTTTACCGCACTTTCGGCAAAGAAGGCGTAGAACCACAGAATTATTTTGATGAAAAAACTCTGCAAACCTTCTTTTCGCCGATTTATACGCCGCAATCACAAACGTGGGCTGACACTTTATTTACTAAAAAGCCCCAATTGGGAAAAACAAATGTCGTTTTAATAATATTAGAGAGTTTCTCGGCGGAATATTTCGGCGTATATAATAAAGGAATCAGCCCTTCATACACGCCGTTCTTGGATTCATTGGCACGAAACAGCATTGTATTTCAAGGAATGGCTAACAGCAAAAAATCTATTGACGGAATACCGTCGGTAATCGCCTCTTTGCCGCTACTGATGGAAGAAAGCTACATCACATCCAAGTATGGCGAAAATTCCTTAGGCTCTATTGCTTCAATGGTTGATGGTTTTGGCTACACAACTGCCTTTTTCCATGGCGGCTACAATGGTTCTATGAATTTTAATGTTTTCTCTAAGAAAGTAGGATTTGAGAATTATTTCGGCATGAACGAATATAACAACAAGAAAGACTACGATGGCAACTGGGGAATTTACGATGAGCCGTTTCTTCAATACATGTGCGGCAAATTAAGCACGTTTAAGCAACCTTTTCTTGCGTCTGTCTTCACTCTTTCCTCACATCATCCGTGGAAAATACCGCCTCAACACAAGAATCGCTTTCCTAAAGGCACCATGATAGTACATGAAACGGTCGGATATGTGGATTATGCCCTGAAAAGGTTCTTTGAATCGGCACAAAAGACCGATTGGTTCAATAACACTATCTTTATAATTACTACTGACCACTCTTCTCAGACGCAAACCAAAGAATACCGCACTCAAATGGGCTTTTTCAAAATTCCAATCATCATCTACTCTCCTTTATTAAAGCATGGAGTGGTAACAAATGAGCGTTTGCAACAAATAGACATACTTCCAACGCTGGCAGATTTGCTTAAAGTGCCGCAAAAGGTCTTCTCCTTCGGACGAAGTGCCTTTTCCACAAAACCGAATTACTATATATATTATCTGAATGAAGAATATATGCTGACAATAGGCGATTATATGAGCAAATATCGTCAAGGCTATCCGACCGAACTTTATAATATTGAAAAGGACCCTTTGTTAGAACACAACATTGCTTCGGAAAATCCGTATATTACGGCGTTCCATCGCAACATGACCCAAGCAATAATACAACAATACAACAACAGATTGATAAAAAACAGGCTTACTCCATAATTTTATAGTGCATGAAAGAACGAATACTTTTTATTATCAACCCGATATCAGGTATTGGCAAGCAAAAACGAGCAGAAGCGGCAATAAACCGCTATTTGGACAAAACCTTATTTGATTTTGAAATAATTTATACGCAGTATGCTCATCATGCAACAGCGATTTGTGAGCATATTGTGAGCGAAAAATCGTTCCAAACTGTTGCAATAGTAGGCGGAGACGGCTCAATTAACGATTGTGTCAAGGGTTTGGTGGGGTCAAACGTCCGTTTGGCAATAATACCAGCAGGAAGCGGCAACGGATTGGCAAGAACGCTGAAAATACCTCTTACTTTGCGGGGAGCAATCGCAATAATAAACGAGAGAAAAGCCGTTTGCATTGATACGGTTGCCCTAAATGACAAAATATACGCAAGCATTGCCGGCATAGGCTTTGATGCGCTGGTGGCGAAAGAGTTTTCTGCGACAAAGATACGCGGTTTCATTCCGTATTTTCAAATAGTTGCTACTCATTATCCGCTGTATAAACCAAAGAAATACTCAATAAAAATTGACAAAGTGCCGCATAATCTGACCGCACTCTTCATTTGCTTTGCCAATTCCACGCAATTCGGCTACAATACCCTTGTTGCACCGTCGGCATCCTTGACAGACGGGCAAATAAACGTCATTTGCGTAAAAAAAATCCCTATACCTTTTTTGCCGATTGTGGCATCGTTTCTTTTTACCAAGCATTTCGAGCAATCAACCTACGTAAAATCGTTCCAAGCCAAAGAGATATTGATTTCCAACAATGGAAAAATCGGCATAAACCTTGACGGAGAATATTTTGAAGAAGAAAACGACATCCGAATCAGCATAAAGCCGCGCAGTTTGCACGTTTTAATTCCGTAATACGAAAGAAGCATGAGCAAAAGAGACAAAAAATCGGCACAGGACGCACAAAAAGCACCGAAAAACGCCATCGGAATCGTATATTCCACCAATAAAAATTTCCAATATCAAACCTCCGAACGGCAGGAAGAAGAAACCTTGCCGCCAAATCAGCAAAGGCTGCACGTAAAGTTGGATAAAAAACAGCGAGGAGGCAAGAAAGTTACATTAATCACAGGATTTATAGGGATGGATGCCGATTTGACCGATTTAGGCAAAGAATTAAAGCAAAAATGTGGCGTTGGCGGCAGCGCAAAAGACGGAGAAATATTGATACAGGGCGATTTCGTGGCAAAAATCCTTGACATCCTGACCGCAAAAGGCTATAAAGCCGTTCAAAATTAACCTTTCGGTGCGTGCGGCACTTGCTTTAATTCAGTGTTTTGTGCTTTTGCCGACATAGCATAAAGGATGGCTGAAATGAAACGCTGTTTCATTCTCACCAAAGGCTGTTTGGTTAAAATAAAACAGCCTTTCATTTTGACAGAACAGCCTTTCATTTTATCGGAACAGCGTATGGCGACAGGGATGCGGCACTTCATAAGCACAATAAAACGTTTTGTCAAAACGTTACAGGATTATAACTAATTAAAAAGTTGTATTTTTGTAGCAGAATTTGATTCCGAAATATTAAAACAATCCGATATGAAATTAAAACGCTATTTCACTTTATTGATGTTAATACCTATGATTATGAATGCACAAAATTTTGAAACCGATGTGCTGAAAAGCAAAAAAAGAAACGGCTCTGAAATCAAAATAACCTTCATTAAGCACGGCAGTTTGCTGTTTGAATACAAGAATCAGACGATTTATGTTGATGCGGCAAGCGAATTTTGCGATTATTCAAAGATGCCAAAAGCCGATTTCCTGATTTATACTCATCAACACTCAGACCATTTTGACACAACAGCGGTCAATGATTTGCTGAAGCCGAATACAAAAATTGTTGCCAACCAAGAAATCGTGGATATCTTGAATAAAGGCGTTGCAATGAAGTATGGAGACGATATTTCGCTGTCTTCCGACATCGGTGTGAAGGCTCTGCCGGCTTATAACACGACAAAATCTCATCTTGCTTTTCATCCGAAAGGTATGGGCAACGGTTATTTGCTTACAATTGACGGAACAAAAATTTATATCAGCGGAGATACGGAATACATCAAAGAAATGAAGGATTTAAAGGGGAAAACAGATGTGGCATTCTTGGCAATAAATCAGCCATACACTATGACGGTGGAACAAGCCGTGAAAGCAGTGGAAGCAATTATGCCTAAAATTTTCTATCCCTATCATTACGGACAGACAGATGAGCCTACGGATATAAAGACTCTTGAAAGCGAGCTGGAAAACCTTGATGCGGAAGTTCGTATTCGCCAATTGCAATAGGTAGAACGATGAAACGTTTGGGTAAAATGCGGTTCGGAAATAAGAAAAGAAGCCTTGTTTTTGGTTTTATGGCGTTATGCGTCATGGTTTCTTCGGCTCAAAGCAGGCAGGCAATGGAAAATTTTGAGAATCAGTTGAAACCGCTGATGGATGAGATGTTTTATGCGCCGATAGACAATCAAAAATTTAATGCAAACGAGAAATTCATAGCCTTAATGGCTGATATTTTGACCTATCCCAAGAGCTTCTCCTATCCTTTTGAGCGATTGACCTCAAACAACGTTGATAGTATGCGGATAAGTGTGCTTTGCCCGACCGATAATCGCTTTCGCATTTACACATGGAGCATAAAAAATGATTTCGGAGAAGTAGAAAATTTCGGATTCGTGCAAGTCCCAAACCCGGAAGAAAAGGAGAACTTTGTTTATCGGCTGTTTGACAAAAGCGAAGAAAGCATTTATCCGGAAGAAGCAAAACTTCACGATACTAATTGGTTTGGTGCGGTGTATTATTCGTTGATTACAACAAAATATGACGGCAATTCTTATTATACTTTGCTCGGTTGGGACGGAAAAGACATATATTCGCAGCGCAAAATCATTGAACCGATTTCTATAAAGGCTTCAAACGGGCAACCAACCTTCGGTTCAGCCGTATTCTATAAGGAAAAGAATCGCAAACGCTGCATTTTTGAATATTCTCCCAAAGCAAATTTTATATTAAGGTACGATAATCAGTTTGTGGAACGGCGTTTGACAAAAAAGACACAGCGTAATAAAAAAATTATCCCTCAATCCAAAACCGAAATAGAGCGTGATATGATGATTGTTTATGATTCCCTTCAATCAATGTTTGGGGATTTCGAATCCTTGCCTCAATATAATATAGCGTCTTATGAGTTTAACGGCTTTAAGTTTGAGAAGGGCAAATGGAAACGAGTTGTCGGCGTTGTTCCACGCAATAAACCCGACAAAATACGGGATAAACAAAACGAAGACCCTAACAAATCAAATATAAAGAAGAAAAGCGGCTTATTTTAGCCTCTTTTTTGCAATTAAAAAACTTTTTGTATATTTGCAGCCTCTTATAAAGGTTATATAAAAGTTTAACAAAACACTAAATAATGACGAAAGCAGGAATTAAAAATAAGCCGCATACCCTATCCCTGACGGCATTTTGCTGGGGGGGGGGGGTAAAAAGTCCCGAAGCCCGAGATTTGCTGTTTATAGCCTCTTTCCGTGCATTATACGACATAGTTTTACACGTCCGCAAGACAATCCTTCTTCCCATACTCCAAAATATACCTTTCCGAACACAAAATTTAATATTCCGTATGACAAATAGAATGTTCCATGTCTCATACGGATTGTTCCGCATCAAAAGCGGATTGTTCCCAATGAAAAAAGGAACAATCCGAATGGCATTAGGATTGTTCCGAACGAGACATGGAATAATCCCAACGAGAGATGGATTGTTCCCAATTGAAGAAATATCTTTAATGTTAAATAAAAAATCACTAAATTTATGACTGCTAAAAATGATTACGTCCCCTACAATGATGGTAAGTTTGACGACAGGGTTAATGCTCTGTTAAACTGGATGTCGGCACAGAAAACGTTGTTTCCGCTTGAGGATTTGACGCGTTTTACTACCGCAAAAAACAACTGGACTACGGCGTATGAGCCTGTGAAAAATGGTGATGCGACTCCTCAACAATTTGAGAAAAAGAAACTGGCAAAAGCAGAGATGACAAATATTTACAGGGAGTTCTATCATCGTTTCTTTCAGTACAATACAGCCATTACGGACGATGTGAAAAGGCTGCTGGGCTTTCCGATTTACGACAAAAAGAGAACGCCCGTTGAGCCGCCGACCGAAATACCTGTTTTTGAGATAGATTTCTCGCAAAAGTTGGTTCATTTGGTCTTTGTCGGCAGTGCGGACCCGGAAGAAAAGGACGAGATACGCCGCCGCAAACCGAAAGGAGTTACGGGCTTTGAAGTTGTTCGTTCTGTTGGTGTTGAGCCTAAGGCTGACAAGGATTTTGAGGTGGTGCGGACCGAATCAAAGTCGCCTTTGAGGATTGAGTATGATATGACCGACAAAGGGAAATCGGTATGGTATCGTGTTCGTTGGTTTAACGGCAAAGGCGATGTCGGACAATGGTCGGAAATCAAAATAGCAATAGTAAATTAAAAAATAAGTAAGTATGGAAAATATAGAAGATAAGAAAATAATCACAAAGGAAACTATTATAAAAGAATTTGAGTTATTTTCTCATGATGATAGTTTTGGCATAGAATGTATTTTTAGTCAAAAAGGAAGAGATGATGTTTTCAAAATTTTAGGAAATATTTCTCAAAGACCTATTCGCTATACCCAGTTAAATCAGATATTTGTATTATCAGGATTACCAGGATTTAGTAAGGGCTTTTTTGAGTATTATTGGATGAATACACCAGAAGAACATCCATATGTAACAACTCAATTTAATAATTTATTTAACAATAAGTATTCTAAATTAGATTCAATAAGTGAACTTAATCATCTTAAATGGGGTTTATACCGTATTTATGTTGATGGGTTATTATTTTTTGGAGATATAAATAGAGGTTATGGAAATTTGTGTCGTAAAAATAAAACAGAAATAAGCGAATTTTTCAAATCAAAACGTTTTGATACTAATGAAATGACAAAACGACCTGCTCATATAGATTATGAAAGAATAGACCAAGAAGATAGATATTTAATTTCAGAAATGGTTGCAGCAACATATTCTACAAATGAAGAGTCAAGTGAAAGTATATATTCTGTACTTAAAGAAAATTATCACAAATTAAAATTGGAAAAACCAAGAAAAAAGAAATTTAAAATTAAAGAATTACTTGATTATTCCTCAAAAAATAAACAATTATCATTTGAACTTTCTACTGAAGAGATTATGGAAGATGAAATAAAGAATGATACCGATATTGATAAAAAAATAAGATCTATAGCAGATAGATTTAAATTGGCAAGAGAGAAAGCATTGAAAAATACACATTACTATTTATCTCTGGTTAATGATATGGATGTATATGTGGCAACGTCTATGAGAAATAAAAAAGATTTTATCTCAATGGCACAAAATGTGGAAAGAATTTTCAAGCGTGCTGACATTAGTGAGTTAAAATTAAATTATTTTGACCCAACTATTAGTGCATCAACATGCACAGAAGACAAAGGAATACTTGAATGTTTAATGGTTAAATGTGCAAAAGCATTGATTTACACTGCAGGAGATAAAGAAAGTTATGGAAAAGATGCAGAAGCTGCAATGTCATTAAGTTCAGGAAAACCAGTTATTTTCTTTTGTCCTGAAAGAGATACTTTTTATAGGAATAATCATCCATTAACAAAGTTAGTTGATTTTACAACAGGTATTGCAAATGGGGCAATGATAACAAACAACACTTCTACAATATCTGATTTATTACAAGCATTATTTACTAATAATATGCAGTATAAATTAGAACAAGGCACAGGTAATCAAAAAGGATTTTTTAGGTTAAAAGAAAAAACAACAGATTCAACAATAAGAATTCAAACTAATGATAAGTTATTAGTAAATACTTTTTGGAATTTTTATACTAACATAAATAATCCATTAAAATAATAATATTACATTTGACAAGACGAGGTTGCTTGAATTAAGCAACCTCGTCTTTTGTATATAAATAGGTAAAAGTAAGTAATGCGTTTATAACTTTTACTTTAATTTCAAAGAAAGTTTATCCAGCATATCAACAGTCATCTTTGCCAAATCGTATTCGGGCTTAAATCCCCATTCTTGTCTTGCAGCGGAATCATCCATCCAGTTAGGCCAGGAATCTGCTATCTGTTGCTTCAACGGGTCGTGCTTATAAACCATCTCAAACGAAGGCTTGTGCTTGCGAATCTCCGCATAAATCTCCTCAGGGTCAAAGTGCATAGCAGTAACATTGAAAGAATTGCGATGAATTAACTTTGCAGGGTCAGCCTCCATTATTTTGATTGCCGCATCTATTGCATCTGGCATATACATCATATCCAACAGAGTTCCTTTTGCCAATGGGCATTCAAATTTCTCGCCTTTAACGGCAGCATAATAAATATCAACAGCATAATCTGTCGTTCCACCGCCAGGAAGAGCCACATAAGATATAAGACCGGGAAACCTTACCGAACGAGTATCAACTCCAAATCTCTTGAAATAGTAATCGGACAACAATTCTCCTGCAACTTTTGTTACTCCATATATCGTTTGCGGACGTTGGATAGTGTCTTGCGGCGTGCCGTTAAGAGGCGTGTTCGGTCCGAAAGCCCCTATGGAAGACGGAGTGAAGAGTGCTGCCTTGTATTCCCTTGATACTTCCAAGCAATTTATCAATGCTCCCATTCCAACGTCCCATCCTAACATAGGGTTCTTTTCTGCCGTTGCCGAAAGGATAGCCACCAAGTTGTATATCGCATCTATTTTGTGTTCTTTGACAATTGCCGCAATCTGTTCAGCCTTTGTCGCATCACAAGAGAGACAAGGTCCGTCTTCTTTGATTTGTGCCGTAAGGCGACTGACATCCAAATCGGTTGCAACTACATTTGAATTGCCATATACTTCTCTTAATTTAACCGTTAGTTCAGAACCTATTTGTCCTCCCGAACCTAAAACCAATATTTTTTTCATTTCTTATTTTATTATTTAACATAAAAGGCGACAAACATCGCCTTTTATTCATTTATCTTTATTTCCGTTTATTTAATCACGCCAAGAGATTTGCCGACCTTTATAAATGCCTCAACACATTTGTCCAAATGATTTGTTTGGTGAGCAGCAGAAATCTGAACTCTTATTCTCGCCTGACCTTTCGGCACAACAGGATAATAAAAGCCCGTTACATATATACCCTCTTCTTGCAACATAGCGGCAAAGTCCTGAGAGAGTTTTGCATCATAAAGCATAACAGCACAGATTGCCGATTGCGTTGGTTTGATATCAAATCCTGCCGCCTTCATTTTAGCAACAAAATACTCCGTATTGTCGTGTAATTTATCTTGAAGCTCGTTTGAATGCTCTATTAAGTCAAACATAGCAATACCACTTGCGGCAATCATAGGAGGAATTGAGTTAGAGAAAAGATAAGGTCTTGAACGCTGACGCAACATCTCTATAATCTCTTTTTTACCTGTTGTAAAACCACCGACAGCCCCGCCGAAAGCCTTACCAAGTGTGCCTGTAAGAATCTCAACCTGCCCTCTAAGGTTATATTGCTCGGTTGTGCCGCGACCTGTCTTGCCTACAACGCCTGCCGAATGGCTTTCATCAACCATAACCATTGCATTGTATTTTTGAGCCAAAGCATAAATTTTGTCAATCGGTGCAACATTGCCGTCCATTGAGAAAACGCCGTCAGTACATATCAATTTAAAGCGGCAATCCTTCGCAGCAATCAGTTGTTGCTCCAAATCGTCCATATCAGCGTTGGCATAGCGGAAACGTTGTGCCTTACAAAGTCTCACGCCATCAATAATGGATGCGTGATTCAAAGCATCGGATATGATAGCATCTTCTTCGGTCAAAAGCGGTTCAAATACGCCGCCGTTAGCATCAAAGCATGCCGCATACAAGATAGCATCCTCCGTTCCGAAGAACTGAGATATTCTCGCCTCTAATTCTTTGTGCAAATCCTGAGTTCCACAAATGAAACGCACGCTTGACATACCGTAACCCTTTTGGTCAAGGGCTTTTTTTGCTGCTTCAATCAGCACCTTGCTATCCGCTAAGCCGAGATAGTTGTTTGCACAAAAATTCAGCACCTCTTCTCCTGTCTGCACCTTTATTGCAACGGATTGAGGCGTTGTAATAACCCGTTCGTTTTTATAAAGACCTGCGTCTTTTATGCCTTGTATCTCTTTTGCGAGGTACGTTTGAAAATCGCTATACATATCAATTATTTTGTTAATTTTAGAGATTGCAAAATTACTACTATTTTTCGGATTGGGCAAGTGAAATTAAAATTTATGGATTCTTCTCAATGCCGTTATAATTCGCTGATAAATGATGGTTTTTTGAACAAAAAATCGCCGCATACAAAGTCTCATCTCCACCAAACATTGTTTCGTCCGCACCAAAGGCTGTTTCATTTTAGCCAAACAGCCTTTGGTTAAAATGAAACGAAGGAATATTTGAGCAAGACGCACAAAAAAAGGAAGCATCCTGCGATACTTCCTTTTTTATTAAATGAAGATGATATTATTTGGTCGTTACAATCTGTCGCTTGCCTATAACCTTGCCGTTAGACTGCAAAACAACAAAATAAGAGCCTTGTGCAATGGCGGAAATGTTGATTTTCTGCTCGCTATGCACGGCATCCTTGTGATAAACGATACGTCCCGTCAAATCAAGAATGAACATATCAACACGACTCTTTTGTTCATTGAACGTAAGAGCGATTTCATTGTGAGCAGGGTTAGGATAAACATCAAAATCTATTGCTTCGTTATCAACATCGCTCAATCCGACACCATCAACCACGACAACATTTACACTGGAAGTCATCTTGCCGGGACATGCTCCGTTTTGAATCCTTGCTCTGTACTGATACGTGCCGTCATTGTTCAATGAATCATCCAAAGGATTGACATTAACCGTATTACTGATTATCTCCCAAGAACCCGAAGACTCTCTTTTCTGCCAAAACATAATATTGCCTTCGTGTTGTGAGATAGTCAATTCGGCAATGCCTCCTTTTGATATTGTATCTTTGTCCGCAGTAACAAAACCTACTATTGTGCTATCTACAATAGGGACTAATTTAACATCAGACGTATCTATCTTGTCGGCAGAATAGACAATACGTTTGAAATACATATTATTGTCCATTTTTGAAGGCATATAATCCTGTTTAATACCCGAATTATCGGTATAAACAAAGTTGATGCCGTCCGTACTCTGCAACCAAGCATATTTATATTCGCCATTTCCACCCTGAGGCAGCGAACCTGAAAGAGTAGGCACCTCTCCGGAACGACAAGCGGCATAATTACTATCAACAATAAAGTTGTTTGTGATTGCAGGAGAAAGAGTCATAAAGTTTTCTTGCCCTCCGTATGTTACACCTTGCTGATTTATTGAGTAGGCACGATAATAATATGTTACGCCTTGTGATAATCCTGTTACGTTATTTGTCATTGTATCTGCGGCATCAGCAACTATAACCTTTGTTGATTGGTTTATTGTGGGATATTGAGATGAGCTATAAACAAAACCTTTTTCTATTATGGTATTATTGCCGCTTGTTGAATTAACTGTTACACTTCCATTAAGAGTTGCAGAGGTAAAATCTACGTTTGTGGCAGCAAAAGTTTTGGTTTCATTGGAATATGCTGCTCCTTGACCGAGTTTGAATGTTATTGTGCCGTCCGAAAGCCGTGCAATGTTTGATACGTGAGCCTTTGCATCCAATATTGAATGTTGAGAGCCGCTTGGTTCTGCTCCGTCATTTGCCCAGAAGTCTGTTATGTTAGAAGAACCGGGATAAACATCATTATCTATACTTGTAGCATACCATGAATTCGAATAATACCCGCTTTCTATTCCGTCTGCACGTACAATGCGTAATCTAAGTGCGGAAGAATCATTGTTGTTTGGGATATTCTCATTTGCATGCATAACAAGCAATCCACCATTAAAATTCATTGAATAACCTCCGTCACCAAAGATATAATTATCCCAAACATTATTACGTTGCCTGTTTTCAAAAATAAAGTAGTCTCCATCCGTACTTGTCTTTATCATAAAGGCTTCATTACTATCTATTAAAGGAAAAACGGTGATATCCATATTGGTACTATCCTCCAAAACATAAGGTTCAATCCAGCCTAAGGTTAATCTTGAAAAAGCACAATATAAAGGAGGAGTATTTTCATTGTTATTATAAGAGCCTTGATCCATTATATCAAAACGTCCTGGCGTACGAGCATATCCTCCGCTTGCACCATAATCGGTATCGTAATAATCAGGTAATCCTAATACGTGCCCTAACTCATGAGCAATTGTTCCTATTCCTGCAATAGAACCTCCCTGTCTTTTTTCTGCCGAGCATGAATAGTCCTTCACTCTAACTCCGTCAAAAGATTGAGGAGGATTTAAAGAAGAACGGTGAGGCCAGATAGTATTAGGAGCACCTCCTGCTGCCTCCCCTAGTCCTGCAAATATTACATGTACGCCATCCACAAAACCATCGTTGTTTCCATCAAACTGTTTGAAATCCACATCTGCATTAGCAGCAGTACAAGCATCAATAATCATTTGTCTTGCATTGGCATCATTACCATATTGATTATTTGCTCCGTAAAAAGCCATATCATGAGGCAAAGTATATGGACCTACCACTGTTGGCAGCAATTCAAGTTGTCCAAAAGAAGAAGCAAGGAAAAAATCTCTTACACTTCCCGATGCGCCACCTACGTTATAATTAACTTGATTGAAGAGATTGTCAAATTCTTGCTGCGTATAAGTAAATGCAACGTCCGAATAAGCAACAAGGATAATCAAAGCCCTACGTCTTCCAATAGTTACTCCTTCCACTGCCTGCCCTTTATTCTCATTTGGCACATCAAATACCTTACGAGCAATTTCTCTAATCATTTTTTTCTGTGAAGAAGAATAGTCAAGTTTTATTTCTATTTGATTCAACGCAACCATTTCCGTAAGAGTTCTCTCTTGAGGATTATGAGCCTTTATTCCTGAAGGTATCAAATTTCCTTTAGCGTCTAATTTTGCATATTCCAGCACACCATCACTATTAGATAGCAAAGTGTAATTATCACTTGTCCTGTATAAGTGCATTCTTTCATCTCCCATAATATACACCTGTATAGTTGTACCATCGGGCTGAGTGATTGTTAATAATCCCTGCTTGGCAGGAACCGCAAACAATGTTTGCGAGCACAACATTACTCCTAATGCAAGCAATGTTAAAAACTTCTGTTTCATTTTCATTTAATATTTTATTACTATTATTTTATTTTGATAATTAATTTCCTTACTATTGATTTTTAATATATAATACCCTTGCTTAATATCCCTGACATCAAAGACGTTGCCGCCGATTTTCAATGAGGCACGTTCCATATATTTTACTATTGTACCTTTTGTATCAACAATAGAGATATCGGCAATCAATGCTTTATTGCTAACTATATTCAATTCGGCTGATACGGGATTAGGATTAATAGTTATATTTATTGAATTTGACGTATCAACACTGTATAAACCTACCGGGTAGCTAACATATATACGTTCCACACCTGATACAGCCGTATCACATGTTCCACTTTGCACAATGGCTCTATAATACCAATAACCAATATCATCAGGTACATCTTTGAAAACAATAAACCCTTCCGAATTATCTATATTGACCCAATTATAATTTTCTTTATGTCTCTGCCAATAAAGGACAGAGCCGACACTAACACGTAATTCCATAACAGCAGTATCTGCAAGAGTTATCGTATCAGAACCTCTAAACACATTACCTCCTCTTGTTGTTGGAAAAACTGTTATGGTTACAACATTACTTGTATCTATTACAAGCCCTGACGTAACAATTCTACGATAAGACGTTGTCCGCAATATTTGACTGACAATAAAATTAGGATAATCTACATTTGTTGTAATCCATTGTCCATTTGTATCAGTCTGCCAAAGATAAGAAAAAGTACCGTTTCCCCCTGTCGGCACAGAACCAATAACACTTTCTGCGACACTACCTTCGCACAAAGATTGGTTACCTGATATTGTATTATTAAAAATAGGCGTTGGCGGCGTTTCAACAACAAATTCCTGTCCGTAACTTGTGCCAAAAGAATTCTGTGCAAACGCCCTTACATAATAAGTAGTCAAAGGCAGAAGATTTGAAATCGTTATGGTAAATTCTCCCAAACCCGAACCCGAATTTATTCTTGTATCGTCTATTGTAGGTAAAGCATGTGTTGAATAACAAATCCCTCTTGATGTAACACTTGATACTCCTTCATAACTCACATTGCCTCCTGTCGCTATACTGTTATATGTGGCTAATGCTGTGTTTGATGTTTGTACAACTGGCACTTGCAGGATTGATTCAATGGTTATATTCTTTATAGATATGCTTCCTCCATTTGCACCTTTGCCTTCAAAAGCTAAGAAGTAATTATCGGCTGGATTTGGCAAATCAATAGAATCTTCTTTCCATTGTGATGTTGCCGTAGAATACGTTCCCAAAACTTGCCACGCAGATGCTATTCCTATCTTGTAATATACTTTTAACGTATCAATGTTTCCAGAATTTATTGGTTGCTTATACTGAAATTTTATTTTGTTTCTTTCCCGTCTTTCCAAGTTTAATATCGGCAATACCAACATTGAATTAAATCCGTATGTGGCATTAAAAACATAAGACGAATTATTATTGTCAATAGCCCAGCCTTGACTGTTATCAATACACAATGTATCGGAAGAATTTATTGAAGGGGTATAAGGAAAATTAGATATTCGTTGGCAACGTGTCTCAAACGCTATCTCTTGTCCGTATCCGACAACACCTTCGTTGCGTGCATAGGCTCTTACGTAATAAACGGTAGAAGGTTGCAGGCTTTCAAGAGACAAAGAGTAAGCACCAATGCTCCCGTTTGTTGAAACCTTTTCGTCATTAATAGTAGGATTAGGATGTAGTGCAAAACAAATACCTTTTTCTAATAGTGCAGTATGTCCCTGTGATAAGACATTTGCAGAAATTGACGTTGAAACATCCGTAATTAAAGATACTGAGTTAGTTTGCACTAATGGAAATGCAGCAACATCCGCTTCGCTGATTACAATGTTGTCAATACATTCACCATATCCTCCTTTAAGCACAGCCTCAAAGGCAATATAATAAGTTTTTGAAGCTGCAGGCAAAGCAATGCTACGTTGTGTCCAATCGTTTGCAGCGGAATTGAATTGAGTTAATAGAGTCCATTGAGCCATTGCATTATCCTTATAATATACTTTTAGAACATCTTGATTTGAGCCTTTTGGACGTTGAGCATGATAGAATGTCAGCATAGGTTGCGAAAGGACAGAAATATCAACAGGTGTTAAAACAAGTTTAATGTTCTGTCCGCCGGAATAATAATCGTTTTTCACAAAGGCGAACTTAGTCCCGTCATAAGCAGTGTCAATTCCACCATTTTCAACCGCTGTATCAACATAGCGCCATGCGTTTGCAAGAAAACGATCGGACTCCTGCTTCAAACAAGAGCTCTCTTCAAAGCTAACAACATAAGGATAGAGCGTCTCAACAGCACATGGAGTAGATACTTTCAGCACCTCACCATAATAAACATTGTTATTAACTTTTGCAAACGCCCTTACATAATAAGTTGTAGCAGGTTGCAATGAAGATATGCCAACGTCAAATGTGTTATTGGCATCATTGTAGTTAATCTTTTGTGAAGAATATGTAGGTGAGGTTTCGTAAGAAGAATAACAAATACCCTTTTCTGTGATTACGGAAGCGTTTGGTGTTACAGATACGCCTACATTTATAGTATCAGACGAGATATAGTTAATATTCTGTGTAACTACCGAAGGAATTCCCGTAGTATCTAAATTATAATTAAAAATAATATTTTTACTGACGCTGTTTTCCGTTATTTGCGTAATGGATTTGCCTGACGGAGTGCTCGCACCCTGCCAAGTCCAGTTGGAATTTGGCATTGTGTTGTCTGTGAATGCCGTATTATTACTTGAACCGGGAAAAGCAAAACCATATTCCTGAAAATTGTTGTTTGCTTCCATTAAATCAAAACCCTGTCTTGACGCATTGCAGTTGGCACAATTTGAATTCCAGCCGCTAACCGACTTATCCACATGCCAAATTAGCATTCCGTGATTGGGCAAGTAATAATCAAAACCTTCATTCTGCCTATTCTCCAAGATAAAATATTCATCAGTAGAATTGCTTCCATTAGTCATTTTGTAGGCTTTGTTGTCGCTTGACAAAGCAGGCAACGTATGAGAGCCAGAATTTGTAAGTTCCTCAATAGTTATATACCTCCTTGTGCTGCGTTCGTAAGCATTCCATAAAGGAGGAGTACGTCCGCCGTTGTTATAATTGCCGCTTGACATTACATCCCATGAGCCGGCTACTAACGCACTGCCATTAACATCATAATCCGTATCATAAAAGTCGGGCAAGCCAAGCACGTGACTAAACTCATGACATACTGTTCCTATTGTCATAGGAGTAGCATAAGAAGCATAGCCGTCAAACTCCGAAGAACAGCCGTAATCATAAACATAAACGCCATCAACCAATAAAGGAGGATAAAGAGATGAACGATGAGGCCAGATTGTGTTGGGATTGCCTGAACTTTCCGCCAATCCTGCATAAATAACATAGACGCACGACACCTGATTGCCTTCTCCATTAGTAAATTGTGAATAATCAACGGCAGAATTTGCCGCAAAAACGGCTTCTCTTATGAAATCAGCCTCTTTACCGCTAAATTGAGAACCGGGAACATTTGTACCATAATAAGCAACTGTGTTTGAAGCGGTATAAGGTCCTACAACAGTAGCCTCAACGCTCAATTTACCGAACGAAGATGCAGTAAAATAATCGTGAAATGAGCCTTGGTGACCATTAACCGAATATCCAACCTGATTAAACAAGTCATCAATCTCTTCTTTTGGCGTTTGGAAAGCCAAATCTGAGAATCCCATCAAAATAACCACGAATTTATAATGCTCAATGCTATCCTGAGAAAGTGCTTTGGTTGATTTGCGAAGACGGAAATCTTCTTTTATTTCCCAATATTGCCGCATTATTGAACGTTGTTCCTGAGAATAGAAGAGTGTTTTATCCAAAGATTTCACAAAATTCAACTCTCGTTGTGAGCGGTCTTGAGGATTGTGAGCCAAAACTTCGGAAGGTTGCATTCCACCTCTATTATCGCTAATAGCATACACAAAGTCATTATTTTTATTTCTCAAAAGCGTATAACCATCCATTGTTTTAGCCCAATTAAACTTCTCATCGCCTTTCAATTGTACTGTTATAATTGAGCCATCGGACTGTTTCATATCAATAGGATACGGATAAGCAACCACAGAGTAAGCATTTGTTGTCGAAAGCACAAGAAAAATCAAGCACACTATGATATTTTGTAAGATTTTAGTCATATTTTTAAGATATTTTTTCGTTTTCAGACGGCAAAGTTACAAAAAAAATCTGTATGGCTCTAATAAATGTATGTTTTGTTCATTAAAACCAATTATCACGACCTATTTAGGCAACAATCAAAAAAGAGTTTGATTTGCAATGCCATTTTTTTATTTATACATTGTGATTTTGGAGTGTATTGCATCAAAAAGTTGATATCATAAGAAGAACGAATGACAATACAGCAAATCCTTCCATGCTTTTAAAAGTATTTTATATCTTTGCATATGCTAAAATCAAAACATCATTGAATTATTTAGCAAAATTTAATAGAAAGAATATGTTAAAACTTGAAAATATAATCGGCGAAGGATTAGATGTAACACCTACATTATTAGATAATTTAAGCGAAATACGATTAGATTCCATACCAAATTCAATTCCTATTCTACCTTTACGAGGAAATGTTTTT
>JAISGN010000003.1 GCA_031263015.1 Bacteroidales bacterium
TTTCGGGCAAAACATCGTATGTTTCGGGTCAAAACATCGTATGTTTCGGGCAGAAACATCGTATGTTTCACCCAACCTTATTTGATTACAGATGAACGAAACTTGATTTTGGGCGAATGAAATCAAATCCTGCGTGAATGAAATCGGGGTTTATTTCCGCTTTTTCTTACCTTTGCAGTATGGAAATCAAAGAAAACGAAAGCCAAATAAAGACTTATCACATTGAAACTTACGGCTGTCAGATGAATGTCAATGATAGCGGCATTGTGAGCAGGGTTTTGAGCGACAAGGGCTTAAAAGCGGTTGATGATGCGAAGGATGCGGACGTTATTCTCCTCAATACGTGTTCTATAAGGGAGAATGCCGAGCAGAAAATCAAACATCGCATCTCGGAACTCAACGCTCAAAAACGCAAAGGCAAGGTTGCCGTTGTTGGAATCTTGGGTTGTATGGCTGAAAGGATGAAAGACGAACTGGTAAGCAACTATGGCGTTGATATTGTGGCGGGTGTGGATTCTTATCGCAACATCGGCGATATGGTTATGAAGGTTTGGGAGGACGAAAGTTTTGTTGTGGATACGGATTTCAAGCCTTCGGAGATGTATGAGCAGATTTTGCCGCAACAGATGAAGGGTTCGGGGGTTACAGCCTTCGTTTCAATAATGCGAGGCTGCGATAACTTTTGCTCTTACTGCGTTGTGCCTTACACAAGAGGAAGAGAGAGAAGTCGGAATGCAGACAGCATCGTGGCGGAATGTCGTTCGCTGTTCGCCGAAGGCTATAAGGAAGTTACGCTGCTTGGTCAGAATGTTAATTCTTATTGCTTTGAGAAGGATGGAACGAAGATTGATTTTGCGGATTTGATGTTGCAGGTGGCTCAAATCAGCCCTTTGTTGCGTGTTCGCTTCGCAACATCGCATCCGAAGGACATTTCGGAGAAACTAATCGGCGTTATAGCCTCGCAAAGCAACATTTGCAAAGCCATACATTTGCCTTTGCAGAGCGGAAGCAATGTTGTGCTGCAACGAATGAACCGAAAATATACGCGGGAAGCCTATTTGGAAAAAGTGAAACTTATCAGGGACGCAATGCCATCCTGTTCCATCACCACCGATATCATAGTCGGCTTCTGCGGAGAGACCGAAGAGGATTTTCTTATGACGCTTGATATGATGGAAAGGGTGAATTATGACTATGCTTTTATGTTTCAATACAGCGAACGCCCCGATACTCTCGCCCAAAAGAAGTTTGAGGACGATGTTCCAGCAAATGTGAAGAACGAACGCTTATCACGGCTGATTGAAGTGCAGAGACAGCTGTCGCTTGCGAGCAATCGGCGGGATGTTGGCAAACAATATGAGGTTCTTGTTGAGGGTTATTCGCATAAATCCGCAAAACAGATGTACGGACGCACCTCTCAAAACAAGGTTGTGGTCTTTGACGGCGACCAAACGGCTGTCGGCAGTTATGTAACCTGCAAAATAGAGGGCTGTACTTCGGCAACGCTAACGGGAAAGCAACTATGAGCGAAATGTTTGAAGTTATCGTTGTCGGCGGAGGACATTCCGGTTGCGAGGCTGCCCGTTCCGCTGCCGTGATGGGAGCAAAGACGCTGCTCATCACTCAAAATCTCAACTCCATTTGCTCACTTTCGTGCAATCCTGCTTTGGGAGGAGTAGCCAAAGGTCAAATAGTACGGGAATTAGATGCGCTTGGCGGGTATTCGGGTGTTGTTACCGATGCCTCAACTCTTCAATTCCGTATGCTCAACCGAAGCAAGGGACCGGCGATGTGGAGTCCCAGGGCGCAGGTAGATACTATTATGTACGGCATACGATGGAGGCAGGAATTGGAACGAACAGACAATCTTTTCTTATGGCAGGACGAGGTTACGGATGTTGTCATTGAGGGCGGCAAGGCAAGAGGTGTGAAGACGTTGTCAGGTTTGACAATCCGCTCACAGGCTGTCGTGCTGACCAACGGAACTTTCCTTGAAGGGAAAATTCATATCGGGCTGACGAACTTTGAAGGCGGCAGGCTGGGAGAAGCATCCGCCAAATCGCTTGCTCAAAACCTGAAAGCGAACGGGCTTATCACGCAGACCTTAAAAACAGGTACGCCGCTGAGAGTTGATGCCCGCAGCATAAATTTTGATTTACTTACCGAGCAAAAGGGCGATGAGGATGCCGAACAGTTCTCTTATTTCATTAAACGCAAGCCTCTTGTCAATCAACGCAGTTGTTATATTGCTTATACCAGCGAACGGGTTCATGATATCTTACGTCGCGGCTTTGAATTCTCACCTATGTTCAACGGAAGGATAAAAGGACGCGGTCCTCGCTACTGTCCGTCCATTGAAGACAAGATTGAACGGTTTGCAGACAAGACTCGCCATCAGTTATTCATTGAACCGGAGAGCGATTACACCAATCTGTATTACATAAACGGCTTTTCGTCATCACTTCCTTTGAATGTGCAGTACGAAGCCTTGCGAGCAATAGAAGGATTTGAGCAAGCAGTGATTGCCAAACCCGGTTACGCCATTGAGTATGCTTATTTCCCGCCGACACAACTTCGCAACACATTAGAGGTAAAGACCATTGACAGCCTTTATCTGGCAGGACAAATCAACGGAACGACAGGTTATGAAGAGGCTGCGGCACAAGGATTGATTGCTGGGGCGAATGCGTGCCTTAAAATCAAAGAAAAAGAGCCGTTGTTGCTCAAAAGGAGCGATGCTTACATTGGTGTGCTGATAGATGATTTGATTACAAAGGGAGTAAATGAGCCTTACAGGATGTTTACCAGCAGAGCAGAATACCGAATCTTGCTTCGGCAGGACAATGCCGACCAAAGGCTTACGTCCAAAGGCTATTCCATCGGCTTGGCATCGGAAGAAAGATTGCTCAAAGCCCAAAAGAAAGCATCGGAGATTGATAACCTTGCAACCTATCTTCGTAAGAATGCGGCAGAACCTGATGAGGTGAATGCGTTGTTGGAATCCGCAGGCTCAAATACTGTTTCCCAAAAAACGAAACTTGCTATGCTGCTCTTAAGACCAACTATCGGTTTGAGGTCTCTTGCGAATAATGTGCCATTGCTTGCCAACCGAATAGCGGAACTTGATTCCGATACGGCGAAAGAAGTGATTGACTGCACGGAAACTCTTATTAAATACGAGAGTTATATCTTTAAGGAGCAGGAAATAGCAGACAAAATGCTCAAACACGAGAATATGCCCATCAAAGCCGATTTTGATTACCACCAACTGCAATCTCTGTCCTTTGAAGCGAGGGAAAAACTATCCGCAATCAGACCTGCAACCATCGGACAGGCGTCTCGTATCAGCGGTGTCTCGCCTTCGGATATTTCTGTCTTGATTCTATTTTTCGGAAAGTAGGTTTTATTTTTATGAAATCAAGTCCTGTTCGGACGAAACGCCTTCGTAATCGAGGAAGCGTTGCTTGAAATCCTGCGGAATGAGAGTTGATTGCCCTTTTTGGCGGTCAAAGCCCGACATAATGCTGACACAGGTTGATTTAATCAGACCCTTGTCGTCTATTATGCGTTGAGAGATTGTTACGCTTTTGTTTCCAATACGGCTTATGCGGGTTTGCACTTCTATGTTGTCGTTTTGGAGTATGGGATTAAGGAAATCGGCGTCTATATGCACTATTACGATAGTCGTTTCCGACCATTTGAGGGATTCCTGCAAGACATCGGTGAGATAATGTATCCTTCCGACATCATAATATTGAAAGATGCATGAATTATTAACGTGATTCAGCGGGTCAATATCGCTAAAGCGTATCTGCAAAGGGCAACAATGTTTGTATTGTTCCATATTTCGTTGGTTTGAATTAGGAATTGGGAAAAATGAAATGAGGTTCGGCTATGCTAAATTAGCGTGGGAAAAGCGTAGATTCAACCAATTCGCATATAATATGTCCTAACATTATGTGGGATTCTTGTATGCGAGGCGTATCTTTTGATGGCACGGCGAGCAAGTAATCACTTAATTCCGCCATACGTCCTCCCCCTTCGCCGGTAAGAGATATGGTTATCATTCCTTTGGCTTTTGCGGCTTGCAATGCGTTGATAACGTTTTTTGAACTGCCGCTTGTGGATAAGCCAATCAGCACATCGCCGCCGCAACCCGTCGCTTCAACAAGCCGAGAGTAAATAACATCATAACTGTAATCATTAGCTACCGCCGTCAAATAGGAAGTATTCACATGCAAAGCTTCGGATGCGAGCGGCGGACGGTCGTAATAAAATCGTCCTGACAACTCTGCCGCCAAGTGTTGGGCGTCTGCCGCCGACCCTCCGTTGCCGCAGAAGAGTACTTTCTTATTAGAGCGGTATGCTTCTATGATTGCTAATGATATTTTCTCAATTTCGTTTATTATTTCAGGATTATTGAGCAGTTGTTGTTTGACTGCAACAGACTCTTCCATTACCTGCTTTATTCGTTCTTGCATAATATTATATGTTTTTCTTTTTACTAATCAGATAAGTGTTGCGAGTAGGAGAATTTCTGCCTATCATATCGGCAAGAAAGCCCGCAAGGAATAATTGACAACCTATTATCATGGTCGCAAGAGCAATGTAAAAATACGGGCTATCGGTAATCAATCTCATCTGTATTCCTTCTATTGATGCTATTATCTTTTGTACGCCCATCAAAGCAGCCAAAGCAATTCCTATTATGAACATTATGCTGCCCCAAAGTCCGAAAAAGTGCATAGGCTTCTTTGAGAATTTCAAAATGAAAACAATAGACATCAAATCCAAATAGCCATGTATGAAGCGGTTCATCCCGAATTTGGATATTCCGAACTCCCTTCTGCGATGCTGAACGACCTTTTCGCCTATTCTATCAAAGCCTGCACCCTTTGCAATGACTGGAATATAGCGGTGCATCTCGCCATAAACCTCAATAGACTTGACAACATCATTGCGATATGCCTTTAGACCGCAGTTAAAGTCGTGAAGACGGATACCGGTTATCGCTCGCGTAGTCGCATTGTAGAGTTTGGAAGGCAGATTCTTCATTATCTTGGAATCATATCTCTTTTTCTTCCAGCCACTGACCAAATCATAACCGTCTTTTACCATTTGATAAAGTTCAGGTATCTCATCGGGGCTGTCTTGTAAGTCCGCATCCATCGTAATCACCACATCACCCTCCGCATTCTCAAATCCGACATTCAGAGCTGCGGATTTGCCGTAATTACGTGAGAATTTAATCCCCTTAACATTGGTATCCTTATCCGCCAACGCCTCTACAACACTCCAAGACTTGTCTTTGCTGCCGTCATCCACAAAGATAATTTCATAAGACAAGGCATTGCTATCCACAACACGCTTAATCCAATCGTACAACTTTGCTAAGGATTCATCCTCATTATATAATGGTATTACAATTGATACATCCATAACTTTATTATTTCTTTTTGATAACCTCCGACTTCTCCGTGCGCAACAGAAGAGCCACAACCATAGCCATAATTATTGATACAACAACCGAAAGTATGATTGCGCTGAAAGCAATTGAAGAAGGAGTAGTCATAAACCTCACCTGCTCATCGGTAAGATTGACATTATTTTCCAAAACCCTTTGAACATCGTAACATCTCTGCTGCATACCGCTGTCTATCTTCCAAGCATAAACATAGATAAAGATTCCATAAATCACAGACGCCACAACACCGAGACCAAAGCAAACAATATATCCCTCCTTAAAAGAGATTAATTTGTCGGTTAGCCGTAATCTATAACGCCAAAGAAAGATAAACATCAGCAAAATCAAGGCTATATTTTCCACATAGGTCAATGGTTGCGACAAAGGGTAGATTAACCAGTATCTTACCAAGACTACGAAACTTAAAATCAAGCCTGAGTAAAAACCATACCTCAATACGGCACGCCAATAGTTGCCATGCATTTGAGATTTATAGCGTCTGATGATTCCCATTAGTCCTTACGATTGTTTATATCTGCGTTATTCTCATCTCTATCCTCAGAAACATTGGAGGAAATGCGACTAACAAAGAACGAAAGCACCAATGTCCAGAATATATTCCTGATAAAATTGCCCAAAAACATAGAAAACGGATACGAAACCTGCATCATCGGATATATTCCTTCGTTTTCATACAGCGAAGCGTCCATTCCGAGCCTTTCTAACTGCGTTGCGGCTTCTTCAAGTGTGTTTTGGATGAATGCCGGGTCAAGTTTGAAAACATGCAAAGCCTCATACAGCGTTACGAAAACAGATACGACCAAAGAGATTATTGCTCCCAACGCCATCAAACGCCCGAATTTTACTGTGGAACGCCGCAATATGTTTTTCTTATAAAACATCATTGCATACGAAACGCCGCCTAAAAAGATTATAAGGTACATCCACGACGTCAGAAGCGACTTTGGCGAGATATAAAACATCAAAAGAAACATCAGAAACTCTAATGCACCGACCAAAGACCCCGCTTTAAAGGCGAAAGAGGCGTATTTATTACCCTGTTCCATAGTTTTATGCTTTTTTTATTACTTAATAAACGTTGCAAAGGTACAAAAACTATTTCATTACTTGATGGCATTTTTCCCAAAGGCTGTTTAAATTTTTTAAAGGGCTGTTTCATAAAAATGAAAGGCTGATTCGTTCGCACGAAAGGCTGTTTTATTTTTCGCAAACCAAATCAACTGAAATTCAGGGCTTGTTTTGTGGTGAGCAAACCGAATATCAGCGGCATAAGATGCAGAATCCGCAATTTTCTGTCTCATCAAAAAACCTCCTTATCGGATTCGGATGAAACGTAATTAAAAAAAATAGTATTTTTGCAGGCAGATAAAATAATTTAACAACAAAAAAACTAAACACTATGGCATTAGAAATTACAGATGCTACCTTTGATGAGGTGGTAATGAAGGAAGAGAAACTGGTTGTCTTGGATTTTTGGGCTCAATGGTGCGGACCTTGCCGTCAAATAGCACCTTATATTGAGGAATTGGCTAAAGAATATGAAGGAAAAGCCGTTATAGGTAAAGTGGATGTTGATAATAATAACGGCATAACGGCAAAATACGGAATAAGGAATATTCCTACTGTTATTTTTATGAAGAAAGGCGTCGTTGTAGAGAAGTTAGTCGGTGCTAATCCCAAGGCAACATTTGCTCAAACAATAGAAAAACATCTTTAACCTTTGTAGGTGCTATCCAATACGGGCAATATAGCCGATTATGCGTCAATTGAGTTTGTCGCAAACAAGGTTGTGGAAGGCTTTATAACGGGTCTGCACAAGAGTCCTTTTCATGGTTTTTCCGTAGAGTTCGCTGAGCATCGTCTTTACAACCAAGGCGAATCCACAAAGCATATAGACTGGAAACTTTACGGGCGAACAGATAAATTATTTGTCAAAAAATATGAGGAGGAAACAAATTTGAGATGTCAGATTGTGGCGGATTGTTCCTCTTCTATGTACTTTCCTTATCACAATAAGCCGTCTTTTGACAATCCGAATAAGATAACATTTGTCGCTTATGCGGCAGGAGTATTGATTTCTTTGCTCTATCGCCAACGAGACGCCTTCGGATTATCGTTAGTATCAGATAAAATTGATTTAATAACAGAGATACATTCGGGTTTCGCTCACAAACAATATATTTTTACGTTGTTAGAGCGGCTTTTAACGCAGTATCCTCAAAATAAACGGACGAAAATAGACCATATTCTCCATCAATTGGCGGATAATGTGCATAGACGGTCGCTGTTTGTCATATTTACGGATTTATTTTCGGACTTTCAAACCGACGCAAGTTTGATTGACAGCCTGCGACACTTGCGACACTGCAAACATGACGTAATCTTATTTCATGTTTTCAGCCAAAAACAAGAATTATTGTTTGATTACGCCGACCTCCCATCAAGGTTTATTGATTTGGAATCAGGAGAGCAAATTCGCATACGCCCTTCCGATGTGAAAGAGTCGTATATCAATATAATGAAAGCCCGACTTAACAATCTAAAACAGGCATGCGAAAAGATAGAAATAGATTTTGTGCCTGCTTCTATGAGCGAACAAGGCGGTATATTCCCTTTTAATTTTAATCAAATACTCATCCCCTACCTTCTAAAACGCTCTAAACTCCATTAAATAAGCACTTAAAAAAATCAAGTTTTTTTTCGTAACTTTGCAAGCATAAATAACTAAAATTAATTAACGTATGAAAATCACATTTGAAAGCAAAGCAAAAGTCATTGCGAACTTTGAAGGTTTTGAAGTCAGAACCGATTTGGCTAAAGAACTGGGTGGAGACGGAACAGCCTTGAATCCATTTCAGTTATTGCTCACTTCACTAAGTTGTTGTCAAGGTTTATTTGCCCGTCAATACATTTCAAAACACGGAATTGAAGTTTCGGATAAACACATTGAAGTTTCATTTGAATTTGATGCAAATTCCGATTTAACAAAAGTTACTAATTATTTGTTTGTCGGCAAGAATTTCCCTGCCGAAATGGAGACTCCGCTCATCAATGCGGTAAAAGCATGCAAGGTAAAGAAGCATCTGAATCCTGCAATCGCATTTGAATATAATATTGTAAGGGAATAATTTATTAATACCTTATTACGGATTGGTTCTTGGCTGCTTTGGCGGTTAAGAACCAATTTCTTTTCCTGCCAGATAGCCCGTTGAAAACGCTATTTGCAAGTTATATCCGCCCGTATCGCCGTCTAAATCCAATATTTCGCCGCAAAAATACAATCCTTTCAGCCTTTTAGATTCTAAAGTCTTAGGATTAATTTGATTTAATGCCACTCCGCCTTGAGTAATCACTGCCCTACTCCAACCTTCCGAGCCAATAATTCGTAATTTCATTACTTTCATAAAATCAATTGCTTGTTTTCGCTCGGCAGAAGTAACGATGGCTGCCCTTTTGCCCGGTTGTAATTTAGTTAAATCAAAGAAGGCATCGGTTAAAACCTCAGGTAAAAAATGTCTTACGGCGTTTCCGAAATTCAGGGTCTGCATCTGATACCGCTTATCGGGCTTTTTATTGAGATATTGTGCCGTTTCCGCATCAAGTTTTGCCCTTTCCACACTCGGTTTCAGGTCAATGGAAATTACCAAAGGGGCATTGGTTGCAATCTTTCTTGCAATCATCCGACTCAAAGTAAGGATTGCCGCCCCTGAAACGCCGTAATCTCTAAATTCAACCTCGCCTTCGCATTCGGCAATCTTCTTTTCATTCTCATCTAAGGCTGTAACCTTTACATTTTTAGCCGTAAAAGGCGTACTGAAATGTCGTTTCCATGCATCAAAAAGCCATTTCACATCAACTTTATCACACTTTAATCCCATCAAAGCAGGCACCGGTTCAACGATTTCAAAGCCCAAATCCCGCAAAATCTTATATCCGTCTCCTGTTGAGCCTGTTTGCGGGTATGATAAGCCACCTGTTGCCAATACGACCTTGTCTGCATAAAATGCTCCTTCGTCAGAACGAACACCAATCACTCTTTCGTTTTCACAAAGCAAAGTTTTAACCGCACAATCCTTGATTATATCGCAATGTTCGCTGGTTTCAATAAAATGAATCAAAGCAAAAAAAACATCTTGTGCCTTATCACTTTGCGGATACAAGCGATTGCCTCTCTCAACTTTGGTTTCAACGCCCATTTGAGCCATAAAATCAATCAAATCCTTAGTAAAAAAATTTTTAAACGAAGGATAAAGGAAACGAGGCTCACTTCCGATATGCCGTAAGTAGTTATTGATATCGGAAACGTTGGACATATTGCAACGACCCTTGCCGCTAATTCTAAGTTTCAGCCCACATTGCGGCATCTTCTCTAATAACAGCACTCGTTTTCCGCATTTGACGGCAGAAACTGCACACATCAAGCCGCTCGCACCTCCTCCGACAATGATTATATCGTATTTTGTCATAATAAAGCATTAATTTTTATAGCCGAAACGCCGTAAAGCTGTATCATTCTGCCGCCATGAATCACTCACCTTTACAAACAATTCAAGGAAACAGGCTTTTTGAGTAAAATCTTCAATATCTTTTCGCGCCGCAGTGCCTATTCGCTTTAACATTTCGCCGCCATGTCCTATTATAATGGCTTTTTGTGATTCCCTTTCCACATAAATTACTGCCGAAATGACATTGCGTTCTTTTTTTTCCTCAAATCTCTCTATTGCAACTTCAACACAATAAGGTATTTCCTTTTTATATGTCAATAAAATCTGCTTTCTTATGATTTCTGCTGCAAAAAAACGTAATGACCTGTCGGTTAATCTGTCTTTTTCAAAATATGCGGGCGACACAGGCAACATTGAAATAATTGTATCAAAGATTTTTGCTATACCAAAGCCTGTTATAGCCGAACAAGGTATGATAACAGCTTGCGGAAGCCTTGTTTCCCATTCCTTAATCCTGACTTTAACAATATCTTCGGAAGACAAATCTATTTTATTCACAACCAGAATAGTAGGAACATTGCTTTGAGAAATATAATCCAGTGTATCATTGTTGCGAATGCTTTCTCCGAGTTCGGTAACCACTAAAAAAATATCCGCATCCGCCAATGCCTCCTTCACAAATGCCATCATGGATTTATGTAATTTGTTTGTTGGGGATAAAAGTCCGGGTGTATCGGAATAAATAATCTGATAATCATCACCATTAACTATTCCCATAATCCGATGTCTTGTTGTATTGCTTTTTTGCGTTATTATGCTAAGCCGTTCCCCGACTAAAGCGTTCATTATCGTTGATTTGCCGACATTAGGATTACCTATAATATTTACATATCCTGCTTTGTGTTCCATTATATCTGATTTTTTAGTGGTTATTGTTCTTAAAATGAGTTTGCAAAGGTACAAAAGTATTCCATAAGCAGGTTTTGCAGCGATATTCTTTGAGTTTATTTAAATATTACTGCGTTTGAGAAAAATAAAATGAAGAAATAATAGAAAATATCCGCTAATGGCTCTGATTATATTGCATTTGCAACTTCCCATCAGTGTAAGTAAAAAACAAATCTTTGCTATTAATAATTTTTTCGTCCTTATGCGAAGGATTTATGACCAAAAGAGGAGTTTCAAAGTTGATAAGAGTGCGATTAGAAATATTTATAATAGACAAATAGGACAAAATATTTGAGTAATTCATTGATTTGCCCTCCTTAATGTACGCAGCAACGGGCAAATAACCGATATGCCGCAATCTATTGCCCGAAAGATGAAATATTTCACAGCCTCTGCTATATTCTAATTGCTTATGAATGAATAGAAAACCATCATCGATATCATCATTGTAAAAAAGAGCGTATCCGAAACTCATTCCATAATCATCCGCCTTGTATTTCAAGGTATTATCCCCATTTATGGAGGCAACCAATAAGCCACCGGCGTCAATGCGTGAGATAATTGATATATTTTTCTTGTTAATGGAAAAAATTACCGTATCATTAGATACATTTTTCTGTATATTAGAGTATTGCGATTGCGAACTAACACCGCTAATCAACAAAAACGACACTATAAATAACGTTACCGACTTCATTTCTCAATCAAATTACCATTTTGGTCATAGACTTTTGTTTGCACCGCACCATCGGCAGAGAAAAACTCCCATTTGCCGGTCTTCACCCCATCTTTATATTGCCCGTTATAAAGAATTGTGCCGTTTTCGGTATAAACGGCGAAGACGCTATCTTTCTTTCCGTCAGCATAATAATGAATTGATTGCGGTTTCCCATCTTCAAAAAACGCCGCCGCTTTTCCGTTCAACACATTATTAACTAACGACCACGTTTCCTTCACTTTCCAAGACGGATAAAAGCGAAACATTTTGCCTTTCGCACCATTGCGAACGCTTATCCCAACCAACTCATTATCAGGATTAAGAGCGACAGTAATTAACGTATCTTCGGCAGTAACCAATGACTTTTTGTCTGTGGAAAAAACACGCCAGTTTCTGCCTGCTTCATCCATTGTAAAATCCGCAGTAGCAAAGACTTGTCCGTTCTCAAAATAGAAAGTCCATTTCCCTGTTTTTGCGTCATTTTTCAGTGCTCCTTCTATCCGCAGTTTTCCATTATTATAAAACATCTTTTCATAGACCGCAACGCTCTTACCTTCAATAGTTTTCAAGTAATGAACACGCTTTGGCTTCCCATCTTGATAAGTAGATAAAATCTCTTGTTTTTCCCCTGAACAAGAGACTATTAGCATTATTGTCATTAAGACAATGAATATCTTTCGTGTTTTAACCATCATAATAATTATTATTAGAATTTGCGTGCAAAGTTAATACTTTTTTTTAAATATGAAAACAGCAAATTAAGTTGTTAAAATCATTAAATAAACTAATTTAGAACTTCAATAATTTATTTTAATAACAAATATTTAATGATTAGTTATTAAAACTATTTTTAGAATATATATAGTAATAGTGTTATATATTCTAATAATGATATTGATAATAAATTTATGAATTGTAGTAATTAACTTCATTATTAAAATATTTAAAACAATGAAATTAGTAATTAATATTCATTTTATAATTACTAAACTTCTTTTTATAATTACTAATATTCTGACTTTAATTACTAATCTGTGAATTTTAATTATTCTTATTCTACTTTTAGTTACTACTATTCTGTTTTTAATTACTATCCTTCTATTTGGAATTATTTTCATTTGATTTGGAATTATTCTACTTCTGTTTAGAATTACTCCTCTTCTATTTGTAATTGCTCTCCTTTGATTTGCGGTTGCTCTCGTGTGATTTTAGGTATAAACCACAATATTTGTTGAACTTTTCTCACTTGTATGGGATACTCCATAAACTGAATATAGTATACATAAACTTATTGAGATACTAAATAAGTTGTGGGAGTATCTACTATTAGTGAGAGAGATGCAAAATAAGTTGCGGGAGTATCATCTCTGCCTGCGGGAGACTCTCCTTAAAGAATGAGAATCGCCGTAATCCGCACCGAAGAGGGGTTTTATTTTGTGAGATTGAGCGATTTTTATTTGAAAATTCCTTTTATTTATATGAAAAAGTTGTATCTTTGCACCATAATTATTGTAAAAATTACGAAATTTATGAAGAAAGTCATTTTTGCCATTATCGGTCTTGCGTTCGCCGCTCAGGCAATGTCGCAAACCGAAGATACCATTACGATTCCCGCTCGTATCGTTGATAGCACGGCGAAGAATCAAAAGTTGGTTTTGGAACATTTTTGCGGAACTTTTGCCAATCAAACGCCACCCGCTCAATTATGTGCAAAGAACTATGCATCAATACGTTCGGACAATGTCTTTGTGATTAATTACTTTGCAGGAGGTTATGCGCCGACGTTACAAACGGCGGTCGGAAACGCTTTGGCTACGGAAAACGGATTTTCAAATGTTTATCCCGCCGCAATGCTTAACAGAAATATTTTGGATGCAGATTCTAACACAATAACAACAGACACTGCAATTTGGAAAAGCGGAGGAGATATGCTTTTAGTAACAAATTCGTTTGTAAATGTTGCGGCAACGGCTTCGGTAAATGTTAATTCGGGGTTAATAAGTGTGCATGTGGAGACATTCTATACTGCAGCGGCTCCAACTAATGATAATAAGATATGTATTGCTGTGATGCAGAATAATATAGCAACTAAACAGAAGGGAGCAGAAATGAATTCGGCTCAATTAACGGCGGATGGGTATTATATTCAAAATGACGTGTTTAGGTATTTGATGGAGCATACTATATATATTATGCAGGAATCCGAAGACACTACTTCCGATGAAACCGTTATTGTTTATCCGACCGAAGCAGGTACATTTACTACTTGGGACACAATATATCTATTGCCCGCTTCTTATTCGGACGGCACAACCAGTGTGAAAACCGATTTAAGTGATATGTATCTGCTGGTTTATGTGATGAATAACACTACCAAAACGATATATACCGCTACCAAAGTTGATTTAACATATACCTATTTAGCGGCTACTCCTACATTTGCTACGGTAGATGCTCAATTAAAAAAGGAAATCGGTTGCAAAACAACTGCACAGCCCGTAATAACGATAAGAAATATTTACGATTCGGTTGTAACATCTATGGATATTAAATACGGAACAGATACAATGCATTGGACAGGGCTAATGAATCCTATGGATAAAGCCGTTTTAACTTTTCCTTCCATTAATATTGAGGATGGGAGTGCTCATTTTAATATGTCTGTTTTCAAAGTTAATGGAGATACTCTTATAAATGAAGGAACTTATTTTGAAGCAAATGCATCTCTTAATGAACCAATGCAAATAGAAGGCTCAGGTATTCCATATCTAATCTTAAAGACGGACAGATGGAAAAGTGAAGTGTCATGGAAAGTCTATGATAATACATGGCATTTGCTGCAAAGCGGAGGAGGGTATGAAGATTATTCCAATGCTCCTGCAAATGCGGATACGATTCTCCTTAATGGTATAGTCTCAACAGGTTGTTTTATATTTGAAATAAATGATAGTTATTGGGATGGAATAAATAATGAAAACGGCGAAGGTTTTTATAAAATCATTGACGGTTCAGGGAATGTACTTATCTCTTCCAATGGAAAATTCGGAGCAGGAGAGCAAAAAGATTTTAAAATTAAATCTCTGTCAGGCTTAAATAGTAATATTGACGGCGCTGTTAGCGAAATAAATATCTATCCTAATCCCGCACAAAACACTGCTACATTACATATACAACTTTCTTCAAATACGAATACATTAATTACTATCACCGATATACTTGGTCGTGAAGTAATGAGAGTTGATAAGAAATTATTAAAATCAGGAGATAACACCATAGATATTAATACCGCAAATATTAATAACGGGGTATATTTTGTTAATGTATCTACCGACGGCAGCAATGTAACTAAGAAACTCATTATAAAGCATTAATCGCTTAACACAATATGTTTCTATTTCGTTATCAGTTCTATCGGATTGAAAAAATGATTGACGCTACCATGTCCATGACCTAAATCAATATCTACAGCAGATGTAATGGCTTGTGTTAAAAATGTTTTAGCACTTTGATACGCAGTTTTAATATCTTCTCCTCTTGCACAATAGGCAGCAATCGCAGAAGAAAGTGTGCAACCCGTTCCATGAGTATTCCGTGTGCAAATCTTATTAGTTTTAACGAATAATTCTTCTTCCTGAGATATGAAAACATCCGTTATTTCTTCTTCCTTCAAATGCCCGCCTTTTATTAACACCGCTTTCAAACGATATTTATCCATAAGCTTATGAGCAGCCACCATCATATCTTCAACATTAAATATTTTCATATCAAGTATCGCTTCCGCCTCATCAACATTCGGTGTTATAATGTCTGATATGGGAAACAAATGTTCGCATATAGCATCCGTCGCATCTGACAATATCAATTTATTGCCTTGTGTAGATACCATAACTGGGTCTAATATCAATTTGCCTGCAAATCTATTCGCAATAAGCCGCTCTTTTATTGCAATAACATTATCTTTTGTGAAAATCATCCCTATTTTTATAGCAGCAATATCAAAATCTTCCAACACAGCATCAATCTGTGAGGCAATCATATTAGATTTTATGGCTTGAATACCTCTGACGCCGGTTGTATTTTGAGCCGTTACTGCCGTTATAACACTCGTTCCAAAAACGCCTAATGCTGAAAATGTTTTCAAATCAGCCTGAATACCCGCACCTCCTCCTGAGTCAGAACCAGCAATAGACATTGCAAATATTGTTTCTCTCATAAATTCAATTTTTTTTGCGAAATTACTTGTTTTAAGTAAATAATTTATACCTTTGCAAAAAATAAATGTGCATTTATGGCGTTAAAAATAAAATTAAATGCAATCTATTTTTGTGAAGAGTATAAGTAAAATATTGAATATAATAAAATTAAAGCAGATTAAAGATGAAAAAGTATCTATTGGCATTAGGAGTAATTGCAATTGCAGTTACATCTTGCGGGAAAAAAGAGTTAGAAGATCAACTCATATCTCAGCAAGCATTAAACGACTCTATTCAGCAAGTTTTGAATAAGAAAAATGCTGAAGTTGAAGATTTATTTTCTCAACTCAACGACATAGAAAAAAGTCTGGATGAAATGTCAGCAAAATATGCTGATGTTAATAAACTCAAAAATGCTTCCGGAGAATTGACGACTGATAAACGCAATAAAATTAAGGCACAACTTGCTGATATTAGTCAAATTCTTAATAACAACAAATCAAAAGTTGATGGATTAAACCGTAAATTAAGAAATTCCAACAAAGAAAACGGTGCATTGCAAGAGTTTATAACTAAATTACAGGCAAGAATCTACGAACAGGAACAACAAATCCAATCAATGACTCAAGAATTGGAACAAAAAAGAGCAACAATTGAAAACTTGAATAAAAACATTGACGATTTGAACAAGCAAAACACCACAAAAGATAAGCACATCATGCAAATAGAAGATGAAAAAAATGCGGCTTATGTGTTCATTGGTACTCGTAAAGAACTGATTGAAAAAGGTGTTATATCAAGAGAAGGTGGATTTTTAGGCATCGGACGCAAGAGTATAGTAAGCAGCGATGCTAAATTGTCCGATGATAATAAAATAGACATCAGACGTTATGAATCTATCTCACTTCCGGGCAAGAAAATCAACATTATTACTCCTCAACCTGAATCTGCATACAGATTGGAAGGGGATAAAAGTAAGCCTACTTCACTTACAATAACTGATCCTGCTAAATTCTGGGAAAAGAGTCGCATTCTAATCATAGAAACTAAATAAAAAAATATAATAATGAAAAGCAGTGCAATGATTAATATCTTGCACCGCTTTTTTTTATCCTCATTGTTCATTCAACAAAGATATATCATTACTAAGTCTTCAAGTCATAATATTGTAATCAAGCCTACCCAATCTCTTGCTTTGTTTTAGTATAAGCAAGTAAGGTTTCGGAAAAACAATTGCTTATTTATTAAGATGTAATTGTTTATATGACTCTTCCAGCCCTTGTTTGTTGTCGCTAATTAAGAGCAATATGTCGCCGGAACGCAATTCGGTGTTACCTTTTGGTATGAAATAATGTCCGTCACGCTTAACCAATACGACCAGAGTCTTATCCGGCAGGGGTATATCCATAATTCGGTTGCCGTGAATAAGACTTTCTTCGGTAAGAGTAATCTCGCTTGTTGCCGACTTAATATCTTCGGAAAGTTCTATGTCAAATTCCGAAAGTGTTCTCACCTTTGGTTTATTGCGGGACAGATGCAGCCATTTTGCAACCGACGATACGCTCATTCCTTGAATAATCAGCGATACTATTGTTACAAAAAATACGATATTGAACATAGTTTTTGCCTGCGGTATCTCAGCAACCCACGGGTAAGTCGCAAAAATTATCGGCACGGCTCCTCTTAATCCTACCCATGCAATGTAATGCTTTCCTCTCTTTGACATTTTTCTAAACGGTAGCATAGAAAGCCATACGGCAAGCGGACGTCCGATGAATATAAGGAACAATCCGACAATCAACCCTATGCCTGCTACCGGCAGAAGCTCGGAAGGATTAACCAATAAGCCAAGTATAAGGAATATTATTATTTGAAAAAGCCATGTTAAGCCGTCAAAAAACTTGTTTATGCTGCGTTTGTGGATGAATTTCTTATTTCCTATTACCAAACCGCCGATATATACAGCCAAATAGCCGTTTCCCATTAATGTATTGGTGATAGAAAAAATGAAGAACATAGATGCCAACAACAAAACCGAGTAAAGTGAATCGTTTTCCAGATTTATCTCATTTATAATCCACACAAACAATTTTCCGAGCAGATAACCTAACGCCGCACCGATAACAAACTGCAATATAAACATCACAACCATCAATGCAACAGACTCCTGCGGATTTAGAATGACGGACATCAGGGATATGGTTAGCATATAAGCCATCGGGTCATTACTTCCGCTTTCAAACTCCAACATCGGCTTCAGGTTTTCTTTCAATGATACGTTTCGAGAGCGAAGAATGTTGAATACTGAGGCGGAATCGGTCGATGACATCACAGAACCCAACAACAATGATTGCAATAAAGAGAATCCTATTGAACAATAGACGTTGCTTGTCAGGAAATAGATGAATAAACCAGTGAAAGCGGCTGTCAGAAGCACACCAAGCGTTGATAACATTATGCCTTGACGTATTATAGGCTTAATATCGGAAAATTTTGTCCCCATTCCGCCGTCGAAAATGATGATATTGAGGGCTATTGTGCCGATTATCTGCGCTGTTTGCGGCGAATCAAAATGTATTCCGACACCATCGCTGCCTGCAATCATACCTACGGCAAGGAAAATGAGCAATATCGGCACGCCAAAGCGGTAAGAGGTTTTTCCTGCAAGAAGACTGGCAAACAAAAGGACGGATCCGATTAGCAAAAGTAAGTCTATGTTCATAATAGTGTCGTTTTGGTTTGTTATTGTGTTATTGTGTCGGAATGAAACATCGTTTGCTTAAATCAAAACGCCGTTTCATACCGCTGAAATCAAATTATGTTTCCCTATTCGCATACAACAGGCAGCAGTCTCCAAAGGACAAAAAACGGAAATCGTGTTCGGCGGCATACTTATAAGCATCCGTCCATGCATTACCAATGAAGGCTGAAACCAAAAGAAGCAACGTGCTTTTAGGTTGATGGAAGTTGGTTATCATCGCCCGCACTATGCGATACTTATAAGGTTTGGCGATGATAATCTGAGTTTCCCCTCTTATGAAATCAAGTTCCGCCGCCGCCATCGCCTGCAATATCGCCGTCAAAGCCTGTTTGGCTGTCGGCAAAGGCTGTTCGGAAAGCGTCCGATTGATGCCTTGCCATTGTGAGATTTGCATCGGAAGATATTTTCCGCCGTTTTCAATGATTTGAACGCCGTACCAATAAAGGCTTTCAATGGTTCTGACCGATGTTGTGCCCACACAAAGCACCATATCCTCACATCGCCGCATTAAATGCTCAATAAACGACTTTGAAAGCAAGACCTTTTCGGTATGCATCACGTGTTGGCTGACGTCTTCTGCGGTAACGGGCTTGAAAGTGCCTGCTCCGACGTGCAGAGTTATGAAATCGTAATCAATATTTCTTGCTTTGAGGTCGGCAAAAGTTCGTTCGGTGAAATGCAAACCTGCTGTCGGGGCGGCAACAGAGCCTTCCAGATGAGCGTAAATAGTCTGATAATCTTCTTCATCTTGCTTTGAGGCTTGCCTTTTGATGTATGGCGGCAGCGGCATAACGCCTGCCGTCTCCAAAATCTCACTAAACGTAAATGCTTCGTCCCAACAAAATTCCAAAACGAACATCCCCTCCCCTCTTTCCACACATTGCACGCTCAAAGTAACCGATTGCGAACCGACAACGATGTTCTTATGCAGCCAACCCTCCTTCCAACGCTTGCTATTGCCTACAAAACAACGCCAAAAGCAGCGTCCCCTGCGTGCAAAAGCCAGTTGAACATCCTCAGGTCTGTATTCGGTACGTCCATCGGTCGTTTGGTCTTCGCAAATCACCAAAGGCTCAAGGCAAAACGCCTCTATGACGGCGCCAGTTCCCTTTTCAAAGAAAATCCTTGCCCGTACTACCTTCGTATCATTAAATATCAGAAAAGTATTATCATCTAACAGCTGCGGCAAACGGTCAAAGACAGCCTCCGAAATCTCATTATCACGGAATATGAGCAACTTTGATTTATCTCTCGGCTCACAAGGATGAGATGCAATGCGGTTATCTGCCAACGGATAGTCGTAATCGGCAATTGGAATATGATAATGATTCTCCGACATCAAGCCTTGATTGATTAAGACTCTTTTATCACGAATTCATAACTTTCCATTATCGGATTGTGAAGAAGTTTCTTGCACGCCGTATCAACACAGCGTTCAGCCTCTTCTCTATTGGCTGCCTCAACTTCAAGTGTTATGTGTTTGCCTATTCGTACTGCGGAGATATTGTCAAGATTTATGTTCTTCATACTTGATGTTACCGCCTTGCCTTGCGGGTCCAATAACGCCTTAAGAGGCATTATGTTAATTTCTGCTAAATATGTCATATCAATATCAGGTATTATTATATTAAAATCAGTTTTCCTTTTTCTTAAACCAAGCATCGGCGAGCGAAATGCCTACATAAGCAATCACAATAAAAGGCAAGGCGTAAATATTCATTACCAACAGCAACGCCAACGCAACCATTATGAACACAAACCTTGCTTTGTTGCCGCTCCAACCAACATTCTTAAATTTCAAGGCAAGCATCGGCACCTCAATCACAAGCATCGCCGCCATAATCACAGACCCCACGATTATAAACCATTGATTGGTAACCGCCGAAGCAACAAAGTCATAAAATCTTTCGTCATACCAGCCCCACAAATGCACCTTAAAAAACGACAAATGCTCAATCAGCGGCAACGAAAGCCAAAGAACAGCATTCAGAGGTGTCGGAACACCGAGAAAAGAGTTCGTTTGGCGGGTATCAATGTTGAATTTAGCCAGCCGATACGCCGACATAAGAGCCATAATCAGCGGAATAAAGCACCAATAGTTCGTATCGCTCATCCAATAGTCCGTACCGAACAGATAATAGTTGCTTCCGCCGCAGGCATACGTCATTGCGATGAGTGAAGGTGCGACTCCAAAAGTTACAACGTCCGCAAGAGAATCCAGTTCCTTGCCAATGGCGCCCTCAACCTTCAAAAGGCGGGCAACCAAACCATCGAAGAAGTCAAAGAAAGCCCCTAACAATATGAGCAAAGCAGCAATGACGGAGTTATGACCTGCCAACAAAGCAACGATAGCAACTATGCCGCAAAGCAAATTAGATAACGTTAAAGCGTTAGGAAGTTGGCGTTTAATCATATCAAGCAAGGTTTTTTCCAACTGCAAAAGTAATAAAATATATCCAAATAACGCCCCGCCAACCATTGCTTTGAATACCTCATTGCCTTACTTCGCCGCCCTATTCCTTGCGAATACAACACTGCAATCAACAAATACCGCCATATTATTTGCTTTCAACGCCATCAAATCAAATAATGTAGTTGCAAAACTTCCTGCCAACGCCCTACGATTTGGTTTAAACGCCATATTCTTTGCCTCCAACGCCATACGATTTGCTTTCGCCGAACGGAAATTACACATTCGTCTCATTTTTATCAAATCCAAATGTTAAGAAATTTTGTATAAATTCTCCAAAATCTCGTTCCAACGCCCTAAAACGTCCAAAAAACGGCATTTTTTTCAACTTTTATTCATCTAAAATCAAGTTTCGTTCATCCAAAATCAAATTCCATTCATCTGTAATTTGATAAGGTTGGGTGAAACATCGTATGTTTTCGGGCAAAACATCGTATGTTTCCAATCAAAACATCGTATGTTTCGGATAGAAACATCGTATGTTTTGCTCATCCAAATCAAATTACAGATGAACGAAAGCAAGTCCTGAGGGAATAAAACCAAGTTTTAGACGAATGGATGAAAGTTTTAGGGCGTTGGCAGTGCGTGTCGCACCGACATTATTTGATTTGATGGCGTTGGCACGAAGATTTAGGGTCGTATTGTTAAAAAATTTAACATTTGAAGGGCGTTTTGTTGGGCTGAAACCTCATTTAAGGGCGTTGGAGGTGCGTATCGCACCGATATTGTTTGATTTTGGGGTCATATTGTTAAAAAAGTGTTAAAGCGAAACTTACATATTCCTCTCAAAAGTCTCGTTTCGGATGCCTGTGAGAGGAATCTGTAATTTTGGAACTTTGCTTACGGGTAGCGAAAAGAAATATTATTGATTTTTTCCTTAACTTTGCAGCGTTATTCGCTAAAAACGAGCCGATGGATGCTCTTTTTACCGAAAGCATTATCTAATTATAAATTGACGAAATATGAATACGGAAAATTGTCCTTTGGTTAGCGTTATAATGGGAAGCACTTCCGATTTGCCGATAATGGAGAAGGCGCTGGAGTTCCTTGATTCTATGGGCGTGAAGTTTGAAGTCAATGCCCTGTCTGCTCATCGCACGCCCGCCGAAGTTGAATCCTTTGCCGCCAATGCTCAAAACAGAGGCATTAAAGTCATAATTGCGGGTGCGGGAATGGCGGCTGCGTTGCCCGGAGTCATAGCTGCGAACACCGTTGTGCCTGTTATCGGAGTGCCGATTAAGGGAACATTTGACGGATTGGACGCTTTGCTTTCCATGATTCAAATGCCACCGGGCATACCTGTTGCTACCGTTGCCGTGAATGGGGCTTTGAATGCGGCGATACTTGCTTTGCAGATTCTGGCTGTTGATAACAGGGCGTTGATGCAAAAGATGGCGGCGTATAAACAAGGTTTGAAGACCAAGATTGTCAAGGCTAACGAGGCGCTTTCCAAGTTAGACTATAATAATATGGTGTAATATGATTGTGATAGGAATAACCGGCACCATCGGAGCGGGCAAAGGCACGGTCGTTGATTTGTTTCGGCGGCACGGATACAAGCATTATTCGGTGCGAAACTTCCTTATAGAGCAACTGAAACTTGCAAAGATGGAAGTAAATCGTGATTCCATGACGCTCATCGCTAACAAAATAAGGGCTGAAAAAGGCTCCGACTACATCATAAGGACGCTTTTGGACGCCGCATTAAAGGATGGCGGCAACAGTGTCATAGAAAGCATCCGCAATCCTTCCGAAGCGGACTATCTTCGCAACAATTGCAATTTTTATCTCTTGTCTGTGGATGCCGATGTCAAGACTCGCTACGACAGAATCAGGTTGCGGAAGTCCGAAACGGACAATGTGTCGTTTGAAACCTTCGTTCAGAATGACAAAAGGGAGATGGCGTCCGACAATGTCAGCAATCAGAATATCGGAGCCTGCATTCGGATGGCGGATTATTCGTTGCATAACGACGGAACGATGGAAGATTTGGAACAAAAGGCTATAAGGCTCATTGAAAAGATAGAAACAGAGAACAGACGTCCTACTTGGGATGAGTACTTTATGGATTTGGCTGACGCTGCTGCACGAAGAGCGACCTGTAACAGGGGAAGGAGCGGCTGTGTCATCGTAAGGGATAAACAGGTTCTTGTTACCGGTTACGTAGGAGCACCGATGGGGCTGCCGCATTGTGATGATGTCGGTCATCTTTTCAAACAAACGACTCACGAAAACGGCGTTACAACAACTCATTGCGTCAGAACGGTGCATGCAGAGCAGAATGCGATATGCCAGGCAGCCAAAAGAGGAATTTCTATTGAGGGTTCAACGCTCTATTGCAGGATGACGCCGTGCCGAACCTGTGCAATGCTGATAATAAACTGCGGTATCAGGCGTGTGGTATGCGAGAAGCGTTATCACGTTGCTTCGGAAACGGAGGATATGTTCAGACAAGCGGGTATTGAACTGACGTATTTCTGCAATGAAGTGATGCAATACGACCGCCAATAGACGTTTGGTGGCGGCGAAAGCAGCATTCTTAACATTTTCTTAACATATTAGTAACAACGATGTAACATTGTAGGGGTAATTTTGCAAGCGAATAATTAAACCAAATCAAGTATGAACAATTCGTTTTTTAATCGCTTTATGCCGCAAGAGCCGAAATTCTTCCCTATGTTAAACTCTCTGGCTGCTGTTATCGGCAAAGCGTCCGGCTTATTAAAGGAATGCATTGACAAAAAGTTAAATGAAGAAGATGTAGAGTCATTTTACAAACTTATAAAGGAGGAAGAACGCAACGGAGACAGAATTACTACCGATATATTCAACCAACTGTCGCTTACATTCATCACTCCGTTTGACAGAGAGGACATTCACGACCTGGCAAACTCACTTGACGACATTATAGACGCCATTAATTCCGCTGCAAAGAGAATCTGGCTCTATAATCCCAAAGGATTGCCTAACGAATCAAAGGATTTGGCTAACATAATAGAGAAAGGCGTTGCACGAATTCAGGATTCAATAAACGAATTGCACAATCTGAAGAAAGATCCTAAGCATATAAGTCAATGCTGTGATGCTTTGCACGATTTGGAAAATGATGCCGATGATTTGTATGCTCAATTCATTAAACGTATATTCAGCGAAGAAGGAAATGCTGTGGAGCTTATTAAAGTTAAAGACATAATGCACGAACTTGAAAAGACAACTGATTGTGCCGAACACGTAGCAAAAATTCTCAAAACCATAATCGTAAAAAACGCATAACTCTTTTGCTATGGTTCTTTTGTTATCTATAATACTCTTAGCCCTTATTTTTGATTTCATAAACGGCTTTCACGATGCGGCAAACTCCATTGCAACCATCGTTTCCACCAAAGTACTAACTCCTTTGCAAGCCGTGATATGGGCAGCCTTCTTTAACTTTGTGGCTTTCTTTATTGCCAAGTACATTATCGGCGAATTCGGTATCGCAAACACCGTTTCAAAAACCGTTTATGCCGAATTCATAACGCTTCCCATCATTTTCGCAGGCATTTTTGCGGCAATATTATGGAATCTTGCGACATGGTGGCTCGGCATTCCCTCTTCATCATCTCATACCTTGATAGGCGGATTTGCAGGAGCGGCAATAGCGGCATGGGGCTTCAAATCAATACAGGGAGCAGTCGTTATAAAAATTGCAAGCTTCATTATCCTCGCTCCTTTAATCGGTATGATTATAGCAATGCTCATAACAACAGCCATTATGTACATTTGCAAAAAAGCAAACTTCAGAAAAGCCGAACGATGGTTCAAACACCTGCAACTTTTGTCCTCCGCAATGTTCAGCATTGGGCATGGATTAAACGATTCTCAAAAAGTAATGGGTATAATCGCCGCAGCACTAATCGTAGGGCATCATCAAGGGATACATTTTGCGATGGGCGTCCAATCAACAGCCGATATACCATCATGGGTTGCCTTATCGTGCTTCACTGTTATCTCTTTGGGAACGATATGCGGCGGTTGGCGAATCATAAAGACTATGGGAGTGGGCATAACCAAAGTAACACCGCTTGAAGGCTTTGTTGCAGAGACAGCAGGTGCCTTTACGCTTTATTTAACCGAGATTTTGAAAATACCTGTCAGCACAACGCACACCATAAGCGGTGCAATAATCGGCGTAGGAGCCACAAAACGACTTTCAGCCGTGCGATGGGGAGTTACAAAGAAGCTAATGACGGCTTGGATATTGACAATACCGGTCAGTGCCTTGCTTGCAGCGGGTGTTTATTACGCAGTAATCTTTTTAGGAATGAAATAAAGGCGACAAAAGTTTGCTTTGTGCCGACATTAGTTTGTAGGCAGAAAATAAAAGGCTGTTTTGTGAAAATGAAACAGCCTTTCGTTTTTCTAAAACAGCCTTTCGCTCGCACGGAACAGCCTTTCATAAAAATATAATGTAGATGCAACAGGCACAAACCAAGATATGCTGTGGTAAATGGCTGGTTTTGATTTTTTTTTATTACTTTTGCCATCTTAAAATCAAAAAATATTAAAAATGAATCAAAAAAGAAAAATTGTTGTTTTGCTTATAGCCTTAGTAAGTGTCTTTAGCGTAGCAGCACAGGAAGATTTGCCGGTTGTTTATTTTGTAAAAAACATCACAGCCGAGAATATAGTAAAATTATATGAGAAATTGGGCGTTGATTTCAAAGGAAAGACAGGCGTAAAGGTGCATTTCGGGGAAGATGGCAACCGAAACTTCATCAATCCTGCCCTTTACAAACCGCTAATGCAAAAAGTAAATGGAACATTCGTTGAAACCAATGTGTTATATGTTGGTAAGAGGAGATTTACACAAAGCCATATCAAATTGGCACAAGAACATGGCTTCACCTTTGCTCCGATAGATATTCTGGATGCTGATGGCGAGACGGACATTGATGTTAAGGATTTGCCGTTAAAGCATTATAAGAGGGTGAAAACAGGCAGCCATTTCTTCAATTATGATAACTACATTATTTTGTCGCATTTCAAAGGACACGGTTCGGCAGGTTTCGGCGGTGCAATCAAGAATCTGGCTATGGGATTCGCATCTCCCGGCGGCAAAATGGCTCAACACGCTTCCGATGTGCCTGTTATAAAGACTGAAAGTTGCATCGGTTGCGGCGCCTGCTCACAAAACTGCCCCGCAAACGCAATTAGTCTTGTTGATGGCAAGGCTGTGATAGATACTGCCAAATGTCTGGGCTGTGCAAAGTGCATTGCCGAATGTCCTATGAAGATTATCTCTCCCGATAGGAAGCAATTAGCCGACAATATCTTCTTGGAACGCCTTGTGGAGTACGCTTATGTTTTTCAAATGCAGAAACCGATGGTTTATATCAACGTTCTGGCAAACATATCTTCATCATGCGATTGCAGTGCGAGGGCTCCGTTGCCTTTTACGCAGGATATAGGAATTGTTGCCTCAAAAGATATTGTTGCAATTGAGAAAGCGTCTCACGATTTGGTGGCAAAGGGACATCATTGTGAAGATGCATTCCTCAAAGAGAGCGGAGTAAGCGGATTAGGTCAAGTTAATTATGCGGAGAAACTTGGCATGGGCAAGCAGAAATATCGTTTGGTGGAAATAAAATAAGCATTCAAAGCAACAAAGCAGGAATTCTGTCGTTCATATCCTTATGAAAATATTGAAAACGTTGATTTGGTTGATGGCGATTGGCTTTATGTCGGCATCAATGTTGGTAAGCTGCATAGATGATGAGAATTTTGCGGAGGGAAGTGATGTTTCATTGTCCTTTTCCGCTGATACGCTCAAATTCGATACCGTTTTCACTCAAATGGGTTCTCTTACCAAACAGATATTGGTTTATAATAAGGAAAGCAAAGCAATAAAGATAAACTCTATTCGCTTAGGAGGCGGCAGCGCTTCTTTCTTTCGCATAAATGTTGATGGCGATGCGTCAAGCGTTGTGAGAGATGTGGAGATTAGAGCCAAAGACAGCATGTATATATTCGTAAAAGTAACCGTCAATCCGACCAATCAGAACAATCCTTTGCTGATTGCGGACTCCATAATCTTAAATTACAACAACAAGAATCAAGCAATATTCCTGCAAGCCTACGGACAAGACGCCTATTATCACCTTCCGACAGACACCTTACTTAGTTTTAACGGAGCGGATACAACTTTCATTCCCATATCTTTTGCTCACAACGACCTGTCTTCACAAGGCATTATCGCAAACGGAACTTACCTGACGATGAAATCAGACAAGCCGCACATTATTTTAGGCACTTACGCCGTTGATTCCTTATATCATCTTTCCATAGAGGCAGGATGCAAGATTCATTTCGGAACACAGGCTTCGCTTTGGATATATCGCAACGCTACTATCAACGTCGGCGGCAGCCAAAACGACCCCGTAATTTTTCAAGGCATCAGAACAGACGGACTTTATGCCACATCAACAGGACAATGGGACCGAATATGGATATGGACAGGAAGCAATAACAACTCAATATCAGATGCCATCATCCGCAACGGAACAATCGGCATACTTATTGATAGCTCTGCGACCGACACTCCCAACCTTCAATTGAAAAATGTGAGGATTGAGAACATGGCTTTCTACGGAATATACGCTCAGGAGGCTCATCTGGTAGCCGGAAATCTGATTGTAACCAACTGCGGACGCTATTGCGTGGCACTAAACATCGGAGGGAAGTATCAATTTGTTCATTCCACGATTGCCAACTATGGTTCGGCGGAAAGCACATCTGCTTCGGCGGGCGTATTGCTTAACAATTATTATATAGATGCAAACAACACAATGCAGATACGGCAGATTGAGCAGGCGGACTTTATCAATACCATCATCTATGGCTCAAAACAGGAACAGATAACGATAGATAAGGCTGACGAAAGCTCGGTTCTCAACTACTCTTTCCGCAATTGCCTGCTGCGAACTCAGGTTTTAACGCCGCAAAGTCCCAATATATTCAGCTGTATCTTTAATAGCGACCCATTATTTATTGATGTCAATAAGGGGGACTTTGGTGTCAGCGCCGGCTCTCCTGCTATCGGTGCGGGGGATTCTTATTACAGCCTCGCATATCCTACTGATATTTACGGCTATCCCAGATATTACGTGCCTACAATAGGCGCTATTGAATACCAATCCAAATAAGGTTAGGACTTGAAGATTATTCCATTAAATCAAATTGAGGCATTGCCGCAGCGACCCGTGATAAGCGTGGGGATGTTTGATGGTGTGCATAAAGGGCATCAGCGTTTGATAGGCATGGTCGTTGAATCCGCTAAAAGGATGCGAACTCTTGCGGCAGTGATAACCTTTTCCAACCATCCGCAACTTGTTTTAAAAACGCCCGATGCTCATTCGGTGAAATTATTACAAACGAACGAGGAACGGATGCGGCGTTTGGAAATGTGCGGACTTGATTTGGTGATAACCATTGACTTTTCCGAAGATTTTTCACGTCTTTCCGCCACCGCATTCCTTGACCTGCTCATCGCCAAACTTCATCCTGCTCTGATGATAATGGGTTACAACAACTACTTCGGTCGCAATACGGCTGGGGAACTTGATAAGATTTTAAGCAAAGGCTGCTTCGGCGATATGAAAATTCACCGCACCGACACATGTGTTTATTCCAACGGCACCGAAGTAAGTTCCACTCAAATACGAAGAGCTTTGGCGAGGGGCGATGTGTCGTCTGCCAACGCTATGTTGGGCTATCGGTACAGCCTTAGCGGCATTGTGGTTCATGGATTGGGCAAAGGACATCAGTTAAACTTCCCTACGGCGAACCTGAAACTCAATCCGTTGAAACTAATCCCTGCTTCGGGCGTCTATGCTGTGATTGTACGGCTGTCTTCGCTCGTTTTGAAGGGCGTAATGTTTGTTGGCGAGAGAGCGACCTTTGGTTTGAGCGGGCTGACAATTGAAGTGCATATTCTGGATTTTGACAACGACATTTACTTACAAGAGATTGAGGTAGCGATGGTTGCTTTCATACGCCCGCAACGCCGTTTTGAGGACAGCGAACGATTGATTAATCAGATAAAACTTGATTGCGATGAGGTCAAACGCCTTTCCTATTAACCGATTGCTGCTTATAACCATCTGTTTATTAGCATTATCGGCATCAAACGCCTTTTCCCAACAGCGGGAGTTCCATTCATTGGAAGAAGCCTTGCTTACGCCCGACAGCGTTGAGGTTTTGATTCTCAAAAAGCAACATCTGACGGCAATACCTTCTGAAATCTACACTTTGAAACGCCTTAAAAAGCTCTCATTATCAAAGAACAACATCACCCAAATCTCGGATTCCATCTCTCTTTTGAGCCATCTGCACCACCTTGACCTGTCTTCCAACCGCATAAGCACACTTCCCGCCGCTATGTCTTCGCTTCCGCTTGATACACTGATACTTTGGGACAATCCTTTGTACGTTATGGACACGGCTTTGGCTGCTTTGCCGCTGCGTTACTTGGATTTGCGGGCGATAACGATGACTTCGGCGGAGCAAAAAGCCATTCTGTCGCTTTTTCCCAAAGCAAGAATCCGCCGCAATCAGCCTTGCAACTGCGGAAGATAGATTCCAACACCCCCCTATCAACTTCCAACGCCATACAACTTCGTTCCATCGCCGCAAAATCAACTTTTATACGCCAACAACTTCCTTTTATGTGCCAACAACTTCATTTCAACTGCATACAACTTGATTTCAACCGCATACAACTTCATTTTATTCATCCAAAATCAAGTTCCATTCGCCCAAAATCAAGTTTCGTTCATCTGTAATCAAATAAGGTTGGGTGAAACATACGATGTTTCTGCCCGAAACATACGATGTTTTGACCCGAAACATACGATGTTTTGCCCGAAA
>JAISGN010000022.1 GCA_031263015.1 Bacteroidales bacterium
GACAACATAAGTGACAGTACCAGAGTTGATTTGGGCTTGACGGTGAAGGATACGACCCCGACGCCTGTGGAGCCGCCGAAGGATATTCCGTTTCTTGCGATAGATTTTTCACAGAAGGGTGTTCATCATGGCTCGCTTTGGACGAATACTTTTGTGGGCGAGAAGAAAAGGAAGCAAAAACGACCAAAAGGTGTGGCATTGGCTGTCGTTCGTTGGGATGTGTCGGAGAAACCTCCTGTCAATTATGAGGATTTGAAGCATCTTTTGCTGACGAGTGATTCGCATTTCACGCTTCAATTTACGCAGGATATGAAAGGAAAAACCGTGTATTATGCTGCCTGCTGGAGTAATTCAAAAGGCGAAATGGGTGCTTGGACAGAGATTTTTAACGCGATAATAAATTAAAAAATAATAATCAAAATAGATTTTTTGCAGAGTTTTAATGCACTTCGGCTTTGTGAAAAATTTGAAAAGAAAAATGAATTTTCAGAAGTGTCCATTATATAATATGGCGACGATAAAAAATAGTTTTAATTGCGCATATTTAAGAGTTATACGAAATGCCCCACCCAACTGGTGAAAAATATAGGAGGACTTTATGTTAACAGGAATTGATAGGAAAAATGTTATATCTTCTCTTAATAGATCTAAATTACCCGATTATTGGGGAGATTATTTTGCTTATGAGAAAGATACCGAATTAAATACGCTAACACAAACAGCATTACAAAAAGTTATTGAGGAAACAAGTATTATGCCTAAACCATATATTGATTCAAAAATTGCGATTAGTGACATATTAACTGATTTAGGTCCCAAATCAACATTTCATAGACAATTTAATAAGCGACACCCAGATTTGCATAAGGAACAAGTATTAGGAATGCAATTATACAAATTGATTGTTGAAGATACAAAAAACACTTGGGTGTTTTTTGAGACACACCATCTAGGACATGTTTTTCCTAATGCAACTTATTTTATACCATAATGATTATTAATATAAAGGCAAATAATTTGGTGAAGGGTGGGGCACTTCGTATAACACCCGGAACGTTAGGCGAAAACGTTCGCACGCTGTCGGAAACGAGGACAAAAAAAGAGAAACAAAAATAAATACAAACAAAAAAATGAGATAACTATGAAATTTTTAAACAGACATTGGTACAACATTGGCGGAGTGATTGCTATCTTAGCGATAGCATATCTGATTATTGATTGGCAACAAATGGAAATGTTGCAACGATTATTATTAATGAGTTTTATTGCAATACTCATTCATCAATACGAGGAATATGGATTTCCCGGTGGAGAGCCGGCAATTATGAATATGGTTTTGCAGGAAAGTGATATTCCAGACAGGTACCCACTCAATCAGTTTTCTGCAATGTTAGGAAATGTAATAATAACTTACACTTGTTACTTACTTCCCGTTTTCTTTCCAAAGGTTATATGGTTAGGACTTATGCCGATGCTTTTCGGCATATCACAATTTGTCGTTCACGGAATTTGGACTAATATCAAACTGAAAACCTTTTATAATCCCGGATTAGGTGCGGTTGTATTCCTGCATTTTCCAATCGGAATTTATTACATTTACTATATTGTTGCAAATAACCTCGTAAGCGGTTGGGATTGGTTGATAGCAGTTGTTTATATGTTAATTGTGGCGGGTGTGGTAGTAAATGGTTTAATTTACAAATTAATGCCAAATAGAAATACAAAATGGATTTTTGACAAGGCTGAAATGGAACGTTTTCGAGTAAAAGAAAAAAATGAAAAAACTAAATCAAAAAATATAAATGATTGCGTATAACGAGTTGCTTTGCGTTAGGCGAGGTGTATGCGCCGCTGAAACATTTGTGGAAATTTGCAAGTTTAGTTTCTCGCAAAAACGATATAGAGTCGCCATCACGTTTAACCAACCACGTTGCTGTTTTGCAACAAATCACTATCTTCGGATTCTAAATAAAATAATACCTTTTTTAGCATTGTCGCGATTTAGAGATTGCAAAAATACGAGTTTTGAGCAGTTAATAACTCTGTTTGTTGGCAAGAAGAGAATATTTTTTGAAAATTGTTTGGTATTTAAATAATTTAATTATCTTTGCAGCCTCGTGTATGACTAACAGCGTTACAGCAGTTATGCAGAACGAAACAAATAGAATAAAAAATAAAATATGAAGTTAAGCCTTACTAAATATATGTTTCCCACTACCGAAAATAACATTTATGTATGTGAAAGAATCTTTTTTCACATATTGGAAACTTTTATTCACATAAAGAAAAATCTTTCGATTTTTAAATAAATTATTTATTGTTAAATTAAAAAAATGTAAACTTATGAACAAATTGATTTCATTAACAACTTTAGTGTTAGCAGCAATGTTTTTTGTTGCTTGTGAATCCGATGCTGTAGATACAGCAAACAACTCTCAACAGCCCTCAACGGCGATAGAAAACAACGGTGGTGCAACTGTTCCATCCAAAGACATGGGAGATTATCATGCTCCTTCAACTTCTTCCCAATATACTGACCAGGAGGTTATGGATCTTATATTGCGTTTTGAACAAGAACGTTATGATATCTTAACAAGCAGTGTGCCTGCGGTAGTTATTCAAGGACTTAATGCTGCATTTCCAAATGCTACACAAGTAGAATGGGAATATGGCGGTGGTATTTACGAAGTTGAGTTTGAAATAGACAGACGTGAATACGAGGCTTATTTCGATGAACAGGGCAACCTTATGATGTACAAAGTGGATATGAATTATAGCGAAATACCTCAGGTGGTAAAAGACGCAATTTATGCCAACTATCAAGGCTACAACATAGACGATGTAAATATGGTAGTGCTTCCTGGCGGAGCTAAATATTATGAGGTTGATATAGAAGACAGAAACGATAGAGAATTGGCTGTAATAATAAATGAAGCCGGACAAATCGTTGATGATTTTATTGATTAATCATTCATATATTTATTAGGCACTCAATTTAAAAAATCATTTCACTATGAAAAAGTTGAATTTATTAATAGTCCTATCAACAGTAGCAATTTTGGCTTTGTTTTCATCGTGTGAAAGCTCAAAACCGGTTACTTTTGCCCAATTACCAGCCAAAAGTCAGACATTTCTTACAACTCATTTTGGTAACGATGTTGCGAATAACATCACAATGATTGTGAAAGAGACAGACGACCTTACGGTTACGTGGAATGTTTATGGCAATGGTTGGACGGCAGATTTCAAGCGAAAAGGAGATTGGGACGATGTGGATTGTATGATGAGTCCGGTGCCTAATACCGTATTGGCTCTTATACCACAAACGATAATCAACTACTGTAATACAATGTTTCCGAATACTTTTATAAATGAAGTAAATAAGGAATTCTTTGGTTATGAAATAGGTCTTTCTAACGGACTGGATATTGAGTTTAAAAATTCCGGAGCCATTAGAGAGATAGATGATTAACATAAAAATACTATTTTGATAAGGAGTCGCCAATAATATAAATTGGTGGCTCTTTTTCTTGTTCTTTTTGGGGTATTTGAATGATTTTGTTATCTTTGCAGCTTTGTTAATGACTAACAGCGTTAGAACGAAACAAATAGAATAAAAATAAAATACGAAGTTAAGGCTACTAATATATGTTTTCCACTACAGAAAATAACATTTTTTCCCAAGACGGGAACTTTTCTTCCATAGACGAGAACTTTTCTTCCACGGACGAGAACTTTTTTTCTATGGACGGGAACTTTTTTTCTATGGACGGGAACTTTTTTTCCATAGACGAGAACTTCTCTTCCCAAGAAAAAAACTTTTCTTCCCAAGACGAGAACATTTCTTCCCAAGACGAGAACTTTTTTTCCATAGACGAGAACTTCTCTTCCCAAGAAAAAAAGTTATATTCATCGAATTTCAATCATAAATAATATAAACAACAATAATAATATGGCTACGACAAAAAATAGTATTTATTTAAGAGTTAGGCGATACCCTCAGACAGTGCACCGCATTTGAGAGTGCTGTCCGACAAAGGAGAAATGCTGAAAATCCTGTAAAGAGTAAGCAAAAAAATAAAAAAATATATGATATGACAAAGAGCAAATTTTTAATTTTATTGTTAGCAATTGCATTGACTTCGTGCAATAGCGACAAAAAATACACTTATGTAGAAGTTGTGTTAGAAAAAGGAATTGCTGGTATGGTTGACAGAAAGGAAAAAGAACCCAAAATCATTAATGCAAAAAATGATACCCTTGCTTATTTATATGCATTTCAAAATTTTTGCATTTCGGTAAAAGTACATAAAGATATGCAAGAAACATACGGAGATGCATATGCTTCTACTCCGCTTGAATTTAAACTACTAAACGAAGTAGGAGAAAATATTGCGTCTTCTACTTTCTTTATTACAAAAGCAGAGAAAGAAAAAGAGATAGAAGATAGAGTTTTCTCGCTAGAGAATTCTATTAACCATTCTGCCGAAAATAGAAAAAATGAGGAATTTAAAGAAACTGTAAAAGTAGATTCTGCCAAAGTAAAAGAACTTGAAAAATTTTTCCGTTTGAAAAAAGATGAATTTTCAAACAATAATGAGGTTTGGTACAAGCCAAAATCAGCACCGCAATATACAAATCGAAATGGAATTTATTGCTACTTTCAAACGGAAAATGGAATGCCAAGTAATTTAAGATTTAGGGTTCAATATCACAATGATGATTGGTTGTTTTTTAGTAGAATTCAGTTTTCTATTGACGAAAAGGCATACGAATATATTCCAAGAAAAACTGAAACAGACTGTGGAAATGGAGGGTATATTTGGGAGTGGTTTGATGAGCAGGTTTCACAATTAGACAAAGAATTGCTTTATGCTCTTGCGAATGCAAAAAATGCAAAAATGAAGTTTATTGGAAGGCAATATTACGATATAAAAACGATTTCGCAACAGCAAATTTTAGACATTAAACGAACTTTGGAATTATATAATGCTTTGGGTGGCAATTACTAAACTAAACAAAAAAAGCGACTGCCTAACTTGCGGTTTGACGTGAGTGGCGGTGTGGCTCGCAGAAACAGCAGCACAAGTGACTTAAGTGTGTTGCTTTGGCTGTTGTTCGTTGGTATGTATCGGATAAACATCCTGTTAATCAGGAGGATTAGAAATACCTTTTAATGATAAGTGATTCTCGCTTCACGCTTAAATTTACGCAGGATATGAAAGAGAAAACCGTGTATTATGCTGCATGTTGGAGTAACCTAACTCAAAAGGTGAAATGGATGTTTATACGGAAATGTAATGAGATAATAAATTAAAAATAAATATTAACAAAAGTCCGAAAAAGAGCGGACGTAAAACAAAAGTAAAAGATGAAAAAAATAATGGTTTTAATAGCAATTATTGCTATGGGAATTAGTGTGAATGCACAAGCACAACAGGAAGGGACAAAATCCGCTATAAGTGAAAAACCGCAAAAGAAAATAGCGAATACTACATCGCGAAAAGGTTTTGAAATCGGCTTGGTTCCTTTTGGCTCTATTTTGGGCTTTAGTACGTCTGATTTTATTGATACTTATGACCACTTTAATTATGGCTATACTACTGATATTTACGAATACCTTATGATAGAAGCATTTTTAAATTACCGATTTTCTTCCAATTTTGCACTGGGGGTGGGAGCAGTTTATTCAAATGCTAATGTTATCTATTTTCAAGCCGAATATAATTTTAATACCCAAAAGCCAAAATTATCGCCCTTTGTTGGTATTTACCTTGCCGGTCGTTTAGTTGAAGAAGTTAGGATGGACTTTATTTACAATCAACTTCCTTATGGTAGTGAAGAATTTAGGTTTGGAATGGGAGCAAAAGTTGGTGTAAGATATTCTTTTGACGAGAATTGGGCAATAGAAGGCTCTATAAAAATGCACTATATTCCTCATTCATTTGCAATATCAGTTCCTATAGGTATTGTTTATCATTTTTAACTTCAATAATACATTAAATAAGAAAAGTAAATTAAAGTCTGGAAAGGAGCGGACGTAAAACAAAAGTAAAAGATGAAAAAAATAATAATGCTTTTAATAGCAATTATCGGTATGGGAATTAGTGTGAATGCACAAATACAACAGGAAGGAACAGAATCCGCTATAAGTGAAAAACCGCAAAAGAAAATTGTAAATACTACATCGCGAAAAGGTTTTGAAATCGGAGTTCCTTTTGGCTCTATTTTTGGCTATACTTATAGCTTTGATGATGAATTTCCTTACTTTTCCGATTTTGAACGTATTTCTAAGTATCTTTACCTTACAATAGACGCATTTGTAAACTACCGCTTTTCTTCCAATTTTGCACTGGGGGTGAGAGCAAGTACTCAAATGTTTTTATATTTTCAAGCCGAATATAATTTTAATACCAGAAAACCCAAATTATCGCCCTTTGTTGGTATTTTCTTTTTTGGTAATTTAATTAGAGGAGATATATTTGGACCTGGAGCAAAAGTCGGTGTAAGATATTCTTTTAACAGGCATTGGGCAATAGAAGGTTCTATAAAAATACACTATGTGCCAAATTATTCATTTATAATATCCATTCCAGTAGGTTTTATTTATCATTTTTAACGCTAAAGAAACAATGAAAAAGTGCATTAAAATTGTATTCATTGCGTAAAAGACTTATAAATACCTAACAACACAAATGTTTGCAAAATACGAGTTTTTGGTAGTTAATAACTGTTTGTTGGCAAGAAGAGAATATTTTTTGCTCTTACCTCTTGTGTATTAACGAAAAAAGTATTACTTTTGCACCCTAAATTTTTATAATAAATTCAAAATGGCAGTTAAAATTAGATTACAACGACATGGTAAGAAAGGGCAACCTTTTTATCACATCGTTATTGCGGATGCTCGTGCAGCACGTGATGGAAAGTTTATTGAAAAAATCGGAACCTATAATCCGCTCACCATTCCTGCGACTATCAATCTTGATATTGACGCAGCATGCAAATGGTTGAAAAATGGGGCACAACCAACCGACACGGTGCGTTCATTGTTGTCCTATAAGGGTGCTATGATTAAGAGACATCTTCAAATCGGCGTTGAAAAAGGTGCAATAACGCAAGAGGTTGCAGATGCGAGATTTAATGCTTGGTTGCAGGAAAAAGAAAACAAGATTGCTGCGGTGGCTGAAAAAAATCGTAATAGCAAAAAAGATGCTCGCAAGATGGCAATTACAAAGGAAGAGGAGGTTAATAAAACTCGTCTTGAAGCAATAGCGAAGAAGCGATTGGAGGCAGAAAAGGTTAATTCTCCGCAGGAAGATGTTTCTACGGAAGAAACTACTGATTCGGCGGCGGAAACAACACAGGAATCGCCGGAAACAAACGAATAATATCCGAATAGATATATTAAAATTCAAAATGCAGACTGCTTTTTAATAAAGGCAGTCTTTTTTTTGCGGTATTTTGTTGTGTGCGTGGAAAGAAAATATGTTAAACTTCTATGCGCAGACCATCGTATGCCAGCATAACATTTTTTGGTAGTGTAATATCTACTGCTGCCGCCAATCCCATATAATGACTTATGTGCGTGATGTATGCAATTCGCGGTTTAACCTCTGCAATCAACTGCAACGCCTCTGCTAATGTGAAATGCGAGAAGTGATTTTCCCGCCGCAGACCATTAACCACCAGCGTCTTAACACCAATTAATTTTTCCCTCTCTGCAGCCGATATCGTCTTAGCATCAGTTATGTAGGCAAAGTTTCCAATTCTGTACGCAAGTACTGGCAATTTGTAATGCATAACTTCAATCGGCGTAATCTTAATGTTTCCTATGAGGAAATCATCTTCAACCAGCCGCAAATCAAGTTCAGGCAGCCCGGGATAAGGTTTTGCTGCAAAGGCGTAAGAATACATCGCCCGAATCCCATCATAAGCCGGCGAATTAACATAGACAGGTATCGATTTATGTTGTAAATAATTGAAGGAACGTATTTCATCCAAGCCGCCGATATGATCAATGTGTGCATGCGTAACAAGAACCGCATCCAGATGATGTACATTCGCCGCCAGCATTTGTTGCCTAAAATCGGGACCTGCATCAATGCACATTTGGAGATTTGTTGCTTTCTCGCGGATTAGTAATGACGAACGCAGCCGCTTATCCCTTGCGTCCAAAGACGAACAAACTTCGCAATCACACCCAATAACCGGTATGCCTTGCGAAGTTCCTGTGCCGAGAAATGTAAGTTCTAATGACGGATTTATATCGCCCATTTTAACCATATTGCTCCCCATGTGAATCCTGCACCGAAAGCGGTTAAGATAAGGTTGTCGCCTTTTTTGAATTTGTGCATATTTTCCCACATCAACAGCGGAATAGTTGCTGATGTGGTGTTGCCGTAGCGGTCAATGTTGATCAATATTTTTTCATTCGGCAATCCCAAGCGTTTGCCTGTCGCATCTATAATTCTCAAATTCGCCTGATGGGGCAATAGATAAGAAATGTCATCTATAGTAAGATTATTGCGTTGCATTATCTGCTCACTTGCTTCCGCCATTTTGACAACAGCCCATTTGAATACCGCCTGTCCTTCCTGATATATGTAGTGCAGACGTTTGTCTATTGTTTCGTGAGTCGGCGGATAGCAAGAACCTCCGGCAACTTGATGGAGATGTTTTCTGCCTTCCCCGTCGCTTTTCAAGATTCCATCCATATAACCTAATTCTTCCTCAGTTGCTTCCAAAAGAACAGCGCCGGCTCCGTCACCAAAAATCGGACAAGTGGCTCTATCGGTATAATCAACCAAGGCAGACATCTTTTCTGTTCCTACAACAATGGCACGTTTTACGAATCCGCTCTCTATATATTTTGATGCAGTAGTAAGACCGTAGATAAAACCCGAACAACCTGCGTTAGAATCAAAGCCAAACCCATTCTTAATTCCGCACTTGTCGGCAATAATGTTTGCAGTTGCAGGGAAGAGCATATCGGGAGTAACGGTGCAACAAACCAAAAGTTCAATATCATCGGGCGAAAGACCATTTTTCTCTATTAAATTGCGAACAACAATTTCTCCCATATCGGAAGCGCCTTTGCCTTCACCCTTTAAAATGTGTCTTTCCTTAATTCCGATACGCGTCATTATCCATTCATCACTCGTATCCACCATTTTACTCAACTCATCGTTGGTTAAAACGTAATCAGGTACGTATCCTTCTACAGCTTTTATTGCTGCCCTAATTTTTGACATAGTTCTATTAGTTTTTTATCAACGCTTGTTGCAATTTTTCAGTAATATGAGAATTGTAAATGGTCTTTGATTGCAATATCATGCTTTTTATCGCTTTTTCATTTGAGATTCCGTGTCCGATAACCACTACTGCATTCGCTCCCAACAAAGGAAGTCCGCCGTATATCTCGTAATTAAAGCGTTTAACGTAATCATCAACCAAACCTCTCTTTACAAAAGTGCGAGCAAATGCCTCCGTATGCTTCAAAAGCAGGTTTCCGACAAAGCCATCGCAAACAATCACATCTACGTTTGACTTAAATATCTCAATAGGCTCAACATTGCCAACGAAATTATAAGACTTCTCTTTTTTCATTAGTTGATGTGCCGCCTGAGATTGAAGATTGCCTTTTTCGTCTTCTTCTCCTATATTTATAAGACCTACTTTCGGATCGGCAATACCTAATGCGCATTTGGCGTAATTGCTTCCCAAAAGACCAAACTGGCACAAAACCTCCGGCTTAGCATCTGGATTTACACCGACATCAACCAATACCGTAATGCCTCCCTTATCCTTAGGAATAAACGAAGCCAAGCATGGTCTGATAACACCTTCCATCACACCGACACTAAACATTGCTCCGGCAAGCATTGCTCCGGTGCTGCCGGCAGAGGCTAACGAATCAATCTTACCTTGTTTCAAATACTCAAAACCAACACTAAGGCTGGAATCTTTCTTGGATGCGAGAGCCTTTATAGGCTTATCGTGCATATCTATTACTTCCGATGTGTGTATTATCTCAAACAAATCGGCGGAAGCATTGTTTTCTTGCAATAAGGCTTTAATCTGTGATTCGTCTCCAAAGAGAACAATTTTATCTTCGGCAGGAAGTTCGTTCTGAGCCAAAATAGCACCTACGACAGTTGCTTTGGGAGCAAAATCTCCTCCCATTACATCCAATCCAATCCTCATAAGATTATTAGGATTAAGCCTTAGCGTTTTTTTCTATTGCTAACTTTCCTCTATAAAAGCCACATTCAGGGCAAACTCTATGCGATACAATAGCTGCTCCGCAGTTTGAGCAGGTAGAAATGGCTACTGATTCAAGTTTATGGTGAGTTCTTCTTTTTGCTGTTCTCGTTTGTGAGAATCTGTGTTTAGGATTTGGCATTTTTACTTCTCTATTTTGTTATATTATCTTTATTTTAATTTTTGAAGAGCCGTCCAACGAGGGTCAATCTCCTCTTTATCATAATCTTTCTTACATTGCTTTTCCAGAATCGCCATCATATTTTCATTACACTGCCCTTCGCCGTTTTCTCCATGCACACAGCGATAAGGCTTCTGCGTTATAATGATTTCATACAGATATTGAGCCAAATCAACCTTTGTTTCCTTATCATCAAGCACTATCACATCATCACCATCCCGCATCTCATCGCCTCCGAACTTAATATAAAGATTGTCTTCGCAAGCAATCTCCACATCAAGCGGGTCAAGACATCTGTCGCACACCACTTCAATAGTGCCATTGCAAGAAATGATTAAAGATATTAACTTTTCGCTTTTGTCAATCATCACATCCGCAGTTATATCCGCAGAAATAATATCTTCAAATCCCTTCTGCTCATTTTCCGTACCGATTCCGTCAAACAACTCCTTAGTGATATGATATTGTTGTGTGCTTTGACCATAAGGCAAAGAGCGAACATCCAATATATATGCACTTTTCTCTGACATTTTCTTTATTTACGTCAAATTTGAATTTGCAAAATTACACTTTTTTTTTGAAATAGCAAAGCAAGAGTGCATAGCATTAAGATTACTCCCTGTTTCGCTAATCGCATTGCTTCGCTTGCGATGCGGAATGTTGATAAAACAGCAGCAACACGCAATTAAAAATTATGGATTCCTCTCAATATTTTTATAACTCGCTGATATATGATGCTGATTTGCAGCAAAAAACGTTTCAGATTTCACAAAAATCGCCGCATACGCTATTCCGATTTTCTGAAAGGCTGTTTGGTCGTGATGAAACGCTGTTTCATTTTTATAAAACAGCCTTTCGTTAAAATGAAACAGCGTTTTAGAAAAACATAATGTCAGTGCGACACGCACGAACAACATAAAAATATGGGAGAACGTGCTTTTATCCCCTTAATTCTTCATTTTGCAGCGACAAAGGGATAGAATAACGAAATAAAGTAAGTTCAGCACGCACTAAAATGGGTATTGATGATAAGGATTGGGCAAAAAATAACAGCATTATCTTCTTTTGATAATGCTGTCGTTGATTTTAGTGTGGTCCCACTTGGGCTCGAACCAAGGACCCTCTGATTATGAGTCAGATGCTCTAACCAGCTGAGCTATGGGACCCGTTTCCTTTTTGTGGAAAGCGGGTGCAAAAGTACAACATTTTTCTTTATTACCAAAATTTTGAGGTATTATTTTGCCATAACAGCAAAAAAAACTACCTTTGCAAGCCTAAATTTGAATAGAATAGTATGAAATCAAAGATAAACACTATTGAAGAAGCCTTAAAGGACTTCAAAGAGGGAAAATTGTTGATTTGTGTGGATGACGAGGACAGAGAAAACGAAGGAGATTTCATTGTAGCCGCCGAAAAGATTACTTCAGATATAGTAAACTTTATGGTAACAAACGGAAGAGGCTTGATGTGTGCTCCGATTACCGAAGAACGATGTTTGGAACTTGATTTGGATATGATGGTTCGCAACAATACTTCATCGCATGAAACACCTTTTACGATATCTGTTGATAAGCTCGGAGACGGATGTACAACCGGCATATCCACAAGTGATAGAGCAAAAACTATCAAGGCACTTGCCAATCCCAATACCAAACCAGAGGAACTTGGAAGACCAGGTCATATTTTTCCTTTAAGGGCTAAATCTGCCGGAGTTTTGCAACGTGCCGGTCATACGGAGGCTTGTGTTGATTTGGCAAGATTGTCCGGACTTTATCCTGCAGCCGCATTGGTTGAAATATTGAATGAGGACGGCACAATGGCAAGAATGCCTCAGTTAATGGCAATTGCCGAAAATTATAATATAAAAATCGTAACTATAAAGGACTTAATAGCGTATAGAGTGCAGAATGAGACTCTGATACGCAAGGAAGAGGAAGTCTTTTTGCCAACTCAATGGGGCGAATTCAAACTTATAGCCTACACACAGTTGAATACAAACATCACTCATTTGGTTTTGAAAAAAGGAGAGTGGAGACCCGATGAGCCAATCTTGGTAAGGGTGCATTCTTCCTGTGCAACGGGGGATATATTCGGCTCTTGCAAGTGCGATTGCGGCGAACAATTGCACTCAGCGATGAGTATGATAAATGAAGAAGGCAAAGGAATGGTAGTTTATATGAGTCAGGAGGGGAGAGGTATTGGTTTGGTTAATAAACTCAAAGCTTATCATTTGCAGGAGCAGGGTATGGATACGGTAGAGGCTAATTTGGCGTTGGGATTTAAGGCTGACGAGCGAGATTACGGCATAGGAGCACAAATATTACGTGATATGGGTGCAGGGAAAATAAGATTGATGACCAATAATCCTATAAAGCGTAAAGGACTTGAAGGTTATGGCATAGAGATAGTAGAGACCGTGCCGATTATAGCAGAGCCTACGCAATACAATAAGAACTATCTTAAAACTAAAAAAGAGCGTATGGGGCATAATCTTCCTAAGGAACTTTTTAATTAAAGTTTTGTTGCTCTTAAAAATAATTTTATAACTTTGCAATGAGTTTTGAATCAATTTTATGCAACAAACCATAACCATAAACGGCAATGTATTTCAAAAATATATTGCTGAAAAGACAATAAAACAAGTTGTTAAATCTCTATCTCTTCGTTTTGATGATGATTATCGTGGAGATGATATTTGTTTTATTGCTATTCTAAATGGTGCATTTGTATTTGCGACCGATATTGTGCGACAGGTGAAGATTGAAAGCGAGATTCATTTTGTTAGAATATCATCCTATAATGGTATGTCTTCGCAAAAAATTACTCAAAGCATATCTCTGTCGATTGATTGCAAAGATAGAAATATTGTAATCTTGGAAGATATAATTGAAACGGGACAAACGATAGATTGTTTAATGAATCAAATCAGGCAACAGAAGCCTAAATCTCTTGAAGTTTGCACTCTGCTTTATAAACCTCAGTTATTTAAGGCGGATTATAAGGTTAAATATGTCGGAATGGAGATTGAGGATGAGTTTGTGGTCGGTTACGGTATGGATTACGACCAAAGAGGACGCTGTTATAAAGATATATATCAATTAAATAAAGTAAAAAATACATAAAGGCTTATGCTAAATATTGCATTGTTCGGAGCACCCGGAGCAGGTAAAGGAACGCAGTCAAAGATGTTGATTGAAAAATACAATTTGACCTATATAGCAACGGGAGACATACTAAGACAGGAAATAGCCGCACAAACGGAACTCGGATTGCAGGCAAAAGACATAATAAATAAAGGTGGGTTGGTTCCTGATGAGTTAATAGTACAGATTATTGAGAAGATTATTGAACGGGATGAGCAAAACAATAACACGGGAGGTATTCTTTTTGACGGCTTTCCTCGTACTGTTGTTCAGGCATATATTTTGGAGGGAATGCTTCATCGTCTTAATCGCCGCTTGCTTTGTATGCTTAGCCTGGATGTGCCTAAAGACGAACTTATACGCCGAATGCTTGACAGGGCAACCAAGGAAAATCGTTCCGATGACAACGAAGAAGTTATTCATAACAGGCTTAATGAATATCATAATAAGACAATGCCGGTGGCAGACTTCTATAGCGAAAAAGGAATCTATTGCCCGGTGAATGGAATCGGCAGTGTGGATGAAGTTTTTGCTCGTTTGACAAGCGAGATAGAGCAATCGCTTCAAAAGGCTTATCGTAATATATTATTGTATGGGGCTCCTGGCGCAGGCAAAGGAACTCAGGCAAAAATGTTAGCAGAGAAATATGATTTGGTATATGTTTCTACCGGGACGATAATAAGAGAAGAAATAGAGAAACAAACGGATGTCGGAAAGATATGCCAACCTTATGTTGAGGCAGGCGACAATGTGCCGGATGAAATAGCCATTCGTCTTATTGAAAAGAAGATTAACGAGCATAAAACAGCAAAAGGATTTATTTTTAAGGGCTATCCGAGCTCTTATATACAAGCTTATATTATGGATGGCATATTAGACCGCATACATTCTTCGGTTACGTGTATGGTAGAGTTGAAAGCAAATCCTATAAAGTGCGTTAAGCGTCTTAATGACAGGAATAAGACCGATAAACGCCGCATATATGACCGCGATACCGATATTATAATTCACAGATTGGATAATTTTGAGAAATCATCCGGCAAAGTGCGGGCGTATTATCAAAATAAAAACAAATACTATTGCGTAGATGCCGAACAGGATGTTGAAATCGTTTTCACAAACCTTTGCAATACCATAGACGAAGCACTTCGCAAATCATGACATCAAACTTTGTAGATTACGTAAAGATATTTTGCCGCTCGGGAAAAGGCGGAGCAGGTTCGGCACATTTACTTAGAACGCGAGGAAACGCCAAAGGAGGACCCGATGGTGGCGATGGAGGACGCGGAGGTCATATTATAATTCGCGGAAATAAACAACTATGGACTCTTTTGCACCTTAAATACACCAAACATTTGATTGCCGAAGCAGGAGAGGGCGGAGGAAAAAACAGATTGCACGGACGCAACGGACAGGATGTGATTATAGAGGTTCCGCTCGGCACAATATGCAAAGATTTTGAGACAGGCAGGATTGAGTGTGAGATAATAGAAGACGGACAGGAACAAATAGTTGTGGCAGGCGGCAGAGGAGGGCAGGGAAACGACCATTTCAAATCCGCAACCAATCAAACACCGCGATATGCTCAACAAGGAGAGGACGGAATTGAGGCTTGGAAAATATTTGAGTTGAAAATATTGGCAGATGTCGGCTTAGTAGGCTTTCCGAATGCAGGAAAAAGCACACTGCTCAGCGTTGTATCGGCAGCAAAGCCCGAAATAGCCAATTATCCTTTCACAACGCTTGTGCCGAATCTCGGAATAGTGAGGCAGAGAGCAAATAATACGTTTGTCATGGCTGATATACCCGGTATAATAGAAGGTGCCGCATCGGGCAAAGGCTTAGGCGTTAGATTTTTACGCCACATTGAGCGAAATTCTCTTCTTTTGTTTATGATACCTTGCGATAGCGATGACATAAAGAGAGAATACGCCATACTGCTTAATGAATTGGCTACCTACAACCCTGAATTGCTTGATAAGGAACGTCTTTTGGCGATAACCAAATGCGATATGCTTGATGAGATTATGCTGGAACAGATGAAGAAAGAACTGCCTGACGACATTAAAACCTTATTTATCTCTTCTGTAACGGGCTTTGGCATCACCGAACTCAAAGATAAAATATGGCAAATGCTCAATTCCGATGATTGAAAGCCTGATTGATTTTGATAAAACGCTATTTAGTGCCGTCAATTCCTTTAGAAGCGATTGGGCAGACTGGTTTTTCGCAATTTTATCCTCACATTTATTCATTGCAATAGTTGTTTCGGCGGTCGCAATCTATCTTATGCTGACGCAATATCGCAAACGATGGTGGCATATCTTGATATTGATAGCATTAAGCTTCCTTCTCGCCGACAGAATCTCTGTTTTATGCTTCAAAGATGTCTTTATGCGGTTGCGACCAAGCCATTTGATGCCCGATGTCTTTGTTTGCAAATTGAGCAACTTCCATTTAATTTACGATAACAAAGGAGGGCTTTACGGCTTTGTCTCTTCGCACGCCGCAAACGTCTTTAGCCTTGCCGCATTGTTTGCTTTGCTGTCCCGAAAACGCATTTTGACAATATCGGTCTTTGTTTGGGCGATATTAACGGGCTATTCACGGATATATTGCGGCTATCACTACCCTGCGGACGTTGTTTGCGGCGGCTTGCTTGGCGTTATAATAGGCTTAATCCTCTTTCTGACTTATTCATATCTGATAAAACGCTTCTCAAACAGCATTCCACGCTGACAAAACCAAACAACAGTAAAATATTCCTTGATTTTAGTGAAATATTCCTTGATTTGGTTGTGATATTACTTGATTTTAGTAAAATATTACTTGATTTCCGTATAGCGAAACGAACTTCCTATTTGCCCCTGCCTTGAAAGACGATGATGATAGTATAGAGCAGGATTTTGATGTCGGTAATCAGGCTCATATTTTCAAGATAAAGCAAATCGTATTTGAGCCTTTCTACCATTTCATCCACGTTTTGTGCGTATCCGAACTTAACTTGTCCCCACGAAGTGATACCCGGCTTTATGTTATGCAGCAAACGATATTCGGGTGCTTGCTTTACAATCTGTTCAATGAAGTATTGCCGTTCCGGACGCGGACCTACGAGGCTCATTGTGCCGCAAAATACGTTGTAGAATTGAGGAATTTCATCCAGACGCACCTTTCGCATAAATCTTCCGAAAGGAGTGATGCGTTTATCTTTGTCTCCTGACAGCATTGGCGTGCCTTGTTCCGCATCAACGTACATTGAGCGGAATTTATGCATATAAAAAGGTTTTCCTTTGTAGCCAATGCGCTCCTGTTTGTAGAAGACAGGTCCTTTACTTGTGCTCCAAACAATGATAATCGTGATAAGATAAACGGGAATCAATACAATCATAGCCAGAAGCGATATAAAAATATCGGCAAAACGCTTTATTATCATCTGCCATTGAGGCATCAATTCGTTGGAAATAAGTATGAGCGGCGTATGAAATATAGTCGTCATCTTAACTCTTCCTAATAAAATATCCCTTCGGTCAGCCGGAACTTTGATTTGAAGATTGGATACATTGCCGACAAGAGATATTATTTCATAAAGTTCATTCTTGTCATCGTTGCCTGATGCTATGATGAGTTCTTCTACTTTGTGAGTTTTAACAAGGTCTTCCAATCTGCTGATATCACCCAGATATGGAACGGGACAAGATTCCGATGCGGCGCTATCGTCTTTTGCGGTGCTTATGTAGCCGATAAATAAATTGCCTGAGTAAATCTCTTGTTGCCAAAGTTGATTATAAATATCCGTAACTTGCTTTTGGTTACCTATTATCAAAGTTGGAAAACCTATAATGTGTTTATGTATTCTATGAACAGTGATTGATGTTATCCAAAGGCGGGGAATGTACGTCAAAGTGAAATGTGTGCAAAGCAAAAAGAAGAATGAGAAATAGTATTTCTGATATGTACCTACGTGATCGTCCAATAATAAAGACAAAAAGATGATTATTATTCCTACAACGCTAATCCATAATGTTTTGCTTAGTTCTTTGAGTCGTGATTTGCGATATACGTCTTTGTATGTGCCTTGTGCGTAATATAAAAGCAACCAAAATAATGGAATAAACAGCATTCCAAAATACATATTGCTGTCATCGAAGACATGATTGATGTCTTCGAAGTAGTTATTATCAATATTAAATTTGCGAAACAGGAAAAAAATAACCCAAGAGAAAAGAGCCGCAAAATAATCTGCTGCAACATATTTTGCAGTCTGTCGTTTTCTGTTCATAACAATAGTTTTGTGAGTACTAATTAGGGAAATGGACTATTTTTATGTTATCCAAATGTATCCATCCGTTGTTTAATTTGTTTGGATTGGCAGGTTGAAAATATAATTTAAAGTAAGGTGGTTGCCCGAGTTGATCCCATGCCTTTGTAAGGTTCATATAAATTTTCTTATAGCCTTCCGCTTCATTCGGATTCAACCTTATGGCAGGCATATATAGATATTGATTGCTTGTTACGTGCTTTCCGTATAATCCTATATTCAAAGGAATATTGCAATTATAGTCTAATTCAAGGTAAATGCCGCCTAAACTTGTATTAGTGTAGTTAATAGAATCTTTAGACACCACTTTATACTCCACATCGGACGCATTCATATACATTGCTCCTGCAAAGGATTCGCTGCAAACGCTATCGGTTATCTTAAACAGATGTTGTATGGTGTCGGGACTTGCGGTTATCATATCAAGATAAGAGTCCTCAAAATCCTCATAAAAAGGCACGACCGTTAAATCGGCATCGTATTTAATATCCACTACATCCAAGTCAGTGATTTCTCCTTCCGTCAAATCAATATTAAGAACTTCCGGCGTATAAAAAGGATAAGGAATGCGGGTACCTCTGATTCCATTGAGCAAAACGCCCGCTTGCAAAACTATTCTTGTATTTCCTTTATGTAAAATCGGAATAAGCCAGTCTCCGTTTCTTAATTGATAAGCGGTAGCCGTATCACTATTTGCCGTAACCCAAACATCAGCAATGTCGGATGTAAGGAAGCCGGTATTCTGATTATAAGACAGGGCAGGATTATCAACTAAATTGAACCCTTTTACTTTGATATATGCCGGTATCTGCTGGTCTCCCTCAAAATTATCGCAACTTGCAAATAACAAAAGCAGACATACCAATAATGGAATCAGATTTTGTTTAAATGGAATCAGATTTCGTTTCATTATTTCTTGATTTTAATATCTAAACGCAGCCATCTGCATTTTTATTATTTAGGTTTTGCAAAAGTAAGCAAAATATTTATAAACCCTAAGCAAGTATTCCTCTGTTGGTTTGCGGTATGGATGGGATTTTGATTTGATTGCCCGTAATCAATCTTCCGATTGAGACAGGAATGCTTGTGAATCTCCCCACAGATTGTAACCTATTTCGTGTCCTATCTTCTTCATTCGCCCGTAAAGGCAATTACGGCACTCGTTAGGCTTATCTCCAACGCATGCTTTGTCGGGATATATCAGATATTGCTCTCTGTATTTTGTCGGAGTGAGATTCGGCATAATTATATTGGCACCAGCCAGCACGGCTTGCTCTCTTCCGTCTTCTGCAAGCGTCTGATTAGCCGTTGCGGCAACCATATTAATTTTCGGCATCATCAATCTAAGACACGCAATCATCTTCATAGTTAATTGAAGTCTTGTTCTGTCATCAGGAATCTGCGTATGATATTGCCATAAAGGCGTATCGGGATGAGGAATAAAAGGTCCCATGCCAACCATTGCAACATTCAGTTTCTTGAAGAAAAGCAAATCATCGGCAAGATGTTCAATTGTCTGAAAAGGTAAGCCTATCATTACGCCGGTTCCTACTTGATAGCCGAGCGAAAGCAAGGAATATACGGCATTAAGTCTTGTTTCAAAATCGTGTTCCTTTGTTTGCGGATGAATTTTGTAGTAAAGCGATGGCGTAGAACTCTCTATACGCAACAGATATCTGTGAGCACCGGCATCAAACCATTCTTTATATACCTCTTCCTTTTGTTCGCCACATGAAAGCGTTATTCCCAGTTTGTTATTTGAGCGTTGCTTGATGTTAAAGACCAATTCCGTTATTTTATCCGTGAATTCCCTGTCATTTCTCTCGCCCGACTGTATCGCTAATGAGCCATAACCAAGTTCCATCGCCATATCCGCACATTGATACACCTCTTCATCGGAAAGTTGGTAGCGAACAATCTTGTTATCCTTGCGAACACCGCAATAAAAGCAGTTTTTGCGACAAATATTTGAGTATTCTATCAATCCTCTTAGGTAAATCGTGTTGCCTATGTGAAGTTTTTTTGTTTCCAATGCCCGTTTCATTAGCATCTTGTAGTCATTGCCTTGAGATGAAAGCAGCCTTATCAAATCCTCTTTATTGTATTGTTCCATCAGTGTAAGATTTTGTCTATTCAATTATTTATTGTATTTTTGCAAACGGTAAGTCTTATACGACCAGCTCCCTTTGAATCTCCCCAGGGCAGGAATGCAGCAAGGTAAAAAGGTCGTAGCGGTGCGATATAAGTAGCTTACCACTTTTTTTTTGCCCTTTTGCTAACAGCAATATCTCATTTTATTCCCCTCTTATTAAGTTCTCTAATATATAAACGCCTGTTCAATTCATGCTGATTTGCATTTGTTGCAAAATTATGATATCCCGAGAAATCTTCCTTTGCACAAAAGAACAGATAATCGTGCTTCACATAATTCAAAACAGCATTTATTGACGCCAAAGAAGGCAAACATATCGGCGTTGGCGGCAATCCTTTATTTATATATGTATTATATGGCGATGAAACCTTTAAATGCTCTCCTTTTATACGCTTTAACATAAAATTTTTCAACGCATATTTCACCGTTGGGTCGGCTTGCAGCAACATATCTTTGTTTAGGCGATTTATATACACTCCTGCCATGATTGGTTTCTCATCATTTTTATTTGTTTCTTCCTCTATGATGCTTGCCAATGAGATAATCTGATAGCGATTCAAAGCAAAATTCTCCAATTGCTTTGATTTGCTTTGCCAAAACTTTGAACTCTCTCTCTTCATCCTTGATATGAAATCGGCAGGACTTATTGTCCAATAAACTTCATAGGTGTTTGGTACGACAAAGAAAAAGATTGAATCAACTATTCCTTCCTTTTGCATTTCGGCAATGAGTTCCTGCGGTTTGAACATCAGACCTGACGACACTTTATTCGCAAAATCTTCCGATAATCGGCTCTTTCCTATCACTAATTTCACAGGTTGCTGATTTCCATGCCGCAAATCGTTAATCAGTTTCCAAATCTTCATTTTCGGTTTCACTACATAATGCCCCGCTTTCAGCCTTTTATTATATCCCGACGCCTTTGCATAGAAATCAAAGAGGCGAATATCATTCACAATGCCCTTTTGATGCAAATCATTACGCAATTCCGTATATGTAGTGAAAGGATAAATGTAAATATCGGTAGTTTGGGCGGCATCAACCTTCGCATTGTACGTTCTGTATGCCGCAATAGCGACCGCAAACACTATTAAAGCAATCAAAAGTGCCGCAATCTTTATGCTTTTTCTTCTTTTCATCGTGTTAAATGTTGATAAACTATAATGTTTTTGAAGTTTTGTCCCCGTAAAATCCAATCCTGCAAAACTGCTGTCCGATTAAAACCCGATTTTACGAACAATTGTTGGCTCGCCTCATTGTCCTGTGATACGAAAGCGTATAAATTATGAATATGAAGCACATTTGAGGCGTATGTTATGAGCAATTCCAACGCTTTTAAGCCGTATCCCTGCTTTCTTTGCTCATTATCTATAAATATTCCTATGCCTGCACGCAGGTTTTGCGGCTCAAATTCATACAAATCCACACATCCTACCGCCAGGTCCTTATTTCCATCTTCTATAATGAGCCTTAATTGCTTTGCAGTGTAGATATCCTCATTTTGAGATGTCATAACATAATCCTCTATGCAAAAATGAGAAAAAGGACGCTGCGTTCCGCTGACATCCCAATAGGTTTGGTCGTTTTCCCATCGGAAAATATTATCCGCATCCTTCATTTCCACCGCCCGTAACCTTATATTAACCATATATTCCTTTAATTTGTGTTAATAAAACCTTATTTAGCCGCAAGGTCGCCAAGGATTGATTTAACCAAATCAAATTCAAACCCTTTGGAAAACATATAACGATAAAGTTTTTGCTCCTTATATGGGGATGGCTCGGCTTTTAATTCCTCTAATTTGGCTGAACACAGAGCCAGACACACATCATAATATTCCGTTGTGTCAATTTCGTCCAATGCTCGCTTGATACATTGGTCGGAAATGTACTTTTCTTTCAACGCCATCCTTATTTTAACGCGTCCCCACTTGCTTTGACGCAATTTACTCACCGCAAAAATCTTTGAAAACCGCTCTTCGGAAATAAAATTATTGCTTATCAGTTCGGCAATCACTTGTTGTGCCTGCTCATAATTAAGTCCCCACGCAATAAGTTTTGTTTCCACCTGTTTCTGATAGCGTTCCTCTGTGCTGCAATAGCCCATCGCCAGTTCAAGTCCCTGTTTTATTGTGTTTGCTCTTCTTCCTGCCATAATGAGGTGCAAAAATACATACTTAAACCGAAATGACAATTTTTCCCAATCAAAAATCCGCATCCCAAAACCCTCTCTCCTTGTTTCCAAACGCCCGATGGCGGCAAAATAACCCTGTAATATTTTGTTGAAACTTCTTAACATCGCCTTCATTTCAAGCCTTCTGCCGCCCAATCGTCCTTTTATTGCCGACCCATCAGGGAAGAGAAAAATAAAAGGCTGTTTCGTTTTCACCAAAGGCTGTTTTAGAAAAATGAAACAGCCTTTTATAAAATTAAAACAGCCTCTTGATAAAACATAATCTTGGTCTGCTACGCACAAATGAGATAAGAATTTGATTTTACGGCGTATGGGGATGATGATGCTTGATGTCGGAAAAATAAAATTAAGATTTGGCGGAGTTATTTGGTAATATATTTTAGTATTTTTGCAAATTATGACAGAGAACGCTGATGAGAAATTTATGAAAGAGGCTATCAAGCAGGCAAAAGAAGCAATGGCGAAGGGCGAAGTGCCTATTGGTGCAGTGATTGTTTATGAGGATAGAATAATTGCAAGAGCCTGCAATATGGTTGAAACTCTTAACGACGCCACAGCCCATGCCGAAATGCTGGCTTTTACTTCTGCAAGTCAGGAAGCGGGCAAATATTTGAATCAATGCACGCTTTATGTTACTTTAGAGCCGTGTCCGATGTGTTTAGGTGCTGCTTTCTGGACGCAGATACGGCGTATTGTCTTCGGCGCATCAGACAACAGAAATATTATAGCGAACAAAAACGATATTCTTCACCCAAAAACAATTGTTCAAGGGGGCGTTATGGAAAATGAATGCTCACAATTAATTAAGGATTTCTTTAAGAGCAAACGATAAAACGAAGATATACCAAGATATATGTACATAATAGACGAAAAAAAGCAAAAAGAGGAACGAAAAGAGATACTTGCAAAATACCGCAAACTTATTCATCTTGCGACCAAATCAAGTAATGTGGAAAAGAAAGTTATTCGCAAGGCATTTACAATAGCCGTTAATGCTCACGATGGGGTAAGACGTAAAGGTGGAGAGCCGTATATTTATCATCCGATGGAGGTCGCGCGGATTGCAGCCGAAGATTTGGGTCTTGGTTATGTGTCAATCGTGTGTGCCTTACTTCATGATGTTGTAGAGGATACTGAGTATTCTATTGATGACATCAAACAAATATTCGGTGAAAAGATAGCTTATATTGTTGATGGCTTAACCAAAGCCGATAGTCTTTACAATGAAGATACCAAGTCTTTACAAGCGGATACTTTTGAGAAGATTTTTACTTTTATGTCTGCGGATATGCGGGTCGTATTGATAAAATTATGCGACCGATTGCACAATCTGCGAACTATAGACAGCGTTCCCGATGTCAGTCGTTTGAAAACAATATCGGAAACACAAGCATTATATATTCCTTTGGCTGAACGGTTGGGATTATATCAAATGAAAAGCGAGTTGGAAGACTTGGTTACAAAATACAATGAGCCGGAACAGTATAATAAGATAATAACACGTTTGGCGGATACGGCAGAAGATAGAAACGCATTATTAAAAGCATTCATTGATCCTTTGAAAGAAGAAATTGAAAAGGAGAACTATAAAGCCACATATTCAAGTCGTGTAAAGAGTGTAACGTCTATTCTTCGTAAAATGCAGAAGAAGAATGTTCTCTTTGAAGATGTGTATGACAAATTTGCTATTAGGATTGTGTTGGATGTCAATGGTACATTAAGGGAAGAGCACACCGCATGCCGTAATGTTAAGGATATAGTAACAAAACTTTATGAACCGATAAGCGAGCGTGATAGAGATTGGCTTGCAAATCCAAAAGATAACGGTTATGAAGCCTTGCATACTACCGTTATGTTCAAAGAAGGCACTTATAGAGGGACAAAAGTAGAGGTGCAAATACGCACTAAAAGAATGGATGAGATAGATGAGAAAGGTCTTGCCGCACATTATAAATACAAATACATAAATGAAGGAGAGGTAAATAAGAATATAGACCAATGGCTTACCAGAATAAGAGAAGTTTTGGAAACAAAGTCGGTAACAACACCAATAGATTTCATCAAGGATCTTGAAACCAACATAAAGGTAAGCAATATCACGGTCTTCACTCCAAAAGCCAAAAGAATAATATTACCTATGGGAGCAACGGTGCTTGACTTCGCATTTGCCATACATACGGATCTCGGGCTAAAGTGTATGGGGGCGAAGATAAACTATAAAGTCTATTCCATAGATCATCCTTTGAGCCAATCGGATCAATTGGAAATCATCACGTCTTCAATAACCAAACCGACGAATCAATGGTTAAGCATCGTTAAAACGTCCAAAGCCCGCCGTGCAATCAGAGAATATCTTGAGGCACACAACGAAGAATTTTCCGAAACCAAGACAAGCATCAGGGAAACGATAACAAACGCCATTGATACCATACTTCTGGATAAGGATTTGAAGGACCTGCACTACATAATAGCCAATTGCTGCAACCCTGTCAAAGGAGACGACATTGTGGGCTTGCATAACGGCAACGAAATCATCATCCACCGCACCAATTGCCCGACAGCGCAAAGGGAAATGGCGGTTTATGGCAACAGAATCATCAAAGCGAAGTGGCAAAACAACGAAAACGTGAGTTTTTTGGCTGGAATACAAATTTCAGGCTTGGACAGGGCGGGCTTATTGCAAGAAATCACGGGTGTCATATCAAATTCCGGCAACATAAACATAAGAGAGGTGAGTATGAAAGCAGCGGACGGCACCTTTGAGGGCAGGCTTAAAGTCTATATAACCAACACTACGGCTCTTGAAAGCCTAATCCACGACATCCAAACCATAGAAGGCATCACCTCTGTCAGCCGTTTGTGATTTCAAAAGTGCGTATCGCACCGATATAATCAGGGCATACAGCAGTATTATCAAGGCATACCGCACTAATATCAAGGCATACCACACCAAAAGCAAGGCATACCACAGCAAAAGCAGGGCATACAGCAGCAAAAGCAAGAAATATTCCCTAAAAACGCCCTTTCATTCATCCAAAATCAAGTAATATTCATCTGTAATTTGATTTCGTTCCCGTAGAATTTGATTTGGTTGGGTGAAACATCGTATGTTTTCGGGCAAAACATCGTATGTTTCGGGTCAAAACATCGTATGTTTCGGGCAGAAACATCGTATGTTTCACCCAACCTTATTTGATT
>JAISGN010000024.1 GCA_031263015.1 Bacteroidales bacterium
AAATTACAGATTCCTTGCAAGACCCCCCGCAAATGAACTTTACAATTTTTTGTATAAGTTTCCAAAATCGTCATCGCAAATTCCAAAAACGCCATACGAAGCCCGTAGAGCCACGAACGCCCTTCGGTTGGACAAAAGTGCCGTCTTAAAAATTTGAAGAGACGTTTTTTCGGGATGAAATCAGCATCCGCAACCATAATCAAAAGCCTTATTCACAGGGAATTTGCTTTAAATATGCTAAAATTTGACTTCAAAATCCTGAAAGTGCGTGTCGCACAGACATTATTTGCTTTCGGAACGCTGAAACTTGCTTTCAGAACGCTGTAATTTGATTATAGAATTCTAAAACTTGATTATAGAGTTCTAAAGCTTGATTTCGTGGGAACGAAAGCAAGGAAAAAAATTGCAAAACGGCGAAAAACCGCCTTAAAAACTGCTAAAAAATGCCCTTTTTTAAGCCCTTATTTTTGAAAAACGGCGTTTTGAGGTGTTGAAACCAAGATGAATTTTTTCTGTAAGTTGCTTTCGTGAGTTTTTTCTGTAATTTTACGGCGTTGGCAGGTGCGATTCGCACTGATATTATTTGATTATGGGGCGTTGGAACAAAGGTATGCCGCCGCCAATTGCCCTATCCGTAAATCGGATTGAGGGATGGCTGCCGTGTATTGAGCGTTGGGCACACCGAATGCAAGATTATATGTTTGGAAAAAAAATGTTATCTTTGCAAACTTAAATTTTATATATAATATTATTTTAGAATGAGTTTTAAAATCGTAGTTTTAGCAAAGCAAGTTCCCGATACGCGAAACGTAGGGAAGGATGCGATGAAGGAAGACGGCACTGTGAATCGTGCAGCCTTGCCTGCAATCTTCAATCCCGAAGATTTGAACGCCTTAGAGATGGCATTAGAGATAAAAGATAAGATAACCGATGCGTCAATCAGCGTTATAACGATGGGACCTGCCAGAGCAGCGGAAATAATCAGAGATTCTATTTACAGAGGAGCTGACAACGGAATAGTAGTATCTGACAGAAAGGTTGCCGGATCTGATACCCTTGCCACTTCTTACACGATTTCGCAAGCCGTAAGGAAGTTAGGAAAAGTTGATTTGGTGCTTTGCGGTCGTCAGGCAATCGATGGCGACACTGCTCAGGTAGGTCCGCAGGTTGCTGAGAAGTTAGAAATTCCTCAAATCACCTATGCCGAAGAAGTAATCGGCGTTTCCGCTCAATCCATTCGCATAAAAAGACGTCTGGAACGAGGTATTGAAGTTGTGGAATCTGCTTTCCCTTGCCTTATAACGGTGCATGGCAGTGCTGCTGCTTGCAGATTTTCCAATGCAAAGAGGGTTATGAAATACAAACACGCAATCTCTGCCTCCGAAGCAGCCGAAAAAGGCGTTGATGTAAGTAAATTGTGGGATGAAAAGCCATATCTGAAGATTGAAGAATGGAATGCCGACTTTATAGAGGCGGATGACAGCCGTCTTGGCTTAGGTGGCTCTCCTACAAAGGTAAAAAAGATAGAAAATGTTGTGCTTGCACAGAAAGAAAGCATCAATTTATCTCCGTCTGACGAAGATATGGACGGATTGATGAAAGAGTTGATAGCGGCACATATTATAGGATAATTAAGAAAGGAAGTACTATGAATAATATATTTGTATATTGCGAGATAACAGAAGAAGGCGTTGTAGCAGATGTTAGTTTGGAACTTTTATCAAAGGCTCGGAAACTCGCCAATGACTTAAAGGTTAATGTTGAAGCGATAGTTGCGGGAAGCAATGTGAAGAATCTCGGTGAGCAAATCTTTCCTTATGGTGTGGATTGCATCAATTATGCCGATGACAGCCGATTGTTCCCTTATCAAACTTTGCCTCATTTTTCCATAGTAACAAAACTGATTACGGAAAAGAAACCTCAGATTGCTCTTTTCGGGGCTACTTCTGTCGGAAGGGACTTGGCGCCGAGGATTGCTTCGTTTTTGAGATGCGGATTGACGGCTGATTGCACTTCTTTAGAGATTGGCGAACACGAAGACAAGAAAGCAGGTGTTATTTACAAAGACCTGTTGTATCAAATCCGCCCTGCATTCGGTGGAAACATCATCGCAACCATCATAAACCCCGAAACTCGTCCGCAAATGGCAACAGTGAGAGAGGGAGTGATGAAAAAAGAAGTTTATAAGGCGGATTACAAAGGCGAAATCAACAAACTGAATGTTGCTGATTACGTTCATGCGGATGATTTCTGCTTAAAAATAGTTGAACGCCACATTGAACAGCAAAAGATTAACATAAAGGGAGCGCAGATTATTGTTTGCGGCGGTTATGGTATGGCTTCCGTAAAAGATGGCTTCAAATTGATATACGAACTTGCCGAATTGTTAGGCGGAGAGGTCGGAGCAACACGTGCAGCCGTTGATGCCGGATTGGCAGAGCACGAAAGACAAGTCGGACAGACGGGAGTAACGGTGCGTCCTAAACTTTACATCGCATGCGGTGTGTCAGGAGCCGTGCAACATAGGGCAGGAATGGCAGAGAGTTCAAAGATTATTTCTATCAATACTGATATAAATGCACCGATTAATGCTATTGCCGACTACACAATAACTGGTGATGCGGCGGAAGTTCTCCCTAAATTGATTGCTCATTACAAGGCGAACACAAAATAGTTTTATTAAAATTCAAAACCAATTAAAACAGGAACACTATGGCTAATTTTTATACAGATAACGATAAATTAAGATTTCATTTGCGTCATGAATTAATGGAGGACATCATTCGCTTAAAGGAAAAGGATTATGCGGATTATGGAAAGTTCGATTACGCTCCCCAAAACTTTGAAGACGCTATTGATAGTTATGATAAGGTGTTGGAAATTGTGGGAGAAATAACCGGAGAGGTGCTTGCGCCGAATGCAGAGGATGTAGATAAGGAAGGTCCTCAGGTTATAGACAACGCTATTGTCTATGCGGAAGGCACAAAACGCAATCACGAGGCATTAACCAATGCAGGACTTTACGGAATGAGCCTTCCACGTCAATATGGCGGCTTAAACTTCTCTTATGTGCCTTATGTTATGGCAGCAGAGATAGTATCAAGAGGTGATTGCGGCTTTTCAAACATTTGGGGCTTGCAAGACTGTGCCGAAACCATCTATGAATTTGGTTCGGATGAGATAAAGAATGAATATTTACCGCGTATAAATAAAGGAGCGACTTGTTCAATGGACTTAACCGAGCCTGATGCCGGGTCGGATCTTCAAGCCGTTGAACTGAAAGCAACTTTTGATGAGAAGAATGATTGTTGGCGATTGAACGGAGTAAAACGTTTTATCACAAATGGAGATGCCGACATAAAATTAGTTCTTGCCCGTTCGGAAGAAGGTACATCCGATGCAAGAGGGCTTTCTTATTTTGTGTATGACCGAACGAATAAAGCGGTTACTGTTCGCCGTATAGAGAATAAACTTGGTATCAAAGGTTCGCCTACTGCGGAATTGGTCTTCAATAACGCACCTGCAAAATTGGTTGGTGATAGAAAATTGGGCTTAATCAAGTATGTGATGACTCTTATGAACGGTGCAAGACTTGGAGTAGGAGCTCAATCTGTCGGTTTGGCGGAAGCAGCATATAGAGAGGCTGTAAAATATGCTCACGAGAGAGAACAGTTCGGTAAGGCAATAAAGGATTTCCCTCAGGTCTATGAAATGTTGGCAAATATGAGAGCAAAGATTGATGCTATTCGCACCTTGTTATATGAAACAGCACGTGCTGTTGATATGACAAAGACTCTTGATGCGTTGTCAAAGGATAAGTACAGACAATTCTCGCAGGAGGAACGTCAAACCTTAAAGAAATACCAGCGTTTGGCAGATATGCTTACACCATTGGTTAAATTATTTTCATCGGAGTATGCAAATCAGGTTTGTTATGATACTATACAGGTTTATGGCGGCTCCGGATTTATGAAAGATTACCCTGTGGAGAGAATGTATAGAGATGCCCGAATTCTGACTATTTATGAAGGAACATCCCAATTGCAAGTCGTGGCAGCGATAAGAGGTATTGTGTCCGGCACATATCTTGCCCGTATAAAGGAATATGAATTGATGGCAGTAAAACCGGAATATCAGTCATTGAAAGCCTTTTTAATTGATTTGAGAGAGCGTTTTGAGGCAATGGTAGAAAAGGCTAATGCACTTGGAACTACATCGGAAGGATATGATTTCAATGCTCGGCGTCTTGTTGAGGCAGCAGGATATTTGATTATGTGCAATCTGTTGCTTATTGATGCAAATAAAGATGATATGTTTGCAAATTCTGCTGAAATTATGGCTAAATATGCACAGGCAGAGATTGAAAAATCATCTACATATATCAATAATTTTGACACTGCAATATTAGATAAATACAAAACGGCTTTTGCTCAATAGCAAACAGCATATAAATAATATAAAAAGCCCATTGGACATTTTCAATGGGCTTTTTTTGTATGGGAAAAGTTATAAAATAATGTTTATATGTTTTTTCATATCTTTGCAATCTCAAAACAAATAAATTAATATGGTTAGTATTAAATTAAAATCAAGGAATATTTTACTCATCGCTGTTTTTATTCTTTGCATATCAAGTATTAATACTGCAATGTCGCAGAATCTTGACAGGACTCCTTTTTATTGGAAAGTAAGTCTTGATTATGATGAGGTTTCTTCGCTAAACGGCTCATTCTTTGCCGTTCGTAATGGCGACAAATGGGGTGTGGTCAAAAACAATCAAACAATCATTCCTTGCAAATATGAAGCCATTGATGCATTAGGAGATGATATGATTTCATTTGTTGATAACGGTTTGATTGGATTCGCAGATACGCTCGGCAATATGAAGATTAAGCCTTATTATGCAACAGAAAATAAGAATGAAATAACGGATAACGTTCAACTTAATATATTTTATGACGGCAGTTGTGTGGTTTATGACAATAATACGCAGAAATATCTGCTTATAAATAAGGAAGGAGAGCGTCTTTTGGGCGATAGCGTAGAGATTGTTTGCCGAATGAATAATGCTGTAGTCATTAAACGTGATGATGCTTACGGAATGACTGACGGAAAAGGCAATCCAACATACGAAACGACCAATATAAAAATTGAAATGGTTACTCCTCTCCTATTTTCTTACACTATGCGACAACTAAACGGCAATCTGTTAAAAGGTCTTTTGAATGCAAAAGGAGAAAAGAGGAGTGAGGCAATCTATACCGACTTTCAACCATATTCCAAAGAAGGACGGCAATATGTAAAGGCTTATGAACCGAACGGATTGCAAGCATTGTATGAAGAGAACGGCACAGAATTGTTTTCTTCCTTGTATCAGGTGGCAGAAGCCACTGTTTTACCGGATTATTTCAAAGTTATACAAGATTTAGGCACAGGAATAATAGAACGAAAAGATAGTTTATTTCTCGTGCATCTGCAACCGGTTTATTCCGATGTACGTATCATTACAACAAAAGATACGTTTCTGGTTGCAAAGAGCGACAATATTACTTCTATCTTTTACCTAAACGGCAAGAAGCTTTATGAGGGAAATTTTAACGTTATTGATATTGTGCCGACATCAGACGGTTACAGATTGGTGGTAGAGAAAGATTTTAATTATGGCGTTATTGACCCGACAGGACAAGTGATTATTGATACGAAATACCATGAGGTTTATGCCGTTGTTGGTTTGTGGCTGGCAGTAAGGCGGAAAAACGAATGGGGAGCAGTGAATATTCTTACCAAAGAGGAAATTGAGCCTGCCTTTGACCGAATAAAACTATCCAATGACCGTTCTTACGTTGTATTGGTTGGGAACAGAAAGAAATCTCTGCTTATTAAGAACACAAATGAAGTGATAGAGTTTCCGTCTTGCGATGATGTGTTTGCAATGAATAGTTATGTTGAATACAAAGTAAAGAAGAAAGCGGAAAGACTTTATTTGAACGGCACCAAAATACCACCTATGTTTCTTGTGATAGGCTCTGCTCATAACGGATTGATACCTGTACAGGTCAAAAAGGGCTGGACCTATGTTGATGACAAGACTTATCAAATTAAAACAGAAGAATATTACAAGGCAGCAAGTCAGTTTTTTGACGGATACGCAGTTGTTGCAAAGGATATGAAGTTAATCGTTATTGATACTAATTTTAACGAACTCGGAACAATACTTGAAGCCAAAGATAAGATACCCTCTTTGATTTATACATTAACCGGATTTATTGCATTGAACTATTATGCCAATGCACCTTTCATTAAAATCGCCAATAGCGGCAAACAAGGAATTTTAGGAATAAAACAAAAATAAATTATGAGAAAATACATTTTAATTTTAGCACTTGCAGCCGGCTTTACGGCTCAAGCACAGACTTATCGTTCGTTTCCAATAGAGCAAACAAGCAATAATGCCAACGGAACATATTATACCGTGCCCAAAACGGAGCTTGTGTTTGATATAACCTTGAAAAAGACCATTATTCACAAAGGAATTTTCGCCAAATCGGCATATCTTTTAGGTTTAAAGAACGTTCCTCTGGAAGATGACACACTTTATGCCGTTGAAAGCATAAAAATCCGCCCCAATTCAGTACCGGGAAAGATGTATATGCTGGAAACAAATGGTACGGTGAGCATTGAGAAAAATGATATCGGTGCTTTGAGGTCTATAAATAAGGATAACAGCAACAAAAAGCCCATAGAATTTTTTGTTGAGCGGCATAATCGTTTTGAAGGTATACCTAAACCTGTTATTCCGAGCATTTGTGCGGATAAAACAGCGTCTCTGCCAACCAAACCTATTTATGAAACATATTTTATCAAGTCCGGTGCATTGGAAGCGGCTCCTGATATGACTGCCGAAAAGGTTGCTTCACTCATTAAGTCATTACGCGAGTCCCAAATCAAGATGCTTTCCGATGGAATAGACGGAACGTATATGAATACCGCAATAGATTTTATGTATAAGCAGTTAGACGAGATTATTAACGGATATGTGGCTATGTTTGCAGGCGTTTGCGATACGGAAACAGAGCATATAAAAATTAGAATCACACCTGAGAAACCTATTATCGCAGAAGAAGATTTGCTTATCCCGATTTGCTCTTTTAATGAGAAGCAAGGAATAAAGGTTATCCCCTATTCATCGGCAAATAATACGCAAATAGATAACGGAACTATCGTTGCAAGGCTACAATCCCGCAATACGACAAAGCAAATTGCCGCTTTGTTATCCTCACAATCTCAAAACAAGGAACTGCAAGACCAAATCGCTAAAAAAGGAGCAGGTATCTATTACGCCATACCTGAAATCGTTGATGTATCCGTTGATTTCGGTGGCTTGAAAGTGCAGAAAACTATCAATATGATGCAGTTTGGAGTTACTACTTGCACGTTTTCCAATAATCAAAGCATAGAATTTGACGCCGAAAACGGCATTCCGAGTTCTATAATCAGCAAATAACGGCACTCTCGCCGACAATATTTTTCCCATATCAGCGATTACAAAAATAAAAGGCTGTTTCATTAAAATAAAAGGCTGTTTTAGTAAAATGAAACAGCCTTTCGTTTTTTCCTTCCTTAACATTCTAATTTTCAAACCTTATATTATCTTCCCCAAACGCTGTTCAAATAAAATAATTTGTTGTATCTTTGCAATCGCTTAAAGCCTGAAAATAATACTACGGCAGTTTGTTTGAAGCCTTTAAGGATTCTGAAAATTAAAACAAAACAAGTCTAATCCAAAAGAACCAAAACGCTGATGGAAAAGAGAATAGGTACAATTTCAATAGTCATTTACGACATCGTTGCGGCGTCTGCCGTCAATCAAATCATTTCCGATTACGCTCAAAGCATACTTGCACGTCAAGGTTTGCCGCTTAGAGATAAAGATTTGCACATAATAAATCTCATAATTGAGGATTCCGCCGACCGCATCAATGCCTTAACCGGAAAATTAGGGCGTTTGCCTGACGTGGAAGTAAAGACCATTCTCTCCAAAGCATCATTGAAGGAATAAAAACAGGATTTCAACCCAATAAAACCAAAGATATGAACACGGAATTAAGAAATAAAAATTTTATTGACAGAGATAAACTTTATTCTCTGTTGGAAGGCAACGCTCCTTCTGCATCTCAAATTGACGAAGTGCTGAATAAAGCCTCTAAATTGCAAGGATTAAATCTGCAAGAGGTCGCAACATTGCTAAAAATTGAGGATGAGCGGCAGATATATAAGGTAATGTCGGCGGCAAGCGTTGTTAAGGAAGAAATATACGGCAAAAGACTTGTACTCTTCGCTCCTATTTACACAGGCAATGTTTGTGTTAATAATTGCTTATACTGTTCTTTTCGCAAGGAAAACAAGTTAATAAAACGCAAAATCCTGTCTATGGAAGAAATTGCAGCGGAAACATCTGCTCTTTTGAAGCAAGGACATAAGAGAGTGCTGTTGATATGCGGCGAAAACTCGTATAATGACACTAAATATATGCAAGAGGCTATCCGAACGACATATTCGGTTAAGGAACGCGGAGGAAAGGATTATATTCGCAGGATTAACGTTGAGCTTGCACCGATGGAAGTGGCTGATTTTGCTGCTTTAAAATCGGAAAAGATAGGTACATACGTTTGTTTTCAAGAAACATACGACCCGATTAAGTATAAAGATTTTCATCCCGCAGGAACGCCGAAAGCAGACTATGAATACCGCTTATCTGTTATGGATAGAGCAATGCAAGGAGGCATAGACGATATCGGAATCGGTGCTTTGTTGGGATTAACCGATTATCGGTTTGAGGTATTGGCTATGATGGAACACGCAAATCATTTGGAAGAAGCCTTTGGTGTAGGTCCGCATACGGTATCCGTGCCAAGAATGGAATATGCCGTAGGTTCGCCGTTGTCAGAGAACGTTCCGATGCCGGTTTCCGATAAAGACTTTAAGAAATTGGTTGCTATCATTCGTTTGGCTCTTCCTTATACGGGAATAATTCTTTCAACGCGTGAAGGGGATGCAATGCGTAATGAATTGATACGCTACGGTGTGAGCCAGATATCGGCAGCCAGCAAGACCAATCCCGGCTCTTATGCCGACAAAAGCCAGGAAAGCGGTTCTCAATTCTCAACCGGTGATACGAGAAGCTTGGAAGAAGTGATTGAAACATTGGTTGATGAGGGTTATATCCCGTCTTTCTGCACCGGATGCTATCGTCAGGGGCGCGTTGGGCACGATTTTATGGACCTTGCCAAGCCAGGACTTATTAAAGAGTATTGTTTGCCAAACGCTCTCTTCACTTTCGAAGAATATCTTCAAGATTTTGCTCCCGAAAGTCTCAAACAAAAAGGCAACGAGCTAATAAACAGAATGAGAAATGAGGTTCCGAAACCTGAATTGCAAACAAAAATTACCGAAAACCTCAATCAAATCATAGCAGGTAAGCGAGACATCTATTTTTAGCACAAAACAATATATTCTTAACGCAAAAGAAAATCCCAACCATTTGTTTAGAGTTGGGATTTTGGTTTTATAAAATAATTATATGCTATTTCACGCGTTCGGAATACTCTCCCGTGCGAGTATCAACCTTTATTCTTTCACCCTGTTCAATGAAAAGCGGTACTTTTATAGTCGCTCCTGTTTCTATTGTGGCTTCTTTCATTGCGTTTGTCGCAGTATTTCCCTTTGCTCCCGGCTCCGAATACGTTATTTCCATTTCTACAAACGGCGGAAGCTCACAAGAAAGCGGCGTTTCGGTATCTGCATGAACAACAACCTCAACTGCTTGTCCTTCTTTTAGGAATTGAGGAGCATTAATCAAGTTTTCTTCAAGCGAAATCTGCTCAAAAGTCTCCGTATGCATAAAGTTATAACCCGTATCATCCTTATACAAAAATGTGTAAGGACGTCTCTCTACTCTGGCTGTTTCAATCTTTGTGCCGGAAGGAAATGTGTGTTCAATAGTGCGACCTGTCTTGAAACTTTTCAGTTTAGTGCGGACAAAGGCACTTCCTTTGCCGGGTTTAACGTGCAGGAATTCTACCACAGACAGCAAATCTCCGTTCATCTCTATGCACAATCCGTTTTTTATATCAGCAGTTGTTGCCATAAAATCTCGTTATTTTATATTATTATTTAGTTATTTTTCTGTTTTATCGCCTTTGCGTGAAGTCATTAGAAAGTCGTTTTCATCTTTAAGCCGCTTATATTCTTTTTCATAGAAATTAGATTTGCCCATTGTGCCAATCAGTTTAACAAAACAGATGATTAACAACGATAAAGTAATGGTTTGCGGAGATATATTGCTGAAAAACTTTAAGGCAATCAGCACTATAATTGCCAAATACACAACAACATCTATTACTTTTGAGATTTTAACTGCATTCATTCTAACCTTCTTTGGATTTGCAAAGATACAAAAAAATCCATATATCGCTTTGTTTATCTGATTGTTCATTTCCGACATAGGATATGAGGTATTATGTCGGCGATTTATCCAATAAAACTCTGCGGACAGCATTCCGTTATGACCAAAGGCTGTTTGGGTAAAATAAAACAGCCTTTCGTTGTGATAAAACAGCCTTTTAAGAAAATGAAACGCTGTTTTATTTTTATGAAACAAAAAAGCACTAAGGCAAGACCTGCAAATTCAATCATTTTTAGTACCTTTGCAACTCTATTTTTTGACTAAACATACAATATAATGAGTGAAGAATTGAATAATACACTAAGCGGTGCTAATTATACAGCCGCAAACATTACCGTTTTAGAAGGATTGGAAGCCGTAAGAAAGCGTCCTGCTATGTATATTGGCGATGTAAATATGCGAGGCTTGCATCATTTGGTTTATGAAGTCGTTGATAACTCCATAGATGAGGCATTAGCAGGATATTGCGACAAAATAAATGTTACGATTCTTGAAAACAATGCCATAAGAGTTGAAGATAACGGACGCGGAATTCCTATTGATATGCATGAAAAGGAGAATCGGTCGGCTCTTGAGGTTGTTATGACCGTGCTTCACGCAGGAGGTAAATTTGATAAGGGCTCTTATAAAGTATCGGGCGGACTTCATGGCGTCGGAGTGAGTTGTGTGAATGCTCTGTCGGTACATGCAAAAGTTGTTGTGCGTAGAGGAGGCAAGGTTTATGAACAAGAATATGAACGAGGCAATCCTTTATATTCCGTAAGAGAAATAGGCACGACAGATAAGACAGGAACAACCACCGAATTCCTACCAGACCCGGAAATATTCACAGTATTGGAATATGATTATGATATATTGTGCAGCCGTTTGCGTGAATTGGCGTTCTTGAACAAAGGCATAGAACTGACAATTAAAGATATGCGGCACAAGATTGATGAAGAATATCGCCATGATATATTTTATTCCCAGAACGGATTAAAAGATTTCATCGCTTATCTTGATGCTACGCGTGAGAAATTAATGCCTGAGCCGATATGTATTGAAGGTGAGAAGCAGGGAATACCTATTGAAATTGCCATGCAATATAACACGACATTCACCGAAAATCTGCATTCTTACGTTAATAATATAAACACACACGAGGGAGGTACGCACTTGCAGGGATTTCGTCAGGGAATGACCAGAACATTGAAGGCGTATGCTACAAAAGAAGGTATGTTTGATAAATTAAAGTTTGAAATTGCCGGGGATGATTTTCGCGAGGGCTTGACAGCAGTTATATCCGTAAAAGTTGCAGAGCCGCAGTTTGAGGGACAGACAAAAACCAAACTCGGTAATAGTGAGGTTACGGCGGCAGTTAGTCAAATGGTTGGGGAAATGCTTACCAATTATCTGGAAGAACACCCGAAGGAAGCGAAAATGATTGTGGATAAAGTTATTCTTGCTGCCACCGCACGGCATGCTGCTCGCAAGGCTCGGGATTTAGTGCAGCGTCAGGGGGTATTCGGTTCGTTGGGCTTGCCCGGTAAGTTGGCGGACTGTTCTCATAATGACCCGTCGCGGTGTGAATTATTCCTTGTGGAGGGAGATTCTGCGGGCGGCACGGCTAAACAGGGACGCAACAGGGAATATCAGGCGATACTTCCGCTTCGTGGTAAAATCCTCAATGTAGAGAAGGCGATGCAGCATCGTGTATTGGATTCCGAAGAAATAAAGAATATTTACACGGCGCTTGGTGTTTCCATCGGCACGGCTGATGATGCCAAGGCGCTGAATATGGATAAATTGCGTTATCATAAAGTAATCATCATGACGGATGCCGATGTGGATGGTTCGCATATTGCTACGCTGATTCTGACATTCTTTTTCCGCTACATGCGCGAATTGATTGAGAACGGCTATGTTTATATCGCCACGCCGCCTTTGTATCTGATACAGAAGGGAAAGCAGTCGCGTTATTGTTGGACTGAGCAGGAGAGGGAGCAAATAACGCTGGAGCTTGGGGGTGAAGATGCGTCGAAGGTTGATATACAGCGGTACAAAGGTCTTGGAGAAATGAGCGAGCATCAACTATGGGAGACGACTATGGATCCCGAACAGCGCACCCTGCGACAGGTTTCTATTGACAATGCAGCCGAAGCCGACAAGGTATTTTCAATGCTGATGGGCGATGAAGTACCGCCGAGGCGTGATTTTATAGAGCAACATGCGACTTATGCAAATATTGACGCATAATTACGAATAGCCCGGGCTCCTTATATATTTCCCGGGTGTTTTTCATTACATGATTGGGGCGTGTGAAAACACGCCCTTTTTAAATATATACTAAAAAACATTATGTTTAATCAAACACGCATGATGTTTAATCAAACCCACATTATGGTTCTTAATTAACTGCTGCCGAAACAGGAGCGCTCCACGCACTTTGTTGTCCCCGAGTGCCGTACCAACGACCGATGTACCAAACAACCTGTCCGATGGAGGAAAAATTGTATTGCATCTCAAACGAACCTTTAGTAGATTTAAGAATTTCTATAAATTCGTCAGGGTCTTCAGGTGGCTCGGCTCCGTTAAATGCACGAATCTCCACTCCATTAGCACCCACAGGCTTCGCACGATGTTCCACGTCAGACATTACCTTAAATTTAACTCTCTGATTTGAAAGAATTTGAAGCGTTATATACGGAGCGGTGGTCGGCATCACAATCGGCGACTTCGTATCATCAGGAATAGGCAAATCCATATCTCGCCGCATCTCATTATCTACATCGGTATTGAAGCGAATATAACGGTTATAAATATTTCTTATATTTGCCTGCAAAGTATCAAGTCGCGAATGATATTGAGCACTCATTGCAGGATTTTTCATTTTCTCAACTACATACGTTTTATAAGATTCTTCGTATAAATCAAATTGCTGAAGAAGAATTTCAAGTGCCAAATCAGGCAGACCTACTACTGCCTGCATTGCAGGTTCTTTAATCTTTACAATAAAATTATTCACCCAATTGTGAAATTCATCTGTTTTTCTTGGAAATAATGGTTTTGATGCCATAACTAATAAATTTTAATATGTTTCTAAATTCTATTTTTACTTTATTTAATTGTCTTATACGGAAGCCTCTTAAAAATGTTACAAAATTAGTAATTTTTTTTCAATTACCTCAAACAAATTGCGTGCGACCTCAAACAAACTGCGTGTAACCTCAAACAAAATCTGAGGGACATCAAAAATATTGGGAAAATAAAAAAAAGGGGTGCAAATTAATGCACCCCACTATGAAAAAAAAGCATTTCACCAGTCGCAACTGGTACAAGAATCATCTGATGATGATTATTTCTTATGTGTCATTATATCCAGAATCATTCGGTCGGTTTCGTTCATCCCCTTCTCTCCTATCCTGCCGAGATTTTCTATAGATTTATCAACGTCCTCATCTGCAATGCCGTCCGTCTTATCTACAACGCTCCGCGCCATTGCAAGCAGGTAGGAATCGTATGCTGCATTGAGCCCCGCAGATATTTTCAGGGCGCAACTTCCTTTTGCCCCATCGCAAATCATTCCTGTAATGGTGTTAATCATATTACGCACAGAATGAGTGATTTGTCCGAAGTCCCCGCCGTCAAGAAGCACCCACGCCGCCGAAACTCCGATGGACGCATTGACTATGCCGCACAAAGCCGAAAGACGACCGATGCGGCTCTTTATATATATGGACATAAGATTTGACAGTGCCAAAGCCCGCAGGATTAGTTCATCATCGCAATGACGTTCTTTCCCGAAGTAATAAACAGGCAGCGTGCAGGTTATACCTTGATTGCCGCTGCCGAAATTGCTATAAATAGGCAGCGTCGCTCCTCCCATCCGCCCGTCAGATGCTGCACAGGTCGCCGCAATGATTCGCTGCCGCATGGTTTGTGCATTTTCGTTGAGAATGAAGCCACTCCGCAAGCCGTAATCACCTCGCAAGCCCTCCGCAACCATAGCATTGTTGGTCGCAACCACATCCATCAACCACATAATTTCATAAATCGGCACCGTCAATGCATATCGGAAGACTTTTTCAGCATTCAATTCCGACAGAACATCATCCTCATCCGCCGAATCATTATCCGAAGAATCCGCCTGATATAAAATGCCAGTCTTATCTTCAATCAGCACAAAATGAGTATGTTGCCCGCTAATCACAACTCGTCCGAAGTCCGCCGCATCTTCACCGCAGCATATCGCTTCTATATACAACTTGGGCGCATCTTCTTTCAACTGAATTTCAACATCATGCGTAGAGAGCCAATCCTTAGCCGCCGAAAGATTTTCTGCTCCGTCAGCCAAAACTTCAAGTCCCCGACTGCTGCGACCTCCAACAATCGCCAACGCAACTGCTATCGGCAAGCCTATCATACCTGTCGAGGGAATTCCAACACCAAGCGCATTCTTGATTACATTACCGCTGAGCCGCAAAATGACTTTTTTAACCGCCGCATCTTCAACATTTTGCAGCAGAACCTCTTTCGCCTTCACCGCAGCCAGTGCAACCGCCGCCGGCTCTGTACAGCCGACCGCCAGAACTATATTCCGATGAAGGATGTCGTTGATTTTTGTGAAATTCATTGGATGAAAAATATGGGGGTGTTATTGTATCTTCTTCATAACAGCAGGACGAATCTCGGTATCGTATTTAGCGGAAAAATCCTCATAACTCATCTTCTTGTCATAACCTTCACAGATGAAAATTATCTGTTTCTCAAACTCTTCCTTAGGATAATAGCCCGTGAGAACCTGTTTTTTCGTCAAGTCGTTATTTAATATCACAAAGGAAGGATAACCGATTTTGTTCCCAAGTAGTTCCACAGTCAAGAGATTGATTCCCCCCCTGCCCTGCTTTACATATTTGTATGTCTTATCTGCAAAATTCACATCCTCCTTCTGTTCCGCATCAAATTTAACAGATATAAAGTAGTGATTCATCAGTGCGGTGATAGTTTTATCTGCAAATGTCTTTGAATCCATTACTTTACACCAGCCGCACCAAGATGTAAAGCAATCAACAAATATTAATTTTCCTTTATTTTCAGGTTGCGCGATTTGCTTTTGAGATGTTTGAATATCCGTCCAATTAATTTTTTCCTGCGCATAAAGACCGCCGATGCTTAACACAACAGCCGCAAATGCAATTATTACTCTCTTCATTCTTATTATATATATTTATTATCAAGTTGCAAATATACAAAATTTAATAATATGTTATCGTTCGCTCAATAATCTGCAATACTTCCTGATTTTGTGATGAGAGAACGAACTTTCGTATCCAGTTTCCCTTATCATCAAAATTATAACTGAAAACATTGACAGATAATTGTGTGCCTACAGCATTATAAAGCCCTTCTTTGACAACATTATCGTTCGCATCATACTCATAAACCCAAGTATAAATCGGATTACCGTTGCTTTCAAACATACGGGTCTGCGTAACAAGACCGTCTTTGCCGAATTCATTAACAAATTTTGAATGCATACTTCCATTGCTATCAAGATTAATGACGGTGTCTTTTAGTCCTTCCGCATTATAATGCACTTTAACCGGTTGCGATTGGTCGGTTAAGAATCCTTTTTGGTCGTAATGTATTGTTGTTTTATGAGAAAAAGCCCCTCTTTCTACGTTTGCCAGCATACCGGACGCTCCATAATAAGATTCTTCTATCTGTTTAACCTCTCCTTTTAAGCCATCGTGAAACCAATCCGTCCTTTTATTTCCGCCATCTATACTTCCATTTTGTGAAGAGCAAGCAAAGATTGCAATCAATATTAGTATTGGTCCCCCGACATAGCATACGATGCTGTACCAATTAGTCATTAATTTCCACAAACCTCCGTCTATTAAATTAAAGACTGCTTTTATCATCTTCTTCATCTGATTTGTTAATTTTCTTTAATCCTTATAATCTTCTCATCTTTCAAAACCTCTATCGCAATCTTCCCTTCATTAAGCAATTGTTTGAATAAAGAATCATAATTTATCCTTTTGCCTTCGTTTGCCTGCACTTTAAGATTATAAAACCTGTAAGTAGCGGGATAAACCTCCAAAGTATAAGCCGCTTTGCTCTTTTTATCTCCATACATCTTCACACTGTCTCTGCCGAACAAATAAACATCGGCAGCAATATCGGTTATAAAACAGCGATTGCAAACAATAGTGTCATAAGACATCGTTTTGATTATCTCGCCTCTTGATTCCATACCGCTAATATGCTGCATACTACCGCTGAAACTTTCATCGGTCAGCACAATCGGCGTTTGCGAACCGAACAAAAAGCCTCCTATCATTAGCAAAGCAAAGTTGTAGAGGAAATGTGTTGCAATGCACAACGCAAAATGAAGCCTCAATCCGATATAACTTAACAATAACGCCAATCCGAAGTAGATTGGAAACGCCAAAAGGTAGTGTTGCAAATCCATATTGTCCTTATGAGCAAGGGCAAAGAGAAAAGAAGTCAGCAAAACAAAGATATATGTCTGCAAAATGGGCTTCCCACGCAACAAAAACACGTTTAACGCAAAAGCAATCGGCACAATAAGAACCCAAAATGAGGGAAAAATCATCGCCATAAAGCCACTTGCCAACACCAAACTTACATATTGCGCCCACCTTCTGCCGATTGACCACGACCGAAAGGCAAATTCTTCCATCACAGGGGCAAAAACAACGACCGAAAACAAGAATGCCCAGCCCGGAAGTTGAGAAGCCTGTTGCAAAACGGCATTATCCTGCATGCTTGGCGGCGTTTCAATAAACGCATTCAGTATCATACCGCCGACAAAGCATATTCCGCCCGTCCAAAGTATCCATTTAAGTTTGCCGTGCGGCATTTTAATCTTATCCAAAGCCATACTATATCAATTTATTGCTGCAAAAGTATATCTTTTTTTGGCAACATTATCATAAAACAGCGTTTTATTTTATTAATCGCTGATTTGAGCAAAATTAAATCAGCGATTAATAAAATATTCCTTGATTTCCGCAAAGCCCTACCTATTTATATATGTGTATTACGACCGAATAAAATGCCCGAATAAGATATAAATATAATATTATGCAGAAAAAAATGTATCTTTGCAGGCATATATAATAATAAAACATACTTACAGATGAACAAAATAAAAGAATTGCTTAATTGGAAGGGGGCTTTCTGTTTGCTCGCCGCCGTATCATTAATCGTAATGCTTATTTTAAGTCAGCAAGCGGGCATATCGGGAGACGAATTCTTCCATACCGAACACTCTGAAAACGTTTTAAAATATTATACCGACAACGACACAACGGCAACCGCCGTTACGCCGAACTATAACCTGCCTTACTACGGACAAAGTCCCGATACGTTTTCGGCAATCGTCTATCACGTCTTCGGAATAGAGGATATCATGGCGGTAAGACACTTTATTAATTCATTTTTAGGCTGGGTTGCTATTTTGTTCGCTGCATTGCTTGCCAAGAAAGTGGGAGGATGGAGAGCCGGATTGCTGACTATGATTCTTATGTTAGTATCTCCGCGCTTCATAGGGCACAGTTTCAACAATATGAAGGATGTTCCGTTTGCCGCAGCGACCATTATGACGATTTATTACATCATTTCATTCCTGCAAAACCTGCCAACGATTAAGAAAAGCACTGCAATAAAACTCGCTTTGTCGCTTGCATTTGCGTTAAGCGTCAGAATAGGCGGTTTATTGCTCATTGCATTCTTCGGATTATTTGCTTTGGTATATTATATATGGCAATACAAGACGCTGAAACCTTATTTCTTCAAAACTCTTTGCTGGTCTTTGGGAATTGTTATCACAGGTTATATTCTTATGGTGCTGGTCTGGCCCTTTGCAATGGAGTCTCCGATTGCCAATGTCAAAGAATCTTTCGCCAATATGAGCAAATTCGCAACCTCTTTGCGGCAAGTATTTGAAGGAAAGATGGTTTGGTCGGATTCATTGCCCTATTACTATACGCCGAAGTTCATTTTGATGACAATACCATCTGCTGTTATTGCAGGCATAGTTGTTTCCATTGCGCTGTTGCGAAAGAACAAAAAGCAGTGGTTTTATTATTTTGTGCTGTTCTTTGCTTTTGTGTTCCCTGTGTTTTGGATTGTGATAAATAAAGCCAACGTTTATGGCGGCTGGAGGCACTCTATGTTTGTTTATCCTGCGATGGTAGCCTGTGCAGGCTTGGGTTTTGACTCCTTAATCAGGATTATAAAGAACAAATACGGCAAATACGCAACAGCAATCGCCTTTTGTGTGTTGTGCATACATCCTTTGGCGTTCTCAATACGCAATCATCCTTATGAGGTTACTTACTTCAATGAACTTGGAGGGGGCATTAAAAACGCTTATGGCAAATATGAACTGGATTATTACTTCCATTCAATCCGCCAAGCCTGCGACTGGATAAAAGCAAACGCCGTAAAGAAACCCGACAACAGCAAAATCATTGTAGCATCTTGGCTTCCCAAACCCGTAAGTTACTATTTCAGAAACGACACATCTGAATTCGCTACCACTTTCGTGAGATATTACGAACGCGGAGACACCGATTGGGATTATGCTATCTTCGTTACGACCGGCATAAACCCCGAACAATTGCGCAATGGCTCGTATCCGCCGAAAAATACGGTGCATCGGATAGAAGTAGATGGCGTTCCGATTTGCGTAGTGCTCAAAAGAGAAGACAAAAACGACTATTTGGCGAAACTGGAATTAGACAAGGGCAACATTCCTGCAGCCATTGAATTAAATAAAAAGGCATTACGCTACGACAATCGCAACGAATCAGCCGCTTATTCTTTGGCTCAAATCTATTTACAGCAAAATCTACCGGACTCTTCGCTCGCAATACTTAACTCAATCCTTGAATACAATCCCCTGTCCGACCGAATAAATTATCTGAAAGCCTATTGCCTGCTGCTGAAAGACCAACCCAACGAAGCAATAGCCCTTTGTGATAAACTAATCGCTAACAATCCTAAAAATAATACGGCGTATTCTTTGGCGGCAAACATCAAACTACGGCAACAACCGCCCGATTTGGCGGGTGCAGAGGGCTATCTGATGGGACTGATATCAACAGAGAGATTTGACAACAGCACTTTGGAGCAACTAATATCAATATATCGCGCATACGGATTGGACGAACGCAACGCTGCGGTCAAGTTATATTCCGTTCTTGAGAAGCATTTCCGCGATAAAGGCGACGAAGAGACCGCCGATATGTACGAAGGTTACATCAGAAGGGCATACGGAGGCAACTAAATGGCGTTAGGATTATCATTATTGTTCGTTTCGGCGATTGCAAGCGGCTGTTTATACTTCTTTATTCACTCTTCCCGCATCATCAAATACGTTTCCGTGTTCGGGGGAGCATTCCTTATGGCGATATGCTTTACGGATATGCTGCCGGAAGCCTTTTCCGAAACAGACAAACCTCACCTCTGTTCGGCATTCGTTCTCTTCGGCTTCATAATACAACTGATTATGGAACTTATTTCGCACGGAGGCGAGCACGGACACTTACATCATTCGGACAAAACCTCACATCAGCCCGACAAAAGCAAACAACACAACCCTCATCTGCTGCCTTTGATGATTTTAATCGGCATTTCCATTCACGCATTCTTTGAAGCAATGGCTCTGAACACAGCTAACGGCATCAACAAACCTCTTTTAATCGGCATCATCATTCACAACATACCCGTATCTCTTGTGATTGTGGGAGCGTTTGCAGGCATCGGCGCCTCAAAATCAAAATCGATTTTAATGTTATCTGTCTTTGCGGCGATGGGAGTTGCAGGCGGTGCGGCGGGACACTATTCCGATTTCCTCATACGCTATTCCGATTTGGTGATATGCTTTGTTGTGGGCATATTGCTTCACGTTGCGGTCTCAACTCTTTTTGACAGTGCATCAAGTCATCGTTACAACCTCATACGATTTCTTTTAGTAATAGCAGCCTTTGGTTTGGCGTTTCTCATACATTAACTTCATTTGTACAATACGCCATTCCAATGCTGCTTTTTCAAATAACATCGGTGCGATACGCACTTCCAACGCCGTAAAATCAGGGCATACCGCAGCAATATCAAGGCATACAGCATCAAAAGCAAGGCATACAGCAGCAATATCAGGGCATACAGCATCAAAATCAAATAATATTCATCCGAAATCAAGTTTCATTCATCCGAAATCAAGTAATATTCATCTGTAATTTGATTTGGTTGGGTGAAACATCGTATGTTTTCGGGCAAAACATCGTATGTTTCGGGTCAAAACATCGTATGTTTCGGGCAGAAACATCGTATGTTTCACCCAACCTTATTTGATT
>JAISGN010000013.1 GCA_031263015.1 Bacteroidales bacterium
TCTATCGCAAGAAACGGAATATCCTTCGGCGGCTCCACAGGCGTCGGGGTCGTATCCTTCACCGTCAAGCCCAAATCAACTCTGGTACTGTCACTTATGTTGTCATTGCCGAAAATATACTTATTAACCATGCTGCGAAGGAATTTCGTGTATTCTTTCCTCGCATCGTCCTTATTCTTAACACTTACCGTCGTTTTCGTGGAAGGATTGACCACCAACGCATAACCCTCAATCCACGCCTTTTGCAACCTTGCCCCTTCGGTCTTCTCGTCCGCTGTCGGCGTAAATGCTAATTGCTTTGTGTCAAACAGATACGCAAACAACTTTGACTGAAAATTGTTGTAATTCGCATCCGCAGCATTGAAACTATTTTTTGTCGTTGCCATATTATTTTTGTCGTTTATATGATTTATGATTAAAATTCGGAGAATAGAACTTTTTTTCTTGGGAAGAGAAGTTCTCGTCTATGGAAGAAAAGTTCTCGTCTATGGAAGAAAAGTTTCCGTCTGTGGAAGAAAAGTTCTCGTCCGTGGAAAAAAAGTTCCCGTCTGTGGAAGAAAAGTTCTCGTCCGTGGAAGAAAAGTTCCCGTCCGTGGAAGAAAAGTTCTCGTCTGTGGAAGAAAAGTTCCCGTCTATGGAAGAAAAGTTCTCTTCTATGGAAGAAAAGTTCCCGTCTGCGGAAAAAATGTTATTTTCGGAAGTGTAAAAACAGATATTTGCAAGCCTTAACTCCATATCCATAGAGTTATAATGTATTGAAAGTAAGGCTTTTACCCCCCCCCAACTGACAAAATGTCAGCAGCGATGATATGGTATCTTGCTATTATTGTATCTGTTTCGTTACGCATTAAATAGTTATTATAATGTCTTGTTTCTCTCTTTAAGAGACTGCAAAGATAATTAAATTATTTAAATCACAAATAAAATTGCTAAATAATAAATAAAAAATATGCTTTTAATCGGTGGTCTAATACAATTCAGCATTTGGAGCACGTCATTACGTGTCATTGCTGCTTATGTACCAGTCATTGCGGGCTTGACCCGCAATCTCCATTAATACAGCATAAAAAAGAAGATTGCGGGTCAAGCAGAAGTTGTATGAGATTGCGGGTCAAGCCCGCAATGACGAGCAACAAGCCCGCAATGACGAGAACGCAATAACCAAATATGAAGAAAATGAGGTGGAAATTAAGTTTTTTATAATTTTGCGGAAAAATGTATGTATTTATGATTACTGAAAGTATAGTGATAATAATTATAATAATAGGCTTCGTTCTCCTTTTTGTTTGTATTGAAAAAAACATACGAGATAGGGAATCATTAGAAGTATATAGGAAGTTATTAGAAGCAGATAGAAAATTATTAGAAACAGTTACAAATCTTGATAGAGGAACAAACGCTGAAAGAGATATGGTGTTAAAATTTTTAAAACATGGAATAGCGTCGCAAACAATTTTTCATGATTTATATTTAAAGAAATATAACGGCAATTTTTCACAAATTGATTTGGTTGTTGCTACAAAGGTAGGAATTATTGTTTTTGAGATAAAAGATTATAGCGGATGGATTTTTGGAAATGGTTACCATTCTCAATGGACGCAAATTTTGGCGTATGGAAAACAAAAATATCGTTTTTATAATCCTATAATGCAGAATAATAAGCATATTACAGAATTAAAGAAGCAGTTAAAACAAACAAATGTACCATTTTTTTCAGTTATAGTATTTTATGGTGACTGTGTGTTAAAAGATATAAGTTTTGTGCCGGATAGAACATACATTGTCAAACAAACGAGAGTTTTTGATGTTATAGATTTTATTATGAAAAATAATATTCCGGCTCATTATACAAACAAAATTGAAGTTATAAACATATTGAAAGAAGCCGTAAAAAATGGAGAAAGTAAAGACATTAGAATTCAGCATATTGAAAATATAAATGATATGTTGGGTAAAGATAGAATATTTGATTAAAAAATCATCAAAAAAACTTTACTTTATTTTGTCAGTTCAAAGTTCTCAATTACTTTTTTGTTGTATGCTTTCCAGCCTCCACGAAAATCCCTTGAAGACATTTCAACAAATTTTGCCATTCTTTCGGAGTTTAATTGTGATAGTAATTGTTTATGATTTCCGCTATATTTAATGCAATAACCGGAGTAAAAAGTGCAGTCAGGATTGCTATAATAAACAAAATTAGGTTTGTCATTTATCGGAGAGAAAATAATTTTTTCACCGAAACTCGTATCCAAGCCCTGACTTCTACCGAAAGCATACCACGCAACAGAATTAGGTTTGCCGTTGTCTCTTTTATCCAACTCAGGTTTTACGGAAAGTAGATAAGCGTATGCAAGCGGATAATCATTTTTTAATCGGTCTTCGGGTATAATTGTATGTTTTCCATCATACCGATAGTAAGGGAAAAGCACATATTCATTTATTTCTTGCATTGAGGATTTGAGTTTAGAACCTTTTATAATCGGTTTCAATATCTCCTTTTCCAATTTAACTTTCCCCTTAAGTTTAGTATTTCCAAAAACATAGTCATCATTTATTTCTTCAATAGGAAAAATGTATGCACTATCGCAAAGAGTCGTTATACCAACATGAATATTGCAAATGTTTTTTAGTTTTATACCTTGTGAAATTTCTTTTTCTTCTGTTGATAATTGCCAGAAAGGTTCTTTCAAATCGCCAAAATCAAATGTTGTAGTTTCAAAAGTTTGGTCTGTTAATGCTTTTTGGTATATAAAATTCTTATTCTTTTTAAGATTAAAGATTGTTATTGCCGAATACGTTGTAGCGTCATTGAAAAGTTGTATCTCTCCATAGTTTGTTATTTGCAAAAGGTTTCTATTAGTCGCAAAAAATAATCTTAATGGGCGTGCCGTTTCAGTAAATAAAAATGTATTGGGAGTGATTAAGCCACAAATACCATTTTTAGATAATAAGTTTAAGCATAATTCATAAAAAGCAATATAAATATCGGTTGAACCACTTTTGCAGAAATCATAATTTTGTTGTATGTATTGTCTTTGCTGTAAATCTAAATGCTGTATTCTTATGTAAGGAGGATTGCCTACAATAAAATCAAACTTTTGTACAGGTTCATTAAACAGGTCTTCTTTTTTATATTGTTGTACAGAATTTTTAACCGTAATGTTCCAATTAACATTTATGTTATATTCTTTTATCAATTCATTCAGGTTATCAATACATTTTTTTATAGCCTCTTCGTCAATATCCCAACCATATACATATTCCAAATTCTGTTTCAAGTTTTCTTTTGCAGATAATTTAATAATCCTTTTAACAATCTCTACAAGGAAGCGTCCATCACCACAAGCAGGGTCTATTATTGATTTCCCAAGAATATTTGCAGAAGTATAACCAATATCATTAAGTATTTTACACACTATAAAATTAGGTGTATAAACTTGTCCGTAGAGTTTTGTTTGATTATATTCTTTTGATAGACTACCCATATTTATTTTATCTTTAAGTGGTTTGCGTAAGAATTTATTTCAGAAATAAGATTAGTCATTGATAATTTTGTATTAAGAATATTTGCAGTTGCTTTTGAGAAAGAAGTATCTTTATCTACTTTCACAAATTTTATACTTCCTTCATTATCTATTGTAATTATAGGGATAGCAAGTGCAACAGGTTTATGAGCCTGTGCAGTTTCAAAAATTAATTCCGAATACTTTTTAATATCGTGGTCATTAATTATTTCTAATTTTGAAGGTGTTTTTTGATTTTTCTTAAAGTATGGTGTTGGTTGTCTCAATATAATTAGATGTGCATAAAGTAACTTCGCAGCTTGAATATTTGCCGTCTCACCAATCATATTTTCAAAATAATTATTAGCATTTTGCTTGTAATTTGACGTTACAAATTTTATCCCCAAACAGAATACAGGTTCTCCATCCTTTACAATAGTAATATCTATATTTTTAGGATAATACTTACCCATTACTTGCTTTTCTTTTGAAATATCTCCATGTTCTTTATCGCCTAAATAAAATACTTCATAATCATTACCAAATATACCAATCAAAACATCCGCCATATACTTATGAATGGATAATAATTTGGCAGTACTTCTTGCTCCTTTGAGATTATACATCTTAAAAGATTGTTCTATTGCTTTTTTAAATTCTTTTTCGTCGTACATATATAGACATTCTTTTTTACATTCGGCAAAAGTAATAAAACTTTCTTATTGAAAATATGCCATTCTTATAAAAGAAACTAACACTCGTATTCTCTATATTAGACTATATTTTTAGTAATGATAGTCTAACAAATATAGTTGCTTACTTTAAAAAAGCAAATCCGAAACCCTATTTTGTCAAGGCTCCTAAATTAGTGTTTAAAGACTATTTAGGTGTAATGAAATAGCCTTTGTCGTGTGCTATGTTAATGAATTTAGAAATTTTCGCTCAATGTTTGTATTTCTGTTGCAGGACAAGCGCCCTTGTAGAGTATTCTATACACAGATTCTGCAACAGGTATCGCCGCATTGAGTGTTTCATTTATCGTGTGTATTGATTTGGCTGCGTAATATCCTTCGGCAATCATACTCATCTCTAACTGTGCGGAGGCTATGGAATATCCCTGACCAATCATTTGCCCGAATGTACGATTGCGAGAATGCTGAGAATATGCTGTTACCAACAAATCACCGATATATACGCTACGATTAATATCTCTTTTGCAAGGCGACACTTTATCAAGGAAAGCCTCCATCTCCGCAATGGCTTTGGCAATCAGCACAGCAACGAAATTGTCTCCATAGCCCAAGCCTTTGCAAATCCCGGCAGCCAGAGCATAAATATTCTTCATTACTCCGCCGTATTCAATGCCGCAAATATCATCACTGACATCGGTTTTGACGTACCGACAAGCGAAATTATGAGCAAGATGTTCGGCAAGAGTAGTGTTGGAGGAGCCAACAGTGAGATAGGTGAGCCTTTGGGCGGCAATTTCCTCTGCATGAGACGGACCGCTTATCACAGCCTGCTTCTCAAACTGGATATTGTATTGCTCATGCATAAAGTCAGCAACAATTTGGTGGGTTTGCGGCACAATTCCTTTGATAGCGGAAATGATGTTCTTGCCTTTGAAATCCTCTTTGCCAAGCGGCATCAAACTATCGGCAAGGAATGCGGAAGGGATAACAAACACCAGATTCCTCGCAGCCTCTACTATTTCTTTTATATCAGTACTTATCTTCACCTTATGCTTATCCAATTCGCATGCTCGCAGATAGAGCGGATTGTAACCGAACTTTCTTACACCCTTCGCAATCTCCTCTTCTCTAACCCACCAATACACTTCACTATGACTTTCACAGGCAATTTTAACTATTGCAGTCGCCCAACTGCCGCTTCCGAATATTGCTATTTTCATCTTTTATATCGTTTTTTGAAGCAGCAAAGGTAGTTAATTTCAGGATAAGGATTGACCGAAGCATTACATTTGTCATATAGATTAGTGTTTAATGTTGCCTCTTTGTTGTTTCCGTTACATAAACCAAACGACCGATGTGATTTTTCTTGCTTCTGTTATCATAGATTTTGAAAACATATTTCTCAAAGGCTGTTTCATTCTCACAAGACAGCCTTTGGTTAAAATGAAACAGCCTTTCATAAGGATGAAACGCCGTTTGATAAGAGCCGATTGAGATATAAAAAAAGCGACTCGCTAAAATAGCTAAGTCGCTCACCAATAAAAGTGTTATGAAAAAATTATTATTTTAAGAATGCCAACATTATACCTGCTGCAACAGCCGAGCCGATAACTCCTGCTACGTTCGGACCCATTGCATGCATAAGTAAATGGTTTGTTTTATCGTATTCCTGTCCTATAACCTGAGAAACACGTGCCGAATCAGGCACTGCCGATACTCCGGCGTTACCTATCAACGGATTTATTTTGCTTCCTTCCTTCAAGAAAAGATTCATTATTTTTACAAAGCAAACACCTGCTGCCGTTGCAAAGAAGAATGAGCCTGCACCAAGAGCAAATATGCCTATGGACTTGCCTGTAAGGAATGTTGTCGCCTGTGTAGAACATCCTACCGTCAAACCTATCAATATTGTAACGATGTCAATCATTGGTCCTGAGGCTGTCGCCGCCAAACGTTTGGTTACACCCGATTCTTTCAATAAGTTGCCGAAGAAAAGCATACCCAACAACGGGATACCCGAAGGAACAATTGTACAAGTCAAGACTATTGCTATTATTGGGAACAAACATTTCTCTAATTTTGAAACCTGACGCGGCGATTTCATCTTTATCACTCTTTCTTTCTTAGTTGTGAGCAATCGCATAATAGGAGGCTGAATCACAGGAACGAGAGCCATATACGAATAAGCCGACACAGCAATTGCTCCCATTAAATCAGGTGCTAATTGCGAAGAAGTAAAGATTGCAGTAGGACCGTCAGCACCGCCGATAATACCTATTGCACCTGCTTCTGCCGGTGTAAAGCCCAAAAGCAAAGCACAAGCGTAAGCAGCAAATATTCCGAACTGAGCCGCTGCACCTATAAGCATAAGTTTTGGATTAGATAGTAGTGCGGTAAAGTCTGTCATCGCTCCGATACCAAGAAAGATTATAGGAGGATACCATCCGTTCTGAACTCCATGATAGAGAATATTAAGAACAGAGCCTTGTTCATATATGCCTATTTTTAAACCGGGATAAAAAGGAATATTTCCTATTATCATACCAAAACCTATAGGAATTAAAAGCAAAGGTTCGTATTCTTTTGTTATTGCGAGATAGATAAAGACACAACCAAGCAATATCATTACAAGATGTCCGAATGTAAAATTGGCGTATCCCGTGAAATTAAAAAACTGAACTAACTGATTTTGTACAAAATCAAGAAAGCCCATAGTAGATTCCGCTGCTGCAATCATTGTTTTAGTCTCCTATTATTAACAGAATATCCCCCTCCATAACAGAATCACTCTTGCGAACTTTGCATTCTTTCACGGTTCCGCTAACATCAGAATCTATTTGGTTCTCCATCTTCATTGCTTCCAACATAACCAACTTCTGTCCTACACTAACCTTGTCTCCAACATTCACATAAACGTCAAGAATAGTTCCGGGCAAAGGACTTTTAATTGTTGAACCGCCGACATTGGCAGAAGTCTTTGCCGTGTTAGGCGTAACATCTGTAGAAGGCACTGCAACAGGACGCACAAGTTTAGGAGTTTTGGTTTGTTTGATTTCTCTATCTACTTCAATCTTGTAAGGTGTTCCGTTTAGAGAAACATCAACCATATTGCCATCAACATTATTAATATTAACTTCGTAAGAAGTTCCATTTATCTTTAATTTATAACTTTTCATCTTTTATCTTTTATAATTATTCATATTATACATCTTTGAGCTCCAAGGAGAATAAACTTTTGCCACTTTATTGATAGTCAAAATTGTTGCTTCTTCATCATGAAGTTCTTCATTATACATATACAATGCTGCTGCAATAGCCGCAAGTTCTTCACCATTGTCAGATACATTAGTATTAGTAGGTTTATCTGTATGAATAGGAGATTTATTTGCAGATTTTCTCTCGCGAATGGCTTTCAATGAACCGCTAAATCCCATCATAACCAAAGTAATTACTATCAAAACAATGAATACAGTTCCCATAGCAATCATAGCCAAGCCAGCACCAAATGGATCGTGTTTTTGTATTTCATCAGCCTTTCTTGGCTTAACATACTGGAAAGACGGAGAATTGGCAACATTGATATGTTCAAATCCATCTTTAACATCAATCGCAAAAATATTATATCCCGTAGCATTATCACCTGCTAAGTATAGCATTTTTGCTTTTACATCATAACTGAATGCATTAGCAGCGCCACCAAAACGATGTTCCTGCTTTAATACTCCGTCTAAAGTTAGAATTCTAACAAACGAACTGTCGCGATTTGATGCCAAATAAACAATATGGTTTTCATAAATGGCAATAGACTGCGGACGATAGATAGCATAAACATCATGTCTGCCTTCCATTTGGTCAGCCAATAAAATATGGGCTTTTTTATAACCATCGGCAGTGCGATTTAGTATCTCTATCTTATTTTCATTTTTATTTATCACCGCTATTGTTTGCGTCTCCGAATCAACGGCAAACATCTGTGGAATTAATGGGTCATAACTCGCTGCTTGCATGGTAGATGTCTGCTCCTGTGCAGAAAGCACACAAGGCAAAACGAAACAGCATAGCATAGCAAGATTAAATATTCTTTTTCTCATCTTTGTAAGTTATTATTGAGAAATATTATAAAGGGATATTAGAGTGTTTCTTCATAGGGTTTTGGTCTTTTTTGGTAGCCAAAGCCTGCAAAGCACGGATAACTCTAAAACGAGTGTTGCGTGGCTCAATCACATCATCAATATAACCATACTTAGCGGCATTATAAGGATTAGCGAACTTGTCATTGTATTCCTTTTCCTTTTCTGCCAAGAATGCAGCTTGCTCTTCCGTACTTTCAATTTTCTTTACATCCGAAGCATACAATATTGCAGAAGCACCGCTAGACCCCATAACGGCAATTTCCGCATTAGGCCAAGCATAATTTATATCTCCACGAAGTTGTTTGCAACTCATCACATCGTGAGCACCACCATAAGATTTTCTTAATGTAACAGTAATCTTTGGTACGGTTGCTTCACCATAAGCAAATAAGAATTTAGCGCCATGAATGATAATGCCATTGTATTCTTGAGCCGTTCCAGGTAAAAATCCCGGCACATCAACCAAAGTAACCAAAGGAATGTTGAAAGCATCACAAAAACGAACAAACCTTGCTCCCTTTCTTGATGCGTTAATATCTAATACACCTGCCATATAGTTAGGCTGGTTTGCAACAATACCGACAGAAACGCCGTTAAAACGGGCAAAACCGACAACAAGGTTAGCCGCATAATTGCGATGTACTTCAAGAAATTCGCCTTCATCAACAATAGAATGAATAACGTCTTTTACATCATAAGGCTTGTTAGGATTATCAGGAATTATTGTGTTTAAAGCATCTTCCAATCTGTCAATAGGGTCACTACATGGCACAAGCGGAGCCTCTTCAAGGTTATTTGAAGGCAAATATGTCATTAACTTCCGAATAAGCAACAAACCTTCTTCTTCGTTCTCTACAACAAAATGAGTAACACCCGACTTAGAGGCATGAACCATTGCACCGCCAAGTTTTTCATCCGTTACATCCTCATTAGTTACTGTTTTAACAACCTTAGGTCCTGTAACAAACATATAAGAGTTTTCCTTACTCATCATAATGAAGTCTGTCAGAGCAGGAGAATAAACAGCCCCACCGGCACAAGGACCAAATATTGCAGAAATTTGAGGAATAACACCGGATGCCATAATGTTACGCTGGAATATTTCGGCATATCCTGCCAACGAATTGACACCTTCTTGTATTCTTGCACCACCGGAATCGTTTATACCAATCAAAGGAGCACCTACTTTCATTGCTTGGTCCATTACCTTGCAAATCTTTTGAGCAAATGTTTCGCTTAAAGAACCTCCAAAGACAGTAAAATCTTGTGAAAAGACATAAACCAAACGTCCGTCAATCGTTCCGTAACCTGTAATAACACCATCCGAAAGTATTGTCTTATCTTGCATTCCGAAATCAGTGCAACGATGAGTTACAAACATATCAAATTCCTCAAAAGAGCCTTCGTCAAGTAATATCTCTATTCTTTCACGAGCAGTAAGTTTGCCTTTGGCGTGTTGAGAGTCTATTCTTTTCTGTCCTCCGCCAAGTTTAGCCTCTGCTCTCTTGTCAAGCAGTTGCTTTATTTTATCTTCAAAAGCCATAAATTTAAGTATTTAATTTGGTTATTTGCTACAAAATTCCATTAATATACCAAGAGCAGATTTAGGATGCACAAAACCAATGTTAAGGTTTTCCGCACCTTTTCTTGACTGCTTATCAATCAAGCGTAATCCTTTTTCTTCTACCTCTTTCAACGCCTGGTCAGCATTATCTACCGCAAGAGCCAAGTGATGAATGCCACTGCCTCTTTTTTCTAAGAATCCCGCTATCGGACTGTCCGTAGAAGTTGGCTCCAATAACTCAATTTTAACTTCACCGAGTTGAATAAAAGCAGTTCTTACCTTTTGGTCGGCTACTTCTTCTATGTTGTAGCACTTTAAGCCTAATACATTTTCCCAAAACTTGATAGCCTCATCCAAATTTTCAACGGCTATTCCAATGTGTTCAATATGCGAAGGTTTCATTGTTTAGTTTATTTAATTAAATTAAAAAATCCTCTCTGTTTGAGGCTGCAAAAGTACTCATTTTTTCTGATTACACAAACAAAAAACGCCAAAATAACTTATAAATCCCTTATTTCATAAATACATATTGCCGCAAAACTATATACAAAGTGTGTTTCATACCTATTATAACGGATAATATTGATGCAATATGTCTTTAAATATTCTGTTTTGCAATCAAAAATACGCTATTACGTTTGTTTAAGTCGGTCTTTGTTTGTTTCCATTTGCCGACAGGCTGAGAGATTATTTGCTCACTTGGCATCATCAAATCGGTAGCAACACACAGCATCGTATCTTGTCGCAATGTGGAAATTAAAGTAGATAACAGTTGATTGTTTCTATAAGGAGCTTCAATGAAGATTTGAGTTTGATTAAGCCGAATGGCGTTCTGTTCCAACCGAATAATGGATTGTGTCCGCTCATTGCCTTTAACGGGAAGATAACCGCAAAAGGAAAAATTTTGACCGCAAAATCCGCTCGCCATAAGAGCCAGCATAAGCGAACTGGCACCAACTAACGGCACAACATTGATTGATTTGCGGTGAGCCAAAGCAACAACTTGCCAACCCGGATCGGCGACACATGGCAAGCCTGCCTCACTTAACAACCCCATATTTTTGTTTTGCAGCAGCGGTTCAATGTATGATGACAGCAAAGCCCAATCCGTGTGTTCGTTAAGTTCGTAAAAATCAACCGAATCAAAGTCTCTGTCATATCCAACCTTGCGAAGATAACGCCGAGCCGTGCGAATTTCCTCCACAATGAAAGCATCGCAGGTTTGAATCAGCGTTTTATTGTATGGCGGTTCCGATTTCGCCGCATCATTATCTGCTATCGGTGTAGGGAAAAGATATAATATGCCGCTCATCGTTTATTCTGTCTTAAATTTGTGCCTATATATATATATGGAGTAAAACATCAGGAAAAATAACGCAAGCATCACGTCTCCCGAAGCAACTAATTCGCCGTTCAAAAGCCATAAGGGCAGAATGATAAGTGCTAATTTTGAAACGGAATAAAACAATAACCCCCATATTCGCCCAATCCACATTCTTAAAGCACCGAAAAGCAATATGCAACTCAACAAAAACATCACCCAATACAGCGTTTGTCCGTTTGATTTGATGTCCTGATAGACGCTTTCGCCGATAAAATACAGCCGATTCGCCAACCAAGAAGAATCATTTATGCCTTTGATGATTTCATTTGCCGTAAAAATCACATAGAGATTAAAAACGGCGAATGTAATATATGATATGATGCTTATGGAAAGAAGTATCTTCATTATCAATCCGCACTTAAAATGACAGGAGGCTTGTTTTAATTTCATAGAGTCTTGTTTAGATAATTTCTAATAAGGCTTTGCGAAAATCTTCCGCTATTATATCCCGATTAAAGTACTTCGTAACATAATCCAAGCCGTTTTCGCCGAGTTGATTCAAAAGATTGCGGTCGTTATAAAGCCGTAACAATTGCTCTTTCATTGCTTCTTCGTTCTCGGGTTCAAAGAACAGGCAGCATTTTCCCTCATTTACAAACAATTCTCTCGCCTCTCCATCAACTCCAAGCAGCAATGGCTTCTTCAAAGCAAGGTTTTCAAAAATTTTTGTCGGAATTGCTCCTTTGAAAAGCTCAATCCGTTTGAGCGGAGCCATAGAACAATCCATATCCATTATGATTTCCTGCATTTGATTCTTCGCAACGGCAGGATAAAACGACACATTGTCAGCCTTCAAATCTTCTTTCATTTTAATGAGGCGTTCTTTCTCGGGTCCGGTACCATAGATTACGAATTTAATATCCCCGTATTCTTTAACCGAAGCGGCACATCGCAATATTACTTCAATGTCCTGTGCGTACCCAAGTATGCCTCCGAAAAACAAAAGGAAGTCCGACTGCGCAAAACCATGCTCTTGTCGCCACGAACCTTTTGTAAAATCTTTTTTTACGTCATAATAATTTATATCAACGCCGTTTTTGAGCCAATGAACCTTCTTTTGAGGGAAACGAGACTTGATATTATTGACAATGCCTTGCGTTTGTCCGCTTATCATTGCCGATTTGCGATAGCAATACTCCTCTAATCTTGTCGCCAAACCAAGTAAGGTTTTATTGGTTATCAAGCCTAATTTTTCCGCACTCTCAGGCCATAAATCCGAAACATTGAATACTAATTTGGCTTTCTTGAATCGTGATAAAATAACGGCACTTATTCCCAAGAAAAGGGGAGGAGATTCTACCAAAAGCACGTCATATTTCCCTTTAACCCTGAACAAACCGCACCAAACGGACGAAAACACAAACGAAAAGTAGTTTATGAGCCGTTTAAACAATGCCTTGCTCTTCGGAACGTATATCCAGGAGCGGTAAATCTTCATTCCGTCCATATCTTCCTTGCAAAAACATTTTCCTTTGTAAGCCTCGTGGATGCGCATCTGCGGATAATTGGGCATAGCCGTCAAAACGCTGACCTGGATGCCTTTTTTGTGCAATCGTTGTGCCACCTCATACAGACGACTCTGCGGAGCGCCGACTTCAGGAGGGAAATACTGAGTTAGAATCAGGAGTTTCATAGTGCCGATATTGGTTTTAAGATATTTATTTGACGTTGCAAAATTATAGTTTTTTTTCTAATGGAGACCGAATGTGCTTTGAAGCCCATAAAACGGCGTCTGCGTGATATAAAACGGCGTTTGTGCGTGCCGCAATGACATTATGTTTTATTAAGATGCTGTTTGTGCGTGTCGCACTGACATTATTTTTTTCTCAAAGGCTGTTTGGATTTTACAAAAGGCTGTTTCGTGCGAATAAAACAGCGTTTTATTTTTTTGAAACAGCCTTTCGTTTTGAGATAACAAAGTAATGTCGGTCAGACACTTGCTTTGGCTATCGTAAGGTGAGGTATTGATTTATTTTTGCAGCACGATAGAAGGGTTGATTGAGGTAACAAAGTTATATTTCATCCTTCCGTCATAATCAAAGCAAATAACCTCGCCGCCTGTTGTGTAATTCTTGGCGTCAGTCAAATAAACCTCACGGCGATTCGTATTAACATTGATGCAATACGGCGTTTGAATGCTTGTGGAATCATTATAGAATTTGATGAAATCGGATGAGGCGGTGATGTCATCGTATGGTGCTATTTTTATTTGATATGTGGAGGTGGTATAATCGTTGTACAGATAAATAATCTTGTCTTCGCACAAAGCGAAACTGCTTACATTCACATCGTAAGTTTCTATTATTGAATTATCGCTGCTGTTTATTCTGACAAGAGAAGGTTTGATGTTGTTATAATCGCCGTTGAGCATAACGATAACGTTTGTGTCGGGCGTAGTGCGGGCAATGGTTGGATTAGTTCCTACATTTATTGTCGTAACATCAAAGATGGATAGGTCTATAACGGACATTGTGTTGTCAAAAACGGAACTCATACCGCCGGAATTTGATACGAAAAGTTTGTTTCTTGCCAATGTTATTCCGTCAGGGTTTCTGCCGACTTTTATTTCCCGTTTCATTTCCAGGGAAGCAGTATCTATTTCCACCACATAGCCACTGAAACAGGTAACATAAACTTTCCCGTTGGCAGCACAAAGTCTTGACGGCATATTAGGCTTAGTTTGGTCATCCGACATTTGAATCCGCTGTATTTGTTTGCCGTTTTGTTTATTGAAAACGATAACACAATTGGATTCTTTCACTGCAACATAACCCTTAGAGCCGTAAATAATCATATCATTGCCCGTATCGCCGAGACCAACGCTGTTTGTGGTGCCGAAAAAGTCCCTTTGTACGCTTTTGTTGTCAAGAGAAAATAAATCTATCGTTGAATTGTTTTGATGCCAAAGACCTTCGCATAAAACATAAAGACCATTCTCTACGGACTTATCAGGTTCTGTTGTGGTTTCATCAGGTTCGCATGCTGCGAACACAAGACTGCACATTGCAAGAGCAGTAATTTTCATTTTAATGTTTTTCATTGCTTTTTTGTTTTTTGAATTAATCATTATTTATTGAGTTTATAATTTATTTTTATTCTGAATTGTCGCAACGGCATAGGGTAATTGCGCACTACTTCATATTCCTGTCCGAGCAGATTGAGGATTGAAAACGACAAAGTGAGCTTATCCCGAAATGTTTTGCTTATATTAATGGAATGATCGGCGTAAGCATCCAAACGATTCGCCGCAATATTCTCATTCAAAGCATATCTGCGACCGACAAAAGAAAGAGTGTAGGAAAAAGAACAGGATTTCCACGCAACCAAAGCAAAGAATGAACCGCTGTTTCGTGGAGTATATGGAATTTGTTGCCTGTATGTGATGCTTCTTTCTTCATTATCTACCGCATATTGCAAGGAATAAGTAGCCTGAAACCGCATATCCAGGTTTTTAATGTTGGTTCTAACGCCTAATAATGCGTCAATGCCGCCCACAAACACCTTTCCGTAATTGAGCATTGACCATATAAACAGATTCCTTTGCGGCATGGCTACAATCTTATCAAGTACCTTATTATAATAAGCGTCTATTGAGGTGTTGATTTGCACAAAATGTTTTGTCGGAAGATTGTTTGCGTATGCCGTATGCAGGTTTAATTGTCGTGTTCTTTCGGGTTTGAGAGTCGGATCGCCGATACGATTGTAGTAAAGTTCGTTAAAAGTCGGCATTCTCATAATATCCTTGTAGAAAAGGCTGATTGCAAAGTTATCGGTCTTGAAAGCGACGGACGCAAACGGGTGTAAATTTGAATGAACGCTTGCCATCCGTGCATAATTAGTGTTATCCCTGTAATAAGAGTGCATAATGTTGGCGTTGAAACGAAGTTTGCTTAAACCGAAATCAACAACCATTGCCGTCAAAGCAGATAAGCGTAACGGCGAAACAGCAATATTTCCGTTTGATATAAGGTTATTGAGAGATAAATCGTTGGTTAGCGACATCTTTATGTTCTTTTGTTCAAACGAAATAACGTTATTGGTGTATGCTTCCCTTTGTCGGTAAATATCGCTTTGGAATCCGCTAATGTTTAGCACGTGATTGTCCAAATAATGCGTGAAATCGGCAGATACTTTCGTCCTGTTACGATAAGTAAAGCAAGAAAACTTATGCGTAAGCACACTTTGCACAAAAGCATTCTTGTCCCAAAGACGCTGACCCTTGTTTTGATAATAATAAATCGTTGCGGAAGGCAGCCCTCTGTTGCTATAAAAATAATAAGCCTTGATTTTAAGGTCGGTTTTCGGTGAAAAAACGATAAAATTATTCCATTCTATTCTTGCGGAAAGCACATCTGCGTTTTTGCGAACTTCATCCGATACGCTGTCTTCTTTGTTGCGTCCGTAATGAAGCCGATACGGATAGTTGCCAGCAGAATTTATCAAATCAAAATCAAGTTTGCTCACCCATTTTTCATTGAATCGTTTTGCCGAACCAAAGCCCGAATTGAAGTAATTAAAAGAACCGTAAGAGCAATAAGCGTTTGCATTGAAAGATTCGCCCTTTTCAAAATAAGGAGATGAGGTTTCAATCATAAAAACGTTTGAAGAAGCCATCGCCTTTGCCGATTGCAAGATATTAAAATCCTGTCCGTTTGTCATATTCACTTCTTTCACGTTGTTCAAAGCATACTTGCTTAAATCTATTTGCCCGTTCATATAATCCGAAACAGCGATTCCATCATACAAAATCGCCGTATGAGTGCTTCCCAATCCCCTTATGCTGATGGTCTTTAAGCCTCCTAAGCCGCCGTAATCCTTTATGCTGACGCCGGGAATAAACTTTGCCGCTTCGCCTACCGATGTTATTCCCTGCTTATCAAAGACCATTTTGTCAATACGCACACTGCTTTGCTCCAAATGACGTTCTGCGGCAGCGGTGTCTCTGATTGTAACAGGTGCAAGTTGATAATAGCGTATTGAGGCTTCTTTTTGAGAAAACATAACTGCGGGAAATGTGCCGCAAACAAGCGTTACGAATAATTTTTTCCAAATCATAAAAATACTTTGTCCTCGAAAGTTTTTCAACCATAATGTTTTCGGCAGGTTTTCTGGCTTGTTCCCAATCAAAGAAGCCTTCCCATTTAATCACAGTGGCTTTTTGTCATCCTGATTGTTGCTTTGGAACTTACAGCAGCGGGACTGCTCAGGTTTTTCACCTGATTCCCTTTTGCATCTTCCCCTTTGTGATTCGGGAAAGAGCCGAAAGCGATGGCAAAAGTACAAAAAATAATTATATAATCAACTTTCGCTCAAATACTATGTTGTTTTGAATTACGGAAATGCCGTTCGGATTTTTATATATTGCCTTTGAATAATTGCAGATGAGTAAAGGTTAAAATATTGTGGCTTAATACTCTCACCAAAGGCTGTTTCAAAAAAATGAAACGCTGTTTCGTGCGAACCAAAGGCTGTTTTATTTTTCTAAAACGGCGTTTTATAAAAACATAATGTCGTTGCGACACGCACAAACGGCGTTCGGTATTGTTTTAAAAAGAAATCGTAACTTTGCAAGCCTGATATGTATTATTTTTATTAACAAAGCAAAGGATTATGACCGCAAACGAAATACGCAAGCAGTTTTTAGAATTTTTTAAACAAAAGGGGCATGCAATTGTTCCTTCGTCTTCAATCGTTGTAAAGAACGACCCGACAATTCTTTTCACCAATGCAGGTATGAATCAGTTCAAAGATATATTTTTGGGCAACGTTGCAAAGCCGTATTTAAGAGCTGCTGACAGCCAAAAATGTCTTCGTGTGAGCGGAAAGCACAATGATTTGGAGGAAGTGGGGCATGATACTTACCATCACACGATGTTTGAAATGCTTGGCAACTGGTCGTTCGGCGATTACTTCAAAAAGGAGGCTATTGCTTACTCTTGGGAATTGCTTACTGAGGTTTTCAAGATTGATAAGTCGTGTCTTTATGTTACTGTCTTCGGTGGAGACGATAAGGATGGCTTGCGAAAGGATGATGAAGCCTTTGAATATTGGAAACAATGGATTGATGAGGATAGAATCTTGCTCGGCTCAAAGAAGGATAACTTTTGGGAGATGGGAGAGATAGGTCCTTGCGGCGGATGCTCGGAAATTCACGTTGATTTAAGGGATGAAGCGGAGAAAAGGCGTATCAGCGGCAAGGAATTAGTCAATAAGGACAATCCTTTGGTGATAGAGATATGGAATCTGGTATTTATGGAGTTTAATAGAATGGCTGATGGCTCTCTTGTGCCGTTGAAAGAAAAGAATATAGACACCGGTATGGGTTTTGAGAGGCTTTGTATGGTTTTGCAGGGCAAAAAATCCAATTATGACACGGATGTTTTTCAGCCTTTGATATCTTGTCTTGCGGAACGTTCGGGTAATATTTACGGAAAGGACAAAAAGAAAGATATTGCAATGCGTGTGTGTGCCGATCACATACGTGCCGTTGCTTTTGCAATAGCCGATGGGCAGCTTCCTGCAAATGCCAAAGCCGGTTACGTGATTAGACGTATTCTTAGGCGGGCTGTTCGCTACGGATATACGTTTCTTGGTTTTAATGAGCCGTTTATGTTCTTGCTTGTGGATATTCTTTGCAGGCAAATGGGCGAACAATTTCCTGAATTAGTGAGATACCAAAGCCTTATAGAGAAAGTTATCAAAGAGGAGGAGCAATCTTTCCTTAGAGCCTTGTCTCATGGCATTGCGAAGTTTGATAAATATATTGAGGAGAACAAAACAGAAATTATTGACGGGGATTTTGCTTTTGAACTCTTCGATACTTATGGTTTTCCTATTGATTTGACGGAATTAATGGCTAAAGAAAATAATCGTTTGGTAGATATGGAAGCGTTTAATAAGAACCTTGCAGAACAAAAGGAGCGTTCTCGTGATGCGGCAAAGCAATCTACTGATGATTGGATAGATGTACATGAAGCAAAGGCTGAAACGGAATTCGTAGGCTATGATACGATTGTGGCAGATGTTAAGATAATAAAATATAGAAAGGTAACAACAAAAAATAATGAGATATACCAGTTGGTTTTTGACAAAACGCCGTTCTATGCTGAGATGGGAGGACAGATAGGAGATAGCGGATGCCTGACAAACGGCGATGAAGAGATAGAAATCATAGATACGCAAAAAGAAAACAACCTTATATTGCATTTAACTAAGAAACTTCCAAGCGATATTCGGGCAACTTTTGTGGCAGGTGTAAGTCAGAATCGCCGATTATCAACAGAGGCTAATCACTCTGCAACACATCTTTTGCATTATGCTTTGCGTAAAATACTCGGAAGCCACGTTGAGCAAAAAGGTTCTTATGTTGGTTATGACAAATTGCGATTTGATTTTTCTCATCCTTCCAAATTGACGAATGAAGAGATTAAACAGACCGAACAAATCGTCAATCATCTTATCAGAGAGGACTGTAAAGTTGAGGATATGCGGGATGTGGAAATAGAAAAAGCACAAAAAATGGGTGCGATGGCTTTGTTCGGAGAGAAATACGGGAAAAAGGTCAGGGTTGTGAAGTTTGGAGATTCTATTGAGTTGTGTGGCGGTACGCATGCAAAGAGTACGGGTGCGTTAGGTATGTTTAAGATTGTTTATGATACGGCTGTGGCTGCCGGAGTAAGACGTATAGAAGCCGTATGCGGCGAATATTTTGAGCATTATTTCTATAATATGCAGGATACGCTCAATGATATAAAGCAGTCTTTTGAAGCATCACCCAATATAGTGCTTGCAGTCAAGAAAACGATTGATGAGAACGCCAAACTCAAACAACAGATTGACGAATTGAAGCGTGAAAAAATCGCAACGCTGTATCAAAATATGAAAAGTACAATTAAGCGGCATGGAAACATAAATGTGGTTGAGATTGTCGGCAAAGAAATGGCTAATGACATAATTAAAGATTTGGCATTTCGTTTTCGCTCCGAATATTCGCCGTTATGTTTTGTTGCTGCGACTGTTTTTGATGGGAAACCTTCATTAACGCTGATGCTAAGTGCGGATTTGGTTGATAAAGGCATAGATGCCTCTGTTATTATTCGCAATGCGGCAAAGAATATCAACGGAGGCGGTGGTGGACAGAAGCATTTTGCGACTGCGGGCGGCAAAAATACAGATGGTTTGTCTCTTGCAGCCGAGCAAATACTGCATGCCGTTCTCGGATAGCCGTAATAGCGACACGATACTTGATTATATCCGAATAATATCTCATTCCATAAAAATTAAACGAAGGATAAAATGATTTATGACAAAATAAAAAACAGCAAAAACTTCTTTTTAATTGCCGGACCCTGCGTTATAGAGAACGAAACTATGCCTTATGAAATTGCAGAGCAACTTCTGGCAATCACAAACAGGTTAGGAATAGATTTTATCTTCAAAGCATCCTACCGAAAGGCTAATCGCTCACGTTCGGATTCCTTTACGGGAATAGGAAATGAGAGAGGATTGAGAATATTGCGTGATATCAGAGAGAGATTTTGCCTACCTGTTTTGACCGATGTGCATAGTGCCGAAGAGGCAACGAAGGCTGCCGATTATGTTGATGTGATTCAAATTCCTGCCTTCCTGTGTCGTCAGACGGATATATTGGTTGCTGCCGCTAAAACGGGCAAAACAATAAATATAAAGAAAGGGCAATTTATTTCAGCCGAAGCAATGCAATACGCAGTCGGCAAAATAATGGATTGCGGTAACGAAAAAATTATTTTAACCGACAGAGGGACGATGTTCGGTTACCAAGATATTGTTGTGGATTTTCGTTCCATTCCGATTATGCAGCAAAACAATGTGCCGGTTGTAATGGATATTACACACAGCCTTCAAAAGCCGAATCAGAAAGACGGCATTACCGGCGGGCAACCAAAGATGATTGAAACCATTGCAAAGGCTGCTGTTGCTGTTGGTGCGGATGGAATTTTTATGGAGACGCATCCTAATCCTCTTACTGCGAAATCGGATGGTGCAAATATGCTTCAATTGAATTTGGTTGAGGATTTACTGACCAAACTCTTGAAAATACGAGCCGCTGTGCAGGAATAAATTCCGTATTATTTTGCTTGATTTTCATTAAACAGGATATCGCTTTAGCGAAACAGCCTTTCGTAAAAATGAAAGGCTGTTTTATTTCAATGAAAGGCTGCTTCATTCGCACGAAACAGCCTTTTACAAAAATCATACAATGGAATGCGAGATTGATATCAGTTGTAAATAAATTCTCCGTAAGGACTGCGTATCGTAACCTGCTTTTTGTCGTTTCCTTCTACGCTTCCGATTATTTTAGCCTCCACATTGAACGAACGAGATATGTCTATAATTGCATCAGCCGTTGCATCATCGGTATAAATCTCCATTCTGTGCCCCATATTGAAGACTTTGTACATTTCTTCGTAAGGAGTGCCCGATTCTTCCCTGATTAACCTGAAAAGAGGCGGCAAATCAAAAAGATTATCCTTTATGATATTCAAATTATCTATGAAATGCAGGACTTTTGTCTGCCCTCCGCCGCTGCAATGCACCATTCCGCAAATCTTATCCCTGTATTTAGCAAAAACTTTCGCCATAATAGGTGCATAGGTCCTTGTAGGCGATAAAACCAAACGCCCGATGTCCACATTTTTTACTTCGGATGGTGAGGTCAAATCTTTGCTTCCGCAATATACAACTTCCTTCGGCAGATTGTTATCAAAGGTTTCGGGGAACATTTCAGCCAAGCGATGAGAGAAAACGTCATGTCGTGCGGATGTTAAGCCGTTGCTGCCCATTCCTCCGTTGTATTGGTCTTCGTAAGTCGCCTTTCCGAAAGACGATAAGCCTACTATGACGTTGCCTTCTTTGATATTATGATTGGAAATGATGTCTTTGCGGCGTATTCTTGCTGTAACGGTGCTATCAACGATTATCGTGCGGACAAGATCTCCCACATCGGCAGTTTCTCCGCCCGTAAGATAAATACCGATGCCCATCTGCCGCAATTTTTCCAAGAATTCTTCCGTGCCGTTGATAACATTTGATATAACGGATGCAGGTATTAAGTTTTTGTTTCTGCCTATTGTTGATGATAAAAGGATGTTATCGGTGATACCAACGCAAAGCAAATCATCCAGATTCATAACAATAGCATCAATGGATATTGATTTCCATACCGACAAATCACCAGTTTGTTTCCAGTAGGCATAGGCTAAGGCTGATTTAGTGCCTGCTCCGTCCGCATGCATCACACAACAATAATCTTTATCGCCTGCAATATCTTCGGTAACTTTGCAAAAAGCATAAGGAAATAAGCCTTTATCCAAATTCTTTATTGCATTATGAACATCTTCCTTTGCAGACGAAACACCTCGCAATGTATATTTTTCGTTGTTCATTCTTTGCTATTAGGCAGTTTAAACAAGAGGGGTATAAGTTCTTTTTGCAAGTTCCTTATCAAACTGATAAAGACCAAAGCCGTTGTTTCCAATCATTTTTAATGCATCAATATATTTCTGAGCCGTTTCTTCTTCTTCAACTTGCTCGTCAATAAACCAGTTAAGCATTGATTGCGTGGCATACTCCTTTTCCTTATCAGCCAAAGCATACAAATCATTTATCATTTTCGTAACAACCTGCTCATGTTCCAACGTATCCTCAAAGGCAGCCAGCGGAGTTGCCCATGATTTGCCTACTTTGTCAATAGGACGTAAATCAACCCTTGCTCCTCTTGATATTAGATAGTTGAAAATCTTCATTGCATGATCCTGTTCTTCTTGAAACTGGACATGAAACCAATTTTCCATACCAATATAGCCCTTTGCCGCACAATCAGCCGACATTGATAAATAAAGATATGCAGACCAAAGTTCCGCATTGATTTGAGCATTTAATGCTTCTTCTAATTTTTTACTTAACATTTTACTTTTATTTTATTTGTTTAATAATATATATCTCCATTTTCTATTTCTATCCTTTTCATCCGCATAGTCAATACGAACTCTTGCCGCAGAAATATATTCAGATTTGGAATAATCGTCTTCAATCCATAAATCGTTGCCGTTTATTAACGATATCGCATTTTGATTACGTGTAATATTTAGAGCCTTCGTAAGCTTTCCCGGTCCGTTAAAGCCTTCTACTCCCCGTATAAGTACTGCCTCAGGATGATTTTCTTCACCACTAACGATATTTAACATATTATGCACGCCGTAACACAGATAAACATACGTTATACCACCTTTTTCAAACATCGGAGCATTACGATTTGTCTTTCCTTTATGAGCATGACATGCAGTATCTTCAAAACCGTAATAGCATTCTGTTTCCGTAATCCGTAGTTTCATTATTTCGCCATCTAATACACGACATAGCAGTTTGCCAATCAAATTAGGCGCCATGGTCATTGCATTTTGCAGATAAAAATCTTGATTTAAACGGCTCACTTCTTTGCTTTATTATTTTACAAACTTGAAATTTTTTCCTAAATACACCGCATCATCACCCAAACCTTCCTCTATACGCAGCAATTGATTGTATTTGCAAATTCTATCAGTGCGTGAAGCCGAGCCGGTCTTGATTTGTCCCGTGTTTAAGGCAACAGCGAGGTCGGCAATAGTAGTATCTTCCGTTTCTCCGCTTCTATGGCTCATCACTGCCGTATAAGAATTGCGGTAAGCAAGATTAACCGCATTTATTGTCTCGGTTAAAGAGCCTATTTGATTTACTTTAACCAATATGGAGTTCGCAACATTTTTATCAATACCCATTTGCAAACGTGCAGGATTGGTTACAAACAAATCATCGCCTACCAACTGAATTTTATTGCCCAATTGCTCGGTCATCAACTTCCATCCGTTCCAATCATCCTCTGCCATACCGTCTTCTATTGAGATAATAGGATATTTTTTCACCCATTCTTTCCAATAATCCACCATTTGCGAAGGAGTAAGTTTGTCTCCCGTTGATTTTTTCAAGTGATACACATTTTCTTCTGCGATATAATATTCGCTAGATGCAGGGTCTAATGCGATATATATATCTTTGCCGGCTTTATAACCTGATTTCTCAATTGCTGTAAGGATAACCTGTATTGCTTCTTCGTTGGATTTCAGGTTTGGAGCAAAGCCTCCTTCATCGCCAACGTTGGTTGAATAACCCAAATCGTGCAATACATTTTTTAGATTATGAAATACTTCCGACCCCATTTGCAATGCCTGCGAGAAACTATCCGCTCCTACGGGCATAACCATAAATTCTTGGAAGTCTATTGAGTTATCTGCGTGCGAACCGCCGTTTAAAATGTTCATCATCGGGATTGGCAGCGTGTTTGCATTGACTCCGCCGATGTATCTGTACAATTCCTGACCTGTTTCCATCGCTGCTGCTTTTGCACAAGCCAAAGAAACGCCTAAAATAGCATTTGCACCCAGTTTCCCTTTGTTTTCCGTGCCGTCAATCTCAATCATACGTTTATCAATTGCGTTTTGGTCGGTAATTTGATAGCCTTTGAGTTCGTCATTTAAGACAGTATTGACGTTTTTTACCGCTTGCAAAACTCCTTTACCAAGATAAAAACTCTTATCTCCATCTCTCAATTCAATAGCCTCGTGAATGCCTGTTGAGGCTCCTGATGGTACGGCAGCGCGACCAACAGCGCCGCTTTCGGTATAAACTTCTACTTCAACGGTAGGGTTTCCTCTTGAATCGAGGATTTGTCTTGCGTGAATTCCAATTATTCCTGACATATTCTTTTATTATTTTACGACTGCAAAGATACGAAAAATCGGCAATTTTTTTCGTTTGGTCATCCTGAAAGGCTGTTTTATTTTTCTAAAACGGCGTTTGAGTAAAATATTCCTTGATTTGGCTAAAATAAAACAGCGTTTCGTTAAAGTAACACATTGTTTGATTTTTACAAGGCGGCACTTTCGCCCGACCAAACAGGAATAACCGCTCGGCAGGCTTTGTATGGCGTTTTCCGAAACAGCGTTCGGGCGGCACATATCCGATATAAAAAATTGCTAATCGCAACTCATACCGATAGAGAGAGGATTTTGTAATTCTTTTTACTACTTTTGCCTAATGAAAAGACATTAAAAATTGAGCAAATGAGAAAAACGTCTGATGAAACTTTGATTGAATACATCCGAATCCTCTTTGATTATACGGATTTCAAATAAAACAGGCAGGAAACAAAACATTAAAACTAAAATATCAAATGAAATACAACAGAATCTTATTAAAATTGAGCGGAGAGTCGCTTATGGGAGAGCAGGACTACGGAATAAGCCCGTCAATGCTCACTCAATATGCGTCGGAAGTTAAGTCGGCTAAAATGAAAGGCTGTCAAATCGGTATAGTTATTGGTGGCGGCAACATCTTTCGCGGTTTGCAGGGAGCAGCCAAAGGTATGGACAGAGTGCAAGGCGATTATATGGGGATGATGGCAACTCTTATCAATTCTATGGCTTTACAGGCGGAACTGGAAAAGCAGGGTGTTGAAACGGAATTGCTGAGTGGTCTTGCCGTTGAGCCTATTTGCAGGGAGTTTTCAAGACAAAGAGCAAAGGAAATGCTGAAAAGCAAGGTCGTAATCATAGGCGGCGGCACGGGAAACCCTTATTTTACTACCGATACCGCATCTGCTTTGCGTGCAATAGAGATGGAGGCGGATATTATAATGAAAGGTACTCGTGTTGATGGCATTTATACCGCCGACCCCGAGAAAGACCCGACTGCAACCAAATATTCATCTCTTTCTTTTGATGAAGCGTTGAGCAGGAATCTCAAAGTAATGGATTTAACCGCCTTTGCATTGTGCAGAGAGAACGATATGCCGATATATGTCTTTGATATGAATAAAGAAGGCAATCTTTTACGCGTTTTGGAAGGCGAACATATCGGTACAATCGTTGAGAACAAATAATTATTCTGTAATATGGCAAATATATTTGAACAACGTAAAGAAAAGGAAGAAAGAATTGTTTCGTCCATGCGGCATATTAAGCATTTGATAGCAGTAGGTAGCGGCAAGGGAGGGGTAGGAAAATCGACCGTATCTGCAAATCTTGCCGTTGCTTTGGCACAAAAAGGCTACAAAGTGGGCTTGGCTGACGCTGATATTTACGGACCTTCCATTCCGACTTTGTTTAATATTGAAGAAGAGAACGTTCTCGGCACGGAAATAAACGGACAAACTTACATTGTGCCGTTTGAACGCTTCGGAATCAAGTTGATGAGTATCGGATTCTTTGTTGATAAGGATAAACCTTTGTTGTGGCGGGGTCCTATGGCGTCCAATACTCTTAATCAGTTGATTGTGGAAACTATTTGGGGCGATTTGGACTACCTTATTATAGATACGCCTCCCGGAACAGGCGATATTCAGCTCACATTGGCACAGGATTTTCCTCTTTCTTCGGTTCTTTTTGTCTGTACGCCGCAACAGTTAGCCGTTGCAGACGTTCGTCGTGCTGTGAATATGTATCATAATGATAAATTGCAGGTTCCGATTTTGGGATTAGTGGAAAATATGGCTTATTTCACGCCAAAAGAGTTACCGAACAACAAATACTATATTTTTGGTAAAGACGGAGCAAAACAACTCGCCGAAGAATTGCATTTGGACTTGCTTGTGCAGATACCAATCAGCGAAAACGTGTCATTAACCAACGATAGCGGCAATCCGATTGCACTTGATTACGATTCTATTGAAGGAAAAACTTTTGCGGAATTGGCAACAATCGTATCCAATCGCAGTAATTGATTTCTGTTATCAAGTATTATAAAAATAAAACGCCGTTTCATTTTGCTGAAACGGCGTTTTATTTTATCCGAACAGCCTTTCACTTTTGTCAAAGGCTGTTCGGATAAATGTATATGAAGAATGATTATTTGATTCCTTGAAGTTCTTTTACCTTTTTGGCATCTTCCTGTGCTCCTTTGGTGTCTTTGAGTTTCGTTTTGCAGGTTGCGCGAACTTGATACGCCTTTACATTATTCGGATCGCTCGCAATAATGGTATCCATATCAGCAATGGCACCTTTGTAATCGTTCATTTGATATTTTGTAACGCCACGTCCGTAAATTAGATTCATATTTGCGGTGTCCGAAGATAAGAGATTATCATAATCTTTCAGCATTTCGGCATATTTTTTCATCTTTTGATTGCAAGCCAAACGAAGAGTGTATAAATCGGCATCTTTAACTCCTAATTTTTCTGCTTCATTGCAGTCTGCTATTGCAAGGAGATAAGATTCGTCTGTCTGCAATGCAAAATTTGCTTTGGCTCTGTTGAGATATGATTCGGCGTTTGGTTTTGCATTAATGGCTGCAGTAAAGTCCGCAATCGCCAAATCAAATTGTTTATTCCTTGCATACGTTGAGCCTCTGTTTGTTAATGCATCAATGTTGTTTGGTTCTACGCTTATAACATCAGATAAATTAGCTATGTATCCTTCGTTATCATTTTGCATAAGGCAAATATTAGCCTTTTCAATCATAGCATTAATATCTTTAGGATTTAGTTTGAGGACATGATTGTAATCTTCCAGTGCAGCCTTGACGTCATTTTCCTTAACATAAGCATTTCCTCTTATCATGAAAGCAGCAGCCACTGTGTCTATTTTTGAGATGAAATCCGTCATCTCATTTATTGTATTCACATTATTCCCTAAATTAGAATATGCAACCCCCAAATAATAATCCAAATACTCCCATGAAGGAGCTTCTTTTTGGCAATCGGCAGCCTGTTCTACCATTTTATTCCAGTCTTTCTGCTCATATAATTGAGCATAAACATCAATCCATTTATTGATAGCAGCAGCCTCTTCATTCGTTTGGGCAAAACCGCTAATGGAAATGCACAACAAGGCAAGTGTAAAAACAATTTTTTTCATCTTATTCTTATTTTATTATGTTATATTCTAATAAAGAACTGCAAAAATACAAATTTATTTTATTGCAGCCAAACCGTATACTATTTTTAGTAAAATTCAATGTAAGTGATAGGCTTCCCTTTTGCAAGATAGATTGATTCGTAAAACGTCTTTATCTCTTTCGCTTCCATCATTTGGTCATAGGCATAAAGATTATCGGTGTTAAACAGAACTTTTTTGTGATTTGGAAGTAATACTTCGTTCAATGTGTAATCGTAAAGTTCGTAACTATCGGTTTTAAGGTGAATTATGCCATTCGGTTTTAAGATTTTGCCGTAACGAATCAAGAAACGTAGAGATGTAAGTCGCTTATTAGGTTTTTTAAGTTGCGGATCGGGAAAGGTAATCCATATTTCATCCACTTCGTTTGCAGCAAAACAAAATTCTATCAGTTGAATATGAGTACGAATAAAAGCAATATTGGTCAGGTTTCCCTCTTGAGCAGTTTTTAATCCCCTCCACATTCTTGCTCCTTTTATATCAATACCTATAAAGTTCTTTTGCGGATATTTTTTTGCCAATCCTACCGAATACTCTCCCTTACCGCAGCCCAATTCCAACACAATCGAATTGTTATTCTTAAAAAACATTTCTCGCCAATGCCCTTTGAGCGGAAACATGTCTTGCATCAGGTCTCCGTATTGAGGTTGGAACAGATTGGGAAAGGTATTATTTTCTGCGAAACGCTCTAATTTGTTTTTTGCCATAGACTTTGATAAATGGATATAATCTATTGCGCTGAGAAAGTAAGCAATATGTTTTCTCCTTTGCGTAAATACAATTTGCTTTCTTGAATTAAATAATTATCTACCCTGTTCAGATTTTTCAAAAAGTCGTCTTCAATCTGCATATAGGTAGGAGGACACATCCTTTTTGTTGTTGCAATTTGCGAAAACGTCATTTGGTCTTTTTTTATCTCTACTTTGCCGAAATAACGATTGCATGCAGCGTAGCCACTGACGTTTTTAGACTCTTCATCTATTATAAGCGTAACCTGTTTTTTGTCTTCATCACGCTGAACTTTCTTAGCATTGATTTTAGTCAGTATCCAAGATGTTTCATAAAGGCTTTTACTTTCTTGGTTATTAACGTTGCCACCATTATTATCAACAATCTTTTTGGAACAACCCACACTTATCATCAGCATTGCCGACATTGCTAAAATGAAAATACGTTTCATATACATTGTTATGATTTAAGGCTGCAAAGATATGAAAAAAAATTACAAGTCAAAGGCTTTCAAATATGATTATATGATGTGATATAAGTGTGGCATTGGCTTTTAGTAAAATTTATGTACTTTTGCAAGCAGTAAAACTAAATAAAATCAATTTGTTGTAATGGATAACGAAATTATTATAAGCGAAGATACTAATATAAACACACAAAATAATACCACAGAAGACGTTTCAATGGATGAAGATACTTCCATAAAACGCCGTAACTATGAACCTTCGGAATTTATTCAAAGAGGATGTTGTCAATGTCCTACTGCATACACTCCAATATCAAAGAAGGAACTTAACAGTTGTTCAAAACTCAATGTCCATAATTGGATTAGCAAAATAAATATCCCTTTTCATGAGGATGTATTCAAGTTTGTTGAGGTTAGATTCAAGAGCTCTCATAAGGCTTTTTTCCATGTGCCGGACGGATTGGAATTAACTGAAGGTGATGTGGTAACTGTTGAAGGTACTCCTGGGCATGACATCGGTATTGTAACGCTTTGTGGGGAATTATGCAGGATTCAGATGAAGCGAAAGCGTGTTTCAACCAACGGCGATAAGATAAAAAAACTTTATAGGCGGGCTACGGCAACAGATATTGAGAAATGGGCTAATGCTATGAGAAGAGAAGATTCGGCAATATCTCAAACCAGAACATTAGTAAGGCAATTCAATCTTGATATGAAGATAAACGATGTGGAATATCAGGGCGATGACAGCAAAGCAATCTTTTATTATACGGCTGATGACAGAGTTGATTTTCGCCAATTGATAAAAGCGTTGGCTGATGTCTTTCATGTAAAAATTGAAATGAAGCAAATCGGAGCAAGACAGGAAGCAAGCAAACTCGGAGGCATAGGAACGTGCGGACGAGAGCTGTGTTGCTGTACATGGATGAACAATTTCCATTCCGTAAATACCGCAGTAGCGCGCACACAACAAATAATGTCCAATCCAAGCAAACTTACAGGGCAATGCGGCAAACTTAAATGTTGCTTAAACTATGAATATGACGTATATGCTGACGCATTGGAAGAATTTCCCAAAGAATCGATATCATTATATACGGATAAAGGCAAGGCGAACTATGTTAAGATGGATGTATTTCGCAAGTTAATGTGGTATTCTTATGCGGATAGTCAGCGTATTGTGCCGTTACACTTGAAGGATGTCAGGTTTATAATTGATAAGAACAAGAAAAATCAGAAGGTTAAGGACTTGGAATCTTTTGAGGTTAAGTTTGATACCCCTAAGACCATACAGGAATAATATGAAACGCCGTTTTATTTTTCTCTTCTTTGCTTTTATTTTTTTATTATCTTGTAACGATAATGTGTTGTTTGATAAGAATGAAAGCATACCTAATGATACTTGGGCGATGAGCCGCAAACTCTCATTTGAAGTCAATGTTAAGGACACTCTAACCAACTATGATTTCGCTATAAACTTCCGTCACACCACCAAATACCCGTATTCAAACGCCTTATTCTTCATTACGACATTTTATCCCGACAATTCCGTGACACAAAAGGACACAATAGAATGCATTGTTGCCGATAGCAACGGCGTATGGACAGGCAAGGGCAGCGGCAACCTTAAAGACAATCGTTTCAGATTTGCTCGCAGCGTCCGTTTTCCTCGTAGCGGCAGATACACATTTGAGATTGAGCAGGCAACACGTGATACAAATCTCGCAGGAGTAAGCGATGTCGGTTTGCATATTGAATCCGTCCGCACAAAGTAAAGTTTTATTTTTTTTAAATCTGATTTCATTTTTCTAAAACGCTGTTTCGTTAGAACAAAACAGCGTTTCGTAAAAACATAATGTCAGTGCGACACGCACAAATTACATTTGCTCTTGATGCAACGCCGTTTTACACGCATAAACCTGCATTTTAACCTGATGAAATAAAAATTTGTACCTTTGCAATCATAATTTATTAACTTAATACTATGCCTTATGATTATAAGAGAAAGAGAAATCAGATATGAAACGGCGTTAAAAGTCGCTCAAAGGATGCTTACCGCTGCCAGAACAGCACCTAAAGCCTGCGGAATTGATAATTTGAGGCTCGGAATCGCTACAATGGAAGACATAGATACTATTTCAAAAAAATTAAAAGAGATTTACGAGGAAAAGAAACTTGAATTCCTGTTGCGGGACAGCGAGAATATTCTGGCGGCTCAGTGTTTGGTGATGATAGGATGCAAGAATGTGCCGACAGGGCTTGATTGTGCTTATTGCGGATTTGATACCTGTGGAGCGAAACCTGCAAGCGTACCTTGTTTCTTTGCTACTCACGATTTGGGACTTGCTATCGGCAGTGCGGTATCGGTTGCTTCCGATGCCAAAGTTGATACCCGAGTAATGTTTTCGGTAGGTCTTGCAATCACTGCCCTTAATATTATGGAGGATTGCGATTATTGTTTGGCGATACCTGTTTCCATAAGCGGCAAAAACCCTTTCTTTGACAGATAATAAAACAACAACAGAATGTTACAACTTAATATAATAAAAGAATGCCGTCAGCAGGTGATAGAACGCCTTTCGGTGAAAAATTTCCCTGATGCCGAGCTTCGCATTGACCGTATCATTGCTCTGGATGCAAAACGCAGAGAATTGCAAAAGGCATTTGATGACACCAAAGCCGTTTCCAATCAGTTGGCAAAGCAGATAGGGGTGATGATAAAAGAAGGTAAGACTGCAGAAGCGGACAAAATCAAGATGCAAACGGCGGAATATAAACTCAAAGAGAAGGAATATTCCGATGAATTGACGGATGTGGAAATGCAATTGAATGCTTCGTTGCTGGAAATCCCTAATCTGCCGCATTCTTCCGTGCCAACAGGTAAATCTTCCGAAGATAACGAAGTGGTAAGTCAATGGGGAGAAGTGCCGAAACTTGATTCAGATGCTTTATGTCATTGGGATATTTGCGAGAAATATGATATCGTTGATTTCGCTCTTGGCAACAAGATAACAGGGGCTGGTTTCCCTGTCTATAAAGGTAAAGGTGCGAAATTGCAACGCTCTTTGATAAGTTTCTTTCTTGACAGGGCTACGGCGAATGGCTTTTTGGAAGTGCAGCCTCCTTTGATGGTTAATGAGCAATCGGCACTTGCGACCGGGCAATTGCCCGATAAAGATGGGCAAATGTACTTTGTGAGCGAGGATAAATTGTTTCTGATTCCTACTGCTGAGGTTCCCGTAACTAATATATTCAGAGATGAAATTCTAAACGAGAAAGATTTCCCTGTAAAGCGATGTGCTTACTCCCAATGCTTTCGTCGTGAAGCCGGTTCTTACGGAAAAGATGTCAGAGGCTTGAATCGTCTTCACCAATTTGACAAAGTGGAGATTGTAGTCGTAGAACATCCCGACAGGTCTTATGAACAATTGGAGCAAATGAAGGCTCATGTTAGCGGATTGCTGGAATCGTTGGAACTTCCTTACAGAATCTTGCGTTTATGCGGCGGAGATATGTCTTTTACTTCGGCTTTGACTTTTGATTTTGAGGTTTTCTCGGCGGCACAGGGGCGTTGGTTGGAAGTAAGCAGTGTTTCAAACTTTGAAACCTTTCAATCTAATAGAATGAAACTTCGTTTTAAAAATTCGGAAGGCAAGAATAGTCTTGCTCATACCTTGAATGGTTCTGCTCTTGCTTTGCCTCGTATCGTTGCGGCTTTGCTTGAAAACAATCAAACCAAAGAAGGAATACGCATTCCGAAGGCTCTGCAACCTTATACGGGCTTTGATATTCTTTATTAGCCATTAAATATTAACAGATGTACGATAAAATAATAGATAACAACAATCCGCATTCAAATCTTAAAGTTCAGCCGCCGATAAATCAACCTTCACAGATAAATAAAGAGTGTTTGGCTCACTTGAAACCAAAGAAGAGGAGCGTGGAAGAATATGTCGGCGGTATTCTTGAAGGTAATCGCACTATTTTATCACAAGCCATCACGCTGGTTGAAAGTTCTCTGTACGAGCATCAGCACATGGCGCAGCAGATAATTGAGAAGTGTTTGCCGTATGCAGGTAAAAGCATACGCGTAGGCATAACCGGAGTGCCGGGAGTTGGTAAAAGCACAACGATAGAGGCATTGGGTACAAGTCTTACGGCGAAAGGACATCGTCTTGCCGTACTTGCTATTGACCCGAGCAGTGAAAAGACCAAAGGCTCAATACTTGGCGACAAGACACGTATGGAAACGCTTGCCAATGACCCCAATTCATTCATTCGTCCTTCTCCTTCTGCCGGTTCATTAGGAGGTGTTGCCCGCAAAACGAGAGAAATAATTGTGCTTTGTGAGGCTGCCGGTTTTGATATTGTATTTGTGGAGACTGTTGGCGTAGGTCAGAGTGAGGTTGCAGTGGCTTCTATGGTTGATTTCTTCTTACTGTTGCAGCTTGCTAACGCCGGTGATGAGTTGCAGGGCATTAAACGCGGCATAATGGAGATGGCGGATGCTATTTCTATCAATAAGGCTGACGGAGACAATAAACAACTTTGCGAACTGGCAGCTCAGCAGTATAGAAATGCGTTGGCTCTTTTTCCTGCTTCGGAATCCGGTTGGAAACCTGTGGTTTTTACTTCTTCTGCTTACACTCTTGAAGGCATAGACAAGATATGGGAAAATGTTACAAAGTACGTACAGATTACAAAAGCCAATGGGTATTTTGAGAGCAAGAGAAATGAACAGAATTTGAGGATTCTTTCCGAAACAATAGACTTTTATTTGAAGGAAGGCTTTTATAATAACGACAAGATAAAAGATTTGCTTGAGAAAAGCCGACAGGATGTGCTTGCAAACAAGATTAGTGCATACGTGGCGGCACAAAATCTTGTTCGGGAGTATTTTCAAACAAAATAAATTGCCGAAAATTCTACTGATATAATAGATGAAGACAAAGAAGAGCCGTAAATTTATCACAATATTAGACCTATATATAATAAAGAAACTTATTGCGACATTCGTTGTTGCAATTGCGCTGATTATTGCAGTGGTTATAATGTTTGATTTGGCTCAAAAATTGGATGATTTCATTCAAAACAAAGTGCCTTTGTCCAAAATAATCTTCGATTACTACCTTAACTACATTCCGAACTTTGCAAATATGTTCGGATACCTTTTCTTCTTCATTGCAGTTATCTTTGTAACCTCAAGACTTGCCGCAAGAACGGAGATAATCGCCATTTTGAGCGGAGGAATTTCGTTTTTGCGATTACTGCGTCCCTTTATATTTACGGCTTTGCTGGTTGCAATCTTCAATTTGTTTCTTACCAATTTTGTTCTTCCTCATGTAAATAAAAACAGATTAGAGTTTGAGCGGGTGTATTACCGTAATCCTTACAAGAACAATCTTTATAATATCCACATTCAACTTAGTAAAGGCAAATATGTTTATGTCCAGCGATTTGATAACGTTCGCAATACCGGTTATCGCTTTACCGAAGAGATTTTTTCCGATAACACCGACTCAATTAGGAGCAAACTTTCTGCCGACCTTTTAATTTATGACAGCGTTCGCAAGCAATGGTTGGTGGAAAACTGGATTTACCGCACCATAAACGGCAAATACGAAACAATGACAAGAGGTTATCGCAAGTCAATAAACCTTTCAATGAAGCCGAATGACTTTAATATCGGCACAATTAAGCCTGAAACATTGACGAATAAGGCTTTGAATGCAAAAATTGACGAGGAGCGTATGCGAGGCTCTAAGTTGGTGCGAATATTAGAGGTGGAAAAATATCAGAGACTTATTAATCCGTTAGCGTATTTGGTTTTAACTTTTATTGGGGTGTCTTTATCCTGTCGTAAAACGCGAGGAGGCACCGGCTTACACTTGGCTGCCGGAATAGGAATGGCATTTGCATTCATTATTATAATGAAAGCGACAACCGTAATGGCAACACAATCAACACTTCATCCTGCATTATCAATAGGTTTTCCTATAATATTATTTTTTATTGCATCATTGTTTTTGATAAAGCAAGCCCCAAAATAAAGATTGGTTTTTTGAGTATGTCGCACAGACATTATTTCCCGACCAAAGGCTATTGTATAAAAATGAAAGGCTATTTGGTTTTTGCGAAACAGCCTTTCATTCGCACAAAACCCCGTTTTGTAAATAATGATTTATCCTTTGTTTAGGCATAATTCAGCTTTCTATAAAAATATTGTATTTTTGCTCTTTATTATATTCATACAATGGAGAAAGATGTAATTAAAAATACAGGCAAGAAATCTATTTACAAAATACTGCTTCCGTTGCGGTGCCATTTTATGGAGCTATATAAAATAAAATTTCTCCTTTATGCAAAAACTGGATCACAATTCGTATTATTTTAATAATAATGGCAAAATAGAATCGCATTATGATAATCTTTTTGGAAATTGGAAGAAAAAATAAAACTTGTTCTCTATTCATAAAAAGTTTTATTATTGCCATTTTATTTAGTGGATGTCAAACACTTTCGCCATACTACGAAAAAACTAAAATATACGTAGATAAAGAAAGACTATCAGACAACAACAAAATAAAATTAAAGTATAAAACTAAACGAAATAATATTTATATGACAATTCATTATGATACTATACTTTTGAATACATGTGTAAAAAAAGTATGGTTTGAAAATAATGATTCTATAATGGTAAATATTAATACAAAGGCAAGGAATAATAATGTTAAAATATATACTTATATTTATGACCGAAGTTTTGCTTTTATTGGAGAATTGAAAAACTATGGGGACTATAAAGAACAAGAACCAACACATGATATAGCAATTATAAAAATTAGTCCAATGAAAGTAACCAAAGCAAGATTAGAGATGTTTAAACCATTTAATTTCCCTTACTGGTGGTGGGAGTAGTGTATATAAATATAGATTTATGAATATGAAAAAAGTTTGTAAATATCTTATAGTTGTTTTGCTATTCTTTTCTTCTTGCAGGTCAAATTTAGACACATTGGAATTTCCTCAAAATGCAAGTAAAATAAGAACTTGGATACCATCTCATATTGGTAGTAGTGAAGAACTTGAATTAAAAGAAAAAGACATTTTAGGTAATATATTCTTTTTCCCTCGTCATTTAAGATATAGTGATAGAGGTAAAGTACTTGTTCACGATATGGAAGGAGAATTGTTATGCATAGATGATACAAGAGATAGTATTTATGAAACGTTTGTAATTGCATCAATAGATACAGTAAAATATGCTTATATAAGAGATGGAGATACATTGAGGCATAAGAAAGTATATAAAATAAATACTTTTTGCATATCGGACACTAATCTTAAATGGCGCTACCCTATATTATCTATTGCAGAAGAAGAAAACGCTCCACAAATAGAGGTTGGTAAAGAATATAAATTGTTAATGATTTCATATTTTTCGCAAGATAGATTAAGTACAGGTTATTATTACAATGTTTTATTAAATGATGTATATATGATATTAGTACCAATACCTGTTTGGGGAGTTAATTTCTACACAACACCTAATTTAAAAGGGTTACATTATCATAATAGTGAGTAGTGTATATCAAATTAGGATTTACACAAAGCATAAAGTCCGTTCATTGATTTGAGCGGACTTTTGTTTGCTGTAATGTATGCCATACATTGTCTTCCCACGACCTATTTTGCTATAATGTACGTCATACATTGTCTTCCCACAACCTATTTTGCTACAATGTACGCCATATATTCTTTTCCCAAGACCTATTTTGCTACAATGTACGCCATACATTCTTTCCCCACGACCTATTTCATTACAATGTACGCCATACATTCTCTTCCCACGACCTATTTTGCGACAATGTAAGACACCCGAAGTCTTCCCACAAGTGATTTGAGACCTTCGTGTAACACATGAAGTCTTCCCACAGGTAATTTGGGACTTTCGTGTAACACATGAAGTCTTCCCACAAGTAATTTGAGACCTTCGTGTAACGCATGAAGTCTTCCCACAGGTAATTTGGGACTTTCGTGTAACACATGAAGCCTTCTCACAAGTGATTTGACAACAATGAGTGAAATTTATTTGATATACACAAACAATAATTATACATATAACAACGTTGGTAATACATTAACAATCAAAGGTAATGCTATGGACAATTTTAATAATAGTTATACGTATGATTTTTAAAAATTTGTGATCATGAAAAGTAGATATATATTAATATTCTTAATTTTTGTAAGCAATATCTGTTCTTCGCAAATATCTTTCAAAATAGATACTCTTATTATATCTGACTTTGTAGAGCCCAAACCTCATGCTGATGGCAGCTGGAGTTATACAGAAAGAATGGGTGCTGGTCCGGAGATAAAAACTATTTGTTCAATAACAAACAATTCTAATGATACAATAATCTTAAATACTGTGTTTGCAGATGTTTTTTTTGTTTTTAATTATGAGGGAATAAAATATGAAGTTACAATGGGACTTAAAAGTGATTATTTCCCTATTCCTCCACCTATATTTAAAGAAACTTCTGTTAAATTACTTCCACAACAAAGTTTTACATTTTCATTTAGAAAAGATTATTTATTTTCTGCTTTAGGAGTAGAATGGTTTAGAAATAAAACAGAAGCACAAAACAATATGATTACTGAATATGATTTTATCAAAGAAGTGATAGAGACATTACCAACCTTTAAGGTAAGATATAAAGAAGCAAAATTAGATCTAACAACAGACGAAATAAAAAATGTAATAGTAATATGGTGATGAAAGGGCATAGACGATGAAAAAGTTTTTTATTGGTGTTTTTGTTGTATTTCTTTTAATTATTTTATTTATATGCGGTGTATATTTAATCAATCGTTATAATTATAAACATAGCAATAGAAATTTTATAGAGTTCAATGCTCCTATAAAAGATATTGAAAGTAGAATGAGATACATTAATGCTATATTTGATAAAATAAGGCAAGAGCATAATGATAGCATTTGGATTAACTATTTTTGGGATAATAATAATAATTTTAGAATATGTGATACTATCATTGGAAAATTAAATTTTGAAAATATAGATAAATTCTGTTTAACTAAAAACTTTTCAAAGGAAGAAAAAGAAAAATTTATAGATAATATTAATTTTTTGAACTCTAATTTTCTTTCCGGTATGCATCTGTATCTACATAGACCTTTTAATGTCTATTACTACAATTATCGTTTCTTAGAGAATGACTGGGATATAGACAGAATGATAGTATGTTACAATGAAAAAGTAGATACAACCTTCCTATTTAATTTTAATGTTTTATTAGATAAAAAGGGTAGTCTTTTATTATTCAGACATAAATATACAAATGAAAAATAATTAAAATAGTATCTTTGCAAGCATTAAAACTACACCAGCAATGATTATTCATCAATGAAAAAGATTTCATTGTTATTATTTAGCCTTTCTTTTTCGCTATATTCTTTTTCACAAACATATGAAGATAGGGATAAGATAGTAAATGCAATCAGACAATCTGTTAGTGAAAATACATTGAGAAAAATGAAAGCAATAGAAGAAAAGGCAGAAATGGAAGGTGGAAGAACATTTAGTTTGGGTATAACTACTTATCAAGATTCAACGGGTCTAATTTGTAAAGTTGATGTCATTGACAGATATAATTGTTTATCTAAAAAAGAAATTAAGGCAATAAAAAAGAACATAAAAGATATTGGTTATATGAATATATTTTTTGATGAATGCGTCATGTCAAAAGAAATGTATTTTAAAATGAACAAATATCACCGTTATGGTACGTTCATACGAGTGAAATCTGATATATATAAGGAATATGATGAGCAGTAGTGCATCAAATTAGACTTTGCACAAAGCAAAAAGTCCGTTCAAATCAATGAGCGGACTTTTGTTTGCTACAATGTACGCCATACATTGTCTTCCCACAGGTTATTTGAGACTTTCGGAGTTTCCCGAAAGCTTCCCACAGGTAATTTGAGACTTTCGGAGTTTCCCGAAAGCTTCCCACAAGTTATTTGAGACTTTCGGGAAACTTACATTCATTTCCCGGACTTCTGACCAACTAAATGCATTTGATACATTATTCTAATCTGCATCATCTTCCTTATATCCATATAATTTAAATAGTTCAAATCTATCCCTAAATGAAACACTATCACAATTAGTAGTAATTTCTGATATTTTATTGTCAATCAATTTAACTCTGAAATAACAATGAAGAGGTATCAATTCTTTATTTTGTTTATATGGCTCTTCCATATA
>JAISGN010000017.1 GCA_031263015.1 Bacteroidales bacterium
TCAAATCAAATCAGAAGACCTTGACATTGAACGTTAAGCACTATGCGGCAGGCATTTACTACATCAGAATCTTGAACAATGACATCAATAGGACACAAAAATTGATAGTCAATAAATAACAAACCGATAAGGTTTTAATCCACGAGGGCAGATTGCGAAATCTGCCCTTTTTTTGTGCCTTTCATTCACACCTTCAATTGTTTGATAGCCAGCAAATCAAATAAGACTAAACTAAAACGCTGTATTAGAAAAATGAAAGGCTGTTTGGTTAAAATGAAACGCTGTTTTAGCAAAATGAAACAGCCTTTTATTTTGCCAAAAGAAAATATTGACATCGCATACCTTACTTTTAAATCGGTTAAAAAAAAAGTCGTACTTTTGCAACCGCAAATAATTAGTTTTTAATCAAAAAACACAAAATAAAATGGTAAAAATAGCAATAAACGGCTTCGGAAGAATAGGACGAATCACCTTTCGCAATATTCAAAAGAAGAAAAACCTTGAAGTAGTCGCAATAAACGATTTAACAGACGCAAAGACGCTGGCTCATTTGCTTAAATATGATTCGGTGCATGGACGTTTTGACGGAACGGTTGAAGCAGATAACGATTTCTTGGTTGTTAATGGCAAACGTATAAGGGTTTATGCGGAAAGAGACCCTGAAAATCTGCCGTGGAAAGAACTCGGTATTGACATCGTTGTTGAATCCACAGGTATTTTCCGCAACAGAGAAAAGATGAGTAAGCACATCAAAGCAGGAGCAAGAAAGGTTATTTTGACCGTTCCTGCCGACAAAGCGGAAGATGTTGATGCTACTGTTGTGCTTGGCGTAAATGATGAGGTTCTAACGAAGGATACGGTTTATGTTTCCAACGCTTCCTGCACCACGAACTGCCTTGCTCCGGTTGCAAAGGTGTTAAATGAAAAGTTTGGCGTGAAACGCGGGCTTATGACCACCGTTCATTCTTATACTAACGACCAACAGATTTTGGATTTGCCGCATAAGGATTTGCGACGTGCAAGAGCGGCTGCCGTTTCAATCATTCCTACTTCTACGGGAGCGGCTAAGGCTGTTGGAATAGTGTTGCCCGAACTCAAAGGCAAACTTGACGGCTTGTCAATGAGAGTTCCTACTCCCGATGGCTCGGTTGTTGATCTTGTTGCCGAGTTAGGCAGAGAGGTTACCAAGGAAGAGATAAATGCTGCAATGAAAGAGGCTGCAGAAACATATCTTAAAGGTATTCTTGAATACGTTGAAGACCCTATTGTGAGCATAGATATTGTCGGAAACCCGCATTCATCAATTTTTGACTCAAAACTGACTATGATTCTTTCGGGAAATATGGTTAAAGTGGTATCGTGGTATGATAATGAGAACGGCTATTCCAACAGAGTTTGCGATTTAGCCGAGAAATTAGCCGAATTGATATAAAATAAGAAATAAAAATATACAATGAAGATATTAGTATTGAACTGCGGCTCGTCTTCTATTAAATATCAGTTGATAGAAATGGGCGAAAACACTAATGTGCTTGCCAAAGGTCTGCTTGAACGGATTGGATTGGAGATGGGAGAATTTACTCACCGCCCAACAGGCAAGGATAAGGTCTATAAAAAACTTCCTATTCCTAATCACAAGGAAGGAATAAACATGATATTGCAGTCATTGACCTCATCCGAATGCGGAGTTATTAAATCGCTTGACGAGATTGACGCTTGCGGACACAGAGTGGCTCATGGCGGAGAGGTATTCAAGCAATCGGTGATAGTAGGAGCAAAAGAGAAAGAACAGATACGAGAATTGTTTGCGTTGGCGCCGCTTCACAATCCTGCCAATCTTGGAGGAATAGAAGCAATGGAAGCTTTGTTGCCTTCCGTTCCTCAGATTGCGGTTTTTGATACTTCTTTCCATCAAACAATGCCTGCGGAGGCTTATCTGTATGCAATTCCTTACGAATATTACCTTACTGACAAAGTTCGCAGATATGGTTTTCACGGAACGTCTCATCGTTTTGTTGCACCAAAGGCAGCAAAGATTGCAGGGATTGATATCAATAATTCAAGAATAATAAGTTGCCATCTTGGTTCAGGGGCTTCTGTTTGTGCGGTAAGAAACGGCAAGAGCGTAGATACATCAATGGGTTTCACGCCTGTTGAAGGTTTGATTATGGGATCAAGATGCGGAGATTTGGACTTAGGTGTTCTTCTTTACATTGCAGAGAAGGAGAAAATGAGCATTGCGGATATGAATAATTTCATAAACAAGAAATGCGGACTTGGTGCAATAACCGGCGGCAGCGTTGATATGCGTGATATCATTGCAGGAAAGCAAGCCGGTAAAGAGAGAGAAACTTATGCTTTTGATATGTTTGCGTATCGTGTAAAGAAGTATATCGGGGCTTATGCTGCGGCTATGGGAGGTGTTGATTTGATACTGTTCACCGGAGGCATAGGAGAAAATGCTACTTTGCAAAGAGAAGCTATCTGTAACGGCTTGGAATTTCTCGGAGCAGAGATAGACAATAAGCAAAACGAAGCAATGGCAGGCAAAGACGGCATAATTTCAAAATCATCGTCAAGAGTAAAAATTCTTTCCGTAACAACAGATGAGGAACTTGTGATTGCAACCGACACTTACGCCCTTATAAAGCGATGAAGTGGGTTGCAGGTTTTCTGATGGCAGTATTCGGCTGGCGAATGACAGGCGAGGTTACGCCGATGATGAAGAATTGCGTAATAGTAGCGGCTCCACACACATCCAATTGGGACTTTGTGTGGGGTCGTTGCGTTTTATGGATACTCGGAGTCAATGCTAAATTTATGATAAAGAAGGAACTGTTTATTTTTCCTTTCGGATATCTTATTAAAGCCTTAGGCGGTGTTCCTGTTGCAAGGGGAAGAAAAAATAATCTCGTGGATACGTGCGTTAAAAACCTGAAAGAACATAAAAATTACTCCATTGTAATCACACCGGAAGGCACAAGAAAATACACCAAGCACTGGAAAAAGGGATTTTATGAGATAGCAATGAAGGCGAATGTGCCTATCCAACTGACATGGCTTGACTACGATAAGAAACTTGGCGGTACGGGCATTGCGTTTCATCCTACCGGCGATTACGAAGCAGATTTGGTAAAGATTCAGGACTTCTATAAAGACAAGGCTGCCAAGTATCCGCAAAATTTTAATATGAGTCCTCAATATCAAATGAAGTCTTAATTTTTGCCCATGCCGTTTGAGCAAAATAAAACTTGATTTGCGGTCGGCGAGGCTTGATAAGAAAAAAATAAAATCAAAGAACATTTTCGTTAAATCCGATTTCCTTAAAAAATACTCTGATGTGGCTGCGATGAAAAGGCTTTTTGCACTTTCCATACTTCTTTTGGCGGCTGTTGTTGCCAAGTCTCAGCAAAATGATACAAGGTTGGCAGACCTGATTTCTTCAATAGAAGACTCGCAAACCAGCGATGAAAACAAGGCGGAGATGATAGAAGAACTTCATCGTTTGATAGAAAATCCATGTAACCTTAATACGGCAAGCGATTATCAACTTTCGCTCATCGGATTGACTGCTTGGCAGATACGAAACCTGCGATACTACCTAAAAAACAGCGGACAAATATTCTCAATTCACGAATTAAAGGTCATAAACGGCTTTTCGGATGATTTAATCGCACAAATCCAGCCGTTCATCTGTGCTTTCCCTGTGGTCAAACAGCCATCGCTGAGAATGGATTCTGTGTTTATGAAAGCCAAACATAGTTTCCGCACTCAATTTCGGCAGATTCAGGAAAATGCTTACGGCTTTACCCGAGATAAGGGCGGATATATGGGTACTAAACTCGCAACTAATTTCCGTTATACTTTGGATTATTTTGACCGATTGTCGTTTTCGCTAACGGGAGAGAAGGATGCGGGCGAACCTTTCTTTAATTCGCTCCAACCTTACGGCTATGACAATTATTCCTTTCAACTTACGGCAAAGCATATCGGCGTTTTGGAACAATTAACTCTTGGAGATTATCGGCTAAACTTTGGTGAGGGATTGGCGATAGGGCAGTTCTTTGATTTGGGATACTTTAACAGCAATGCCGAAATCAAGCGTAAAAGTAATGGAATAAAGCCTTATCGTTCCGTAACAGAGTTCGGATTCAACCGAGGCTTGGCAACGTTGCTGCGAATCGGGCATCTGGATATTTATCTCTTCGGTTCATACGACCGCATTGACTATTCCGGCAGTATATTACAAACAGGTTATCACAGGACTCTTAGTGAGATTAGCCGCAAAGACAGCAATACCTGCCTTATGTCGGGCTTTCATTTGGAGTATGTGAGCAATGGCTGGACTGTTGGCGGCACTTGGTTGGGTTATATGTACAAATATCCCATCTCTCATCAGAGTTCGGCATATCAGGACGACTATTTCACCGGCAGATACAACAATATATCGGCATTAAATCTGAGTTACGATTACAGAAAGTTGCGATTGTTCTCCGAAGTTGCGGTAAGTGCCAATCAAGCCTTTGCTTCGGTTGCCGGTTTTGAGTATGACATTGATTACAAAACTCATTTTGCTGTTTCGTATCGTCATTATACCAAAGCCTTTCAAAACTTTTATTCCTCTGCAATAGGCGTTCAATCTCAGAATGCAAACGAAAACGGCATCTATACCGCATTTACTCACCGCATAAGCAAGCATTGGCATTATTTTCTGGGCTTTGATTATTTTCATTTCCCGTATATAAGTTACCGAGCCGACACTCCGATTGACGGATATAAGGCAAAGGCAGAACTAACCTTTGTTCCGACCGAACAACATCTTGTTTCATTATATTACAGGCTCAATAATCGCCCATATAACGAGCAACACCCGAACGGAGAGGTCTATCCGGAAGACAATATCCTTAATCAAATTCAATTAAAGTATGTTTGGCAACCAATGAAAGCCCTTTCCATTAATTTAAGAGGAGGTTATAGCTTTACCAAATCTTATTTGAGCGATAGTTTATCAGGCTTTTTCGGGCTTATTGATTTGTCTTATTCCGCTCTTGCCTCAAAACTGGACATTCATATAAGGTATGCCTTTTTTAATACTGACGATTATGATAACAGATTCAACGTTTATGAATATAATCTGCCGTTAAATTTTTCCACAACAGCCTTATATGACAAAGGACACAGGGTTTATGCGTATGCTTTGTTGAGAATAACACGACATATTCAGGTTTCAGCCCGCTATGCCGTAACAATATATTCCGACAAGCAAGAAATAGGGTCGTCAAACGATAAAATAATCGGCAATAAACGCCAGGAAATCGGATTACAACTTCATTTGAAATTGTAGAAAAGAGTTATTGCGATAGCCTTATTTGGCTTTGCTTTTGGTAAATATGGTATCAATCATTCCATACGCCAAAGCCTCTTCGGATGTCAGCCAATGGTCGCGGTCAGCGTCCTTTTCAATTTTTTCAACCGACTGTCCGCTGTGTTTGGATATGATTGCGTAAAGTTCTTTCTTGGTTTTCATTATCTCACGTGCGGCAATCTCTATATCGGACGCCTGTCCCTCAGCACCACCAAGCGGTTGATGAATCATAACCCTTGAATGCTCCAACGCAGCCCGCTTTCCGTCAGCACCGGCACAAAGAAGAACCGACGCCATTGAAGCCGCAAGCCCCGTACATATTGTTGCAACATCGGGAGATATGAATTGCATAGTGTCATATATGCAAAGACCGGCATGAACGTAGCCTCCGGGAGAATTAAGGTAGATTTGAATGTCCCGTTTCGCATCAACACTCTCCAAAAACAGCAGTTGAGCCTGAATAATGTTGGCAACATCATCGTCAATAGCCGTTCCAAGGAATATAATCCTCTCCATCATCAAACGAGAGAAGACATCCATTTGAGCAACGTTCAATTGGCGCTCCTCAATGATTGTCGGGTTGATATAATCGCTCTGTTTGCGATATTTATCCAGCGTTATGCTGCTTATATTTCTATGCTTTAAGGCATACAAACGAAATTCTTTTCCTATGTTTTCCATTTCTGTCGTTGTTTTATTTTATTCTATTGTTTATTTTTCCCGTATGAGTAGTTTATTTGCAAAGATAATAAGATTTTTCTTTGATTCTTCGGTCGCCGATACCCGTTCCAGACTTTCCATTGCCCGTTTGGTATAATCTTCAACCACATTTTGAGCAATTGATTTGATGTTTAGCCGCTCATAAATCTCAATTACCCGACTTATTTTCTCGTTTTGCTCCGCAGAATCATCGTTATAGAGCGACAAAAGCCTGTTTCGCATATCGCCATCAGCCGTTTCGAGAGCCTTTAAGTAAAGAAAAGTTTTCTTTTTGTCGGCAATATCTTTTCCTTTCACCTTTCCGAAATCCTCAACCTTGCTCCAGCAATCAAGCATATCATCTTTTATCTGAAAGGCTATGCCTATAAATTCACCGAAATCAGATAATGCCGCAATATTCGCCTGTTCGGTTCGGGCTATTATTGCTCCCATTTTCAGCGAACAGCCCAGCAGAACAGAGGTTTTAAGCCTTACCATTTCAATATATGCTTCTATCGTTACATTATCCCGTTGTTCAAAATCCATATCCAAAGCCTGTCCTCGGCAAACATCAATTGACGCCTGCGAAAGCACATTTGCTATGGCGTTTGCCGCATAAGATTCCGTTTTTAGCCCGTATTGCATCGCTAAAGCAAACATTGCATCGCCCGAAAGTATCGCCTGATTGTTTCCGAACTGCTTATAAACCGTAGGTTTGCCCCTTCGCAGCGGCGAATTGTCCATAATATCGTCATGAAGCAGCGTAAAATTATGCAGAATCTCAACTGCCGCCGCCGCATATCTTGCTTTACTGACATCCTCATCAAACATATCGGCGGCAATCAGCACAAGCAACGGACGCAATCGCTTTCCGCCCTGCCGCATAGCATAATCTATCGGCTCAAAAAGGCTTTTGGGTTCGTTCAAATAGCGTTCGCTTTCAATCAATTCAACTGCCAACGCCTGCAAATGCTCTAATGTATGCATAATGTGAGATTTTTTTGTTTTATATGCGGCAAAAGTACAATTATTCTTTGATTTAGTCCGTGTCGGACTGACACTATATTTTTATGAAAGGCTGCTTTATAAAAATGAAAGGCTGTTTCGTAAAAATAAAACAGCCTTTCATTTTGGTATAATAAAGTAATGTTAGAGTGATATGTGAGAAGGTTAAATTAATCTCTGTGTGAGACAGACCGAAACTTAATCGCCGAACGATATTCCAAGACCTCGTGCCGTGCGAACAAGACGAGAGTCGCGTTCTACAAGGTGCGGCTCCCGCAAGGCTTCCTCAAAAGGCACGGCAATGACGTCCGGATGGCGGTAAGCAACCATATTGCCCCACGCTCCTTTTAATGCCAGTTCGCAAGCAGCCACTCCAAACTCGCAAGCCAACACTCTGTCGTATGCAATAGGAGTTCCTCCCCGCTGAAGATGACCTAAAAGCGTTACTCTGACGTCATGTTCTATTCCTGCCGCAATCAATTCCTGTTTTAACGCCCATCCTACGCCGCCGAGCATAAAGTTTTCATATCCTACTTCGCTTGATTTTGCTCCTACCTTCTTTCCGTCATGGCTTAGCGCACCTTCGGCGATTACTATAATGCAAAAGCCGCGTCCTTTCTTATAACGCGAATTTATTTTCTCTTTTATCTTCTCTATATCGTACGATATTTCCGGTATAATGCAGACATCGGCTCCTCCTGCAATGGCTGAATTTAACGCAATCCAACCCGCATCCCGTCCCATGACCTCTAAAATAAATACTCTGTTGTGGCTGGCGGCTGTTGTAACGAGTTTATCTACGGATTCAGTGGCTATTTGCACTGCGGTCTGAAATCCGAATGTGTAATCAGTAGAAGATAAATCGTTATCAATGGTTTTCGGCACGTTAATGACGTTTAAGCCTTTGTCGGCAAGAGCCTTTGAAATTCTTAGCGAGCCGTCGCCTCCTATATTGATGACTCCGTTTATTCCCATGTATTGTAATCGCCGTATCATCTCATCCGACCTGTCCATAGTCGTCCATGAGCCGTCGTTATTGCGAACCGGATATGCGAAAGGACCGCCTTTGTTGGTTGTTCCGAGAATTGTGCCGCCTTTTACGAGAATGCCCGCCACGTTGCTCTCATCAAGAATAACTATTTCAGCAGGGTCTTTCAATACTCCGTTAAATGATTCTATGCAACCTACGATTTCCCAGTCTTTTTCTTGAGAGGCACGTTTTACAATGGCTCTTATCACTGCGTTTAAGCCCGGACAATCGCCTCCTCCTGTTAATACCATCAATCTGTTCATAATTCCTTTTTATTGAATCAAATCCATTTCCTCTATTAAGTGCTTTGCTCCTGCGTATTTGTCAATTATGAACAGGCAATAGCGAATATCCAATGATATATTGCGACATTGAGACGGATCATACATAATATCGCTCATCGTTCCTTCCCAATTTCTGTCAAAGTTTATGCCTATAAGATTTCCTTCCGCATTCAGCACAGGCGAACCGCTGTTTCCGCCGGTTGTATGATTGGATGCGATAAATGTAACAGGCAATTCGCCCTTGCTGTTGGCGTAACGACCGTAATCTTTGTTGGCATACAACTCTTTTAATCTCGGTTCAACAACATAATCGTAGATATCGGGGTTTTCTTTCTGCATTATACCTTCAATAGTTGTGTAAGGAAGATAGGTAACTGCGTCTTTGGGTTGATAACCCATCACATTGCCGTAAGCAACTCTCAATGTAAGGTTGGCATCGGGGTAAAAATCTTTGCCGCTCTGCATTTCCATAATTCCTTCTACGTATATACGATAAAGACTATCAAGATGCGTGTTGATGATGCTTCGTTCCAAAAGAGTATTATCAATTGCCGCAACTTTAATACGAACAAACAGTTCGGTTAAAGGGTTGTTTTGCAACTTGCGAATCTGCTTCCAATCTTTTTCTGTCAAGGAATCTTTATCCAATTTGTACTTCTTGATAAAATTAGCGGCATTTTTGCTGTCGGTAAGGAAACTTTCGTCATATATTTTAGAGAAATACTTTTCCGCATCGCCCTTTGCATCCTTATCAATCTTCTCTTTAAGCCAAGCATAGTGCGTTTTGCCGTAATCTTCATAGAACATAGTCATCGTTTTTAAGAACACAGCCTTATCAACCGCCTTATCCTCGTCATACTTTCCTATTCGTTCAAAAAGATTGAGCAATTTATTGCGGTCGGACTTTGCAACATAATTCCAAAACTGCAAAGCCATTTTAGCAATGTCTGATGCCATCGCACCTTCGCTAAAATAGATTGCCGCCATGTAAAGAGTATCATAAACAGAATATGTTTTGGCAAAATCAGGCAGCAGTCCGCCGAATTTCTCTTTTCGTTCCGCTATAATATTAGCCCAAATGCCGAATTGCTTTTCAAAATCCTGTTTTTTTACAATGGCATTTAATCGTTTCAAACCCCTGACTTCTCCCTGCCATTTCTTCCATCCGTTTGCTATGGAGGCAACCTGTGAAGCGTAACGCAAACGTTGTGCCGGGCTTTGGTTCATTGCCGCATTGTAAATGTCCAATCGTGCCGTGCGATACTTGATTGATGTCGGATCAACCTCGTTCTGTGTTTGTGCAACAGCATAAGATGTTAAGAATTGTTGAGTTCTGCCCGGATAACCGAAGACAAACGTAAAGTCTCCTTCTTTTACGCCGTTCAAAGAGATTTTCAAATGTTTCTTTGGCTTATAAGGAACGTTGTCTTTGGAGTAAGGAGCGGGTTTGTTGTCCTTTCCGGCATATACACGAAAGATAGAGAAATCTCCTGTATGCCTTGGATACATCCAATTATCGGTATCGCCGCCGAATTTGCCTATATTGCTTGGCGGAGCACCGACAAGACGAACATCAGTGAAAACATCATTCACATAAAGAAAGTATTGATTGCCGTAAAAGCAAGCTTCAACTTCCGCTTTATAGGTCGTACCTTTTGTAGCCGCAGCAACAATGTCGGCAATATTCTTTTTAACAATTTTATCTCTTTCATTCTCGGTTATTGTTGCAGTAACACCATTGAGAACCTTCGCCGTAACATCCTCCATATAAACAAGAAGCGTTACCGATAAGCCTTTGCACGGCAATTCCTCTGCTTGGTTCATCGCCCAAAAGCCATTAGTGAGGTAATCTCTTTCAACGGTGGAATGAGACACAATATAAGAATAGCCGCAGTGGTGATTGGTGAGAGTAAGACCCTTATCGGACACAAATTCACCTGTACAACCGCCGCCGAATAACATTACGGCATCCTTTAACGAAGCATTATTGACATCATAAATATCTTTGGCGGAAATCTTCATCCCTTTTGCTTTCATATCAGCTTCTCTGTTCTTCAACAACAGCGGTAACCACATCCCCTCATCGGCAAACATTGTTACCGAATAGGCACTCATCAATACGATTAGAAGAATTTTTTTAATCATAGTTTGTTATAATTTTTTGTTATGTTATTTACTCGTCTATAAATATGCAAAGGTAATGATTTTAAGCGAATACATTTAAATAATGTAAAGTATAAGAAACAACGAAGCCTGACATTTTATTGAAATATCAGGCTTCTTACCCATTTTATAGTGCTAAACCATAATGCTTGTTTATGTGAGCACTTTCAGATTGCAAAGGTAATACTTTTTTTCAAATATCAAGTATTTTTTTATTTGATTCATCAAAACCAATACATTTTTTTATTATTGAAAATATAGATTTATTATTCTTTTGTCGCTTAAAAAGATTCTTAATGTCATCTTCAAAATTATACTCTTTGATTTGCCGCATATGAGCAAGCAAAAACATCATGATTTTGATAACGCACATTAAATTGCTTCTATTCCTGCTTGTGCCAAAATTAACTACGCCTTTAGGCGATAAAGATTTTCGAAGACTATGATCAAATAAAACTCCGCCATGAGCACAGATATTACGTATCTCTACAATACTTCTTATGTATTCTATAAGATATTCCGGATTTTTAATACCATATTGTAATGATATTTCCTTTTGAAGACCATCGTCTTTTAAACTTTTATAGATTTTAAGTATTGTTCCGAAAGTCAGAAACTCTAATGTTTTCCAGGCAGGGGCATATCTATCATTCAAATACTTCTTATGGTGGTCTTTAATGGTAGAGTTATTTTCTTTTAACTGCTTATAAAACTTCTCTTCAAATGTATTGACAAAATCTTTCTGCATTATATCGGGAGAAATGAACCATGTAGGACAATCCTTATATTTATTGGAAACTCTATAAACAACATTAGTTCTAAAATTAACCTCAATACTATTAATATATCTTAATAATATTTCACTTAAATCAACATTGAAATAATATAAATCAACAATATTGGAAAATCTTGTGCCTTTTCCGTACTCATGATTTCTCTTTTTCTTATTAGGATAGGTTGTTTCAAAAGGAAAACAATAAAAACCAAGACGAAAATACCCTATATCCGTCAATATTTCCTCCGCTTCATTTTCTTCCATATCTATTTCTATCCCTCTTCTGCAAAGAATATCTATCTGTTCTTTTGCACTGGTCGCTTGCTTCACCATACAAATAATTCTTAACTTTATTTTAGTTTCATGTTATATCATAACATTCCAATCAAATATGCAAAGGTAATGATTTTAAGCGAATACGTCATAATCAATGTTTTTTTGTATTTTTGCAAACTAATTATAAAAATATGTTGATATGAAAACATTAAAATTATTCTTGATTTTATTTATGGCAGGCTTCGTTTGCATGCAATCAAATGCCCAATCCGAATCACAATCTTCCGATACCATTACTTATAAAAGCGGTTCGGTATATAAATCAGGTGTTATTATTTCTCAGAAAGAGGTTCGCAATCTGCTTAACGGCGATTCCGCAGCTCTGAATGCTTATAATTGTGGGCAGAGATTTAAGATAGCCGGTTCCGTTGTTGGAGTTATTGGTGGCGCATCTGTTGGTTACGTATTAGGACATTATCTTACTAATTCCATTAGTGGTCAAGAGTTGAAGAAAAGCACAAAAATTCTGCATAGTGTGCTATTAGTTAGTGGTGTGGTTGAGGTTGGTCTTGCTTTTTACTTGAATCATCGTGGCAGCCAAAAGATAAAGACCTCCATAGACCTGTATAACGGGAAAGGGAGCAACAATCTATCCTATAATTTAAGTTTTGGCTTAAACAAAAACGGACTTGGTTTCTCGCTAACCTTTTAATGCGACCCTTACTGATGATTTCGTTTTAGCCAAAGGCTGTTTGTGCGTATCGGTGTGTCTCACACAGAGATTAATTTGACATTATTTTCTCACCAAAGGCTGTTTCAGGAAGATGAAACAGCCTTTCGTTTTTCTAAAAGGCTGTTTCGTTTAATTCTTACTTGGTATTGTTATTATCAATTGGCTATCTGTGCGGATGGATTGCGGTAAAAACGTGGAATTATCAGATATTATGAAGTTATTTTCCTAATCAGTTGCTCTGTATTTTGGGTTGAAATTGCCGAATAATTACAAAATCGGATGGGAACAAGAGTGCCGAATCGGGATATTTTGATAGAAATGAATAGTAGTAGATGTGTAGTAAATATAAAAGATTATGGCTTAAATAAATATTTATTCCATTTTAGTTATATCAGTTAATATATTGGTATAAAGGGTATTAAGAATAATCAGAAAAGAATCGGATGAAAAAAAACTGCAATATGTAGCATATATTCAAAAAAAGATTGTACATTTGCACCTTCAAACTTGATTAATAAAAAATATCTAACTTATAATTTAATGTTTATGAAAAAAACAATATTATTATTGTGGTTAATGGTAGCCTTTTTTTCAGGTGTAAGTGCTCAAGAGGAGCAGGAGAACTTGAAATGGTATGGTTTTCGCTCTAATGGTTTCTGGTCTAATTGGGAAGTCTCTGTTGGAGTGGGACCCGCGTGGTATACAAGATATGGAGATAGTGAAAATCCGAGCTTTTCCGACTTGACAAAGATGTCTGTTAGTGCTTCTGCCGGCAAATGGTTTAGTCCAATCGTCGGAGCGAGAGTGCAATTAGACTTTGCAAGAGGAGCAGGAATACTATTAGATTATCCTGCTGGCACAAATACAATGGGATTGGAGGCAGGCGATCAAATATCTTTTAATTATATGTTCCTACACTATGATCAAATGATAAGTTTGACAAATTGGATTTTGGGATATAAATTAGACAGATTGTATAATGGTGTTTTGGCATTAGGATTTGGCTGGGCTCATAATTTTACTTACCATAACAATAACGAATTTGCATTTAATTTCGGTTTACAAAACCGATTCAGATTAAGCGATAACCTTAATATTAATGCAGAACTTAATTGTATGCTAACCAAAGCAGATTTCCATTTTATGGCTGATGGTCCTCTTTTCGGAGAGCATAGATTCGCAACAGGATTTATGCTGACGGTTGGTGCAACATACAAGTTCCCTGTCAGCACTTGGGATCCTTCTCCTATATGTCCTGACCTTGACCCTTACAATGACAGAATTGCAAGTTTGGAAAGCGATTTGGACAACGCAATGAAGTCTCTTGATGAAGCAAATAAACAGATTGCTCAAAACCAAGAAGTTCAGGACAAATGCGCAAAAGAACTTGAGACGGCTTTGGCTAAGTTGAAAGATTGCGAAGCAAGACCTGTCGGTCCGACACAAGGAGTTATTGAGAACACTGACGTTGCCATCACAATCTTCTTTGACAAGGGAGACATATTGACACCAGATGCTCAGAACACAATAAATCAGGTAGCAAACGTCATTAAGAAGAACGACAAGAACACTACTTACATGATTGTAGGATACGCAGATAAATCAACAGGTTCTTATCAGGGAAATATGAATATTTCTAAGAAACGTGCCGAAAGAGTTCGTGCAGCCTTAATTAAGCAAGGCGTTAGAGGGGCTCAATTGAAAGTTGATTGGAAAGGTGATACCGAGCAACCATATAGCGAAGAGAGCGGAATATTGAATAGAGTTGTTATAATATCTCTTATGAAATAACCGATAATTCTTCGTAACGCAATAGCCGCTTGAGATTTCAAGCGGCTATTTTTTTGTTTCATCGGCATCAATCTGCTTTTCGGTTGATTCCGAACATATATTAAACCGATAATTGCCAGCATAGAACTACAAAACTTTTATTTGTGCTGAATGAAAGGCTGTTCGGTGAAAATGAAAGGCTATTTCGTGCGAATGAAACAGCCTTTCATTTTTCTAAAACAGCCTCGTATAAAAAAATAATGTCAGTGCGACACGCACAAACAGCCCCGTATAAAAACATTATTTCAGTTTGGTTCGCACAGGCAGCCTTTGATGAATTTTTTCTTACATTTGCAACTTCTAAAACAATGTAAATCTACACGCAAATGAGAAAAAACAACTATATTTTCAGCCTTTCAATCATAGGAATCCTGTATTTCATCTTCGGATTCGTAACATGGTTAAATTCTTTGCTGATACCATTCCTTAGAACTGCCTGTGAATTAAGCGATTCTCAAGCATACTTCGTTACATTCGCCTTTTACATATCGTATTTCGTGATGGCAATTCCGTCATCCCGCATTCTGAAAAGCACAGGCTTTGCAAAAGGAATGTCAATCGGCTTAATGGTTATGGCAATCGGGGCTTTATGCTTCATACCCGCTGCATTAGGAAGAAATTATGCCGTATTTTTGATAGGCTTATTTGTGATGGGTACGGGCTTGTCGCTTTTGCAGACGGCGGCTAATCCTTATATCACAATTTTAGGACCGATTGAGTCCGCCGCAAAGAGGATGTCTGTCATGGGATTGTTCAATAAAATCGCCGGAATAGTAGGTATTTTGGGTTTTGGCTCAATTCTTTTTTCCAATATGGAGACTTTGAACAGCGAAATAATGAATTTGAGCGGTATGGCGAAGGCTGCGGCTCTTGATACATTGACTCATCGCCTTGTTGTGCCGTATGTGGTTATGGCAGTGGTGCTTATATCGTTATCTTTTATGATTTTATTGGCACATTTGCCCAAAGTGGAAGAGGAAAACGAAGATTCGGATAAATCAGGCAAAGATAAACGCTCCATATTCCGCATTCCGTATTTATGGATAGGCATTGCGGCGCTGTTTCTCTATGTCGGAGTGGAAGTAATCGCTATTGACACACTCGGATTGTACGCAATAACGCAAGGAATCTCGCCTGAAATTGCACCCAAATTAGGTTCTTACAGCCTCATTGCCCTAACTATCGGATACATCGTTGGTATTATTCTCGTTCCAAAGCACATCAGTCAATCCAAAGCCTTGATTTATTCTGCTCTTCTAGGCATTGCGTTTGCTGTTACCGCACTTTGTACCAGCGGAACAGCGTCTATCGTTTTCATAATCCTGTTAAGTTTTGCTCATGCAATGATGTGGCCCGGTATATGGCCTCTTGCTATTGACAAACTCGGACATCACACCGCTCTTGCTTCGGCTTTCTTGATTATGGCTATTGCCGGCGGGGCTGTTTTGCCGTTGCTGTATGGTCTATGGGCGGATTGCATCGGCGATAGGCAGATTCCGTATCTTATGTTGCTGCCTTGCTATTTGTTTATCCTCTTTTTCGCTGCCAAAGGTCATAAAATAGGAAAATTAAAGTAAGACTCAATGGACAGAGACATATATCCGTTTTTGGATGAACGCATTACGCAATATTGTGAGCGGATTTGCAGTGAAGAATCGCCCGATTTGATACAACTAAACCGCCGAACACATCTGCAATGTGTGAAACCGCGAATGATAAGCGGCAATTGGCAGGGAACATTTCTCAAAATCCTGTCCTTAATGCTCAATCCGAAGCGAATACTTGAAGTAGGAAGTTTCACAGGCTACTCTACAATTTGTCTTTCCGCAGGTTTGACTGACGGAGAGATACATACGATAGAAGTTGATGAGGAAAGAGAGAATTTTTTGAAAGATGTATTCGCACAAAATAACCTTCGCAACGTGCATTTGCACATCGGCGATGCGTTAAATATAATTCCGCGCTTTTCAGAGCCGTTTGACATAATTTTTATTGATGCCGACAAAGTTTCATATCCCATATATTATGAATTATGCAAGGGAATGTTGCGTCAGGGCGGCATATTGCTCGCCGATAACATACTTTGGTATGGAAAAGTTGCCCTTTCAAGCCCGCCAAACGACAAACAAACATCGGCGATAAGGCGTTTCAATGATTTAATATGTGCCGATAATGATTTTGATAAAGTTATCATTCCAATCAGAGACGGCATTATGCTGGCAAGAAGAAAATAAATACTTTTTTATGAAGAAACTAAATAAATTTTTTCCGATTTGTGTGCTTTTTACGCTCGTTTTAATAACTTCATACGCAGTTACGGCACAGAATAATAAGACAAAAAAACCATCTTTGGTTGATTTGGTTAATCCGTTTGTAGGTACGGATGCTCACGGACATACATATCCCGGCGCCATTGCTCCTTTCGGTGCGGTACAATTAAGCCCCGACACGCGCTTATCAGGTTGGGACGGATGCAGTGGCTATCATTGGACGGATAGTATTTGCTATGGTTTTTCGCATACGCACCTTTCCGGCACCGGTTGCTCGGATTATGGAGATATTCTCTTCTTTCCGACATCCTCTTCCGATGTTTCGAAGCAATATGGCAGCGTTTTCAAAAAACAAAACGAAAAGGCACGGGCAGGATATTATGAAGTATTGTTGCAGGACGAAGGAATACTGGCACAATTGACGGCAACACAGCGATGCGGTTGGCATTCATATACATATAAACAAGGTTCGCAAAGATGTTTGCTCATAGATTTGAAACATAGGGATGTTTTGCTGAAATGTTCGTGGAAGATGGCGGATTCAAATACCATTGTAGGGCAGCGAAACAGCCGTGCATGGAACGAAAATCAGGTTCTGTATTTTGCAGCCCGCTTTTCATTGCCGATAAAGCACTTTCTGTGGGATGAAAACACCAAGAAATTATTGTTAATCTTCGCTCCCGCAACGCAAAACGACATAACGCTGGAATGCAAAGTCGCCTTATCAAGCGTAAATGAAGACGGAGCGTTGGCAAACCTTAAAAGCGAACCGCAAAACACCTTTTCCGATGCATTAAATGCCGCTACCGATTTATGGAATGCTCAATTGGGAAGGATAGAAGTGAAGGGCGGCACAGAGGAAAGCCGTAAAAATTTCTATACTGCTTTGTATCATTCTTCTGTTTGCCCGAATCTTTATAGCGATGTGAGCGGTAAATATCGCGGAATGGACAATAAAATTCATAAAGCGAAGAATTACGACCGCTATTCCGTCTTTTCGCTTTGGGATACTTACAGAACGCTTCATCCTTTGCTCGCAATAATTGACCGCAAACGCTCTTCTGATTTTGCAAACACAATGTTGGATATCTTCAAACAGGCAGACAGATTGCCGATGTGGGAATTGAGCAATTTTGAAACCTATTGTATGATTGGCGAACACGGCATCAGTGTGCTGAGCGACTTGTTTATGAAAGGCATTCGCCCTAACGACAAACTGACTCTTGATGCTATGCTCACGACATTTGACAACAAACGGCGTAAAAAGATATTTGACAAGCATAATCGCAAGGAATACAAATATTTTGGCTTGGATTACTTCAATGAAATGGGCTTTATACCTGCCGAAAAGGAGCATGAAAGCGTTTCAAAGACCATTGAATATTGTTATAACGCTCATTGCATCGCACAGGTAGCCACTACATTATATAATGAAGCCGTTTCGGCAAAACGTTATCAAGATACATTGTATTATAAGCAAGTTTCAGAAAAATATAACGCCCTTTCGCAAAATTGGATCAGCCTTTTAAATCCGTCATCGGGCTTCATAGAACCGAGAGAAGGACAAAGATTTTCTCCGACCTTTGACCCTACGGAAATCAATCGCCATTTTACCGAAGGCAATGCCTGGCATTATACATTTTATATGCCGCATGATGTGAATACTTACGCACAATATCTCGGCGGATTGAAGGCTTTGGATGCCAAACTTGACTCTTGCTTCAATGCTTCTTCGGTTACCAGCGGCAGAGAGCAGGCTGACGTTACGGGAATGATAGGTCAATATTGTCAAGGCAATGAACCATCGCAGCATACTGCCTATCTGTATGCTTATTGCGGCGAACAATGGAAATCAACCGCTGTTTTGAGACGCATAACCGACTCTTTATATTCGCCAAAGCCCGATGGATTATGCGGAAATGACGATTGCGGACAAATGAGTGCTTGGTTCGTTATGACGGCACTTGGTTTCTATCCCGTCAATCCCGTATCCAATCAATATGTTATAGGCTCTCCGCTTTTTGATACTGCGATTATACACCTTGAAAGCGGCAAACAATTCGTTGTAACTGCCGAAGGAGCATCTCAAAAGCCGTATATACAATCCGCAACCCTTAATTCCAAACCATACACCAAGACATGGATAACATATAACGATATTATGGACGGCGGAACGCTCAATTTCGTTATGGGCAAACAGCCTAACATTGCTTACGGAGCAGCGAAGGCTGACAGACCTTTTGCTTCTGTGGGCACAAGCAGCCATATTGCCGTGCCGTACTTTGAATACAAGGGAACGAATGCTTTTGACAGCGTGATAAACGTTGAGATTAAGAGTGTTAATGAGCAGGATAGTATTTTTGTAACGGCATATCGCACCGATAATAAGGCATTTGATACGATTAAAACGAAGGGTCGCAACATCAAATTGACCTTTGACCACAGCGCAAGGGTGATTGCCTACGCTAAAACGAAGGAAGGACGCCGCTCAAATGAGGTTTCGGTAGATTTTTATCAGGTTTCATCCGGACGAAGTCTGAAAGTATTTACGCATTACGACAATCAGTATTCGGCGAATGGCGATTTTGCTTTGATAGATCGCCAAAAGGGCAGCACGAACTGGCGTATTGGCAATTGGCAAGGCTACCAAGGGGAGGATGTTGTGGCGATTATTGATTTGGGAAAGACGTTTTGTCCTCATAAAATAGAGGCTACATTTTTGCAGGACGTGCGTTCGTGGATATTTATGCCTGATTCGGTGGAATATTCCTTTTCTTCGGACGGGCAAAACTTCACTCCCGTGCAACGGATTGCGAATACGCTGTCGCCAAAAGACGAAACAATTACAATAAAAGGCTTTTCCATCGTGCCCAAAGCACCGATGAGGTACATTAAAATGCACGCTTATAATCGTAAAATCACGCCTGCCGACCATCTTTCGCCCAATCAGCCTGCGTGGATATTCATTGATGAGATTTCTATTGAGGAATAATCCGATAAAGTCTCGTTATACGTAAGCCTCTACGTCTTTGAGCGTAATCTTCTTTTCACACAGAATGGTTAAACGTTCAATGATGTTGTGCAATTGACGCACGTTGCCGCTGAAATCAAGTTTGCTTAACGCCTGAACGGCATTCGGCTCAATGAGCATTCTCTTTGTGCCGTTTTCTTTTGATATGCGGGTAAGGAAATGGTCTATCAGTAACGGGATATCTTCTCTTCGGTCGTTCAAAGCGGGCACATGAATTTCTATAACGCAGAGTCGGTGATACAAATCCTCACGAAAATTTCCTTTTGCAATCTCTTCTTTGAGGTTTCTGTTGGTTGCCGCAATTATTCGCACATTTACCGATATGTCTTTCTCACTTCCGACCCGTGTTATCTTTTGATATTGCAATGCTCTCAAGACTTTTGATTGTGCGGCAAGGTTCATATCTCCTATTTCGTCCAAAAACAATGTTCCTCCGTCAGCTTGTTCAAATTTTCCTTTCCTTTGCTTTATTGCGGAGGTAAAAGAGCCTTTCTCATGCCCAAAAAGTTCGCTTTCTATGAGCTCATTAGGAATTGCGGCGCAGTTTATTTCTACAAAAGGTTGATTGCAGCGGTGGCTTTTGTTATGTAATCTTTGTGCCACCAACTCTTTTCCGCTTCCGTTCTCACCTGTTATCAATACTTTGGCGTCTGTGGCTGCTATTTTGTCTATAAGATTTTTCATAGCAATGATTGCGGGCGAGTTTCCAATGATTTCATCCTCTTTTAAGCCTGTTTCATTTTTTTTAGGCTTGATTTTATTTTCATAAAACTTGGTTTTATTGTCATAAGGCTTGCTTTGATTTTCATAAGTCTTAGCCGCAAGAGCATTATTGATGGTCGTAAGCAGTTTATTCAAATCAAGAGGCTTCTCAATGTAATCAACAGAACCTTTTTTCATACATTCAACCGCCGTTTCTATATCTCCGTTGCCCGAAATCATAACAATAGGCACACCACATCCCTCTACCGCATTCAGAACGTCCATTCCATCCATACGAGGCATCTTGATATCGCAAAGAACCAAGTCAAAATCACCTTCTTTTATCTTTTTTATCCCGTCTTCTCCGTCTTCGGCTTCGTCAATGGTGTGTTTCTCGTATTCTAAAACCTCTCTCAATGTTCTGCGAATAGCTTGCTGGTCGTCTATAACCAATATTCTGCTCATAATGCTTGATTTAAATGCTTATTTTGTTGAAAGCCTTGAACCATCTGTCGGGAATCTTGTTGTTTTCTGTCGCCGTAACGTAGTCTTCGTAAGAACAAGGGACAAGATAGTGCCTTATATATTTTTCCTGTAAGTCTTTCCTGCAAGGAACCTCCATCCACCAACGCTCACTCTTCTTACTTTTGTGAAATATCAACTCATTGCGACCTTCATTCATTGATACAAAAAACTTAAAGTAGTTTTCCTTGTCCAGATAAGGGAAATCATTCTTCCGCCATAGGTATCCGTCAATAAAATACCAAATAGCATGAGCAATCAAAGCAGCATTCTGCCCTCTGACATCAAAACGCGGATTCATCTCATAAAACCCTATGCTCGTCAATTTATCACTCATGCCGGCATAACGGCAGATGGCACATAATTCTTCCCCATAAAGCCCGTGTGGAGAGGGAGAATTTGCCGCTGGAGCATCAGATTGCCGAACGGAAGACATATCTATCGTTACCATATCTGCATTTCGCACCAGCGGTTCTATGTCCTGTATTTTTTCTTGCACCACTCCTAATCGGTAACAGTCAAAATAAAGTTCATCAAGCATATTTAACGCTTCTTTATCTACGAAATAAGTTTGGTGAGCGACCTGTGTGTAATTGAAAAGGAAGTTTGGTTCGCTGCATATCATCTTTGTGAGATACGTTTGTGAGTCTATATCGTTGTTATTCTTCACCAAACCCAAATCAATCTGCGAATCCACATTAAAAACGTTGATAATCTGCCCCAGATTCTCGTATCCGCGATAATTTCCATAAGTTATATCTTGTGAACCGCCCAGAATAATCGGCAGAACTCTCATTTGCAGCAATTCCGATACTACTTCACCGGTAGCAACGAACGTATCGGCGAGTTTATCGCCTATTTTCAAATTACCCAAATCAACAATCTTCACTGTCTTGTTATGCAAGGTTAGGTTGTAAAGATATTTCCTGACAGCATTAGGTGCTAACGAGCAACCCTTACTATGATTGCTTCCTCTTTCTTCCTCAACTCCGAAGATTGCGATGTCAATACCTTGACTTAAAACAGGGAAAGAACCCTCGCTATTATAGACGGCAATCGTATGACCGAGCCTTTCAATTTTGCTATCAAAGAATCCGTACTCGTCTATTGCGACAGGATTAAAATAAATGCTTAAATCCATTATTTGTTTTCTTGCTTAATTAGTCTTATTGCCTGCAAAAATAACATTTTTCTTTATATTGATATTGCTTTTCTTTGTATTGATGAGGTCTTTGGCTGTTTGGTTTTTATGAAAGGCTGTTTCGTTCGCACCGAAGGCTGTTTTAGAAAAATGAAAGGCTGTTTCGTTACCGCAAAACGAAGGAATATTTTTGTAGCACTTACTAATGCCTGCACGATACGAACTTTAATGGAAATGTTCTTTGGTATTTTGCGAATGGATTAACCTTTTATTTTGGCGGATTGCAGTATGATTTTGATGTAAGGGGTATCTGATTTAGTGATATTTGGATACAAAAAAGGAGTAAGAACAAAATCTTACTCCTTCACAATTATGAAAACAAAATTACATTCCAAGGGCAAACTATGATAAAACAAAATAATAATAAGCCGCCTGTTATGTGTAGTCTCGGGCGGACTTGAACCGCCGACCCCTACATTATCAGTGTAGTGCTCTAACCAAACTGAGCTACGAGACTGTGTTATGTAAATTATTAGAACCAATTTGGTAGCGGATATAACCTTTGTTCTCTAGAAAGGAGGTATTCCAGCCACACCTTCCGGTACGGCTACCTTGTTACGACTTAGCCCCAGTCACTAATTTTGCC
>JAISGN010000012.1 GCA_031263015.1 Bacteroidales bacterium
AAGAGACGGGCTTCGGATACTTCGGAGCAAGGTATTACTATGATTATTTGAGTATCTGGTTGAGTACCGACCCTCTGGCTGATAAGTATCCTTCGCTAAGTCCGTATGTGTATTGTGCAAATAATCCTGTGATACTGATAGACCCTGATGGTAGAGATATTGACCCGTCATCAGAAAAGAATGAGAGAATACAAGAACAACGAAAGAATAATCCGGCATTTGCCAGCGTATATCAAAAGCTCAAAGAAGACCCTACAACAATATACAGATTTAGAGAAATGAGTAATGCAAAGCAAGACCCTGAAAACTCTAATCGTTTAATTTTTGGAGATGTTACCTATGCGAATGATTTAGAAACAGAAACAAAAGATGGAATAGATATAAACTTTACTTATGGTAAATTAGAGGGTTACGCTGACGATAATGTTTTAATGGAAGAAACATATCATGCACTACAGTTTTTAGAAGGGAAAACAGGATTTGGTACTAATGGCACTGGAGATATGTCCCCATTTTCTGTTGATTTGGATGATGAAATTGAGGCAAAAACTTGGGCTGCAAACAATACGGCATCTACTCCAGAATCAAAGAGCTTTCTTAATTCAAGCAGAGAAGATAAAATTAAATATCTACGAAACAATGGTTATACTCAAACACAAGAAAGTGCCATAAGTGCGGCAGAAACATATAGAAGAGGTACCACTCCTACACCTGTAATTAGCTATAATAAACATGGGGTAGCGACAAATTCAGGGAATTACAGATTTAGAAAACCTAAATAATTATTGTTATGAAAAAGATATTGATTTTCTTGGCAATAATTATTATTGTTGGTTGTAAAAGTAAGCATACCGGAATTATCTTAAGTGAAAAATATGAAAAGTATTTAGATAGCTTGGAATTTGAAGAATGGTGTTCAAATTTAGATGACGAAACAAAGTGGAAATCTCTTAATAGAGAAACATTTAGTAAAACATTTGAAAGAGATGGAACATTTGCATTATGCTATTTTTTGTCATTAGATTCTATTATCAATGATACATTATCTTTTGATAAAAACAAAGAGGAATATGTACGGTATGCTCTTCTTAAAGTTAAAATCCCTGATGGACGTTTTTATACAAAAAAGGCTTTTCGTTTTTCGACTAATAGTAGTTGTTTTAATCCAAGTAATAATGACAGTTTAACATTGCAGAGATTAAATGATGTAGAAATGACAGCCGAATATTTATACTTAAAGATACTGCCTTCTGAAATAGAAGATATACAAGATGTAATCAAGAAGAAAGAATGCGTATTGCTGTATAATATAGATTATTCGTGGTTTTATGATGATATTACCCCTAATGCTCTAATAGCATACTCATATTACAGACAAGGGCAATACGATTTAAGTAAATTATATTCTACCGAAGATCTTTGTAAATTTTGTGATTCAATTCGTAAATATCACCCTGAACTTATTGGTAGAGGAAGAAGATTGAACAAGGTAAAGTAAATAATAACAATCATGATGAGTTGTAATTATTAGATTAGACTTTACAAAAGCAAAAAGTCCGTTCAAATCAATGAACGGACTTTTGTTTGCTATAATGTACGCCATACATTGTCTTCCCACAACCTATTTTGCTACAATGTACGTCATACATTCTTTCCCCACAACTTATTTTGCTACAATGTATGCCATACATTCTTTCCCCACAACCTATTTCATTACAATGTATGTCATACATTGTCTTCCCACAACCTATTTTGCTACAATGTACGTCATACATTGTCTTCCCACAACCTATTTTGCTACAATGTATGCCACCTGAAGTCTTCCCACAGGTAATTTGAGACCTTCGTGTAACACATGAAGACTTCCCACAGGTAATTTGGGACTTTCGGATTTTCCCGAAGTCTTCCCACAAGTTATTTGAGACCTTCGTGTAACACATGAACTCTTCCCACAGGTAATTTGAGACCTTCGTGTAACACATGAAGACTTCCCACAGGTGTTTTGAGACCTTTGTGTAACACATGAAGTCTTCCCACAGGTGTTTTGAGACCTTTGTGTAACACATGAAGTCTTCCCACAAGTTATTTGAGACCTTCGGGAGCCACCTATTGTTATTGCTGAAAATCTCTATCATTGACATGCTCCGACCTGCGGCAAACCCGTTAATCAAACTTATTTGCTACCTTTGCACTCTTAAATCAAACAGATATAGCATTATATTAGATGAGAAAAATTATATTATATTGTGTTTTTGTTATTACTTCAATTGCGGCTTCAAGTCAAAACAATGCCTATTTTGAAGGGGCAATAGAAGTGAATTTTACAAAGATGCCGCTTACCATAGAATATACTCTTTTAGATAAGGATACACTGAAACTGTACTTCGGCTCACCTTCGCAAACCAATGATTTGCTGAAAGCGACAAAGGCATATTTCAAAGGAGATTCATTGCTGTTTCAATTGAAGAAAAACAATATTGTTTATCGTGGAAAGTTCAATGAGGCAAAGGATACGATTAATGGTGTATTCAAACAGGGATTGTTGAAAACGCCTTTGATGTTTGTGAAGCGGGATACGGCTTTTGCTTATGTTCGTCCGCAGACTCCGTTGCCGCCTTTTGCTTATGTTGTGAAGGAAGTAGAGTTTGTTAATCCCAAATTGCCTAAATATACTTTCAAAGGGACTCTCACCATGCCTAAGAGGGGGAGAAATTTCCTTTGCGTGGTGTTATTGAGCGGCAGCGGCGTGCAAAACAGAGATGAAGAGATATATGGTCATAAGCCTTTCCTTGTTATTGCCGACCATTTGGCAAAATGCGGCATTGCCACCTTTCGTTATGATGACAGAGGCTATGGAACGAATGATAAAAAATTGCTTGATGCCACTACAATGGATTATGTTGCCGATGCACAGGCTGCTATTGCTGCTGTAAAGGCAGAGGATAAGATTGATACGAACCATATTTCTCTTCTTGGGCATAGTGAGGGAGCGCTGATAGCGGAAATTATTGCGGCAAAGGACTCTTCTATCAATTGCCTGGTGTTGTTGGGTGCTCCTGCTGTTGATGGTCGCAGTTTGTTGGTCTCTCAACTAAAAGCAATAAGTCAGGCGGACAGCATTAGCAACGATTCTATTAGTGTAATGCTGGAACAACAAACCAAATCGCTTAATGACCCTAAGTTGCCGAAGTGGCTTAAGACTTATATTGCGATTGACCCCAAAGAATACTTGCAGGATATTACGCAGCCAGCTTTGTTCCTGTATGGCAAGAAGGATTTGCAGGTCGTTCCATCCGATAACATACCTGTTATAAAGCAATATTTCGGCAAGAAGAAAGGGAATAATTCATATAAAATACTTGAAATGCCGGAAGACAATCATTTGTTTCAGCGTTGTGAGACAGGTTTGCCGTCAGAGTACGGAGATATAGAAATGACTCTTGATAATGAAGTATTGTATCATATTGTTACATTCATCAGGGAAAAAGGCTCAATCAAAAGACTACATTAATGATATTAAAAAGGCACTACTACACCACTAATCTCAAACTTGCCTACCCCATAATACTATCTCTAATATGCCAAAGTTTGGTGCAGGTCGCCGACACGCTGATGGTAGGACGAATAGATGCCGTTTCGCTTGCGGCGGTGTCGTTTTCGGGAGCGATATTCAACGTTGCACTTGTGTTGGGTATAGGAATGTCAATGGCAATTACGCCCTTGATTTCCCAATGCTATGCACAGGGCAAACACAGAAAGATTGCCGACTATCTTGCTAACGGATTGGTATTAAACATAGCGGTTTCTATAATTATAGTAGGGGTATTGCTGGCTATCATTCCGCTGTTGGACGATTTCAATCAGCCGCAGGAGATAATTCAGGCGGCAAAGCCTTATTATATAATAATGGTATTGAGTCTTATTCCCAATCAGATATTTTTGTGCTTCAAACAATTTCTGGAAGGCGTACAGAATACCAAAGCAGCAATGGCTGTAATTATAAGTGCCAACGTGCTTAATATTATCCTCAACTACATATTCATCTATGGTTTTATGTCTATTCCTGCAATGGGAGTGTTCGGAGCAGGGCTATCAAGTTTTGTTTCCCGTTTGTTAATGCCCTTTGTTTTATTCGCCTTCATTCGTTTGAAGAACAGATACTATAAATACATAAAACTCATTGATGCAAATAATATTAATCCTACCGTATCAACAAGCATTCTTCGTATAGGCATACCGATATCGGGGCAGATGACCATAGAGTGCTTCACGTTCGGTATATTGACTTTTTACTTCGGATGGGTTTCTACTAAGGATATGGCAGCGTATCAGGTGGTGATGACAATGGTTACAATGACTTTTCATGTATGCGTGGGGTTGGCAAATGCCACGACCATTCTCGTTGGTTTTTATGCAGGCAAACACGATTGGGCTGGAGTGTCGCAATATGCCAAAACAGGTCTGCATCTTGCAATAATCTTTATGTCTTTCACCATGCTTTGCTTCATATTGTTAGGCAGAAATATCGCTGGATTGTTTTCCAACGATGCCCAAGTGATATCCATAGCGGCGAGATTATTTGTGGCGGCAGGTATGTTTCAATTGCTTGACGGCTCTCAGGCTACGCTGCTTGGTGCATTGAGAGGCTTGAAATGGGTTACACGTCCGATGTATTACGCATTTGGTTGTTATTTGCTGATTTCACTTCCCTTGGCATACATTGCGTGTTTTGTTGTCGGTTTGCCTTCATGGAGCATACTTGCAGGTTTTTCGCTTGGGATGTTGAGCGTTGCATTGCTGTATTATAGAGAATTGTCCCATGTTCTTAAAACAAAGCTTGCTCATCATTCATAAGAAATCTCATAGCGATAATGTTTAAATGTTAGTAGGGGGTGCAACATAGGTGCGATGAGCACTTATGACAATATTTTGTACCTTTGCCGCTTGTTGATTTACTGGTCTTAATATAAAAATAACAAACAAATGAAAAGAAAAACTACTTTATTTATTGTGTCTTTTGCAATATTCTCCTTTGTCTTTGCACAGGGTAAGATGTTGGAAGTTAAAGACGTTCGCAACCGAGCATATTATCCTATAAATATTTATGCCACTAATTTCATAGGTAAAAGCGATAAGTATTACTTTACAAAGGACGGCTCTTCGCTGTGGATTGGCGACAGAGTTAATGACCCAAAAGAAACCTTGACGCTTGCCGATATTGATGAGCATTTGTCCGCATTTAATATGCATTTTATCAATGATAACGAGTTCGTATTCTTTAACGGCACTGCTCTTTGCAAATATAATCTGACGACAAAGACCAAAAGCATTATTACATCCATAGGTGATGATGATAAGGCTAAATTGGACGCTGTAATGACGGTAGGGGATAATATTGCTTACGTTTATAAAGATAATCTTTGGTTTGCCACTCCTGCTTCCAACACTCAGATAACGCATGACGGCAACAAAAAAGGCGGAATAGTGTATGGACAATCTGTTCATAGGAATGAATTCGGTATAAACGGCGGATTATTCTTTTCCAAATCAGGTAACAAATTAGCCTTTTATCGTATGGATGAGTCTATGGTCAAGGAATATCCACTTGTAAATACTGCTTTGCGGGAAGCAGAAGCTGAACCGATTCGTTATCCTATGGCAGGAATGAAATCACACGAAGTTTTGGTTATGGTCTATGATGCGATTAAGGGAACGAAACTAACTCTTAAAACACGCAAAGATGAAAGCGTTGCAGAGAAAGAGATGTATCTTACAAATATTACTTGGAGTCCTGACGAGCAAACGATATATATTCAGAAACTAAACCGCAAACAAAACCATCTTTGGCTTGAAGCATACGATGCAAACAGCGGAGAATTGAAACAAATCGTGCTTGAAGAAAAATCAAACAAGTATGTAGAACCCGAAAAGCCTATAGTATTTTTGCCGAACGATGATTCGCAATTTCTTTATTTGAGCGAAAGAGACGGATTTCAACACTTATACATTTATAAGACTGACGGAACATTGGTTAAACAACTAACGTCGGGCAAATGGATGGTAAATGAAGTTTGTGGCTTTAATGCAAAGGGCGACGAGGTCTTTTTCTATGCTACAAAAGACTCTCCGTTGGAACAAAACCTCTATGGGGCTAATCTTAAAACAGGAAAGATAACACGCTACACCTCTTCGGCAGGCACACATAGCGTTGCCATAAATGCAAAAGGCGATTTGTTCATTGACAACTACTCAAACGCCGCAACCCCATCAACAACTATTTTAACGGATAAAAAGAACAAAATAATCAAAACTCTTAATCAATCTGCCAATCCTTTGGAACAAATTGCACAACCTACTATTGAAATCGGGCAATTGAAGGCTGATGACGGCACACCTTTATATTATCGTATGATAAAGCCGCAAGATTTTGATTCAACAAAGAAATATCCCGTTATTGTCTATGTTTATGGCGGTCCTCACGCACAATTGATAACCAATAACTGGATGAGCGGAGCCAATCTCTTCTTTTTATACTTGGCACAGCAGGGATACATAGTATGGACGTTGGATTCACGCGGCTCAGCCAATAGAGGATATGAATTTGAGAGTGCAATATGGCACAATTGCGGCTCTGTGGAAGTTCAAGACCAAATGACGGGAGTGAATTATCTGAAATCATTGCCGTATATTGATGCTTCACGTATCGGAGTTGATGGTTGGAGTTACGGAGGCTTTATGACAATAAGTTTAATGCTGAAACAGCCCGGCGTATTCAAGACAGCATCGGCAGGAGGTCCTGTTATAGATTGGAAATGGTACGAAGTAATGTATGGCGAACGCTATATGGGTACACCGGAAGATAATCCTGAGGGTTATAAAGCAGCATCGCTTTTGAATTATGTTGATAATCTTCAAGGCAAACTGCTTGTCATTCACGGAGCGCTTGATAACACTGTCGTAATGCAGCATTCCCTTGAATTCATAAAGGCTTGCATAAAGCACCAAAAGCAGGTTGATTATTTTATTTACCCCGATCACGAGCATAATGTAAGCGGTAAGGACAGGATTCACCTGTATCAGAAAATTTTTGACTTTCATAAAGCAAATCTCTAACTGTTTCGTATAGAGATTAGTTGATTTCATTAAAACAAAACGGCGTTTCGTGCGAATGAAACGCCGTTTTATTTTTCCCAAACAGCCTTTTGTTCGCACGAAACAGCCTTTTATTTTGAGATAATGAGACTACGTTTTTGCGATGCTATGATATATTACTTTTAAGTTTGATTGCCTTGCACGGATACGAGGTAATTTTGCGATATAATCAAGATTAACAATCTTATTTTAAGCCCTTTGCCGAATATCATCAATATATGGTTTGTCAAAACGCCGTTTCGGAAAAATGAAGGCTTTTATGAAAATAGTAATATCTGTGAAAAAAATTGTAATTTTGCATTATGATGTTGTTAAAGCGCATAAGATTTAAACAAGACTTGTATCAATCATACAAAAGGCTGATGGTATGGAAATTAAAGCACGTATCGGAACGTCAGGTTATGATTGTATTGAGTTTAATCACAGGTATATTTTGCGGATTAGCCTCTGTAATTCTGAAAAATGCCGTTCATGCAACATATCTTTTGATAACCGAGCCTTTTTCCAAGTCTTCTGCCAACTTTCTCTTCCTTGCATATCCTATGATTGGGATAACGCTGACCGTTTTGATTATTAAATATTTTGTAAAGGACGATTTGGCACACGGAGTCAGCAAAGTAATGTTCGCAATCTCTAAAAGGAAGGGACGAATGAAGCCTCATCATTGCTATTCCTCAATGCTGACGTCTTTATTCACCGTTTCGTTCGGCGGTTCTGTCGGTTTGGAGGCACCGATAGTGATAACAGGGAGCGCAATCGGCTCAAACATCGGGCGTTTCTTTAGAATGAATTACAAATGTATGCTTACATTGTTGGGATGTGGTGCTGCAGGAGCAATATCGGGCATTTTCAAGGCGCCGATTGCAGGAATATTGTTCGCATTTGAGGTTTTGATGCTGGATTTGACTATGACAACGGCTATTCCGCTGCTAATATCCACCATATCGGCTGCAATGATTTCATATTTCTTCCTTGGGCAGGACGTAGAGTTCTTTTACAAAGTTACAACGCACTTTGAATTGAATAAAATCATTCCTTATATGTTGTTAGGAATTATTTCCGCCGTGATATCTCTTTATTTCCTTAAAATAAATAAGTGGATTGCGAAAATGTTTAAGGCGATGAAGACGTGGCAAAAACTTCTTATCGGCGGCTCTGCTCTTGGTGTTATGGTCTTTCTTTTTCCGCCTCTGTTCGGAGAAGGTTATTCGGCATTGACATATCTTCTTGCGGGAGACACAGAGCGTCTTTTCAGCAGCAGCTTTTTTTATGATTACAGGGATGAAAGTTTGCTTTTCTTGGGAGTATTGCTTGCTATCATTTTCCTTAAAGCCTTTGCAACCTCTGTTACTCTTTCTTCCGGAGGAGTAGGAGGCACATTTGCGCCATCTCTTTTTATAGGCGGCTTTGTTGGTTTTTTTGTTGGGAAAGTTATCAATATGACAGGCTTAATTGTTGTTGCTGAAAGCAATTTTGCTTTGGTCGGAATGGCTGCTGTTATGGCAGGCGTTATGCATGCTCCGCTTATGTCTACATTTCTTATTGCGGAAATAACCGGTGGTTATGCTCTGTTTGCACCGCTTATGATTGCCACAACAATGGCTTATTTGGTTGTGAAGCCTCTTTCCAAATACTCAATATATACGGAAAGTCTTGCCAAGCAAGGTGTCTTAACCACACATGACAAGAATAGAAGCGCATTACAATTCCTTGACAAAAGCAAAATATTAGAATCCAATTTTATTAGGTTATATCCGGACGATAAACTAAGAGATATTGTTAAGGCTGTTGAAATCTCCAATCGTAACTTTTTCCCTGTGGTAAAGAAAGACGATACTTTTGTCGGCATAGTTGTTTTGGACGATGTAAGACCCTTTCTTTTTAAGCCGGAATTATATAATAAATACAGCGTAACCTATTTTATGCGTTATTCACCTCATTTCATTGCCGACATCAACGATTCTATGGAACAGATAATAAGCAAATTCAAAGGCTCTGACCGTTATACTATAATTATTGTTGATAAAGGTAAATTTTTAGGTGCAATGACGCGTGCAAATGTCTTCGCTGCTTATCAGCATTACATAGAAGAAACATCGGAAGAGTAGTTTGTGGCTGCTAATACATCATTATATTTTCTCAAACACAAGTATCGCCCAAGAATTATCAAGCATTTTATCGCTGAAACGCATACCTAATGCATTGCAAGCAGCGATAAGTATCTCGCAGTCGCTGTCATAAAAACCGCTTAGAGCCAATACGCCTCCCTTTTTGAGACATCGGCAATATGTTTCCATGTTTTGCAAAAGTATATTGCGGTTTATGTTTGCCAAAAAGACATCAAAAACCTCATTTTGCGGCTTCCAATTGTCAAGGAATACCACATTAATATCCGCATCGTTGATTTGGGCATTCTCATTAGCATTTTCCACCGCCGACAAATCATTATCCACCGCTTCAACATAAGCAAAGCCCATCTTTTTTGCTAATATTGCCAGAACTCCTGTGCCGCATCCCATATCCATAAGCCGCTTTTCGCTTACGTTTTTCATTTTTCGCAGCAACCGAATCATTAAAGACGTTGTCGGATGGTGAGCCGTACCGAATGACATCTTAGGATATATTATTATATCGTGCTTTACGTTTTCTATTGGTTCATTAAATGGCGGTCGAACGACACAAAAATCATCAAAAAAGACCGATGGATAATTGCTTTCCCAGATTGCATTCCAGTTTTGCTGCTCTATGACTTTTGTATTAAAGGTTACAATTGCCACATCGTCATATTGTCCGACAAATTGCTCAATATATTCCGCCAATACCTCTTTGTCAAAATCTTTTTCGCTGATATATCCCTTAAAACCCTTATCTTCATCGGCGAAACTCTCAAATCCGATAGATAAAAGCTCGTCTTGAAGCACATCAATCGCCCAACGATTATTCTCTTTGACCGCAATATGAAAATCAACCTCTATATAATTCATCCGAACCTTTGATTACCTATGATTTTATCAACAATAATTTCCGCTTATAAAGCTCTTACTATACTGCAAAAGTCTTTCGCATTGAGGGAAGCACCTCCTATAAGACCGCCATCAATGTCCGGCATCGCAAAAAGCCCTTGTGCATTTGTGGCATTGCAGCTTCCTCCGTATAAAATACTGATACATTCTGATGTTCCTTGCCCATAGTGTTCATCAATCGTAGTTCTGATAAATTTATGTATCTCTTGGGCTTGTTCTGACGAAGCCGTTTTGCCCGTACCTATTGCCCAAACAGGTTCATAGGCAATAATAATATCCTGTATCTTGTCTTTGCTAAGATGAAACAAGCCTTCGGAAATCTGTTCCTTTATAACGTTGAAATGATTGCCGCTTTCCCTCTCTGTAAGGTTCTCTCCAACGCATACGATGGGCGTAATATCATATTCCATCAGGCGATCAATTTTTTCGGATACGTCTTTGTTGGTTTCAAAGTAGATTTTGCGCCTTTCACTATGCCCTACGATGCAATAATTGATATTCATGGCGGCAAGCATTTGAGCAGACACTTCACCGGTATAAGCCCCTGCCGCCTTACTGCAAACATTCTGCGCACCGACATAAAAGTCTGCTTCCTCCGCTTCATCTGTCGCCATTTCAAGATAAGGGAACGGCGGACAGATAACAACATCCCTGTCGCTCAAATCATCATCGCTCAAAATGTCCGCAACTTCGCATATAAGGTCATCGGCTTGTGAAAAGTCCAAATTCATTTTCCAGTTTCCTGCAACAATCTTTCGTCTCATATAAATTTCGTTTAATTTTCTTGTTTTATTGTTTGCAAAGGTACAAAATTCATTCTATTTCACTAATATATCGCTTTATTTTTTGCATACGATGTTCGGCTAAAATGAAAGGCTGTTTGGCTGCGACAAAAGGCTGTTTCATTTTAACGAAACAGCCTTCTGTAAAATTAAAACAGCCTCTCGGATTCATCCTGCCGCATCTTGATATGGTAAGAGCAGTACAAAGGAAAATGATGTCAGGGCGGCACGCATTAAATTATAATTATTTTAGGTTTTTATGGACATTCAGCCAAATTTTCTTAACTTTGCAGCCCTCAAAAGAGCGATATTAATGAAATATTATCTTATAATAATTTTCTCTTTTTTTTCTTTGCTGTTGCCAAATAGTGTGTCGGCTCAGGAAAACTATGCAAAATTATACGAGAAGCAAGGTGATAAGGCGTTAGAGGCTCAATCCTACAACGAAAGTCTTCGTCTTTACGTCATGGCACGGCGTTTTGTGAGAAATAGTCCTGACCTTGATTTCAAGATTGCTCAAAACAAAATGATGTTGTTTGAATACGCCGAAGCCGAAGCGGAATTCAAAGATATGATTCGCAATTATGATACGATTAATCTTAATGTTCGCTATCCTAAACTCTATCTTTATCTTGCCCAAGTAGCCAAACAAAGCGGCAAACTCAACGAAGCCAACGGATATATTGAGAAATCATTGAAAGATAATCCCGATATATCTACCCGTAAGCAATTGAGGGAGGAACAAAGGGCTATTGAATGGATAAGGAATCAGCCTCCTGCCAATCCGAATGTGCATATTAAGCCCTTCGGAGCAAATATCAACAATGGTATTGCGTCCTCCGGAGGTCAGCGATTGGACACTTTATTTATTTTTAATAAGCTTTTAAGCAATCAAAGTGCCAATGGAATGGGAGTAGTGTTTGAAAACCTTAAAATGTATGTTGATTACAGTCTTGTGGATATTGATTTCCATACGCCCTCATCTCATTTAAAATTGGATGAAATCAACGATGATAAATATAATACGGCAAATGTGTTCTATGATACGCTGGAAAAGGTTATTTATATGACCAAAAATACCGGTGAGGGCGCAAAAGCAAACACTAAAATATACACTTCCCGCACTAAAAACGGCAAAGATTGGTCTAAACCGAAGGTTATGGATTTTTGTAAGGACGATAAGGCTAATTATACGCACCCTTTTCTTGTTTATAGCAACGGACAGAAGATTCTTTTCTTTGCTTCCGACCGTTCGGGCAGCTTTGGCGGCTATGATATTTGGGAATACAATATGCTAAACAAGTATGCAACTCCTGTAAATGCGGGAACAAGAATCAATACGCCTAAAAACGAAGTTACTCCTTTCTATGTGGATTCGTCAAGCACGCTTTTCTTTTCGTCAAACGGCAGAGCAGGCTTCGGAGGCTATGATATATATTATTCGCAACGTACAGATGGGGCGTGGAAAGAGCCGAAGAATATGCAGGAACCTTTTAATAGTCCGGCAAATGACCTTTATCCCGTCATTGTAACTCAAAACAAAGTCGGCTATCTTACTTCCAATCGTTCTAATAAGGATTTTGATTCTCTTAAAACCTGTTGTAATAGAATATTTTATTGGACTGTTGATGGCAATGCTCAATCCGGTGAGCCTATAGCAAAAGAAAATACCGCTTATCGCAATAATAAGGAAGTTGTTTGGACGGATGGAGATGAGGATGACAGCTATGAGGATAATGAATACAAATCGGGTGGTGAGAATTGGACAAATAATTATTCCAAATTGCTGACACAGGATTTTAACCCTGCATTTGATTTGCCTCTTGCATTGTATTTTCATAACGATATGCCCAAAGCCGGCGCTCAATCAACGATTAGTAATATGGATTACCGCACTTCGTATCAACAATACCTTGCTTTAAGAAATTCTTATCTGCTTTCATATCAACAAAACGCTGATTCGGATGGAGTGAAAGAGATTGAAGCATTTTTTGATAATACTTTGCCGTACTCTTATGCTAAATTGGAATCAATGTTTGCTTATTTGCTTAAACGTTTGCAAGCAGGGGCGTCAATAGATGTTGAGATTAGAGGTTTTTCTTCTTCGCTTTTCAATGCCAATTACAACTTTCGTCTTTCGGAACGCAGGATTAATTCTCTGGAGCAGTTGATTGCCGAATGGAATAATGGGGCTTTGGCTCGTTTTATGGAAGAAATATCTTCCAAAGACAATCTTTCGCGTCTTAGAATAGTGCATCTGCCGCTTGGAAGCAGTTATTCCCATTCACCGAATCCGATAACACTTGAAGAAAAACGCCAATCGGTTTATAATATTCAGGCAATGAATGAAAGGAAAATAGAAATAAAAATCATTAAAGAGCGTTAAATGAAATGAAAGTAAATATAATAACATTAGGTTGCTCAAAAAATCTTGTGGATTCTGAATTGCTCGGTGGCTTTTTAACACAAGCAGGGATGGAAGTGCGGTATGATGGAGAGCAAATGCCGTTTGATGTTGTTATTATCAATACTTGCGGCTTTATTGATCAGGCAAAAGAAGAAGCAATAGACACAATACTTGCTGTATGTGAGGAAAAATCAAAAGGAAATGTGGGAAAAATTATTGCTTGCGGGTGTTTGATTAATCTTTACAAACAAGAATTACAACAGGAACTGAAAGAGGTAGATGCTTTCTTCGGTACGGCTCAACAAAAAGAGATAGCACAATATATTAATGATAATTCGCAAGATGCAAACGCTGGTGTGCGCAAATTAAGCACGCCCAGACATTATGCTTATCTTAAAATATCCGAAGGATGCGACAGAAAATGCTCCTTTTGCTCCATTCCGCTTATACGAGGCAAGCATATATCACGTCCGATTGAGGATTTGGTGGCAGAAGCTAAGGCTTTGGTAAATCAAGGTGTGAAAGAATTGATATTAATAGCACAGGATACTACATATTATGGAGTTGATATTTACGGCAAACGGCGTCTTGGTGATTTGATACGTGAATTGGCAAAGATTGAAAGCCTTGTTTGGATTCGTATTCAATACGCTTATCCGAATCAATTCCCGTTAGAGATTCTGGAATTAATGAAAACCGAGCCTAAACTTTGTAAATATATTGATATGCCTTTGCAGCACATTAATGATGAGGTGCTTCAATCTATGAGAAGGAACATTGACGGAAAGCAAACAAGGGCTTTGGTTGAGCAAATCAAGAAAGAAATTCCTGATATCGCATTTCGTACGACTCTTATCGCAGGATATTCCGGCGAAACCAAGCAACAATTTAATGAATTGAAGGCTTTCGTAAAACAAATGAGATTTGACCGTCTTGGAGTTTTTGAATATTCTCCGCAGGAAGGCACTGCTGCATATCTTCTGCCCGATAGTGTTTCTCAGAAGGAGAAAAGCAGGCGATTAAATGAGCTAATGGAAATGCAACAGGAGATTTCGTTAGAGATAAATCAAGCAAAAATAGGTAAGGTCTTCAATATAATTATAGATAGAGAAGAAGGAGAATATTGGATAGGCAGAACAGAATACGATTCGCCCGAAGTAGATAATGAAGTGCTTGTTTCTAAAAAATTTAATCTTCGTATCGGCGATTTTGTCCGCTGTAAAATTACGGAAGGAGTTGAATTTGATTTAATGGCTGAGCCTGTTGATGCCTCATTATTTGATAACAAAAAATAGTATCTTTGCAATATTATATAGAAAAGACACAAAAGACGAATGAAAAACTTTGGTATTATAGGCGTTGCAGGTTACATCGCACCAAGACACTTAAAAGCAATAAAGGAAACGGGAAATAAACTTGTTGTTGCTTTGGATAAATCGGATACGGTAGGCATTATGGATTCTTATTTCCCAGAATGTTCTTTTTATACCGAATATGAACGCTTTGACAGGTACGTTGAAAAAATCAAAAACACACCCGATAAAATTGATTTCTTATCCGTATGCACTCCGAACTACTTACATGACTCGCATATAAGGTTCGGTCTTCGTGCAGGTGCGGATGTGATTTGTGAAAAGCCGCTTGTGCTTAACACATGGAACATTGACGCTCTCAAAACAATGGAGCAGGAAACCGGACATAGGGTTTATAATATTCTTCAACTGCGTCTGCATCCTGCAATCATTGCTTGGAAAGATAAAATAGCCAAAGGCGACAGGCAAAAGGTCTATGATGTGGATTTAACCTACATAACATCGCGGGGAAAGTGGTATTACACATCATGGAAGGGCAATTTGGAGAAAAGCGGTGGCGTTGCAACCAACATAGGAGTTCATTTCTATGATATGTTGTCTTGGATTTTCGGAGCGAGGCAGGAGAATATTGTGCATATATCAACACATGACAGAGTAGCAGGCTTTTTGCGATTTGAGAGAGCAAGAGTCAGATATTTTTTATCAATAAACGCTGATACATTGCCTCAATCTGCCGTTGCACAAGGTAAGAAAACGTATCGCAAAGTTGAATGCGAGGGCGAGGAGATTGAATTTAGCGACGGCTTTACCGAATTGCATACCGACAGTTATCGCAATATTTTGGCAGGACAAGGTTTTGGTCTTGACGATGTGAGGAATTGCATAGATATTGTAAGCAATATACGCAATGCAACGCCGATAGGTTTAAAGGGAGACTATCATCCGCTTGCCGAATTGCCGCTTTCAAACCATCCTTTCAGAAAATAAAATGATAGAACTTGCTTCCGCTGATGCGTTCATAAAGAAATTTGAAATCTACGGGCGAAAAGTAACCCGTATTCCTTTGACTTATTTTTCCGGAAGCAAGGTTAATTTGCTTATGAGCAAGTGTGGTTGTCGTTGGATTTGCCTTCCGTATATGTCAGAGGGCGTTTTGGAAACGCAGGGCGAAGAACCTCTCAATCCTCCTTTTGCTTTGTTTGAATCGGAAGACGGAAACCTGTGTGCAACTGCCAATGTAAAGTGGGAAATCAGGGATACACGGGCATACAGCAACTTTTTATACACTCAAAAGGTCAATTTCAGACTGCCTTTATGCGGTTTGCAAACGCCGGTTCTTGATTTCTTTTCGCCAAACGTAAGACGTAAAATTAAAAAAGCAGAAAATAACGGACTTATTGTGAAGTTTGGCGGCAAGCAATACCTAAATCATTTTTATAAAGTTTATTCTCGCCGTATGCATGCAATAGGAGTGCCGCCCGTAAGCAAGACTTATCTCCGTAAGCGTTTAATCTGCGGTGATTATTGGCTGTTTATCGTCTATAATGGCAAGACTCCAATCGGTGCGGCAAGCCTTATGAGAAATAAAGAGGGATTGATGGAAAATGAATTCTTCGCTACCGACAGCAAAAGCAACCATTTTTACACCTCTTACCTGCTTCATTATTCTATGATGCAGTTTGCTCACGACGAACATTGCGATTATTCTCTCGGACGCAGCACTTATGAGAGCAGTGTCTATTATTATAAAATGCATTTCAAGGCTGAGCAGTATCAACTCTACTGGAGTTTCTCTTATAAGCACAAAAACATTCGCAATTACAAGATTTTGTACAGACTTTGGAAGCTTTTGCCGTATCGTTTTGTGCAATGGCTATCGCCTTTTGTCTATAGATTTATTTATTAACTGATATAACTCAAAAAAACTCAAACAATAACTACCAAACTCTAAACACTAATTTATTATGAACAAGAACGAAAAGGCGTTAAAGCAGTTATCAGGGCGTCTTCATTCGCCTTTGTTGTGGGATAAAGCCACAAGAATAGCCTATTCTACCGATGCGTCGGCGTATGCTGAGATGCCGCTTGCCGTATGCCTCATTAAAGATGAACGGGATTTGCCCGTATTGATTGATTTTGCCAAAAAACATAACACAACTCTCATTCCGCGTTCGGCAGGCACGTCTTTAGCCGGACAGGTTGTAGGTTCGGGGATTGTGATTGACGTTTCACGCTATTGGAACAAGATTTTGGAAATAAATGAGCAAGAAAGATGGGTGCGCCTTCAACCCGGCGTTGTTTTAGATGAACTTAACGCAGCCTTAAAGCCCTATTCATTGTTTTTTTCTCCCGAAACATCTACTTCCAACCGCTGTTGTGTAGGCGGAATGTTCGGAAACAATTCTTGCGGGTCTCATTCCCTGATTTACGGCTCAACGAGGCAGCACGTTTTAGAAGCAAAGGTCATTCTGTCTAATGGTTGCAAAGCGACATTCTCAAACAAAATGACCATTGATGCCAAAGATAAAACCGACCAAAGCCTGCAACAGGTCATTCTTCGCTACATTGCCGAACTTTATACAAGAGAAGATACTCGCCAACTCTTGGAGCGCAACTTTCCGAGCAAGGATGTTACCCGCAGAAACAACGGATATGCTCTTGATGCCTTGATTAATGAAGACGGAACATTGAATCCCATAGCCCTTCTTTGCGGAAGCGAGGGTACATTGGCTTTTACAACCGAGTTACGCTTGGATTTGCAGCCTCTTCCAGCAAAAGAAAAGGCTCTTCTTTGCGTTCATTTTGATAAATTGCAGGATGCGTTGGAAGCAAACCTCATTGCACTGCAACATAACCCTGTTGCGATAGAACTTATTGACAGAAATATTGTTGAGGCTGCTGCAAGGAACATAACACAACGGCGTAATATGTTTTTTATTGAAGGTAAGCCGGAGGCAATACTTATCATTGAATTTTGCAAACCTACAACCGAAGAAATAGATGCTCAAATTGCCGAAACAACAGCAGCATTGAAGGCAGCGAACTTTGGTTATGCCGAGACGATTGTAAGAAATGAAGACATAAAACGCGTTTGGGATTTGCGCAAAGCAGGTCTTGGATTGCTGAGTAACGTTGTCGGCAGCCGCAAACCTGTTCCCGTCATTGAGGATACGGCGGTTGCTCCGTCTGTTTTGCCGCAATATATTGCCGAACACAAGGCTCTGCTTGATGAAATGGGGCTTTCCTGTGTTTATTATGCACATATATCGGTAGGGGAGTTGCATTTGCGTCCGGTTCTTGACCTTTCATCGGAAGAAGATGTCGTTAAATTTCGTCAGGTCGCTGATATGACGGCACGATTGGTGAAAAAATATCGCGGTTCGCTTAGCGGAGAACACGGAGACGGGCGTTTGCGGGGATGTTTCATACCTTTGATGTATGGAAACGCCGTTTATGAACTGATGAAGGCAATGAAAAATCTATGGGACCCTCATAACGTTTTCAACAAAGGAAAGATTATTGATACGCCGTCAATGAATACGCATCTAAGGTCGCAATTCCTTTCTCCGAAACCTGACATCATTCATCCCGTACCTCAATTTAAGAAAACCTATTTTGATTTTGATTTTGCCGAAGGGCTTTTCAATAAAATAAGTCAATGCAACGGCTCGGCGGATTGCCGCAAAAGCACAATGTTCGGCGGTACTATGTGTCCGTCATTTCGTTCCTCGCATTCCGAACTTGACACTCCGCGAGCAAGAGCAAATATGCTTCGTGTGCTTTTGAGCGATAACAAAGATAAAAACCCGTTTGCATCAAAGGAAATCAAGCAAGTGCTTGATGAATGTTTGCTTTGCAAGGGCTGTAAGTCGGAATGCCCGTCCAATACCGATGTTGCGTTGCTCAAGATGGAGTTCTTGCAGCATTATTACAAGCATTACGGCTATCCTTTGCCCGTTCTGCTGATGAATGCCTTGACAACATTTCAGCGGATTGGCACTCTGTGTCCGTCAATCTACAATTGGTTTATGCAAAACAAGGCAACATCATACATTATTAAAGCAATAATGCATTTTCATCAGGAAAGAACGCTGCCCTTGCTGCATAAGAAATCTTTTATGTCGCAGTATAAAGCATTCATATCAGCGCATACCGCACCAAAGGCAGACAACAAGCCGGTGATATATCTTTTCGTTGATGAATTTACCCGTTTCCAGGATGCGAATATTGCTTTTGATGCCGTGAAACTTTTTTCCGCACTCGGCTATCGCGTTAATATCGCACCAATGAGCCAAAGCGGCAGAATAGCACTTAGCAAGGGTATGGTAAAACGTGCCAAACGCATTGCCAAACGCAATATAAAAGCATTGGAACATCTCTTTGCTCAAGCGGATTCAAAGAATATTGTTGTTGTTGGCTTGGAACCTTCAACCGTTCTCTCGTTCCGTGATGAGTATCCTTTGTTGTGCAGGAACGGACGCAAACTTCCGCAATCGCAAATCCTGCTTTATGATGAGTTTATAAGCAATGAAATTGACAAAGGCAACATTAACAGCGAGCAATTCAGCAATCAGTCTATGGAAATAATGCTTCATTGCCATTGTCAGCAGAAATCGCTTATCGGAAGTCAATTCACGGAAAAATGTTTGGGGCTTTTGTCGGGTGCAAACCTGCAAACAATTGATGCGGGTTGCTGTGGGATGGCAGGGAGTTTTGGTTACGACAAACGGAACTTTGAACGTAGCAAAGCCATCGCTCATTCGGTCTTGATACCAACCCTTTGCAGTGCGTTGGAAGCCCATTCGGATGCGACAAAACCTGCTTATGTTGCGGCTGTAGGCACATCCTGCCGCGAGCAAATCAATCATTGGCTGCCTCAATCAAACATTTACGGCGTCAAAGCACCGATTCTTCATCCTATCTCTTTGCTTTCTATGCACATACGTATGTCTTAAAAACATAGACAGCCGTTCCGATAATCTTATCTCTCCTTAGGCAAAAATGAAACAGCCTTTGGTGAAAATAAAACAGCGTTTCATTTTTCTAAAACAGCCTTTCGTGCGAACGAAACAGCCTTTTAGAATAATGAAATGTCGGTGCGGCACGCACAAACGATGTTTGAGATAAATAAAATAATTGTATCTTTGCACCTTATTAAGTTTTGACCGAATAAAATAAAGATTAACATAATTAAAATAGCAAGCAATGAACAAGAAGATTGGTTTCGCCGCGATGGCGTTTTGTTTGTTTGCCGGCAATATTGCTTTTGCCTGCACGAACTTTCTTATAACAAAAGGAGCATCAAAAGACGGCTCAACGATGATTACTTACGCTGCCGATTCTCATACTTTGTACGGAGAATTGTATTATAACAGAGCAGCCAAATATCCTGCCGGCACAATGATACAGGTTGTTGATTGGGACAGCGGAAGACCCCTTGTACGGATACCGCAAGTCGCTCAAACATATACAACTGTCGGCAATATGAATGAATGGGGGCTGGCAATAGGAGAAACAACCTATGGCGGCAGATCTGAATTGGAAGATACGATGCCGGGTATTGATTACGGCTCTCTTATCTATATTTCTTTGCAACGCAGTAAGAATGCGCGCGAAGCAATAAAATGCATCACCGAATTGATGTCTCAGTATGGTTATGCCTCATCAGGGGAAAGTTTTTCAATATCCGACCCCGATGAAGTTTGGATTCTGGAACTTATTGGCAAGGGTGCGCCGGTTCTTGACAAGAAAGGTAAGGTTGATAAGAGATGGAAGCGCGGTGCGGTTTGGGTTGCAAGGCGTATTCCTGACGGATACATCAGCGGACACGCAAATCACGCCCGCATTACGCAGTTTCCTCAATACAAAAAAGGCTCTTACACCAGCATAAGCTCAAAACAGATTAACGAAATCTTTCGTCCCGAAGTTGAAGTGGTGTATTCGGAAGATGTTATCACATTCGCACGTTTGAAGGGCTACTATAACGGCACTGATGCCGACTTTTCTTTCAGCGATACTTACGCTCCGTTGGATTTTTCCGCAGCACGCGGTTGCGAGGCAAGAGTCTATGCTGCTTTTTTGCGTTGTAATAAGTCTATGATTAAATATGAGAAGTATGCAATGGGCTATGATTTGGATACAAAGAGCAGAATGCCGCTTTGGATTAAGCCTGATGCTCAGTTAAGCGTACATGACGTTATGGAATTGATGAGAGACCACTATGAAGGCACGCCTATGGATATGACAAACGACCTTGGCGCCGGTCCTTTCAAATGTCCGTACCGTTGGAGACCGATGAACTGGTCTATAGACGGCAAAGAATACATCCATGAGAGGGCTACATCTACTCAACAGACGGGATTCTCCTTTGTTACGCAGAGTCGCAGCTGGATGCCCAACCCTGCCAAAGGTATTCTTTGGTTCGGCGTTGATGATACTTACTCTACGGTTTATGTTCCTATGTATGGCTGCCTTAATGAGGTGCCTGAGTGTTTCAAAGAGGGCAACGGCAATATGACAACCTACTCTCCGACATCTGCTTTTTGGTTATTTAATCAGGTTACCAACTTTGCATACAGCCGTTATTGCGATATGATTGTTGATATCCGCAAACGTCAGGGCGAATTGGAGCATGGCTTCATCAAAGACGTGGAAAATTTTGACAAAACCTTACAAAGCATCAGCGATGAGACGAAAATACGCGACAATGCGACACAATTCTCCCTCAGAGCGGCAAGAAAAACTTTTGATACTTGGAAAGACCTTAGCCAATACTTGCTTGTGAAGTACATAGACGGCAATGTAAAGAAGGAAAAGGACGGAAAGTTTGAAGAAAGTCAATATCGCAAGGGACAGAGTGTCTTTCCAAGCCAGCCTTTGTACAGAAAAGAATGGTATGATATGATTATCAAAGACCATGGCAAGGTTATAGCGGTTCCGGAAGGCACAAAAAGCTCTCATTAACAGATTACAGCACGGCAAAATGACATTTGACATACCGCAAGGCTTGGAAAACCGCCTTGAAACAATGGTTGATGCGGCGAAAACGGCGGAAGCAGTCGGCTCAGGCTTGCTTCCCGTTTTCGCAACGCCGTCAATGATAGCCCTGATGGAAGAAACGGCTCACAGAAGTGTCGCTTCATACATCCCCAACGGCTCTACAACGGTCGGAATCCTCATAAACATACAGCATATTAAGCCAACGGCGCTCGGAAAGAAGGTTTTCTGCATCTCCAAACTTGATAAAACGGACGGCAGACGGCTTTTCTTCTCCGTAGAAGCCTATGATGAGGACGGCAAAATAGGTTTCGGCACTCACGAACGCTCTATCGTGGATACCGAACGCTTTATGGCAAAACTCTAATCCGATGATACGACTGGCACTCTTGGCTTCGGGCAACGGAAGCAATGTTCAGCAGATTGCAGAGTTCTTTTTGGACAAACCGCAATTTGAAATCGCTGTGGTGATAGTAAATAAGGCGGATGCTTTTGTTCGCAAGCGCGCCGCCAATCTTGGTTTGGAATGTCTGTTGATTGAGAACAGGGAATTTTTATCAACCAACGCCGCACTCAAAGCCTTAGAGGACAGGAATATTGATTGGATTGTGCTTGCGGGATTCCTGCTTCGTGTTCCTGAAACCATCATTCGCCGCTATGAAAACAGGATTCTCAACATCCATCCCGCACTTCTGCCTGCTTATGGCGGAAAAGGAATGTACGGAATGAACGTTCATCAGGCTGTTGTCGGCAATCACGAGAACAAAAGCGGCATTAGCATTCATCTTGTCAATGAAGAATACGACAAGGGCAGGATTCTGTTTCAGGCAACCTGCTATCTGACCGACAAAGAGACGCCCGAAACTTTGGCAACCAAGATTCACGCCCTTGAAAAGACCTATTTCCCATCCGTAATAGCCTCTGCCTGTTTGCAAATCTGATTTTAATACTACCTGATTTGCTTATGTTCTTCATCATCGCTCTTTTGATTTATTTAATTGCAAATGCCTACGTCATAATACGGGCTTTGGCGGTAATTCCAACGGGCTTTGCGGCTCTTAAAACCTGCTTTGCCGTCATCCTTATCCTGTTAGCACTCTCGTTTATCGTCTCCATGCTGCCGCAAACCGAGAAAATATGCCCCCAATGTTTGAAAATACTGCAACCAATCGGCTCTACGTGGCTTTTTTCGTTGCTTTACATAGTGCCGACTTTGATTCTGATAGACATAATCCGCATTCTGAACCGCTATCTTCATTTTCTGCCGTTTTTAAATACGCATTCGCAGGCGGCGGGCTTGATAACGGCGGCGGCAATCGTTGTTTCGCTCATCTGCATCTTCGCTCTGGGCTACGCAAAGTTCAATAAGCCGTCCGTTGTTGAACTAAAAATCCATTCAAACAAGGATACAGCACGCTTTCCTCGCATTTTAGCGGCATCCGACCTTCATTTCGGCTACATATTGTCAGCGAAGAGGGCGGAGGAATTTGTTAATATCATCAACGAACAGCGTCCTGACGTGGTATTGCTTTGCGGCGACATCTTCGACCGAAGTCTTAAACCGGTGGAAGCAGCAAACATTCCCGCCATCCTTCGTAAAATCAATGCTCCTTTGGGCACATACGCCGTTTTTGGCAACCATGAATACTATGGAAACCCCTCTCGTGCGGCTCAATTGCTCAAAGACGCCGGCATAACCCTCTTACGCGATTCTGTTGTGAAGATTACCGACGACATTTGCCTCGTAGGGCGGGACGATAAGACCAATCCGCAACGCCAAAACCTCGCAAGGCTTACCGCCGATGTTGATAAGAGCAACTTTATTATCGTCCTTGACCACCAGCCTTCCAACCTTCACGAAGCCCAAACCTCACAAGCCGACCTCCAATTGAGCGGACACACGCACGATGGTCAGATTTTCCCCATCAATCTCTTGACTCGCAGGCTCTATGAGCAGTCTTACGGCTACTATTGCAAAGGACTGACGCAGTATTACATCACTTCGGGGCTCGGACTCTGGGGTTCGCCGTATCGGATTGGGACTCGGTCGGAAGTAGTCCTGATTACCAAGCAATAAAAGGTGCGAATACGGCACTGCAATCAACGAATACCGCAACAATCTTTGGTTCCAACGCCATCGAATCAAATAATGTCAGTGCGACACGCACATTCGTCTCATTTTTATCAAATCCAAATGTTAAGAAATTTTGTATAAATTCTTTGAAATCTCGTTCCAACGCCCTAAAAAGTGCGAAAAACGGCATTTTTTTCAACTTTTATTCCCCCAAAATCAAGTTTTAATCATCCAAAATCAAATTTCGTTCATCCAGAATCAAATAAGGTTGGGTGAAACATCGTATGTTTTCGGGCAAAACATCGTATGTTTCCAGTCAAAACATCGTATGTTTCGGGTAGAAACATCGTATGTTTTGCTCATCCAAATCAAATTACAGATGAACGAAAGCAAGTCCTGAGGGATTAAAAGCAAGTTTTAGGTCGTTGGAAGTTCGTTTGATGGCGTTGGAGGTTCGTTTGATGGCGATATTGTTTGAAAATAGGGTCGTATTGTTAAATTTTTTAACATTTGAAGGGCGTTTTGTTGGGCTGAAACCTCATTTGTGGGCGTTGGAACGAAATAAGGGGGGTTTGAAGGCTCTTTTTGATGCGTTGTGTTAAAAAAGTGTTAAAGCGAAACTTACATATTCCTCTCAAAAGTCTCGTTTCGGATGCCCGTGAGAGGAATCTGTAATTTTGAAGCTAAACTTCAACATCAATACTATCAACTTTTGTTGCCGTTGTTTCTGAAAAAAATATTACTTTTGCAACATCTAATAAAGTATTATTTAAATATGGCAATATTAACCGTCTCAGGCTCGCCGCATATTCAATCAACAATGACGACAAACAAGATTATGTGGTCGGTAGTCTTGGCTTTGATGCCCGCATGGCTTGTCGGAATATATTTTTTCGGGCTTGCCGCCCTTTATTTGACCGTTGTAACGGTGGCTTCGTGCGTTCTGTTTGAATGGATTATCCAAAAATACCTGATGAAAGGGGCTTTGACGATAACCGATGGCTCTGCTGTGATAACGGGTCTTCTTTTGGCTTTCAACTTACCTGCGAATACGCCGCTGTGGATTGCAATCATTGGTAGTTTAGTGGCGATTGGCGTCGGCAAGATGTCCTTTGGCGGTTTGGGAAAGAACGTTTTCAACCCCGCATTGGTCGGAAGAGTGTTTCTGTTTCTTTCATTCCCGACTTTTATAGCTGCTTCGCAATGGGTGATGCCTCATCCTATATTTGATATTCCTTCGCCTGACGCAATTACTGGTGCGACTCCGCTGGCTATTATGAAGCAAGGCGGCAGTCTTCCCCCGATTTGGGATATGATTATGGGCGATAAAGCCGGTAGTTTCGGAGAAGTGTCCGCTATTGCATTGATTCTGGGCGGTCTTTTCTTACTTTACAGGCGTATAATCACGTGGCACAGCCCTGTTGCTTTCATCGGCTCGGCTGTTGTCTTCACTGCGATTCTTTGGATGGTAAATCCCGATAAGTTTTTCAACCCTCTGTATCATATCTTCTCAGGAGGATTGATGCTTGGGGCGTTATTCATGGCTACGGATATGGTTACGACTCCCGTAACGGGCAAAGGTCAGATTATATTCGGATTAGGATGCGGTATTCTGACGATTGTGTTTCGTTGTTTCGGCTCTATGCCCGAAGGAGTCTCGTTTGCGATATTGATAATGAACGCTTGCACGCCTTTAATCAACAAATTTTCCAAACCAAAGAGGTTCGGCGTCCCTGCAAATCAAACAATAAAGTAATTATGGCAAAGTTAGAATCATCATTAAGAAATATGCTTTTGTCCTTAACTGCTATCTCTCTCGGGGCTTCTGCAATCCTGGCAGCGGGATATGCTATTACGAAAGAGCCTATTGATAAGGCAGCCGCATTAAAGGAAGAGAAAGCGATAAAAGAAGTTTTGCCTGACGGGGTTTCAAGTATCGGCGAGGCGAAAGCAATAAACATAGACGGCTTATCAGATTCCTTTCCTGTCTATCCTGCTTCAAAAGACGGGGAATTTGTTGGTGCTGCCGTGCAAACCTATTCCAATGAAGGCTATAGCGGACGCATTACCATTATGGTGGGCTTTGACAGGAGCGGAAGCATCATTAATTATTCTGTTCTCTCCGCTGCCGAGACTCCGGGCTTAGGTGCGAAAGTTATTGATTGGTTTAAGAACGACCAAAAGCCGAAAGCCGACATCAGAGGCAAGAATCCGCAAGCCAAAAGGCTGTCGGTGTCAAAGGATGGGGGCGAAATAGACGCTATAACAGCCTCAACGATTACTTCCCGAGCCTTTCTGCAAAGTATAAACAATGCTTATGAGGCGTTTGCCAAGTATAAAAAGGATAATAGCATACAATAATATTATAGAAAGAGGATAAGAATAAAACAATTTGAGAAATGAATAAGTTGAAAATAGCACTTAACGGAATTATAAGGGAAAATCCGATATTTGTTCTCTTGCTTGGAATGTGTCCAACGCTCGGAACAACAACCTCAGCCATCAATGGAATGGGAATGGGGCTTGCAACGACATTTGTACTCATTTGTTCCAATATGGCGATATCAGCAATCAAGAATGTAGTTCCCGATAATGTCAGAATCCCTGCTTTCATTGTCGTCATTGCTTCTTTCGTTACGTTGCTTGAAATGGTGATGAAGGCTTATGTTCCTTCCCTTTACGAATCTCTTGGCTTATTTATACCGCTCATAGTAGTCAATTGCCTTATTCTTGCAAGAGCAGAAGCCTATGCAAGCAAGAATACCATCATCAATTCTATGTTTGACGGCGTTGGAATGGGATTGGGATTCACGATAGCCTTGACTTTGCTGGGTGCGATTAGGGAAATACTCGGTTCAGGCTCTATTTTCAACTTCAAATTCATTGGTAATAATGACGGCATACTTGTTTTTGTACTTGCGCCGGGAGCATTCATAGTGCTGGGATATCTTATTGCTTTGGTTAATGCAATAAAAAACAGAAAGAATTAAGACAACAATTTAATAAAAGATAAAGACAGATGATAACAAACAATTTTGCACAACGTCATAATGGGGTACAAAATGACATTGAGATGAAAAAAATGCTTGATGTTATAGGAGTAGAGACATTAGACGAACTAATAGAGAAGACCGTTCCGCAGAAGATTCGTTTTAAAGCTAATCTTAATCTGCCGAAAGGAATGAACGAATACGAATATCTTAATCATATAAAAGCCATAGCATCTAAGAATAAGATATATAAAAGTTATATAGGACAGGGTTATTATAATACAATCTTGCCTGCTGTTTTGCAAAGAAACATTCTTGAAAATCCGGGTTGGTATACTTCTTATACTCCTTACCAAGCAGAGATTTCTCAAGGGCGTTTAGAGGCTCTTTTCACTTTTCAGACGATGATTTCTTCAATGACTGCTTTGCCTATTGCGAATAGTTCTTTGCTTGACGAGGCTACTTCGGCTGCGGAATGCATGCTGATGTTTTATGCTTCACGTTCGCGTCAAATGCAAAAGGATGGCATTAATAAATTCTTTGTTGATGAAAATTGTTTTGCACAAACTATAGCGGTGTTGAATACACGTGCTTTACCAAGAGGCATTGAGATTGTTGTTGGCGATGTTAATACTACTGATTTAACGGGCTGTTTTGGTATTTTGTTGCAATATCCAAACAAAAACGGAGAGGTAATAGATTATTCAACATTTGTATCCGATGCAAAAAGCAAAGGTTTGTTCGTTGCAGTGGCAGCGGATTTACTTTCTTTGGCTCTTTTAACTCCTCCCGGCGAATGGGGCGCTGATGCAGTATGCGGTTCTGCTCAAAGATTCGGTACTCCTATGGGATTCGGAGGTCCTTCTGCCGGATTTATGTCTTGTAAAGAGGAATTCAAACGCAATATTCCGGGAAGAATAATAGGTTTGACGATAGATGCACAAGGTAATCAGGCTTACAGACTTGCTCTTCAAACTCGTGAGCAACATATCAAGAGAGAAAAGGCTACCTCTAACATTTGTACGGCTCAGGCTCTGGTTGCAATAATTTCTGGTCAGTATGCCGCATGGCACGGTCAGGAAGGCATAAAGGCTATTGCGGAAGACGTGCGTTGTCTTGCCGGTCTTTTGGAGAAGGAGGCTTCCGCTTATGGTTATACACAGCTAAATAAATTATTTTTTGATACGGTAAGATTTACAACTCCTGTTGCAGCAAGTAAGGTTTGTGAGTTGGCTGTTAAGAATGAGATAAATTTTAATCAGATTGATGAGAACACTATTTCATTGAGTATAGATGAAACGACATCGTTAGAAGATATAAATAAGGTGCTGGCAGTATTTGCTGAAGCTAATGGAAAGAAAGCTACATCTGCAAAATGTAATAGATGTTGTGCCGATGCTTTGCCTTCAAATATTGCACGTAAGACCCAATTCTTACAACATGATGTTTTCAAACCTAAGTCAGAAACTCAGATGATGAGATATTTGAAGAAGTTGGAGGTAAAAGACCTTTCGTTAAACAGAGCAATGATTCCGCTTGGTTCATGTACTATGAAACTGAATGCAGCCGCAGAGATGATTCCATTTACTTGGGCAGAATTAGCCAATATTCATCCTTTTGTTCCGAAAGACCAAGCAGCAGGATATTTGGAAATTATTGAAAGAATGGAAAAGATGTTATGCGAAATAACGGGTTTTGCTCGCATATCATTACAGCCTAATTCTGGAGCGGCAGGAGAGTATGCAGGCTTGACAACAATAAGAAACTACCAAAAATCCATAGGAGAAGGACATAGAAATGTTTGTATGATACCCGCATCCGCACACGGGACAAATCCTGCTTCTGCTGCAATGGCAGGAATGAATATTATAGTAATAAAATCCACAGAATTCGGCGAAGTAGATATTGATGACCTTAGGCAGAAAGCAGAAGATAACAAAGCCAATCTATCCTGTCTTATGATAACATACCCTTCTACTCATGGTGTATTTGAGGAAGGAATAATAGATATAATAAAAATAATACACAAATGCGGTGGTTTAGTGTATATGGACGGTGCCAATATGAACGCACAAATAGGTATTACATCGCCTGGCTTTATGGGTGCGGACGTATGCCATCTGAATTTGCACAAATCTTTTGCTATGCCTCATGGAGGAGGAGGTCCGGGCGTAGGACCTATTGGCGTTAGTGCGAAACTAAAAGACTTTGTGCCTTCGCATCTTGTTGTTAATTTGTCATCAAAGGGCAGTGCAGTTGCGGCATCGCCTTATGGCTCGGCACAATTACTCGTTATAACTTATGGATATTTGATGTTGATGGGAGAGGAGGGCTTACGCAAGGCTACCGAGTATGCCATATTGAATGCCAACTATATGAAAGCAAGATTGGAAAAGCATTACAATATATTATATACCGGTAAGCATGGAATGTGTGCCCATGAATTTATATTGGATTGCAATCAATTCTCATTGACTTCGGGTATTCAGTGTATAGATGTAGCCAAACGTCTTATGGATTATGGATTCCATGCACCTACTGTCGCTTTTCCTGTACATGGTACGCTTATGGTTGAACCTACTGAGAGCGAACCGTTGTCGGAAATGGATAGATTGTGTGATGCATTAATACAAATAAGGGAAGACATCAGAGATATAGAGCAGGGCAAATCAGATAAGGAAAATAATGTTATCAAAAACGCTCCTCATACACAGCAAGTCGTATGCAGTGATACTTGGGACAAACCTTATTCTCGCCAGAAAGCTGCTTTTCCATTGCCGTATGATGATAAATATTGGCCTGCTTGCGGAAGAGTAGATGATGCTTATGGCGACAGAAACCTTGTTTGCACATGTCAATAGGCTGAAAATTATTTACATAAGCAGTATTGCATTAAGAATTGGCTGATTTGATGATATAAAATCAGTCAATTCTTTTTTTGTATGCCTCGTTAGAAGTTTATAAGGCTTATGGCATCGGATATTTGTTTGACATTGGAGAATGTAGCAATGAGTCTGTTACCCTCTTCTTTAAGTTTGCAGGTCGTAGGGCGTCCTTGTGCAAGTTGAAGAAAGCGACTGAAAGCATCAGTGTTGTAAAAATTACTCTTATCACTTCCTATAAAATAGATGGAAAGACGTTCGTTTTTTAAGATTAGTTTCTCCACCGATTTACTCTTAGCCATCCATCTTAAACGGACAATGTCAAACAATAATAATGTCTCTTTTGGTATCGTTCCAAAGCGGTCTTTGAGTTCCAAAGCCAAACGTTGCAAATGTTTTTCTGTCGTTATAGAATCCAATTCTTTGTAAATCTTTAGGCGTTCGGTCGTATTGGAAATATAATTGTCGGGAATTAATGCTTCCAAGTCCGTTTCTATTGTGCAATCCGTTTCAATAGTCGGATACTCTGCCTCATTTGTTACTCCTGTTTCAAGCCTTAATTCTTCTATTGCCTCATTCAATATTTTATTATATGTTTCAAATCCCACCTCATTAATGAAGCCCGATTGCTCAGAGCCAAGCAAATTTCCGGCTCCTCGTATATCCAAATCACGCATTGCTATGGAAAAACCGCTACCAAGAGATGTAAATTCCTCTATTGCTTTTAGGCGTTTTGATGCCTGTTCGGTTAAAATCTCCTTCTCATTGCATAGAAGGTAACAAAAGGCTCGTCTGTTTGTACGCCCGACTCTGCCCCTTAATTGGTGCAAATCACTCAATCCATAGTTCTGTGCGTGATTTATTATAATGGTATTTGCGTTGGAAACGTCTAATCCGTTCTCAACAATGGTGGTTGATACAAGCACATCAAACTCTCCTTCAATGAAAGACAACATTATTTCTTCCAACTCTTCATTCGGCAGTTGTGAATGGGCTATTCGTACCTTTGCTTGCGGAACATTCTTCTCTACAACCTGCTTTAATTGCTCCAATCCCATAATCTTGTCATTTACAAAGAAGACTTGTCCATTGCGATTCAACTCATATTCAATTGATTGCTTGATTAGCATCTCATCAAATGTCGCAATTTGAGTTTGAATTGGGATTCTGTTTGGCGGAGGTGTGTTTATGATTGACAAATCTCTTGCACCCATCAGCGAGAATTGCAGTGTGCGGGGAATAGGTGTAGCGGTTAATGTAAGGGTATCAACATTTACTTTTATCTTCTTTAACTTTTCTTTGACGCTGACGCCGAATTTGTGTTCCTCATCAATGATTAGTAATCCCAAATCCTTAAACATCTCCTTTCCGTTAGCCTTTGAACCTACCAAAGCGTGAGTTCCTATTATTATATCAATCTTCCCATCCCGTAAATCGGCTAAAATCTGCTTCTTTTCCTTTGCAGAGCGAAAACGATTTAAGAAATCAATTCTCACAGGCATATCTTTGAGGCGTTCGGAGAAGGTTTTGAAATGCTGTAAAGCCAGAATGGTCGTCGGCACAAGAACTGCCGTCTGTTTGGAATCACATGCCGCTTTGAAGGCTGCCCGTATCGCTATTTCCGTCTTTCCAAATCCCACATCCCCACAAACTAATCTGTCCATAGGATAAGAACTCTCCATATCTTTCTTTACTGCCACCGATGCCTTACGCTGGTCGGGCGTATCCTCATAAATGAATGATGCCTCCAAAGAGTTTTGCAAATAATTGTCTGCTGAGAATGCGAAACCGGAAGAACGTTTGCGATCGGCATAAAGCAGAATTAAATCCCTTGCAATGTCTTTTACCTTGCTTTTTGTCTTCTCTTTCAGATTTTCCCACGCCTTTGAGCCGAGCCGATGCACCTTCGGCACACTGCCTTCATTGCCTACATAGCGTGAAATCTTATGTAAGGCGTGTATGGAGACATAAAGCACATCGCCATCCTTATATATTAACCTTATACTCTCCTGTTGTCTGCCGCTTATGCCGCTTATTTTCTCCAAACCCGCAAAACGACCGACTCCATAGTCTATATGAGTAACATAATCGCCCACTTTCAAAGTGGTTAAATCCTCTATCATCAAACTCTCACGCTGTCTCGCCGCATTCTCATTAACGTTGAAATTCTTAACACGCGAGAATATCTGATGGTCGGTATATAATAAAATTTTCCTGTCGTAATCTATGAAGCCGAAAGCAAAAGAGAAGTCAATGTAATCAACAGGCAATTCATTTATTTCTTCATTCTTCTCAATGTATTGCTCAAATACCGCCTTCAAACGCTCTTCCTGCTTTTTGTCGGTAACGGAAACGAAGAGCGAAAAGCCTTTCTCGTAAAACGAAACAAGGTTTGCAAACAGCAATTCAAGGCTTTGATTGAAATGAGGCTGCAAATCGGTGTGATAATCAAAAGAAAGAGTAGGGGAAGAGCCCGTTTGGTCGGCATTATTGTTTGCTTCTATCCGTATGAGATTGCTGTTTAATATATTATTAACAACTTTCTCGCCGACAATATCAAATTCCGCCGCTTTCTTTTGAAGTTCTGCAAATTTATCTACCCAGATTAACGCATTTATACCTTCAAAATAATCTATCAAAGTGGCGTTCGGCTCAAACAAATCTTCGTCTTTCACATTGGGAACGATTAAAAAAGACGGCTTTTCCTCAATTGATAACTGCGAAACGACATCAAATGAGCGTATGCTTTCCAAATTTTCGCCGAAGAGTTCAAGTCGGCAAGGTGAAGGCTCACTATATGAAAATATATCTATGATTCCGCCTCGCAAAGCATACTGTCCTGGTTCAAAAACAAAGTCCTGTCGTTCAAAATGCAGGTTTTCCAGTTCGTCAATCAGGAAATTAAAATCCAAAACCTGATTTTTAACCAACCTTAACGAGTTTTGCTTAACGGAAGTCTTGGCAGCAATTTTTTCAAACAAACAATCATAATACGTAACCACTACATTGCAATTGCTTTCCTCTAATTCGGTCAGAGTTTGTGCCTCCATAGGATTTCCAAAGAACATCGCACCGCCCGCATAACTCAAATCATTGTAACAGGACGCCGCTTGCTGATAATCTTTCAGGCATACGATGTGCTTAAACTCGGCAACATTACGGGCAACCGCAGATACAAAAAACGCCAACGCACTTCCGCGCAAACCGCTTATGGCAATATTAGCGTGAGGCTTTGTTGCATCGGTTATAAAAGACTTTATATCGGGGTAATTGAGCAGAATATCGGTTTGATTCTTCCTTATAGTGTTGATATTGCCTTGTTCCATAGTTGCAAAATTATGAAAAATCTCCCAAAATCCCCCTTTGTGCGTGTCGCACCGACATTATATTTTCACCAAACGCTGTTTCATTTTAACGAAAGGCTGTTTTAGAAAAATGAAACAGCGTTTTATTTTCACCAAAGGCTGTTTCATTTCGGGCAAACAATATGTTGTCGGAATAATACGCATAATTTATGATTTTTTATGGCGTTTTGAACCCGTATTGCTTGAATGGGCGGGTATGAGATGCTGATTTTTTTATACTTTTGCAGGATGGAAAACCAGATTGCTTACACAGAAGAAAATATAAAGAGCCTTAAATGGAATGAACACATAAGACTGCGTCCCGGAATGTACATCGGGAAACTTGGAGAGGGCTCTTCTGCCGATGATGGCATATATGTTTTGCTGAAGGAGATAATTGATAATAGTATTGACGAGTTTGCTATGGGTGCGGGCAAGCAAATAGATATCACAATCAACTTTGAAACCAATATGGTGAAGGTTCGTGATTACGGACGCGGCATTCCGTTGGAGAAAGTCGTGGATTGTGTGTCTAAGATGAACACCGGCGGCAAGTATGACAGCATTGCATTTCAGAAATCAGTGGGTATGAACGGCGTTGGCACGAAAGCGGTGAATGCTTTGAGCGAATATTTTTGTGTTCAGTCAATAAGAGACGGCAAAACCAAGATTGCAAAATTTCATGCCGGGGATTTGGTTGAGGATAACGCAATATGTATTTGCGATGAGCCGAATGGCACGATTATAGAGTTCAAACCCGACAGCGATGTGAGGCTTTTCGGCAACTTCTCTTACCTTAATGAATATGTAGAGAAGATGATTTGGAATTATGCTTATCTTAATCGCAACCTTGCTTTGTATTATAACGGCGTAAAGTTTCAATCTCGCAACGGATTGCTGGATTTGCTCAATAATAATATGGAAGGTGAAGGTCTTTACACGATTATTCATTTGCAGGAGAACGGTTTTGAGTTTGCTATCACGCATTCGGATAAGGTTGTCAGTGAAGAAAATTATTCTTTCGTCAATGGTCAGCATACAACGCAGGGTGGTACTCATTTATCGGCTTTTCGTGAGGCTGTTGTAAAGGTTGCAAAAGATTTTTACCACAAAGATTTTGAGGCTTCCGACGTTCGTTCCGGTATGATTTCAGCTATTAGTTTGCGAATAGAGGAACCGGTGTTTGAAAGCCAGACTAAAACCAAGCTTGGCTCAACTAATATGAAGCCGGACGGCAGTGGTCAGGCTGTAAAGACGTTTATTATTGAGAATGTGAAGAAGGCTCTTGACGATTACTTGCATATTCATTCCGATGTGGCGGATGCTATTCTCCAAAAGATATTGCTCAACGAAAAGGAGAGAAAAGGTATGCAGAATGTGAAGAAGTTGGCAAGGGAAAGTGCAAAAAAGGTTAGCCTTACGAATAAAAAACTTCGCGATTGCAAGATTCATTATAATTCAAAGGACGAACGCCGATTGGAAACGACACTTTTCATCACGGAAGGCGACAGTGCGAGCGGTTCTATCACAAAAAGCCGTGATGTTAGCACACAAGCCGTATTTTCTTTGAGAGGTAAGCCTTATAATTGCTTCAATAAAAGCAAGGAAATAGTCTATACAAATGAGGAATTCAATCTTCTGCATAATGCACTCAATATTGATGAGGATATGGACAACCTTCGCTATAATAATATAGTGATTGCGACCGATGCTGACGTGGATGGTATGCATATTCGTATGCTTATGATGACTTTTTTCCTGTCTTTCTTTCCCGAATTGGTGAAAACGGGGCACGTTTATATACTTCAAACTCCTTTATTCAGGGTTAGAAACAAGAAAAAGACGCTTTATTGCTATTCGGAGCAAGAAAGGCTGAACGCAATTAAAGAATTGGGGGCTTCTTCCGAGATAACGCGCTTCAAAGGTTTGGGAGAAATTTCTCCTGATGAGTTTTCAAATTTCATAGGTAAGGATATAAGATTGGAACCTGTGCTTTTGAACAAAGAAAGCGGCATAAAAGAAGTGTTAAGGTTTTATATGGGGGACAACACTCCCGAAAGGCAGGAATTTATCATTGAGAATCTGCGTTACGAAGAAGCAATTAATGAATAGTATGGCTGAAATAATTTATGAGAACTGGGGAACGATAGATTATGCCGCTGCTTTTGACAGGCAAACCGACATTTTTAATCGTAAATTGCAACAAAAATTAGACGGAAACCATCAAACCGAAAATTATTTGGTCTTTTGCCAGCATCCGCACGTCTATACGCTGGGCAAAAACGGCAAGGCAAATAATTTACTCGTTGATACGGGGTTTCTGAATAAGATTTCCGCTACGTATTATAAGACAAACAGGGGAGGAGACATTACCTACCACGGCTATGGTCAGATTGTGGGCTATCCGATTTTGGATTTGGAGCAGTTTCATCTTGGTTTAAAGGATTATATCTTCCTTATGGAGCAGTGCATTATTGATTTGATGGCGGAATACGGCATTTTGTGCGGACGATTGCAAGGAGCAACGGGAGTGTGGCTTGATTCCGACACGACCAAAGCCCGCAAAATATGTGCCATTGGCGTAAAAGCGTCCCGCAATATCACAATGCACGGCTTTGCTCTTAACGTTAATACCGACCTTTCTTACTTTCATTATATTAATCCTTGCGGCTTTGCCGACAAAACGGCGACTTCTATGCACAAAGAGTTGAATGCCGAGATTGATATCAAAGAAGTTGAGGACAGATTGCAGCAAAAATTTATTGCAATGCTGCAAGAGCAAAATAATCCTTCGTTTTAATAAATTTATATCTGATATCAATAAAATAAAAGGCTGTTTGATTTTTACCAAATAGCCTTTCGTTAATATATTATAATGTATTGTTGTAGTGATGCTTCCTTTTGTGTCGGCAAGACGACTTAATCGCCTATCTTATTGCGATTATGTAATTGTTTTCTGAATTGAGAAGGCGTTAAATGCAGGAATTCTTTGCAGAAAACGGTCAAGTGTCCCGGTGAAGAGAAACCTAAATCCTTCGCAATGTTCGCAATATTTACGTGTTTGTCCGAAAGACGGATAATAACCTGCTGAAGCCTCTTTTTTTGCATCCATTTATATGGAGTTTCGTGGAAATTCTGTGCAAATAAGCGGTTAAATCTCGCAAGCGAATAGCCACATAAATCAGCCAATTCTTTAATGTTGTCAGTGCGATGATAGTATTGTAACACCAAATGCTTAAATTCCATATCTTCTCCTAAGATAGGCGCGAACAAATTGCCAATTTCTTCTTTTGTGTAGTAGAATCTTAATAAGAAAAGGAACTTATTGAACTCCTCATTGTGGAAATGCTTGCAATAAACGCCGTCTGCTATAAGTTTAGACAGCAAATTAAGAAAAGAGAAAAGGCTTTTCTTTATCGGTAAAACAGGGTTGTATGCCTCATTATCTTTGTTGTAAGGAGCCTCAATACTCTCTAAACTCATTCTTTCGCAAGTATCAATAACCGCATTGATAGGTTTGTTAAAACTATTGGTTAATACAAATGCTTTTGACTCTGCTATGATTTTACAAGGCAAAGATGACGGAAGGAAAAACATTGATTCCTTTTCAACAAAGATATCTCTGTCGTTATACCTTAATGTAATGCTCCCGTTTAAAAGAAAGCAAATGGTATTATAACCTTTTCCAAAATCCGTACAAAGCACGTCGTCTCTATTCAGATCATAATATTTAAACCCAATGTTATAATCCGATACCCAATTACTGCACACCGCATGTTCTTCATAAGACATGATGATGTTTTTGTTTCTTGTTCTTTCCATATTCATTTATAATACTTGTTATTTTTGTTTGAAAATTTATTTTAAGCTTATTTTTAATTCATTTAGTTGTGCATCCGAAATATTGGAAGGTGCATTTAACATAACATCTCTACCGTTATTGTTCTTCGGAAAGGCAATAAAATCACGTATAGAGTCTATACCGCTAAATACGGCGCAGATTCTGTCAAAACCAAACGCTATTCCGCCGTGAGGAGGTGCGCCATACTCAAAAGCATCCAGCAAAAACCCAAATTGATGCTTTGCTTCATCTTCACTAAAACCAAGAGTCTTGAACATATTGTTTTGCATTGTTCTTTCGTGAATACGTATTGAACCGCCTCCAAGTTCAACTCCATTTACTACAAGGTCGTAAGCATTAGCTCTTACTTCGGATGGAGAGGTTGAAAGTTTCGGATAATCTTTCGGTTTTGGTGCAGTAAAAGGATGATGCATTGCATAATAACGCCCGGTCTCCTCATCCCATTCCAGAAGTGGGAAATCAATAACCCAAAGCGGAGCAAAGACATCACTATTACGAAGATTCATTCTGCTACCCATTTCCAATCGCAAGGCACATAAGGCAGAACGTGTCTTCATCTTTTCTCCTGCGAGAATCAAGATAAGGTCTCCTTTTTCAGCATTGAACTTTTGTAATATGGATTTCAAATTTTCCTGTGAATAAAACTTATCAACGGAAGATTTTATCACATCTGCTCCATCCGTATCACCATATTTTATATATGCTAAGCCAGATGCTCCGACCTGAGGACGCTTTACAAAATCTGTAAGCTCATCTAATTGCTTGCGTGAGTAGCCTGCGCAACCTTTTACGCAGATTCCTACAACCAATTCCGCATTATCAAAGACGCTAAAGCCATTTCCTTTCGCCACATCATTAAGTTCTACAAATCGCATACCAAAACGAATATCAGGCTTGTCGCATCCGTAAAATTTCATAGCCTCATCCCAAGTCATACGTGGGAAAGCATCAAATTGAAGGTTCTTTTCCTTTAAAAAAAGGTACTTTATCAAACCTTCAAACATCGTTAGCACATCTTCTTGCTCAACAAAAGACATCTCACAGTCCAATTGCGTAAATTCAGGTTGCCTGTCGGCACGCAGGTCCTCGTCTCTAAAACATCTAACCAACTGAAAATATTTATCAAAGCCTGCAACCATAAGCAATTGCTTGAAAGTCTGAGGCGATTGCGGCAAAGCATAAAATTCTCCTGTGTTCATACGGGAAGGAACAACGAAATCCCTTGCGCCTTCTGGCGTAGATTTAACCAGAAACGGCGTTTCAATTTCCATAAACCCGTTATCGTTCATATAATTTCTTATAAGAATGGAAAGCCTATGGCGAAGAGCAAGATTTTCCTTCAAAACATTCCGCCGCAAGTCCAGATAACGATAACGCATTCTCAATTCATCACCGCCATCGGTGTTATCCTCAATGGTAAATGGCGGAGTTTTCGATTTATTTAATACCTTAATATTATGAACCTCTATTTCTATGTCGCCGGTAGGCATTTTAGGATTTTTACTGCTTCTTTCCCTGACAATGCCATCAACTTGCAATACATACTCTCTGCCAAGCGACCGGGCAAAATCACATAGCGTTTGATTGGAATCATCTAAAGTCAGTTGGGTTATTCCATATCTGTCTCTGAGATCAATGAACGTCATCCCCCCTAAGTCTCTTGAGCGATGCAACCAGCCACAAAGCACTACTTTTTGCCCTATATTATCTATTCTTAATTCGTTACAACTATGCGTTCTCAACATAAATTTAATCGTTTGGAAGTGCAAAGTTACAAAAAATAAATAAATATGCTATATTTTACTACAAGAATTTTTTGTTTATTAGTACGGTTTTTATATTTTACCTTTAGGCTGTAATGATATCAAATTAAATTTTAGCATATTAGGATTACATAAAATCAAGATTAAAATATAATTATAGCAGGGCTTATTCGGTTTTTATATAAAAAGGTATCGTTAGCCCAATACCGGCTTACGTCCGAACGAAAGGCTGTTTAAATTTTACGAAACAGCCTTTCGTCAGAACGAAACAGCCTTTCATTTGCACGAAACAACCTCTTGTCAGAACGAAAGCGTGAATAATTATGACAATATCTGTGCTTGTAGAAATTAAACAAAATTAAAAGTGTATCTTTGCAGCGTTTATGCGACATAAATCAAATAAAGTAGAATTAAAATGAAGTTGAAATTGATTGTAATCCTGTTAGTTGCTGGCGTAATGCTGTCTGCTTGCGGGAAAAAGAAGGAAGATGCAAAGAAATCAGGGTTAAAACCAACCGGAGTGAGGACAGAATACACTCTTGCCGAACAACCTTCTATTCCTGAGGGATTTGCGTTGAATGGAATAAGGTTAAACGATACCACAAACAACGTTCGTGTTCTGGCTTTCTCGCTTCAGCCGACTAAAAAGGAGATTAAAACAAATTTAAAGCCAACCTATGAAAAGATAGAGCAGATTGTGAAGCGTACTTTGCCGAAAGTGAAAAATGAACCCCGCATTAAGGGACAGCAAAACTATCTTTATATTCAGGTTAAGTCGTTTGAGCAGGTTAAAGACTCTCTTAAATGTGTCTATTTGATTAAAGAAAAATTCATATCCTCAAAAGATACCATTTCTTATTTTGATTCGGTCATCTACAAAGCCCAATAATGGTGAGCAAAAAGCGTAAGAAACGCATTGTAATCTGGTCTGCCGTTGCGGTAATAGTGCTTCTGGTCGGTTATGTGGCATTTGATTATTGTATAGACTATTATAGAACTTATTATGCTTGCGGCGGTGTGAAAATAAACTATTATGATTATCCTGTTCGGGGCATTGATGTATCGGCACATCAAGGAAAAATAAACTGGAAGCAGGTTGCCGACTCCGATATCAGGTTTGCATTTGTAAAAGCGACCGAAGGAACGGATTTTATTGATGGAAAAATGCGCACAAACCTTGTTGAAGCAAAACGAAACGGCATTATTGTCGGCGCTTATCACTTTTTCAGGTTCTCAAAAGGAGGAAAGGAGCAAGCGGAACTCTTTATTAAGAACGTGAAACCTGATATGATAGATTTGCCTCCTGTTATTGATGTGGAAATGTCTTATGGTAATTTTATCTCTTCATTTAATAAAGACAAGGTACGAAGTGAGATATTTATTTTTCTTCGTGCGATTGAAAAGGAATATGGTAAGACACCTATTATATATACTAACCGCAAAACATGGACAGATATTCTTTCTGCCGACTTTGATGATTATCCAGTATGGCTTTGTAAGCTTTGTTCGGAACCAACGATTAAATGGACTTTCTGGCAATATTCTCATCAGGGAAGTGTTTCCGGAATAGACAAAGAAGTAGATATGAATACGTTTTGCGGTAATTATAACCAGTTTGTTGATTACGTTACAGGTAATTCCGATAAAAAATGAAAATTCTTTTAATAGACAGAGCCGAAAGCAATTTGGCTGAAAATTTTTGCAAAGCAGGTTATGATTTTGTCTCACTTCCCGATATTCAAAGGGCGGAACTTCTTGACAAAATAGCCGATTATGATGCGCTAATCGTGAGAAGCAAAACGCAAATAGACAAAGAAGTGATTGATAAGGCTGTTTCACTTAAAGCAATCGGCAGATTAGGGGCGGGAATGGAAGCAATAAATACCGAATATGCACAAAAAAAAGGAATAAAGTGCTTTAATTCTCCCGAAGGTAACAGAGATGCTGTCGGCGAACACGCTTTGGGAATGTTGTTGGCTCTTTTTGATAATATATGCCGAGCAAATAATGAAGTGAAACAGGGATTGTGGCGGCGGAAAGAAAATATGGGTATTGAGATAAAGGGAAAAACAGTCGGCATTATAGGCTTTGGTAATATGGGTTCTGCTTTTGCCAAACGGCTTATGGGCTTTGAGTGTAATATTATCGCATATGATAAATATAAAACAGGCTTTGGTAATGATTATATCAAAGAAGAATCGTTGGAAAGGCTGTTTGAAAAAGCGCAAATACTATCTCTGCATGTTCCTTTGACGGAAGAAACTGCTTATATGGGGAATGAGTCGTTTTTTAATAGTTTTTCACATCCTTTTTATTTGATTAACACCTCGCGCGGTAGGGTTGTGCGGACGCGAGATTTGGTTTCTGCCATGCGAAACGGCAAAATATTGGGAGCAGCCCTTGATGTGCTTGAATATGAGGGCTTAAATAATGAATATAATGCCGATTCGGCAATCACGGATGAGATAAACTTTCTGCGAAAAGCCGATAACGTTGTTCTAACTCCGCATGTAGCCGGTTGGAGCATAGAAAGCGAATATCGTCATGCGGAAGTATTGAGTGCAAAGATGATTTCATACCTTGATTCCTTGCAATAACAGCATCCTTTTCTGCTCTTATTATTCTTTTCTAATGACTAAATGGCATATTTTATGCTATTTTGTCTCTATATCTTCGTTGGCATAGAATTTGATTTGCTTTGCGCAAAATACAATAAGACTATGGAACAAAATAACAATAAATTAGAAGCATTAAATGCGTATGCACGCAATCTTAATGAGGAGGCAAAAAGCGGAAAGTTAGACCCGGTTATCGGAAGAGATGAAGAAATACGGCGTGTCTTGCAGATACTTTCACGAAGAACCAAAAACAATCCTGTTCTCGTTGGAGAACCCGGCGTAGGTAAGACAGCAATAGCCGAAGGTTTGGCTCAAAGAATATATCGTAAGGATGTACCGGAAAATCTTAAAGACAGAGTGGTTTATTCCCTTGATATGGGGGCGTTAGTTGCGGGAGCAAAATACAAAGGTGAGTTTGAGGAACGATTAAAAGCCGTAATAAATGATGTAGTCGGCTCAGACGGAGAGGTAATCTTGTTTATAGACGAAATACATACGCTCGTAGGGGCTGGCGGCGGCGAAGGAGCAATGGATGCTGCTAATATACTCAAACCTGCTCTTGCAAGAGGAGAATTAAGAGCGATAGGAGCGACTACATTGCAGGAATACCAAAAATATTTTGAGAAAGATAAGGCATTGGAACGCCGTTTCCAAATGGTTTTGGTTGATGAGCCTTCGGTAGCTGATACTATCTCTATATTGAGAGGGCTTAAGGAAAGATACGAAGTACATCACCACGTAAGGATAAAAGATGCGGCTATCGTGGCAGCAGCAGAAATGTCGGCAAGATATATTACCAACAGATTCTTACCTGACAAGGCTATTGATTTGCTTGATGAGGCTGCGGCAAAACTTCGTATGGAAATAGATTCTTCGCCTGAAGAATTGGATGAAGTGCAGAGGCGTTTGACTCAATTAGAGATTGAGCGAGTGGCTATCAAGAAAGAAAATGACGAAAAGAAAGTTGCCGAGCTCACAAAGGAGATTGATGAACTTACAACCAAGAGAAACGATTTGCAACAGAAGTGGCAATCTGAAAAGAACTTGGTTGATGCCATTCAGGACGAGGTTCGCAAGATTGAAACATACAAAAAGCAGGCTCAAGACGCCGAAATGGCTGGCGATTACGGCAAAGTAGCGGAATTGCGTTATGGAAAAATTAAATCTGCCGAGAAATCATTGGAAGATTATCAGCAAAAACTTAAATCAATGCAAGGTTCGCAGGCACTTTTGACCGAAGAAGTGGATTATAATCATATTGCGGAGGTTGTTTCTCGCTGGACGGGAATACCGATTGCGCGTATGATGCAGAGCGAGAAAGAAAAATTGCTGCATCTTGAAGATAAATTAAAAGAAAGAGTTATAGGACAAGACGCAGCCATTGAAGCGGTGTCGGATGCCATAAGAAGAAGCCGTTCGGGCTTGGCAGACGCAAAACGACCTATCGGTTCGTTCATTTTTCTCGGCACAACAGGAGTCGGAAAGACTGAATTGGCAAAAGCATTGGCTGAATTACTTTTTGATGATGAGAACTTGATGGTACGAATTGATATGAGCGAATATCAAGAGCGGCATACAGTGTCGCGATTGATAGGAGCGCCTCCCGGATATGTAGGTTATGAGGAATCAGGTCAATTAACGGAAGCCGTAAGACGCAAACCCTATTCAATAGTTCTTCTGGACGAAATAGAAAAAGCACATCCCGACATATTCAACATTCTTTTGCAGGTGTTGGAAGATGGTCGTCTGACGGATAATAAAGGTCGTGTGGTGGATTTCAAAAACACTATTATAATAATGACTTCAAACGCTACGCAAGAACAACTTAAGACTCTTATGAGACCTGAATTTATTAATCGTATTGATGAAATCATAACCTTTAACTCTCTGTCCATTGAGCAGGTACGCAAGATAGTTGAATTGCAGCTGCGTTTGCTCACGGCAAATCTTAAAGACAAGAATATAAACCTCAATTACACGCCGGCGGCTGTTGATATCCTTACGGACAATGGCTTTGACCCTGAATTAGGAGCAAGACCTGTCAAAAGAGCAATTCAAAAGATGGTCGTCAATCCTCTTTCCATTGCCTTGATAAATGGTTCTGTTGCAGCCCAATCGGATATTACGCTGGACGGAAGAGATGGGGAGATTGTTTTCTCAATGTAGGATGTCGGTAAAAGAGATTTCTTAAAAATATTATCTGACAATATTAAAATAAAAGGCTGTTTCGTGTTGATGAAACAGCCTTTTATTTTTACCAAACTTGGTTTTATTTCAGGCAAATCAGGTATGCTGATAATCAGATGTATATCTGTGCGATTGGATTTTAGTTTTGAGTGTTTTATCTCTGAATACCTGCCGCCAAGAGATTAGTTTAGATTATTTCCATGACAATTCTTGTACTTCTTACCGCTTCCGCAAGGACAAAGGTCATTCCTCCCGACTTTCTTTTCAACATGCACCGGCTGTATCTTTTGTGGTTCGGACGGATTGTTTGCTTTTAGTTCCTCGCGAGATGTTTTGGTGTTGCCGTGATTGGTAGTCGGTGCTTGTGTTTCTTTGATGTTGTCGGCTATTGGCAAGGATGCACGACATAAAAAGGTTGTTATATCGCGATTAATCTCGTTTATCATCTTTTCAAACAAGCCAAAGGATTCCAATTTGTATATAAGCAATGGGTCTTTCTGCTCATAAGAAGCATTTTGTACCGATTGTTTCAAATCATCCAACTCTCTGAGATTTTCTTTCCAAGCATTATCAATGAAATATAAGGTAACGCTCTTTGCAACGGACAAACTAATTTCTTTTCCCGCTGTTTGATAAGAACGTTCAATAGGTGCAATGGCATTAAGGGTCTTTACACCGTCTGTAATTGGGAAAGCGATATTTTCATATACGAAATTCTTGCTCTCATATATGTTTTTAACAAAAGGAAAGGCTTGTTGAGCAATTTTATCCATTCTTTCCTTGTAATGATTATATATCTGCTGATGTAATTCATCTACAATATCAGTGTTTCTGTTGTTGAGAAATTCTTTTTCGGTTATTTTAGCCTCAGTTCCGCATAATTTGATGAATTCAAGGCAAAAATCATTGTAATTGTTTTTCATCTCGCCGACTAAATACTCCAAAGTATCGTACATCATGTTTGATATGTCTATTTCTAATTTATCTCCGTATAGAGCATTACGGCGTTTGGTGTAAATGACAGTACGTTGGTTGTTCATAACATCATCATATTCCAGCAACCTTTTACGTATGCCGAAATTATTTTCTTCAACCTTTCGCTGCGCCCTTTCTATGCTTTTGGTCATCATTGAATGCTGAATGACTTCTCCTTCTTTTATGCCGAGCCTGTCCATCATTTTGACCATTCTGTCGGAACCGAACAATCTCATAAGATGATCTTCAAGAGAGACAAAGAATTGGCTGCTACCGGGATCTCCTTGTCGTCCCGCACGACCTCGTAACTGCCTATCAACACGACGAGATTCATGTCTCTCTGTGCCGATAATTGCCAAACCACCTGCTTCCTTTACACCATCTCCAAGTTTTATGTCTGTACCACGACCTGCCATATTTGTTGCAATAGTAACTGTTTTAGCCCTTCCTGCTTCCGCAACAATATCTGCTTCTTTCTTATGGAGTTTTGCATTGAGTACATTGTGCGGAATATGGCGTAGTTTTAGCATTTTGCTCAATAATTCGGATGTTTCTACCGATGTTGTGCCGACAAGTACAGGGCGATTTTGGTTTATAAGGTTTTCTATCTCGTTTATGACGGCTGCAAATTTTTCTCTCTTGGTTTTGTAGATTAAATCTTCATTGTCCTTTCGTATTACGGAACGATTGGTCGGTATTGTAACAACATCCAATTTGTAAATATTCCAAAGTTCTCCTGCTTCCGTTTCTGCCGTACCTGTCATACCTGCAAGTTTTTTGTACATACGGAAATAGTTCTGCAATGTGATAGTTGCATAAGTTTGAGTAGCGGCTTCAACCTTTACTTTCTCTTTTGCTTCTATTGCCTGATGCAATCCATCCGAGTAACGCCTGCCTTCCATTATACGACCAGTCTGTTCATCTACTATTTTGACCTGATTGTTTATCACAATATACTCTACGTTGTTTTCAAACATAGCGTATGCCTTCAAAAGTTGATTAATTGTATGCACTCTGTCGGATTGAACGGCATAGTTTTGCATTATTTCATCTTTTTTGGCTGCTTTATCGCTTGGAGTTAAGTCTTGCTTTTCCAGTTCAGCTATTTCAGAGCCTACATCAGGTAATAGATACATTTTAGGATTCTCTCCCAATTTGGAAAGGAAATCAATACCTTTTTCTGTAAGTTCTATTGAATTTAGCTGTTCGCTAATTACAAAGTAAAGTTCATCATCTATCTTGTACATCTCTTTACTCTGATCTTGCATAAACTTGTTTTCCGTTTTAAGCATCAATGCTTTCATTCCTGTTTCGGAAAGGAATTTGATTAAAGCCTTATTTTTAGGTAATCCGTGATGAGCTCTCAATAATAGCATACCTCCTTGCAACTCTTCTTCCGATGTATGATTTTCATGTAAGGCTTTTTTTGCATCTGCCAAGATTTGAGTTACAAGTAATCTTTGTGCATTGTATAATTTCTCAATAATAGGGCAGAAATGTTCAAATTCTTGGTCATCTCCTTTGGGTGTAGGTCCTGAAATAATTAATGGTGTTCTTGCATCATCAATCAAGACGCTATCAACCTCATCCACTATGGCGTAATTATGTTTTCGCTGTACTATTTCTGAGGTATTGCTACACATATTGTCTCTAAGGTAGTCAAAACCGAACTCATTGTTTGTGCCATACGTAATATCAGCCTGATAAGCTTTGCGACGAGAAGCGGAAGACGGCTCATGCTTATCAATGCAATCAACACTTAGTCCGTGAAACTCAAATAACATTCCCATCCATTCAGAATCTCTTTTTGCCAAATAGTCATTAACAGTTACAATATGCACACCTTTCCCAGGCAAAGCATTAAGATAGATAGGTAAGGTAGCGACTAATGTTTTTCCTTCACCTGTTGCCATTTCTGCAATTTTACCTTCATGAAGTACAGTGCCACCGATTAATTGTACATCATAATGAACCATATCCCATTTAATCAATGAGCCACCAGCAAGCCATTCATTGTCAAAGAATACTTTATCTCCCTGTATATGCACGCAGTCTCTACGTGTCGCTAATTCTCTGTCAAAATCCGTAGCAGTTGCTTCTACTTTGCTGTTCTCACAAAATCGGCGAGCAGTTTCTTTTACAACCGAAAATGCTTCGGGTAAAATGTCGTTAAGGACTTTTTGTGTTTTGGTATAAATATTTTCTTCAATTTCTTCAATACGTTCATAAATACGTTGTTTATCTTCAATCGGCATATCAAGATTTTCATCCATCTGCTTTTTCATCCGATTTACTTCTGATTCCTCATCAGCAATAGCAGTCTGAATCTTTTCCTTAAATTCACGAGTTTTTGCCCTCAATTCATCATTTGAGAGATTTTTTATCTTATCGTAAGCGGCAAGAGTTTCTTCCAATTTAGGACGAAGCTCCTTCATGTCTTTGTCACTTTTATTTCCAAATAATTTTGTCAAAAATGTTGCCATAATTCTATATATTTTTATGTTATTTACTAATAATATTATTTTGCGTTAATAAATTATCATTTTCTTTTTTGTTTCTGCATTTTATATCAAGTATTACAATTGCGGCGGTGAAAGCCCAAAATGGCACAGCCAGTTTATCCGTATCTAAAAAGTTATTTAGAAAGCCATGAAAATAGTACGTAATGAGAGAAAGTGTTAATGATAATGATAGACCGCTAATAACCTTGTTGGTAGAACGCCGATATGTTCTTATACCTATAAATATTGTAGTGCCGAAGATACATATTATACTAACCAAACCAATAACTCCCATTTCAGCAAGCGAGCCTAAATATTCGCTATGAGCATTGCCGAGTGTTCCGAAATCGGTTGAAATACTTGTTATTTGCCATGATTTTTGGTAAGCGGCGTATTTAAACTGATAAGTTCCTGCTCCGAAGCCGAAAACCGGCTTTTGATTGAACATTCTCAAAGCACATGACCATCTGTTAATTCGTTCTACATTACTGTCATCAGTAGATATATTGCTCATAGAGGTAATATGTTCAATAATTTTGCCGGAAGAATCCTGTGAATTTTGATTTAATCGTTGTAAAATCACATCCCATCCTGTGAAAATCAGCAATCCTCCTACGGAAATTACTAAAAGTAAATTTCTGAGTTTAATTTTCATCTTTATTATTATCCATACACCAAGTGCAAATACCATGCTTAACCACGCTGCTCTTGAATACGAAAGAATAAGTGCTGTTATCAATACCGCAGACATAAAAATAAAAAAGATTTTTGACCATTTATTCTTCGTTGCACTCTTTGAAAACGCATAAAATAGACTAATAGGAATAAAAAGAGAAATAATAGCACCATAAGCAGTATGATCATTATAAAAAGGCTGCATTACAAAGTGTGCGGCGTTATAGTTAAATTCCATGTTTATAAAGTTTATTGTGCTATAAAGAATAACCATTAAAAGTGAAATAGAGTAGCAGATAACGAAAGTTCGTATATTTTTCAGATTTTGAAAAAACGGCAGGGCAATGAAAAACATAGGAAGAATAAACCAAAGCCTTGATACGATAAATTTGAAACTTATTAATGGTTCTGTGCTAAATGGAGAACTGATTAACGCCCATCCGATATATACATATATACAAATAGAAATAGGATGCTTGACATAACTGAGACTATACTTTCCTGTAAATAGAACCATCCAAATAAAAGCCAGCATCATTACAATCATTATCGGTTCTGAAGGCATAGAAAGCGTAAAGCCATTTTTATTCAGCACTAAATCTATACTAAAAGGCGTTAGCAGAGCAATGAGTAGAAGTCCTTTTGTGAAGTTATATTTTAAGAAAATCAAACATAAAAATGCTAAAGGGATGAAAGCATAAAAATAATACTCATCAAGAATGAATCCAATTCCGCCTCCAATAAAAGCAACGCAAATAACAGCAATAGATATATAGGTCTTACAATTATCAGAAAGACCTTTCCACCATTGTAAAATTGGTTTTATTGATTGCTTTATAAGGTTAGCACCAATCATTATTGAGCCTTTATAGCCTTTACCTTATCTCTTATAACCAAAATGCCTATTGATAACAATGTACAGCACAAAGCAGCAAATAAAGTAATGAGAGTACGTTTTGGTTTGTCTTTAAAATATTCCGGATACGCATATTCCGATACAAATTCGGTCGGTATGTTGGCGTTAGCGTCTATTTTAGCCTTTTCCAACTGCTCATTCCAAACTCTAAGTGATATCTGTTTGTATTCAATCTGCAATCTAAGGTTTGCAATTTGCATTCCGCCGTTTTGGAAGTTCTCATAACGCTTTTCTAATCTTGCTATAGCCGCTGTATTGCCTGCCGCAACCTGTTTAGCCATTTCCTGCGCCCAACGTTCTATTTCAATATCGGGATCAAATATTCCATACTGCTTACTCAACAAAGATACTGAGTCTGAAAGTATCTTTATGTTATTCTCAAATGCAGATTTGGATTTTTCAATAGCCACACAAATGGAATCCATTTTTGCTTTTTTCATAGATGTTCTCAATGCAGTTAAACGCTCTACAATATAATTTGCCATGTCAGCAGCATACTTTGGGTCGGTATCCCAAACCATTATTTTGATACCAAGATTCTCCGTTCTTTTTACTTTAATTCTGTTATATAGTTTGCGACCCAATCTGTCGTTTAGGTCTTCTCCTTCTGCCTTAATACCGTAATGATTCTTCAAATCAAACTTTGAAATAACATCACTCATTATTTTGCCAGACGTAAGCAATTCTAAAGTGTGTTCAACCTCTTTTTCAGTGCCGAAATTAAGAGGATCTGCAACATCCATATTTGATAAAATACCTTTTGATATTGAGTTGGAATCGGCGGAAAGCAAGGTTACTTGTGATTTGTAAAGATTCGGGAAAAAGAAAGTTATACACCCGGTAACTATTGCCGAGCAAACAAATACTATTGCCAATACTTTCCAGTATTTAAGTATGAATCGTATGGATTCTCCCAAATTAAATTCGTTCATTTCGTTATCTGATTGCATTTTCTAAAAAAAATATTTGGTTTATATGAGGTTTGCAAAAGTACATTTTTTTTTCTAATTAATCTTGATTAAATACTTTTTGCTAAATTTGCAGCAATCAAACATCTAAATCTTAGTAAAGATAGAATAAATCAAAGATTAAATAAAATAAACTATGTTCAAGAAAGGAATTTATCAAAAAAGACGTAAGCAATTGGCAATAGACGTTGCGGAAGGCTTGATTTTAATAGTCGGAAACACAGATGCCGCCTTTAATTATCCTAACAATACTTATACATTTCGGCAAGATAGCACATTCAGATACTTTTTTGCTCACAATTTACAGGATTTGGTTGGAGTGATTGATTGTAATAGCGGTGAGGAATATCTCTTCGGAGAAGACGTATCAATGGATGATATAATCTGGACAGGTCCCGTGCCGTCAATGCGAGATAGGGCTGATGAGATTGGCGTGAAAAATGTCGGTACATTGAAGAACCTTGCCGATATGATTAACGAAGCGATTGATAAAAGAAGGAAAATACACTATGTAACGCCATATCGTGCAAGAACAATCAATTATTTGTCCGAATTAGTGCATATAAAAAAAGATTATGTTACCGCTTACTCATCGGTAGAACTTATGAAGGCTATCATTAAGCAGCGTTCCGTTAAGTCGGAAGAGGAAATAGCCGAAATAGAAAATGCTATCGGTACGGCATATCAAATGCATACCACGATGATGCGTATGTCTGCAAAAGTGGGTATTTACGAATATGAGATAGCAGGAGCAATGGAGGGCTTGGCATTGGCAGGTGGCGGACCTGTATCTTTCCCTGTCATCCTTACAACGCACGGAGAAATCTTGCATGGGCACGACCACAGCCTGCAATTAAAGGTTGGCAGAATGGTTGTGTCGGATGCAGGTAGCGAAAACCCAATGGGATATTGCAGTGATATAACTCGCAGCGTTCCTGTGGGAGGAAAATTTGACCAAAGGCAGAAGGATATTTATCAGGCAGTGTTAGATGCTCAGTTACTTGTGCCTTCATTAATACGTCCTAATGTTCCGTACAGCCAAATTCATATTGCCGCTGTTACAAAGATAGCAGAGGGATTAAAAAATCTTGGTTTGATAAAAGGCAACGTTGATGATGCGGTAAAGGAAGGCGTGATGGGTTTGTTTATGCCTCACGGTCTTGGTCATATGATGGGACTTGACGTTCATGATATGGAGAATTACGGCGAGAATTACGTAGGTTACGATAGAAAATATAAGCGTTCATCGCAGTTTGGCTTGGCATCATTACGCTTAGGCAGGGAATTGGAGGAAGGATTCGTTATTACCAATGAACCGGGATGCTATTTCATTCCTGCTCTTATTGACCAATGGCGAAGCGAAGGCAAATGTGCCGAGTTTATTAATTACGATAATGTTGATAAATACAAGGATTTCGGAGGTATAAGGATAGAAGACGACATTCTTGTTACCAAAAGCGGATGCAGAACGCTCGGAAAAGCCATTCCGAAGACCATTTCGGAAATAGAAACCATTATGGGACAATAACTAATGTTAATAATATTTGATTGGGTCGGCGTTTCGGTGCCGACCTTTTTTGTTTCGCTTTTATAAGGTTTGATATCGCTGAAATGAAAGGCTGTTTGGTTAAAATAAAACAGCCTTTCATTTTAACCAAACAGCCTTCGGTGTAAATGAAACAGTGTTTGATAAAAATATAATGTCAGTGCGACACGCACAAGCAGCCTTTTAGGAAAACATAATGTCGGATTAATCTCTGTGTGAGACACACCGATACGCACAAACAGGGTAGGGGGATTACAAAGTGTCAAAAGCAGCAATTATTCTTTGGCATGCCTGGTCCATTTGTTCGTAAGTGATGGTTAAAGGGGGCTTTATGCTCAATGCTCCGCTGTTAAAAAGATGTGTTCCTGTGATTATGCCGTTGCGAAACATTGCAATAAGAATTTCTTGCCAGCGTTCGGGCTGCTGTAACGCAATAGAACAGAAAAGACCTTTGCCTTTTACACTTTTAATCTGCGGATGCACCAATTTATTACGAAGATATAGCCCCTTGTTTTCAACATCGTCAATTATTTTTTCTTTGGTTAAAGTCTCCAAAACGGCACTTGCCGCCGCACAACTCAAAGGATGTCCGCCGAAAGTGCTGGCATGACCGATTAAAGGGTGATGATTGTCCAGCGAATCCATAATTGCACGGCTGCCTACAAAGCCTCCTATCGGCATTCCGCCGCCCATGGATTTTGCTATGCAGATTACGTCCGGCACAATGTCGTAATGTTCAAAGGCAAACAACTTTCCCGTGCGACCAAAGCCCGTTTGAATTTCATCAAGTATGAGAACAGCCCCGACTTCCTTTGTTCTATGCCGCAATTTCTTTATAAAATCATTTTCAGGTAAGGTTACGCTGCAACCAACGGGCATTATCTCAGCCACAACGCAAGCAGTATTTTCCGTAATCTTCATTAAATCCTCTTCATCGTTGAATCTAATCTGCCGACACTGCGGAAGAAGCGGCTCAAACGGCTTTCTGAATTTTTCTTCGCTCATCATACTCACGCCAACCGTTGTAGAACCGTGATAAGAGTTGGTAAAAGAGATGATTTCCTTTCGTTTTGTAAATATTTTTGCTGCTTTAACCGCACCCTCTATTGCTTCCGAGCCGCTATTGACAATGAATATCTTGTCCAAACCCTCAGGCAATACATCAATAAGGGCTTTGGCATATTTATATTGAGGACTCTGCACAAATTCTCCATAAACCATTACGTGCATATAGCGTTCCATCTGGTCTTTGACTGCTTTCATAACGGCAGGATGACGATGCCCGATATTTGCAACGCAGATTCCCGACAGCATATCAATGTATTGCTTGCCGCTTGTGTCATAAACGTAAATTCCTTCGGCACTTTGCACGTCTATCATTATGTTGTCAATCTCGCCGACTTGCGCTACGTACTGCCGAAAAGCGTTTGGCGTTAATGAATAGTGGTTTTGCATTTTTGATTACTCTTTATGAAATATTGTTGCAGTGGCTTGCGCCGTCGGCATCAGAACCAAATCATTTATATTGACATTCGGCGGCAGCGTTGTGCAATAAACGATTGTTGAAGCAACGTCTTCGGCTGTCAAAGGCTCAAATCCCTTGTAGGTAGATGCCGCTTTATCCTCATCACCCTTGAATCTGACGATGGAAAACTCCGTTTCAACGGCACCGGGGCAGATATTGGTAACCTTAATGCCGAAAGGAACGGCGTCAATCCTTATACTTTGCGACAGAGCATTGACCGCAGACTTGGAAGCGCAATAAACACCGCCGCCTGCATAGACTTCCTTGCCCGCAATGGAGCAAATATTGACTATATGTCCCCTTTTACGCTTGCACATTAAAGGAAGAACGTTGCGAGTAACGTAAAGCAGACCCTTGATGTTGGTATCAATCATCCGTTCCCAATCATCAAAAGAACCTTCCTGCAAAGGCTCTTTGCCGACAGCCAGTCCGGCGTTGTTGATTAAGATATCAATCTCCTGCCATTTGCTATCAAGGCTTCCAAGTGCCGCTTCGACTTCATCTTTGTTGCGAACGTCAAAACATAAAGCCATAACATCTATATCATATTTGCTTTCCAGCATATCTTTAAGGCGTAAGAGTCTGTCGTTTCTTCGTCCTGTGATTATAAGACTGTATTTCAGTTTTGCGAAAGCCTCTGCTGTTGCTTTGCCTATTCCTGATGTTGCACCGGTAACAAGTACTATCATTTTATATTCGCATTATATTCTATTTTAATATCGCATCGATGCCCGGTAACGTGCCTTGCTCAATATATTCCAGCATTGCACCGCCGCCTGTTGAGACATAAGACACCCGTTCTCCGAGATTGAACAAATGTATCGCCGCAACGGAATCGCCACCGCCTATTGTAGAGAACGCACCTTTGTCAGTAGCATCGGCAACTGCGAGAGCAACATTTTTAGTGCCTGTTGCAAAGTTATCCATCTCAAAGACACCCATCGGACCGTTCCAAAGAATGGTCTGACTCTTCATAATAACGTCCTGATACAAAGCAGAAGTTTTCTCTCCTATGTCCATACCCATCCAATCGGAAGGAATATCATCCGCACTCACCGTTTTGCGGTTTGCATCGTTGGCAAAGCGGTCGGCAATCACCACATCAACGGGCAGCAACAGGCTTACATTTTTTGCTTTTGCCTTTTCCATAATCCGTTTTGCCTCTTCAATGCAATCATCCTCGCAAAGAGAGCTGCCAATCGTCTTTTGCTGTGCTTTAAGGAAAGTAAAAACCATACCTCCGCCTATAAGAATGTTGTCCGATTTGTCAATAAGGGATTCAAGTATGTTTATCTTGGACGAAATCTTCGCTCCGCCGATGACAGACGTGAAAGGACGCCCTGCATTCCTCATAAGACGCTGCAGATTCGTTACCTCGTGCTCCATTAAGTAGCCAAAATAGCGATGATTTGGGAAAAAATGAGCCAGAGTGCAAGTAGAAACGTGATTTCTGTGCGAAGCAGCGAACGCATCGTTGATATAGCAGTCGCCAAGAGCCGCAATCTTTTCGGCAAAATCAACATCGCCTTTTGTCTCCTGAGGATAGAAGCGAATGTTTTCAAGCAACATCACATCTCCATCCTGCAAAGAGTTTATCATATCCAGCACTTCGTTGTCAAAAAGCAACTTCTGTGTGAATGCAACCTTCTTTCCCAGCATTTTTTCCACGTATCCGACAATCGGTTTGAGGGAATAATCTTCTTCAAAGCCGCCTTGTTTCGGTCTTCCGAAGTGTGCCATCATTATTACCTTACCTCCGTCTGCTATAAGTTTCTTTATAGTGGGCAGAGACTCAACAATACGGGAATCATCCGTGATTTGCTTGTTTTTATCCAAAGGAACGTTGAAATCAACCCTTATAAGGACCTTCTTGCCTTTGAAATTAATATCGTTAATGCTCGTCATAATTTTATATTCGTTTGTTTTAAAGGCGGCAAAGGTACAAAAAATTACTTATTTAGTTCGTTTTATATTAACAAAAGCAAATATTGGTGCTGCAAAACGCCCTTCCAACGCCGCGAAAGTGCGTTTCTGTGCGATGTTTTTTGCTTCCGCCGCAATGAAATCAAATAATATCGGGGCGAAAGGAAGGAAAAACTTACAGATTCCTTGCAAGACCCCCCGCAAATGAACTTTACAATTTTTTGTATAAGTTTCCAAAATCGTCATCTCAAATTCCAAAAACGCCATACGAAGCCCGTAGAGCCACGAACGCCCTTCGGTTGGACAAAAGTGCCGTCTTGAAAATTTGAAGAGACGTTTTTTTAGGGCATAATCAGCATCCGCAACCGCCAACAAATGCTTTATTCACAGGGAATTTGCTTTAAAAGTAGCAAAATTTGACTTCAAAATCACGAAACTTGCTTTCGTAACGCTGAAACTTGACTTCAGAACGCTGGAATTTGATTATAGAATTCTAAAGCTTGATTTCAGAGTTCTAAAGCTTGATTTCGTGTGAATGAAAGCAAGGAATATTTTGGCAAAACGGCGAAAAACCGCCTTCAAAACTGCTAAAAAACCCCCGTTTTTAAGCCCTTATTTCTGAAAAACGGCGTTTTGAGGCGTTGAAATGAGGTTGAATTTTTTCTGTAAGTTGCTTTTGTGAGTTTTTTCTGTAATTTCAGGGCGTTGAAAGGTGCGAATCGCACGATATTACTTGATATTGTGGCGTTGGAAGGGGATTTCTACTCCGTCAAACGAATGGATGCGAAGACGCAATAGTTAATGATGTCAAGGTAATTGGCGTCTGCTCCCTCGCTTACGAGCACCTGCCCGCTGTTGTCCTCAATTTGTTTGAGCCGAAGTATCTTTACGAGTATCAAATCGGTGATTGAGGATATTCTCATTTGACGCCACGACTCGGAATAGTCGTGATTCTTCTTTGTCATCAAGTCTTTCGCCTGCAAAACGAACTTATCGTAGAGTTCTGCGGCTTTTGAAAACTCCAAAGAGCCGTCCTGACCCGTGCCGAGTTCGTTTTGTATGAGCGCAATGACCGAATAATTCAATATTCCCGCAAATTCGCTCAATATATCGTCCTCTACAAGTTGTATGCCCGTGTTTTCAATGGTGCGAATGCGGTTTGCCTTGATGAAAATCTGGTCTGTGAGCGACGAAAGCCTGAATATGCGCCACGAAGCCCCATAATCTTTTAATTTTGCAGTGAATAATGAGCGGCATTTCCTTATTACATCATCGTATTGTTTGCTTGTATCCATTTTTTATTACTTTTGCAGTGGTTTAAATATGATTTTACTAAATTGATTTAATGCTTCAAATTGACGGACAAAGGTATAAAATTTATGAAACATCACATCTTTAACTTGAAAGGACGCTTGCTGACTATCAATCAGCCTTTGGTGATGGGCATCGTTAATTTGACGGAAGACTCCTTTTATGACGGCGGGGCATATCTTGATTTTGATGCGGCGATGCGGCGTTGCGAGCAGGTGATTGCAGAGGGCGGCGACATAATTGACTTAGGTGCTTGCTCAACACGTCCTAATGCTGAACTAATATCGGCAGAGGAGGAAACGAAACGCCTTTTGCCCGTGATAAAAGCAGTGAAGAGCAGATTCCCTCAAAGTATTATTTCCGTGGATACTGTTTGGAGCGATGTGGTACGGGCTACCGTTGAAGCGGGAGCAGATATTATAAACGACATATCAGGAGGGCAATTTGACAAAGGTCTTTTTGAGGCGGTATCTCGCTGCAATGTGCCGTACATCCTTTGTCATACCCCCGCAACACCTGATAAAATGCAGCAGAATGCTCATTATGATAATTTGGTGCTTGACATCTGCAAGTACTTTTCTGATAAGATAGCGGTATTAAGGGATTTGGGAGTGCGGGATATTGTTCTTGACCTCGGCTTTGGCTTTGGTAAAACGTTGGAACATAATTATGAGTTGCTCAAACGCCAAAAGGAGTTTGAGGTATTTGATTTGCCGATACTTACAGGCATATCTCGCAAAACCATGATTTGGAAACCGCTCGCTGTAACGCCGCAAGAGGCTCTTAACGGCACGACATTTCTTCACGCTTTCGCACTTCAAAACGGTGCTTCAATCATTCGTGCCCACGATGTGAAGCAAGCGTGCGAGTGTGTGAAGCTTTACTCATTATATAATAAGGAATATAACAACTAAAATTATGATACTGACAACAATTTTCCCATTTCACAACTTTAGAGACTTCATTGACGTAATTCTTGTGGTGTTTATCTTTTTCGGAATCTACAAACTGATTAAGGGAACGACCGCTCGTAGTATTTTTATCGGCGTTATAGCGATTTATATCTTCTGGAAAGTAGTTTCTTATTTGAAATTACAGTATTTAAGTGAGATTATGGGGGGCTTTATCTCGGTAGGAATCATCGCAATGATTATAATATTTCAGCCGGAGATAAGAGCGTTCCTCAATATGATAGGTTCAAAGATACTTGTTAAGCGAAGATACAAATGGTTGTTCAGAAAAGCAAAGCCGACTAAGGTTCGCAATCTGGATACTACTGCTTTGGTGCAGGCTTGCGGGCATATGTCGCATTCTTTCTGCGGAGCGTTGATTGTTATCTGCCGAACAGACAAATTAGAAGAAGTTATAATGTCGGGAGAAGCCTTTGAGGCACAGATAAACGCTCAATTGATTGAAACAATCTTTTTTAAGAATACGCCCTTACACGATGGGGCGCTGATAATTGACGGCAACAGAGTAAGGGCTGCTCGTTGCATTTTGCCGGTTAGCCATAGTAAGGAAATACCTGTTAATTACGGCTTGCGGCATCGGTCTGCTGTCGGCATAACAGAAGATTCCGATGCCGTAGCAGTTATTGTCAGTGAGCAGACAGGACGTATCTCTATTGCCGAAGCAGGTATTATAACGGAGAATGTAACTCTTACCGCCCTGCAAGAGTATTTGGACAAAACCTTTAATCCTAATTTTACACAGGAATAAGATAATACGGCGTATGAAAGACTTATCAATGCACGTTTTGGACTTATTGGCGAATTCTACCGTTGTTGGCAGCACACGAATTGACCTCAACGTGAAGGATAGTCTCAAAGAAAATGTTTATTCCTTTGAAATAATAGACAACGGCAAAGGAATGTCGCCGTCATTGTTGGCAAAAGTAACCGATCCCTACACAACAACACGCTCAACCCGCAAAGTAGGTTTGGGATTGCCGCTTGTGAAGATGAATTGTGAGCAATGCAATGGAGGCTTTGACTTAAAGAGCGAATTGGGAGCAGGTACTGTTTTACGCTTTTGGTTTGAGCATAACAATATTGACAGACCTCCGTTGGGCGATTTGGCGGATGCGATTGTTTTTACGGCGGCTATGAATGAGCAAATAAGGTTTGTATATACGCATACGACCGATGATGGGACTTATGTCTTTGATACCGATGAGATAAAGAGCGTTCTGGATGGTATGAGCCTGAATAATGCCGATATAATCAAGGCTCTGCGGGATATGATCAACGAAAATTTAAAGGAAATCAAGGCTAATCAATAGCAAATCAAAGTTCGTCCAACAGATTCTTGTTAATCTCAAGAATGGAATGCTGTTTGTCTTTTTCGCAAGGCGTATTCATATCTTTCTTACCGCACAAGCATCCTTGTCTTTCGCCCGTGTAAGGGTCGCAAGAGGCACATGAGCGTTTGAATTCGCCGTTTTTTTTCAACAAAATCTTGATTCCCAATCCTGCAAAGCAAAGAAGCAAAACGGCAAGCACCATTATAAACACAAGAAACAATGTTTTCATATTTAGAAACGAAGTTTTGAATCAATAATTATTGTAACCGGTCCGTCATTAGCAATATTTACCAGCATATCTGCACCGAAACATCCCGTTTTTACATCAATAGAATACTCGGAAATGAAGTATTGCACAAATTTATCGTACATCGGTTCGGATATTTCACGCTTTGCCGCCAGCAAATACGTAGGTCGGTTGCCTTTTTTAGTAGAAGCGTGAAGTGTAAAGTTACTTACTATCATTAATTCGGCATTTACGTCCGACAAAGAGAGATTCATGACGCCGTTTTCGTCAAATATGCGCATATTAACAATCTTTTGTGCCAACCAAACAATGTCTTCCTGTGTGTCTGCTTCCTCTACCGATACCAAAACGACCAATCCTTTGCCGATTTGGGCTTTTTGCTCGCCCACAATGACCTCTGCCTGTTTTACTCTTTGAATCACGGCTCTCATAAGTAGTCCTCCATCATTTTTAAGTAACTATCATATCTTTCAGGTGCTATTTCCTCATTTTCCAACGCCTTTATAACTGCACAATGCGGCTCATGCAGATGAGTACAGTTGGCAAACCTGCAATCTTTTAAGCGACTGCGAAATTCAGGAAAGAACATAGCAAGTTCTTCCTTCTTTATAGCCGTCAGACCGAAGGCTTTGATGCCGGGAGTGTCTATTACGGCGGTATAATCGTTGAGAAAAAGCATTTTAGAAAAGGTTGTAGTGTGTTTTCCCTTTTGATAAGTGTCGGAAATGTTGCCTTCTTTAAGATTGAACGAAGGATTGAGGGCATTAAGCAAAGCAGACTTGCCGACACCTGAGTTTCCGGAAAACAGAGAGGTCTTTCCGTTTAATTCTTCTCTCAATTCGTCAATACCTTCTTTGGTATGAGCCGACAGAAACCTTACTTCATAACCCGCTTGTGAATAGATATATTTCAGAATTAAAGCATCCTCAATTTCTTTCGGCGTAAGTATGTCTTTTTTATTAATGATAATCGTAACAGGAACACCAAACGCTTCGGAGGAAACAAGAAAGCGGTCAATGAAAGAAAATAACGTTACGGGATTTGATACATTTACGATGAGATAACTGCAATCCACATTTGCCGCAATTATATGTATGCTCTTGGAAAGCTTAGTTGATTGCCTGACAACATAATTTCGCCGCTCCATTACCTTGATTACCGACCCTGAACCTGTCTTTGAGTCGTATATTATCTCAACATAATCGCCTACTGCAACGGGATTGGTGGAAGAAATGTCTTTCTGACGCAATTTTCCTTGCAAAATACAACTTATATCGCCATATTCCTTAGTCTTTACCAACGAATGATAACCTCTTGTCTCAATTACTTTTCCCGTCATCTTGATATATAAAGAAAAAGGACTAATTCATTACCAATTAGTCCCCTTATATTTGGGTGGAAGATGGGACTCGAACCCACGACCCTCAGAACCACAATCTGATGCTCTAACCAGCTGAGCTACATCCACCGTTTTAGGGCTGCAAAAGTACAACCTTTTTTTGGAATATGCAAATAAAACGCTCTTCAACCTTAAAAGGTGCGTGGTTTGCTTTTTTACATTGCAATAATGTTTGCAAGTATAGAATTAACCGCACTTACTCCAGCCGCAAGAGTTGCATTGCTTGCAACCATTGGTGAATATAATTTTTTCTCCGCAAGTAGGACATGTTTCTCCTTCAATAATAATGCCGTCTTTTATGTAATTCTTTAACGCACGTACTATACCATTTTTCCATGTGTTGATAGTATCGGTATCAAGGTTGAGTTTAGAGATAAGATCTATTACATTAGGAATAGGCATGCCGTGTCTAAGAATACCTGATATGAGTTTAGCATAATTCCAGTACTCTTTCTTGAACAAACGTGAGAGACCCTCAAACTGTACGTTGTATCCGTCGGCATCTTTGTATTGAAAATCATAACGAGCTGGCTTATCCTTTTCCTTAACTCTGACAACCCATCCCTTTGTTACCTTATCCGACAGTGCAGGGAAGGAGTCCGCCTTACCACTGAATATTTCATAAGGGCGTCCGTTGTAAATACCGACCACAGCCACCCATTTCTCATTTTCATTGTTGAATCTGATGACGTCAGCCTCCAATTTGGCGGGACGTTTCGGTGCATTAGTTTCCTTAAAGGTGGAATCGGATTTTTTTGTGCTTAATACGGAATTGCGTGAGCCGTCTCTATAAATAGTCATGCCCTTACAACCGCTTTCCCATGCCGTTTGATAAATTTCTTTGACTATTTTCTCACTTGTTTTCTCGGGAAGATTGACCGTAACTGAGATAGAATGATCCACCCACTTCTGAATAGCACCCTGCATCTTTACTTTGCTCACCCAATCTATGCAATCCGATGTAGCGTTATAGTAAGGCGATTTCTTAATTATTTCCTGTAATTGTTCGTCTGTTGCATTCGTCAAGTCAAAACCATTCATCGTTGCCCATAATTCAAACTTATGATGAAGCACTCTGTACGTTTCCCAAGCCTGACCGTTGTTATCCGTGAAGGCAACCTTGGCAGAAGTGTCATGAGGGTTGATTTTCTTGTTGCGATAGTAGAAAATCTGAAATGCAGGCTCTATTCCGGAAGAAGTTTGCGAACAAATGCTTACACTACCTGTCGGAGCAATGGTCAGAAGTGCTATATTGCGTCTGCCGAACTTCACCATATCCTCATACAACTTATTATCGGCGGATTTTAAACGCATAATAAACGGATTCTTTTCTTCCAAAGCAGCATCAAAAATAGGGAACGCTCCTCTGTCTTTTGCCATCATAACGGAAGAACGATATGCCGAACAAGCCAAAGCTTTTTGTACCTCAACGGCAAAGGCAGTTGCTTCATCGGAACCATACCTTAAGCCCATAGCAGCAAGCATATCTCCTTCGGCAGTGATGCCAAAACCAGTTCTTCTGCCTTCTAAGCATTTCATTTTGATGTTTAGCCATAGGTTTTTCTCAACTCGCTTTATGTCTTCGCCCTCAGGGTCACTTTCAATCTTCGCAAGAATCTTATCAATCTTCTCAAGCTCCAAATCAATTAAGTCATCCATCAGTTTTTGTCCCATTTCAACGTGAGATTTGAAGAGTTCAAAGTCAAATTCCGCCTCTTTGGTGAACGGATTCCTTACGTATGAGAAAAGATTTATTGCTAACAGCCTGCAAGAATCATAAGCGCATAAAGGTATTTCGCCGCAAGGATTGGTTGAAATGGTCTTAAAACCGAACGAATCATAACAATCGGGTACGGATTCCCTTATAATAGTATCCCAAAACAGCACTCCCGGTTCCGCAGACAGCCAAGCATTATGAATAATCTTTTCCCATAGCTTCCCGGCATCAATTTTCTTGGTAACGATAGGCTGTTTGCTATTCACAGGGAACTGTTGCACGTAAGGCTTACCGCTAATAACACATCGCATAAACTCATCATCAATCTTCACAGAGACGTTTGCGCCGGTTATTTTGTCCTTTGCCGTTTTTGCATCAATGAAATCTTCAACGTCAGGGTGCTTTACGGATATTGAAAGCATCAAGGCGCCGCGTCTTCCGCCCTGTGCCACTTCGTTTGTAGTGTTTGAGTACCTCTCCATGAAAGGAACAATGCCGGTAGAGGACAAAGCAGAATTTTTAACGGGCGATTCCTTAGGACGAATGTGCGAAAGGTCGTGTCCGACTCCCCCTCTGCGCTTCATTAACTGCACTTGCTCTTCGTCAATCTTCAGAATACCGCCGTAAGAGTCGCTTTCGCCGTTATTACCTATCACAAAACAATTTGATAATGAGACAATCTGAAAATTATTGCCTATTCCGCTCATCGGACTTCCCTGAGGAATGATATATTTGAAGTCTTTGAACAATTCATACAGCGTTTGCTCGTCCAGAGGGTTCTTATACTTTGCCTCAATCCTTGCGAACTCTCTTGCCAAACGCCGATGCATATCGTCGGGATTTAGTTCATAGACATTATTATTATCTCTTAATGCATACTTATCAATCCATACTCCCGCAGCCATTGCATCCCCGTGAAAGTAATCAAGGCTTGACTTTGTTACATCAGCCAAATCCTTTGCCATAAGGTAGTTATCTTGTTCCATCGTTTTAGTTGTATTTGTTTGAATTAAGGAATCCGAGCAGCAAAATTACCTTTCCGTTTTTCAAAAAGAACATCCGAAGCAAAGAAGTTTTGCACAAAATTTGTTGAAAACTTATAAGACCCCAATCAAGCCAAACTATATCAATATGTTTTGTCAAAACGTTAATTTTTTTTAAGATTTCGGCGTTTGCAAATCTCATTTTATTTTTGTACATAGGGCTTTCGCCGCAAGGATATCAAATATCGTTATCGCCTGATAAAGAAGCGTTAAGATAAAATTACAGAAAAAACTCACAAAAGCAACTTACAGAAAAAATTCAACCTCGTTTCAACGCCTCAAAACGCCGTTTTTCAAAAATAAGGGCTTAAAAAAGGGCATTTTTTAGCAGTTTTGAAGGCGGTTTTTCGCCGTTTTGCCAAAATATTCCTTCCTTCCGTTCCCACGAAATCAAGCTTTAGAACTCTATAATCAAGCTTTAGAATTCTATAATCAAATTACAGCGTTCTGAAAGCAAGTTTCAGCGTTCCGAAAGCAAATAATGTCTGTGCGACACGCACTTTCAGGATTTTGAAGTCAAATTTTAGGGTTTTTAAAGCAAATTCCCTGTGAATAAGGCTTTTGAATGCGGTTGCGGATGCTGATTATGCTCAGAAAAAACGTCTCTTCAAATTTTTAAGACGGCACTTTTGTCCAACCGAAGGTCGTTCGTGGCTCTACGGGCTTCGTATGGCGTTTTTGGAATTTGCGATGGCGATTTTGGAAACTTATACAAAAAATTGTAAAGTTCATTTGCGGGGGGTCTTGCAAGGAATCTGTAATTTTATATGGCGTTTCGTTCGGACGTTATTTGATGGCATTGCGGCGGAAGCAAATAATATCGGTGCGATACGCACTTTCGCACCGATATTATTTGTTGTATTGGCAATGAAAGCAAATAATATTGTGGCGGAAGCAAAAAATATCGGTGTGATACGCACTATTGTCGGTATGATACGCACTTATACGGCGTTGGCACTTGATATTGTAAGTATGAAATGAGTATTTAGGAGTTTTTTGCTTACTTTTGCCGTCCTCAAAGATGCATAAACATAATGCCGAATCAGAAAAAAATCGCCTTTAACACCTTAGGATGCAAACTAAACTTCGCAGAAAGTTCGGATTTAGCAAGGAAATTCGCCGCAAAAGGCTATTTGCAGACCGGCTTTCACGATTTCGCTGACGTGTATGTTGTCAATACCTGCTCCGTTACGCAGATTGCCGAAAAGAAATGCAGGAATGCCATCCGCCAAGCCTCACATCTGAATCCCAATGCGGTGATTGCCGTCATCGGATGCTTCGCTCAGTTGCGTCCGGAGCAGATTGCGGACATTGAAGGCGTGGATATAATTCTGGGAAATGAGGATAAGGGGCGGTTGATTGAGATTGTGGAAAATTATAATAAAGGTTCGCTCTCGCCCTGCGAAGCAAAAACGGCATTGATAAGCGATATCGGTAAGGCGGAATCAACTTCGGTTTCGTTCTCATCAGATGACAGAACCCGCTGTTTTGTGAAGGTGCAGGACGGATGCAACTATTATTGCTCCTATTGCACGATTCCGTTCGCCAGAGGCAGGAGTCGCAGTGCCAGAGTGGCGGAAGTGGTTGATGTTGTCAAAAAAGTAGCCGCAGAGGGCAAGAAAGAAGTTGTGCTTACGGGCATTAACATCGGTACTTTCGGACAAAACAACGGCGAAACCTTCTTTGACCTCATTAAAACGTTGGATGAATGCAGTCCGATTGAGCGTTTGCGCATCTCAAGCATTGAACCCAATCTGTTAAGTGAGCCAATGATTGATTTCATTGCTCAAAGCCGTGCCTTTTTGCCTCATTTCCACATTCCCTTACAGGCAGGCAGCGATGTGATACTAAGGGCTATGAGGCGCAAATATGATACGGCTCTGTTCAAACAAAGACTGCAATACATTTATTCAAAGATGCCGCACGCCTTCGTTGCTGCTGACGTCATAACAGGCTTTCCCGGCGAAACGGAAGAGGAATTTGCGGCGGCGAAGTCTTATATAGAAGGTCTTGAAAGCTTGTCTGCCCTCCACGTTTTCACGTATTCGGAGCGTCCTAACACGTTTGCGGCGACTCTTACCGACAAAGTGCCTCATCAAGTCAGAAAACAACGCAGCCTTATCTTGCAGGAAATCTCGCAAACCAAGAAACAGCAGTTTTATCTTTGCAATCGTGGCAGCCAACGCAAGGTTCTGTGGGAGGATGACAACGATGAGGGATTTATGTTCGGCTTTACCGATAATTATATCAGGGTTTGCAAGCCCTATGACGCTGCTTCCGCCAATCGTATTGAGGACGTGATGCTGCAAAACCTGAATATGGAGCGTTTGTGCTTTGTTTTGGGTGAATAATGGTTGATTTTGGTTGTTGGGAATGAAGGAGTAGGGGAGTGATGCTTCATTTTCTTGTGGTTCTTGTTTGCTATTATGAAAAAAAGTTGTACTTTTGCAACCTCAAAACGAACATTGGGCGCATTCGTCTAGTGGCTAGGACGGAAGATTCTCAGTCTTTAAACAAGAGTTCGATTCTCTTATGCGCTACTTACTTGATAACATTATAATCCTTTTGCCTTATGAACAAAACAGAACTATTGAAGGATACCGTCAAACATATAGATATCAAAACGATTGACTCAACTCCTTGGATTAAAGCGATGCGTGATATGTCTTTTTCTTCACGTGATACTGCTAATGCGGCGGATATTTACGACAGAATGATAAACGACAAGGATTGTTCTGTGATTATGACTCTGGCAGGCAGCACTTCGGCAGCCGGATGTATGCAAGTATATGTTGATATGGTCAAAAGCAATATGGTAGATTGCATTGTATCAACCGGAGCCTCTATTATAGATATGGATTTCTTTGAAGCACTCGGTTTCAAACACTATAAGGGGACGCCGTTTATTGATGACAAATTATTAAGGTCTAATTATATTGATAGGATTTACGACACTTACATTGATGAAGAGGAGTTACAGCATTGCGATGCGACCATTAAGCAGATTGCAGACTCATTAGAGCCTCGTCCTTATTCGTCTCGTGAGTTTATATGGGAGATTGGCAAGTGGCTTGCAGCGGGTAACGCCAAGAAAAGCAACTCTCTGATTCAGGCTTGCTACGAACACAATGTTCCTATCTTCTGTCCTGCTTTCAGTGATTGCTCTGCTGGCTTCGGATTGGTGATGCATCAGGTTGAACGCCCCGAAAAGCACCTTTCAATAGACTCTGTAAAGGATTTTCTTGAACTTACAAATATCAAAATCAAAGCAGGAACAACGGGATTGTTCATGGTAGGCGGCGGAGTGCCTAAAAACTTCACTCAGGATACCGTTGTATGTGCCGAAGTCTTGGGTCATGAGGTTGAAATGCACAAATACGCAATACAAATCACTGTTGCCGACCCGCGTGATGGGGCTTGCTCGTCTTCAACGCTTAAAGAAGCATGCTCTTGGGGCAAAGTAGATACGACTTATGAGCAAATGGTTTATGCGGAAGCCACAACAGTCGTTCCTCAAATCGCTTCATACATATATCATAAGAAAGACTGGCAGCAAAGAGCCAAAAGAGAATTCGCAAAAATGTTTTTATAAAAATATTACTTGATTGGCAAGTGATATAACAAGCATTCAAGTTGCTCAAAGCCCATATCCATGGGGTGATAGCAGACCCTACAATTCCTATTCTTCATATTGGAAACGCAGTTGCGGCTTCCGTGTTCAGAAACTATCGGTTGATGCGGGTTTTACCTGCCCTAACCGCGATGGAACTTTGGCTTACGGCGGCTGTACCTTCTGTAATAACGATGCATTCAACCCTTCATACTGCGATACGAAGAAATCGGTCGGCAAACAGATAGAAGAAGGAATTGAATTCCACAAATGGCGCTATAAAAAGGCACAAAAATATCTTGCTTACTTCCAAGCATTTTCCAATACCTATGCTCCGTTGGCGCATCTTAAAGCAATATATGAAGAGGCTCTTGATAACGAAGAAATAATAGGGCTTGTCATCGGCACAAGACCTGATTGCGTTGATGCCGAAAAACTGGATTATCTTGCCGAACTGAACGAAAAATATCATATAATAGTGGAATACGGCATTGAATCCTGCTATGACCGCACGCTAACCTTAATCAATCGCCGCCATACTTTCTCTCAAACCACTGAAGCCATAAAACAAACTACCGAACGCAATATCCGTTGCGGCGGACACTTAATCTTCGGGCTTCCGACCGAGAGTCGTGAAGATATGCTGAAGGAAGCGGAAATTCTTTCTTCACTCGGCTTGCACAGCATCAAGTTTCATCAACTTCAATTGCTGAAAGATACGCCTGTTCTCAAACAATATGAAGACAATCCCAACGAATTTTGCCTTATGAGCTTTGAAGAGTACAGGGAATTCATCATTGATTTCCTTGAAAGGCTGTCTCCGAACATTGTTATTGAGCGTTTTTGCGGTGAAGTGCCGCCTCGTTTTCATTCTGCTTACAATTGGGGCATTCTTCGCAACGAACAAATCGTTCAAAGCATAGAACGCCGTATGATTGAAAGGAATGCTTATCAGGGAAGCAGATATTGCGGTTAGAAAACCGAGAAACGTAAATATCTTTTAGGGTTTGCTTTAATGTCTTCTATCAAAGCGTCAAGTTTTTTCGCCGATTCATCAATGTTTTTGTAGAGTTTATCGTCATTAATCAGCAATCCGAGATTTCCTTCTCCGTTATCAATTTTCCGAATTATGGTAGAAAGGGATGTCAGACTTTGATTGGTTTCTCTCAATGTAGAGCCTATCTGTGCCTGAGCAAGAGTGTCGGCAATAGTATTAAAGTTGGAAATGATGTTGTTAAGTTTCTCGCTATTGTTATCAAAGTTGCGTGTAATGCTTTCAAGATTGGCGAGAATATTACCAACTCTTATTTTTTGCTTATCAAGCAAGCCGTCAATATGGATTGATACCGATGAAAGATATGCTGTTGTTGTTTTAATATTGTCAAGACTTTGCCTGATGTTTTCCTGTCCTTTTGCGTCAAGAACTTTGTTTATTGCTATCAAAACAGAATCCAATTGCGCCACAGCAGATGTGAGGTTGTTCACCGTTGGTTTCAAATCACCGCTTAGCCTGTCTAATAATCCCAAATCCGTTCCTGCCTCTAATGTATCATTGTTTGCACAAAATACTGTGGCTTTTCCCGGGTCTATTCTCAACTCCGTGCCTCCCAAAATGCCCGATGAATACATTACAAGCTTGGAATCCTGCGGTATTTTCACGTCATTATCAACGGCAATCGTAACAAGAAATAATTGTCCGTGCTCATCAAGCCGCTCAATCTTCTTTACATATCCGCTTTTCATCCCATTAATGTAAATATAGTTGGAAGCGTGAAGCCCGGGTACGCTATTATAAACCGCATAGTAAGTATTGTCGGAAGAGAATATGTCTTCACCTTTCATATAGTTGAGTCCGACAATCAGTAACACAATAGCAAAAAGTGCAATCAGTCCTATCTGTAATTCTTTCTTAAATCTCATGTTGCTATTTCTTATTTAATTTGTTTGCTTCAGCCAATGTAATTCGTTTTCCTTTGTAAAATGCCACCACAAACGCACCTTCAAATCCTTTATCTCTCATTTTACGAGAATATTCGGCGGCAGGAGAGTACGCATCGAATGTTCCGGCGGTATATTTCCATTCATTGTTATGCTCATAGCAATAAACACTATCCACATCCTTCAATCTCGCATCATCAGACGACAATTTCTGCTTTTCGGATAAGATTTGAACTTTATAAATCACCTTTGCCGTGTCCGCATTTGCCGTTATATCCGTTTTCTTCTCTCTTTCCGCAATAATATTATCAGGTATCATTGATTTCAAAGCAGGTATTGGCTTCTTCGTTCCGTCTTTCAGATTTTTGTATTCGCAGATTGCGCGACAGATAGAGGCGGCTATTTCATACTGACCTTTGTTTGAAAGCAAGTAAGCTTCCTCTTCTTTATTTGAAATGAAGCCTATTTCTATCAAAACCGAAGGCATGGCGGACTGAAACAGCACAACAAAATTTGCTTGCTTCACTCCACGATTGAGCATCTTCGTATTCTCTCCGAGTTGCTTTTGAACAAGGTCGGCAAACTTCAGACTATTCTCCATATAAGCCGTTTGATAGAGCGAAAACAATATATTATTTTCGGGAGCATTAGGATCAAATCCCTCATAGTTGCTTTTGTAATTTGCTTCTGTAAGCATGTCGGCATTTTCCTTTTTTGCTACGGCAATGTTTTGAGCAGTCTTTGCAAAGCCCATTGCGAAGGTTTCAAAGCCACTTGAAGAGCGTGAGGTAGAACTATTACAATGAATGGAGATAAAAAGATCCGCATGATTCTTATTTGCCAATTGAGAACGCTTATAAAGTTCTATGTCCTTATCATCGGCTCTGGTGAAAAGCACATCAACATCCTTCAAATTATTATTTATCAATTCGCCGAGTTTTTTAGCAACCGCAAGCGTTATATCCTTTTCCTTTGATTTTAAACCAATCGCTCCGGGTTTGTCTCCGCCGTGTCCGGGGTCTATAACTATCTTATCTATTGTTTTTGTCTTCTGTGCGCTCGCCGTAATGCAACATCCCGAAAGCATAACAAACAACAACAATAATATTTTTTGCATTTGCGTCATAATTTTCTACTAAAACAGCGGCAAAAGTACTTATTTTTCTTCAAATACAGCCTTTGGTTAAAATGAAACAGCCTTTCGCTCGCACGAAACGCCGTTTCGTAAAAATAAAACAGCCTTTGGTGAGCATATTGTGCCACAATATTTTAATCGTTCTTAATATACAAATTTTCAAACATAGTATATAAAAATATTAACGCCGTTTGGGAGTGCTTTTCTTTCGTTTGAGAGCGATGAAATGAAAATTCGGGACGGCAAAAGGGGAAAAAATAAAAATAATGCGGGATTTGTAGGCATCGGAATGAGTATTCGTAAATGTATTTGATTAAAAAATTATTGTTTTTCGGTAAAAAAGTTGGCGGTTTCAAAAATATGTTGTTACTTTGCAGTCTCTAAAAATGAAGATTTATAATAAAAACAAATTAGAAAGATGAAAAAAAGTTTATTAACTGCACTTTTATTGTCGTTTTCTATGACAATATGCTTTGCAAACCCCACACCAAAACCTGATGAAGGGATGTGGTTGCCGATGTTCTTCAAACAATTAAATTATTCCACCATGCAAAAGATGGGATTGCACCTTACGGCTGAACAATTATATAGTTTTAATAACTCCAGTCTTAAAGATGCAATCGTGCAAATGGGTAATTTTTGCACGGGAGAAATAGTTTCCGACAAGGGATTGATGTTTACCAATCACCATTGCGGATATGATGCCATTGCTTCGCAATCTACGATTGAGCATGACTACTTGACAAATGGTTTTTGGGCGTATTCAATGGACCAAGAGTTACCTATTGAAGGCTTAACAGTGTCTTTTATGATTAGAATGGAGGATGTAACCAAAGATATCTTGGGTGAATACATCAATGTTTTGGATAAAAATGCTCATGCGAAGGAAATAAATGAGCGTATCGCTAAAATGGAGGTAGAAAAGAGCGAAAACGGACGCTATGTCGTGGAAATAAAACCGTTCTTTGAAGGTTTGGAATATTATATGTTCGTTTATGAAGTATTCAAAGACGTTCGCTTGGTCGGAGCGCCTCCTTCCGCAATAGGAAAGTTTGGTGGAGATACGGATAACTGGATGTGGCCTCGTCATACGGGCGATTTCTCAATTTTTAGAGTGTATGCCGATAAAGATAATAAGCCTGCCGCATACTCAAAAGACAATCAGCCTTACCAACCCAAGCATTTCTTGCCTATAAGTATTAAAGGAGTAAAGAAAGGCGACTTCACAATGATATGGGGCTATCCCGGATCAACGGAAAGGTATATGACGTCATACGAAGTTGAGAATACAATCAACGTTTCCGACCCTTCAGTAATAGATGCTGGCAATTACATGCTGCCTGTTTTGAAAAAATGTATGGATAAGGACGAAAGCGTACGATTGAAATATGCTTCGGATTACGCTTCTATGATGAACCTTTGGAAAAATAAACAAGGAGAATTGAGAGGCTTGAAACGCCTTGATGTTTATGGCAAAAAACTTGCAATAGAAAAGCGTTTGGCTTCTTGGATATCAGAGAATAATTTCCGCAAAGAACGTTACGGTAATATTTTATCTGATTTGGAAAAGACGTGTTCTGATATCGCAAAATTGCCTTCCGAGAAATATTCTTGGTATGGTAATCTTGGTTTGATGACTGCTCAAAGGGCGCTGCTGGCATTTCAAGTTACAATGAATTTACAATTGTTAGATGCAATGGATAAGGAAAAGCAAGAAATGTATAGAGATAAACTTATTGCCAACCTTGCTGCAAGAGGCGACAAACATTTTGAGCTTTACGACCAAGCAACAGAGAAGGAAATGTTCCGTGCTTTGGTTAATATGATGTATAATATTGACGCCAAAGGAGCCTTTAAGACTCAAGTAGAAAAGGCAGGCAGTATAGACAAATTTGCAGATAAAGCATTTAACCAGTCTGTCTTTGCTACAAAAGAAAGTTTTGATAAATTTATGAAAAAACCTAATGCCAAGAAACTTGAAAAAGATATGATAGCATCAGTTGCTATGGACGCATATCGTATGATTGTGCCGTTGGATACTGATACTACTGCTCAGAAATTAACGGAAAAATTAGCTGCAGACAGACAAGCGTTTGTTGAAGCCTTACGTAAGATGGATTCTACTTTGGTTCGCTACCCTGATGCCAACTTTACTATGCGTATGACTTACGGACAGGTTTTGGATTACTACCCTGCGGACGCTGTTCATTACGATTACGTAACTACTCTTGAAGGATTGATGGAAAAAGAAGACCCTTCAAGTGATGAATTCAATGTTCCGAACAAATTAAAAGAACTTTTCAAAACCAAAGACTACGGACAATATGCAGATAAGGACGGAAAACTTATTGTATGCTTCCTTTCCAACAACGATATTACGGGAGGAAATTCCGGTTCGCCTATTATAAACGGAGACGGTCAGCTAATAGGACTTGCTTTTGACGGAAACTGGGAGGCAATGAGCGGAGATATTGCATTTGAACCTGATTTGCAAAGAACAATCAATGTGGATGCTCGCTACGTCCTTTTCATCATTGACAAATTTGCAGGAGCCAAGAACATAATTGACGAATTGACCATAATAAAATAAAACAACAAAATGAATTTAGCAACAGACAAGGAAAAGGTAAGTTACATTATCGGTGAGGATATTGGTAATTCTTTCCTCAAAGAAGGTTATGATTTGGACATAGAAGTTCTTATCACAGCCATACGCAATGCCGCAACAGGTATTGACCAAAGCAATCTCAGCAATGAAGAAAAGAATGCCGTAATGCAGCGTTGGCAGGCAGCCGAACAGGCAAAACGTCAGGCTATAAACGCAGAAATAAGCAAGGCTGCAAAGGAAGAAGGACAGGCATTTCTACAAAAAAACAAGGAATCAGCGGATGTGAAGGAAACTGCTTCGGGTCTGCAATATAAAGTAATAAAAGAAGGCGACGGAGCAATGCCTAAGGCTACCGATACCGTGCATGTACATTATCATGGCACGCTTTTGAACGGTAATGTCTTTGATTCCTCAGTGCAAAGAGGCGAACCGATTTCTTTTCCTTTGAATCAAGTGATTGCAGGCTGGACAGAAGGATTGCAACTTATGAAAAAAGGCTCCAAATACCGCCTTTTCATACCTTCTCATCTTGCTTACGGAGACCAAAGTGTCGGTTCAATTCCGGCAGGCAGCACATTGATTTTTGATGTTGAACTTTTGGATATAAAATAACTCAATTTGAATTATCAAATCACGCACATATCGGAGTGTGAGCGGCTTTTCGGACGTCAAAACGACCTTTCGCAGCGGCAACAATTGACTTTATGGGCGGAAAAGTTGATAATTCGGCAATCAGGCTTGCCTTTACAGGTCGCAAAAGACCTTAAAGGTAAGCCTTTTTTTAAGAACAATCCGTTATTGCATTGTTCGGTTTCGCACACTTCCTATTTCATCGCCACAGCCCTTGCTTCCACTCCGATAGGAATTGATATTGAGCATTTAAGATGCGATAAACAGGAAATATCTCAGCGTTTTTTTACATCGGAAGAGAACGAATATCTTTCCAAATTGCCCAAAGAAGAATTTGATACCTCATTTACTCGCCTCTGGACGCTGAAAGAGGCGTATTCAAAGTGCATCGGCATCGGCATAAGCGGCTCTTTCTCATCTCAAACCATAGATTTGGCGGCATTAAACGTCAAAGGACGGGAGCAAGACTTCGTTCTCGTATCCGAATACGACACTTCACGCCAACTTTTCATTGCTATCTGCCTAAGAAAGGGCTGATTACGCTGATATTATTTGCTTCTGTTTTCACGAAACAACCTTTGATTAAAATAAAACAGCCTTTTATTAAAATATTCCTTGATTTCATTGAAATGAAACAGCGTTTTATTTTAACGAAATAGCGTTTTATAAAAATATAATATCAGTGCGATACGCACAAACAGCCTTTTGTAAAAAGTAATGCAGGTGCGGCACGCACGAATGTTGATATTGTTGAAATTAAACGCCTTTCACGGGCAGCGTTATGGTGAAATATGTGCCTGATGCTTGCTCGGAAGACGATGAAGAAGTGTTTGAGGTGAAGGAAATAGTGCCTTTGAAACTCGCAATGGCGTCATGCACAATCAAAAGCCCCAAACCGCTGCCGTCATTCTTGGTTGTAAATGAATATTGGAAGATTTTAGCCTGATTAACCTTGCTTATACCGCATCCGTTATCAGAGATGGTAACAACGGCTCTTTGTTTGATGACCTGCAAATCAACGTCTATTTTGCCCAAAGGAGAATTGCTTGTCGCCTGAACGGCGTTTTTGATAATATTATTGAAGACTCTTATCAATAAGGCTTTGTCTGCAAGGACTATTACCTCATTGTTGCCGTGCGAATTGAAGGTTAAGGTTGTTGAAGGCAGATTTGAAAATGTTGAAACGGCGGTTTGAAGGCATGAAACAAGATTTACGTTGGTCAATCGGGCGTTATCAATCTTTGAATAGTCGGAAAATTCCGTTGCAATGTCGGATAAAGTATCTATTTGCTCAATCAGCGATGTTGAAACCTCATCAAACAGTTGGTCAAACTTCTTTTCGCCGTCATTTTTTAAGCGTTGAAGGTGTTGAATTGAGAGTTTCATCGGCGTAAGCGGGTTTTTAACCTCGTGAGATACCTGTCGGGCGAGTTCTTTCCAAGCCTTGTCCCGTTCGTTCTTCTTTATGTTGGTGAGAATCCTTGATATCAGTGCCGCAAGAAGAATAGATATATTGACGAAAAGAAGATATATGCCGGCGTAATTAGAGATGACGTTGTCTATCTTTGCTTCCATTTCTCTTTGTCCCGAAAGGAATGGAATATTCACATAGCCCACAACAACATTGTTTTGATTGACAATCGGCATATAAGAAGACAAAAATTTGCGGCTGCGGAAGCGTTCCGTCTGAACAAATATCGGAGAAACGTATCTTGACCCCAAACCTTTAAGTTGAGCAAATGCGTTGCTGTTCATAGATTTCGGCAAAATATTGTCGTGGAACATATTCTCCCGATTTGATGCCATGATAATGCCTTGAGCGTTATAAACATTAATATCAACGAAAAATGCAGCGGATAGCCACATCACGTAATCGGAAAGAGATTCGGTGGAATCGTTATAAGAAAAGAAATTGCTTAATTCAATATTTATGGAAAGGGTCTTTTCTTTTAGTGTATCGGTATTGGCATTCGTATTGACGTCAGCAAGATTGCGAACGGTTATTAGTCCTAAAACAATGAAAATCACAAGTAAGAGAGCAATGAGAGTAAAGAATACTTTTGTGTTAAGCCCGAATGGTTCTCGTTTGTAAAGTTTTATGCCGACGAAAACAAGGCACATCACAAGCAATGTTGCAAGGAAGATGTAGGAAGCCGATATGATGGAATCGTAAATCAGGTTTTTGTGAATTGTTATGACCCATTGTTCCGTTAAGGGCTTGTTTGAGGCGCTTGAAATAGTGTTTTGAATTGAGTAATGGCAGTAATGATGGATTGTTTCTTGCCATTTTTTGTTTGGAATGACTGCCTGTTTGGGGTAGGGGAAGCTTCCGCTTTGGAAAATGAGGTTTCCGTTGGTGTATTTGGCAAAAGAAATGTCTAAGTCGTTATCATAATATGTTTCTTTCCTTGTTTCATTGAGCGAGATGTCGGAATAAGCACTGTGAGGTGAGGCTCTGCGGCTTTCAATCTCTATAAAAATAATAGAGTCCTTGATTTGAATAAGACAAACGTAGCGTTTGGTGATGTTTTCGCTGACATTATATATATGGTATGAGGAGTCAATGCGGCGAGAGCCTAATCGGCTGCGAAAATATGAGAGAGCATTTTGCGGTTCTGCGATATTGGCAACATATATTGAGTCTTGGCTGTCGTATAATGAAATTTCGGTGTAGTATTGTCGGCGAACAGGGCGCAGAATTGAGCGAATGCTGTCTTTAAGCGTGCTGTCTGTGGAGCGAAAGGATATCTGGGCGTCAATTTTCTTTCTTATGATATAGTCTTCTGCTGCTATCATAAGTTGTTCCGCCTTTTTGTCTCTGCCTAATGCAACATCGGCTATTACGGATTGAGCGGATAGTTTAGCGTTGTGCCACTTTATGATGTTAATGGTTATTCCTGCTGCTATTGAAAGGGCAAGTAATGATATGAATAACCATAATATTCTATTTTTCTTTGCTTTCATGGTGGCAAAGTTAAATAAAAAAGAAATAAGACAAATATTGCACCTTTTCAAATGAGAAAATAGTGCTGTTATTCCTTTGGTTAGCCTCTTCGGAACGTTGTTTTTGAATTTTTTTGAGGGTTTTTATGCTTATTAAATAAAAAAATAGTATTTTTGCATCAAGTTTTATTTATTTTCATCGTAATAAAATTGTTGATTATGTGGGCGTAGAAATACGCCCTTTTTTGTTTTATTTTTCTTATCTTTGCATTCAGAATAACAGAACTTTAAGTGGATAAATTAGTTAGAGCAAAGAAATATTTAGGGCAGCATTTTCTTACAGATGAAGCAGTTGCACAGAGGATAGAAAGCAGCCTTCAATACAAACAAAACGTGCTTGAAATAGGTCCGGGTATGGGTGTATTGACAAAATATCTCATTTCCGATGAAGCAATATCTGATTTGAGAGTGGTGGAAATTGATAAAGAATCAACGGATTATCTTTCCAATCATTATCCTGCTTTGTTTCAGTACAATGAAGACTTTCTTAAAATGAATCTTTCTTCAATTTATCACGACCAAATGAGCATTATAGGCAATTTTCCTTATAATATATCCAATCAGATTTTGTTTAAGGTGTTTGAAAATAGGGATTTAGTGCTTCAAGTTGTAGGAATGTTTCAATTGGAAGTTGCGAAGAGAATAACGGCACGAGAAGGCAGTAAAATATATGGAATACTTAGTGTATTGCTTTCGGCGTTTTACAATGCCGAGTTTTTGTTTGGTGTTGATGAAAAGGTATTTAATCCTCCTCCGAAGGTGAAATCGGCGGTCATTCGTTTGACAAGAAAAGATGTATCTAAGGTTTCTACGCTTGATTGTGATGAAAAGTTGTTTGTGAAGGTGGTTAAGACAGCATTTAATCAAAGACGAAAAATGTTGCGTTCTGCTTTGAAGCCATTAAATATTGATTTGAGTGATATAGATGATGGTTTGCTTGCCATGAGAGCAGAGCAGTTATCGGTGGAACGCTTTATTGAATTAACAAAACTTTTGAATAGTAAGATATGATAAGTATTTTGATTGAAGCAACTTTGGTTGCGGTAGCCAATTGTATGGATACGCTTGTAGTTTCTACTGCTTGCGGTATGCAGAAAGCAATGAACAGAAAACGCATGTGGGTTTTGGCATTGACCTTTGCTGTAATGCAGACCGTTTTTCCTTTGATTGGCATTCTTATAGGGGGCGTTTTGAAGGATTTTATTGAGGAAATGGTGAGTTATATTGCCTTTTCGCTCTTTTTAATCATCGGAATAAAGGCATTATTGGAAGCAAGACATTGCAGTATTAAGGATAAGATATTTGATATTAGCCATTATAAAATTATATTTACACTTGCTGTTGCCACGAGTCTTGATTCTTTGATTTTGGGACTTGGATTCGGTTTGCAATGGACAACGCTTGAACAGATTGTAACATTGATAGCATTGTTTGTAATAACGCTTGCTTTTGCTTTAATCGGCGTTTTAATGGGTTCTAAACTTTATTTCATTAAACCCAAATATGCTTTGGTATTTGCGGGACTTATTTTTATTGCAATGGGAGTAAAGACTCTTTTTGATAAAATTTGATATTCTGTGTTGCCAAAAGCACTTTATACCTTTGAAATCAAATAATACAATAAAAGAATAGGGTTTGCGTTATTAGTATCGTGAAGAAAATTATATTCTTATTGTTTTTGGCAATTGCGATTGCTCAACCGATAGTGTTAAAGGCTCAGATTAAATTGCCGGAGCCTTCTAATATTACAACATCGGTTGAATATGATGCGAAGAATAATGAATATATTTTACTGAAAAAGGCAGGGGATTTGGTGATTGAAAGAAAGGTGTTGTCATTTTCGGAATATCAAAATTATGATATGGACAAAATGATTGCCGATTATTGGAAAAATCGTAGTACTTCTTCGTCTCTTTCTCCTACAACAACAGATGAGGGGCTTAGTGAGTTGATTCCTTCTCTTAAAATCAAGAGTGAGTTGTTTGAAAGCATATTCGGAGGGCAGGAAATCACACCTCGTCTGAATGGAAACGCAGAAATAAAGATGGCAATTGTTAATAACTACAACGGCAATCTTGCTTTGCAGGAGAATCAACGCTCAACGACTTTCTTTAAATTTGATGAGACAATACAGTTAAATGCATCCATACAGCTTGGAACGGCGACATCATTCAATATAAACTACAATACCGAAGCTACTTTTGACTTTGAAAATGAATTTAAGTTGAAATGGGAAGGTAAAGAGGACAATATATTGCAGTTAATTGAGGCTGGGAATATTGCTTTCCCGCTTCCTACAACCCTGATACATGGTTCACAAAATTTGTTTGGAATAAAAACAAAATTAAAGTTTGGAAATCTATGGATAGATGCTATTGCCGGGCAGCAGAAGTCTAAATCGCAAAATATAACTCTTCAAGGTGGTTCGCAGGTTCAGGAGTTTCAGATAAAAGCTGATGAATATGATGAGAATAGACACTATTTTCTTTCTCAATATTTCTATGACCATTATAATGAAGCAATGGCTACTATGCCGCTTATAAATTCCAATATAAATATAATCAAGATTGAGGTTTGGCGAACAAACGTTGGAGCTGCCGTAACAGAGAATCGTAACATTGTTGCCTTTTCCGATTTGGGTGAAGTTAATCCCTACGCCACTGTTCCCGGTTTGAACAATCCTTATGGTTCTGTATTGCCTGATGAAGTAAAGTCTAATTATCTGCTTTCGGTGATTAATGTTAATAATATAAGGAGTATAAATAATGTTAGCAGTTATCTGCAAACTTTAGGTTTTACAGCAGGACAGACTTATGAAAAAGTGGAGAGTGCAAGGAAACTTTCGTCTTCAGAATATACATTTAACTCACGTCTTGGTTTCATTTCTTTGAATCAAGCATTGGCTGCCGACCAAGTTCTTGCTGTTGCTTTTAGATATCAGATAATAGGAGATAGTACAATCTATCAAGTAGGAGAATTTTCCGATGAAGGGATTGCCGATCCTAATACATTGGTGGTTAAATTGCTTAAATCATCATCACTTAATGTAAAGAATCCTATGTGGAAACTGATGATGAAGAATGTTTATTCAATCAATGCTTACAATGTGCAGCAGGATGGCTTTCGCCTAAATATACTATATCAAGGGGATGAGGACGGAGTATTGGCAGGATACTTTAAAGAAGGTTCGCAAAAGGGAGTGCCCTTAATACAAGTCTTTGGATTGGATAAAATGGATAATCAACAAAATCCTTTTCCTGATGGTGTCTTTGATTTTATTCCTTTTTCAGATGGAAATTATGTGCAATCCAATATTAATAACAGCTTGTCTGCTGCTAATCAAACTGCATTGCAAGGAGGCGGAGGTACAATCAAGCCCGATAGAGCAACAATATTTTTCCCTTATGTAGAGCCTTTTGGTAAGGATTTAAGAACTATATTAAATGATGATGAACTTGCCGATAAGTATTGTTTTGATTCTCTTTATACTCTTACCAAAATTCAGGCAAAGCAGTACCCTGATAAAGATAAATATTATTTGGAAGGGAGGTATGGGTCCTCTTCAAGTTCCGAAATAAGCATTGGCGCAAATGTGCCGCAAGGTTCGGTAAGAGTAACCGCTGGAGGAATAACGCTTACGGAAGGTGTAGATTATATTGTTGATTATGCAATGGGGCGAGTTAAAATAATCAATCAAGGGTATCTTAATTCAGGTACTCCTATTAGTGTTTCAACGGAATCAAATAATACATTCTCTGCTGAAACTAAATGGATGTTTGGGGCTAGGGTCAATTATGTTTTTAATTCAGACTTTAATATAGGAATGACTTTTCTTAATCTTCATGAAACACCAAATTTTCTAAAAGCTAATTATGGTGATGAGCCATCAAATAATAGTTTGTGGGGATTTGATTTTAATTATCGTAAAGAACTACCTTTTATCACGAAGTTAATAGACTTATTACCATTTTATCAAACGAAAGCACCATCAACACTTACTGTTACAGGAGAATTTGCTCAGTTTTTACCTAATAATCCTTCTTCAATAGGTAAATCAGGAACGGCATATTTGGATGATTTTGAAGCAGCAAAGCAATCTCGTGATTTGAAGGCTATCGGAAATTGGTCATTAGCTTCAACACCACAAGATTACCAAACAATAGGTACTTTATTTCCAGAATCTCAACCAAATTCAGGTTTAGCGTATGGTTTTAATCGTGCGTTGATTTCTTGGTATTGTATTGATGATAATTTTTATCTTGACCCTCCGTCTAACATAACAAAAGAAGATTTGTCCCAAACGTATGCTCGCCAACTTTTGGTTAAGGAAATTTATCCGAATAAACAACAATCAGGAAGTGAAATACAGACATTAAGGGAATTTAATATTGCTTTTTATCCTTATGAAAGAGGTCCTTATAATTATGATATTTCTTCTTCTTATTCTGCTGGACTTAATCAAGATGGTTTATTAAACAATCCCAAAAGTAGATGGGGTGGTATAATGCGAAAGATGGAAATAACAGATTTTGAATCGGCAAATATAGAATATATAGAATTTTGGTTATTAGATCCTTTTAGAGATAATCCTAATCATAAAGGAGGAAAATTGTACTTTGATTTGGGGGATATATCTGAGGATATATTAAGAGATGGACGCAAGAGCTTTGAAAATGGTTTGCCAATATCTGAGGAAGTGATAGATGTTGATACTACAATATGGGGACGGGTGCCTCGCTTACAATCTATAGTTAATGCTTTTAGTAATGACCCTCAGGCGAGACAATTTCAAGATATAGGTTATGACGGCTTAAGTTCGGCTGATGAAGCAACATTTTTTACTGACTTTGTTACCTATATTCAGGGTAATTTATCTATGGACGCATATAGTAAGATAATGCAGAACATATCTGCTGATGACTTTATGTATTTCCGTAATAGTGATTATGATAATGATAATGTTAAAATAGTTGAACGTTATAAGTATTTCAATAATGCAGAGGCTAATTCTCGTGTTGCTGATAATAGTTCAAGTGAATATGGTAATCAATCTTCCTCTTTGCCTAATGTGGAGGATATTAATCAGGATAATACTTTGAGCGAAGCAGAGAATTATTACGAATATGTTATAGATGTATCTCCAGATAGAATGAATATAGGTGAAAACTATATCACGGATATTCAGGAGTCAAATCCTACATTACCAAATGGTGCTTCCGATAGTGTGTATAAGTGGTATCAGTTCAAAATTCCAATTCGTAATCCTAATAAAATAGTGGGAGATATTAATGGTTATCAGTCTATAAGATTTATGCGGTTGTTTCTAAAAGATTTTGAAGAGCCTATTGTTTTACGCTTTGGAACATTTGAACTCGTAGCAGCAGATTGGAGGAAATATACTGATAATTTATTTGAAAATGGTATCTACACTCCTCCTCAAACAGATAATACACAATTTACTATTGCCACAGTTAATATAGAGGAAAACGGAAGGCGATATCCTGTTCCTTATAATATTCCTCCTGGTATAGAAAGAGATGAGGTATTGAGCGGCGCAACAAATGTGCTTGCCAATGAACAGGCACTAAGCATGAAAGTTAATAATCTTGCTGATGGAGATGCCAGAGCAATATATAAGACAACGGAATTTGATATGCGGCAATATGGAAACTTGAAAATGTTTATTCATGCAGAAACATTAAAAGCATCAGATGATTATAAAAATGGAGATCTTTCTATGTTTATAAGACTTGGTACTGATTTTACTAATAATTATTATGAATATGAAGTACCTTTATATTTTACGGCATGGGGAGTTAATTTTATGGATAGAGAGTTAATATGGCCACAGAATAATGATGTAGATATAAATCTTAAAGATTTAGTAAAAGTGAAAGAAAATCGTAATACAAAGATTCGTTCCGGTAGCGAGGAAATATCTTCATCTATTCCATATTATGAATATGTTGATGGCAAAAAAATGAGCGTTGTCGGTTCTCCTAATATCGCAGGTGTTAAGGTGATAATGATAGGGGTGAGAAATCCTAAAAAGAAAAGTATCAATGATAATGACGATATGCTACCTAAGTCGGCAGAATTATGGATAAATGAATTAAGATTAACAGATTTTAATCGCAGTAGTGGTTGGGCTGCAACAGGCTTTGCAAGAACAAATCTTGCCGACTTGGGAGATTTATCCATATCAGGTTCTTATAGTTCTGCAGGCTTTGGCTCTTTGGAACAAAAGATATCCGAAATATCACTGGATAATGTTGGAACACTTGATATAGCAACAAATTTGGAAGTAGGTAAGTTTTTACCCGATAAGGTAGGACTTAGACTCCCATTCCATTTTGATTATTCGCAGTCTGTAAGCAATCCTCGCTATAATCCACTTGATCCTGATGTTTATCTTGCAAATGATTTGGCAAGTTACCGAACGGAGGAGGAACGAGATAGTATTCGTCATATTGTGCAGGATTATGTTAGTCGTACGAACATAAACTTCATGAATGTAAAAAAGGATAGAGTCGGGGAGAATGCATTAAAACAAAATATTTGGGATATAGAAAATTGGGATGCTTCTTATTCTTATTCCAGCATATATGCAAGAAATATAGATGTAGAACACAATAATAGGCTTCAACATAGAGGAGTATTGAATTATCAATTTAATCCTCAATCAAAGCCTTGGAAGCCGTTTAGCAAAATGGCTGTATTTAATAAGAAAGCCTTCGCAATAATTAAAGATATATCTATTTTCTATATGCCTAAAGTACTTTCTTTTCGCACTGAAATGGTTCGTGATTATGAAGAAACCCTTTTAAGAGCTAAAAGTAAAGGCGACATTATTATGACACCTTATTATTTTAAGCAATTTTATTGGAATCGGGCATACAGATTGCAATATAGTTTGACGTCAAACATTACTTTTGATTATGATGCGACTATGAATGCTCTTGTAGAGGAACCTCGTGGCAAGATTGATACAAAAGAAAAGAAAGATTCTATATGGTCGTCCGTACTTGCTTTGGGAAGGGCGCAGCAATATACTCAAAATTTTAAGGCAAATGTTACAGTGCCTATTAACAAACTTCCTTTCCTTGATTTTATTCGTCTTAACGGAAGTTACGGAGCAAAATACGTTTTTATAGGTTCTACTCCTGCAATGGATAGTCTTGGTAATAGTATAGAGAATGAACGTAATATTCAGATTAATTCTGCTTTGAATTTCACAACTCTTTATAATAAAGTTCCGTTTATAAAGAAGGCATACGAGACAAAAGGTAAAGACAATATAAAGAAAGGTTTTCCTACTCCTAAACGCCCGTCTTTGGGTTCAAAAGATAAAGACGGTAAAGATTCTATAAACAAAAAGAACGGCAAAGGAGATGAGGATTCTACTATGACTTTCTCCAAGATAATGCAAGAGGTAGGTTATTTTTCTCTTAGGCTAATAACTTCTGTTAAGTCTGCAAATATTAGTTATACATTGAGAGAAGGTACATATATTCCTGGCTTTATGCCGAGAGCAAAATGGTTAGGAGCAGACATAAACAATAATTATGCACCGGGTTTTGGCTTTATATTCGGTTCTCAACGCAACATAATGGAACAAGCGGCTGATGAAGGTTGGATAAGTACTAATCCGCTGATGAATAATGCTTATTGGACAAAACGAAATGAGACTATAAACGGAAGTGTTAAGGTTGAAGTTATAAAAGATTTCTCCATAGATTTAACATTTAGCCGTACGCAATCCGAACAACTCTCCGCATATTACAAATATGATGATATAACACAGCGAATACGGGGACCATTGTCGCCAAGCAGTATGGGGAGTTATTCGGTGTCCATTGTGGCAATTCAAACTCTTTTTGTGGGGATGGATGATAACAATATAAGCCCGGTTTTTGAAGAATTTATGGACAATAGACTTACAATAGCCGAACGACTTGCCGCAATGAATCCTAATAGCAGCACTTATACAACAGATACTCTTACAGGGAAGCGATTTCCTACTGGATATAGTCCTTCTTCTCAACAAGTATTAATACCAGCCTTCCTTTCCGCTTATTTAGGCGGCGATCCGAACACCCAATCTCTTAATCCGTTTATGGCAATACCTATTCCAAACTGGACAATGAGGTATTCGGGTTTAGGGAAAATCAAAGCATTGCAAAAATTGTTCTCTTCAATTACACTTTCCTCCTCCTACAAAGCTTCATATAGGGTTTCGTCATATCATTTGGATAGTCGCGTGCCTTTGGATAATGCATACGATTACGGAAAAGAGTGGGTAGTTTTTAATTCTGATGATCCGGGCTCCAATTTCATACCAAAAGACATCATAGACGTTATATCCGTTGATGAGCAGTTGAATCCGTTAATAAAAGTTGAAGTAAATATGAAAAATGGCTTCCAAACAGCGTTTTCTATCTCCAAAAGCAGAAATGTATCTGCGAGTTTCTCAAATTTACAATTGACGGAAATGAATTCAACAGGCATTGCATTCAACGCAGGTTACAGAATAAAAGATGTGAGGCTGAATATAAGGACGGGAAAGAGTACAAGAGAATTTAAAAGCGATATTATATTGACGGCAGGCTTCACTCTGACGACAAATACCACTGTTTTGCGTAAAATAGACCAAAGAGTAAATCTTATTTCTGCTGGTTCGCAGATTATGGCTATCAATTTGTCGGGCGAATATAGCCTTACGGAAAAGGTTTCGCTCAAAGCATTTTTTGAAATGAATGTAAATACGCCATACGTCTCCAATTCATATCCAAATTCTATGACTCAGGGCGGCATATCCCTCAGAGTAACGTTATAAAATATTATTCGGCAGCAATGAAACGGCGTTTTATTTTTACCAAAGGCTGTTTCGTGCCAATGAAAGGCTGTTTTATTTTAACGAAGCAGCCTTTCGTTTTAGCGGTATCAAATCTCATCATTTTCAAATAGTTATTCATTGATATCTTTTAAGGTCTGATGCCGGTGAAAAGGCGTTTATTTTGTAAGAAAAAAACTATTACTTTTGCAATGCCGAATAATAATAAAATTTAAAGCGAAATGAAAAGGATGAAATATACTTTAATGCTTGTCGTTGTGGCGTTTGTAATCGTGTCTTGCGACAAAAAAGTTAAGGATAACGAGTTTTGTTTGTACGGAACGATACATCAACAGCAGCCGACAAAGTTTCTGATTTCTATTCTTGACACTAACGGCTACAAAGTGATTGATAGCGTCCGCACAGACAAAGATGGAGATTTTGAATTGAGGGTTAAGGCTGATTATCCTGCGATTTATAAATTTGCTTTGGCTGAAAATAATTTTATTATGCTGATTGCACAGCCCAAAGACAAGATAAAACTGACGGCAAACGACACAGCATTTTCGTCAAACTATGAAATAAAAAATTCAGAAGCGAGCCTGAGGTTAAAAACCTTGAATCAAAGAAATATGGAGGTCAGAAAAAAACTCAAATCCTTGAGTACATTGTTGCAGGAGAATGCTTCAACGGAAGAATTTGAGCATATCCGCCAGCGAGTTAAGGAACAATATGTCTTACTTAAAGAAGACGAACTGCAATTCACCCTTAAATTTATAGATAACAACGTTGGGTCACTGGCTTCCTTGGTAGCGTTGTACCGAACCTTTGACGGCGGATGGTTAATCTTTGCTGACGATACGGATATCTACAATAAAGTTTTGCAAGGCTTGAAGAAGACGATGCCAAACAATCCTCAGACAAAATATTTGCAGGAACACATAGAGCAAAATCAATCTCTGCTCAATCATATAGGCGATAAGAATGGCACAAAATAAGCATTTTTTTATTTCGGACATACATCTGGGAACTCCAAGTCGTGAATTGTCGCTGGAAAGAGAGAAAAAAGTTGTGCGATGGCTCAAATCCATAGAGCAGGAAGCCAAAGCAATATATTTATTGGGGGATATATTTGATTATTGGTTTGAATACGAATATGTAGTTCCGAAAGGATATGTGCGATTGTTGGGTTACTTGGCACAAATGGCTGATGACGGCATAGAGATTCACTTCTTTAACGGAAATCACGACCTTTGGACAAAAGATTATTTTGAAACAGATTTGGGATTCATTACTCACACAGAGCCGATGCTGACAAATATTAACGGAAAGCAATTCTATCTTGCTCATGGAGACGGATTGGACAAGGCAGACAAGAAATATATGTTCATAAAGCACGTTTTCACTTCGCGTTTTAATCGTTTCCTGTATTCACTTCTGCATCCGTATTTAGCAACTATGATAGGCAAAAATCTTTCCAAAACTTCCCGCAAACAACATACGAAAAGCGATTATTGTGATAGGGGAGAACAGGAGCCAATCTTTATGTTCTGTCAAGATTACGAACAAAAGCAACATATAGACTACTTTATTTTGGGACATAGGCACATTGCAACCGACAGAAAAGTCGGAAAAAACAGCCGATACATCAATGTCGGGCAATGGATGACCGAAAGCCATTATGCAGTCTTTGATGGGACGGATTTATCGCTGCTTTCGTTTGAATAAAATCAGAGATTATTTATTTATCTCAGCCTTTTAATTGAATTATCTGCGGTTATAATATATATTTGTGAGCCTTGCGAGGCAGAAATCTTCTCTCTTTCTTCATCAGCAATGAAATCAACCTCGTCTTTTATCTTTTGGTCTATATCCGAATAAGATTTTGGCGAAGGCATTCCGCTTATGTTGGCGGATGTGCTTACTATTGGTTTGCCGAAAGCCTGTAATAATTTTTGACAATAAGCGTGTTGAGGAATACGAATGCCGATGCTGTTATTATGAGAAAGTTTGCTCACAGGGAGATTGCGAGCGTGTTGATAGATTATTGTTAAGGGTTCTTTGATAGAATGTAATAAATCTTCTGCTGCTTGTGGTATTTCCTCCACGTATTGTCGTAACATATCAATATCACGAGCGAGAACAATAAAACTTTTCTCTGATTGCCTCCCTTTAATCTTTATAATCTTATCAATTGCAATCGGATTGGTAGCATCACATCCCAAACCCCATATCGTATCTGTCGGATAAAGCAATGCTCCACCCTGATTTAATATATCTATTTCCGACACAGCGTTACTTCAAAAGAAAATCAAGATTGTGTGTTTGAGTGTATTCTTCGGGTTCTTTGCCGTATTTTAATACTATCATAGGGTTGTTTCTGCCTATTAAACTCAGTTTGTTGTTCTCCAAATTTAATGCAGTAGCCTCACGAAGTCCCACAACGTATGTATCCTGATTTACTTTCATAAATTCATTTAATCTATCCATACGAGTTTCACCTCCATGCTTAGGGTCAAAAAAATCAGTGTAGTGAGGGTTGATTTGAAACGGCACAAGGTTCATACAATTGAAGCTTTCAGGTTCAATAATAGGCATATCATTGGTGGTTTTCAGCGTAGGACATGCTACATTTGAGCCTGCACTCCAACCGATATAAGGCATTCCTTCTTTTGCTCGGGAAGCAATCATATCCATCAAGCCTGTCCTTTGAAGTTCTGCAACAAGATGAAACGTATTTCCTCCTCCGACTACCACACATTGAGCCTTTTGAATTGCTTCCAAAGGATTAGTTGCTTTATGAACGCTGATTAATTTTACGCCAAAGGTTTCAAATACATTTTTAACCTTTTCTTCATAAACATCATAGCCCATAGAAACACCGGCATAAGGTATGAACATAACATTATTTACATTGTGGCGACGGCAAAAATCATTAGTCATATCCTTGCACCAATCCAGATAAACCTCACCTGCATTTGTTGAATTGCTAATAAGCAAAAGTTTTTTATTTGTCATATCTATACTAATTATATCTTTACACCAAGCCAGATAAGCCTCACCTACATTTGCCGCATTGCTAACAAGCAAAAGTTTTTTATTTATCATACCTGTCTATAACTTAAAGTGCAAATAAATTTAAGTGCAAAGATAAAACAAATCTCTTAAATAACTATACTAAAACTTGCGAATAGGGGAGATGTTGCTTGATATTATTTAAATGAAATGAGATAAGAGGCGGATGAAATCAGGTTTTAATAAATACCTATCGGCTTACGGAAATGATTTTGTAGTTACTGATGCGGTATATTGTCGTTCTTTTGTTCTGATAGCCCGATTTGTCGTCCTTCCTGTCAAAAAAGAACGGATTAATCATCTTTTTTACATTATCGGTATTTGGATAGGACATAAAATTTTTGCCGTTGTCTATCATTGAAACAACAAAAAACATCATTATATCATAGCCTAATGCAGCGTAAATCTTATCCGGCTCTCCTTTAAAGTTAGCTCGATACTCTTTTACGAAATTTACAAAATTCGTATTGCTATAATCATTTAAGTAACTAAAAAGAAAATGAAAGTTAAACTGCTGTAATGCTGCAATATCAATAGATGGCAAATCCAACCACTCGTATGAGCCGAACAAAGTAATATTGCAGCCGATTTTTGCTTTCAATTTTGTTAGCAATTCCTTGGCATAATTTTCATCAATGCTGCCTTTATTGTTACATAATGAGATTACAATATTGTCTTTGCCCATAGCAATCTTTTCAGTTACTCTTGCAGAAAATTTATTGTAATCAATTATTGTCCAGGAAAGGTCATTACTGTTTTCAAGCAGTTGTTTATAGTAATTTACTATTGGTTTCTCTTCGTTAGTATTGCTATGTATGATAGTAATGTTTGGTTTGTCATAGTTAGAACGAATGTACCGCATTGTCGTTTCAACATCAGTAGCCGCCGATGGCTGTATTTTGAAAACTTCATTGTTATTTAGGATTGACAAATTAGGACTCATCGGATTGACAATCGGTATCTGATGTTGCAAAGCATATTCTGCACAAATATCAAATGGTTGTTTGAAAACTAATGGAATAAGTATATTCATAGTTTTAATTTCCGACCGACTGAGTGCTTGTTTCATGGCATTTTCATCATTTTCTGCCACATCATAGACATATAAAGACACATTATAACCATCTTTTTCCAATTGATTAAGGGCAATCCTTGCCCCCTCATAAAAGGTTATGTATTCGAATGATTTATATTCTTTTCTTCTTTTCTCATTTATGTTAAAATTAGTAAAGCCTAATTCGCCTAATTTCTCGTAATGCAATGGCAGAAACATAGCAATATTAAGATGAGTGTTGATAGGAAGACTTTGAGATATGCTTTTGTTTTTGTCTTGTGAATAAAGATTTTGATTTTTGGCTTTTGCAGAATCGTCTTTTTTGAGAAGTTTCTTATTGCGTGTGGTTAGAGGGATTTTTATCTTCTGTCCGATTTTAAGATTCTCTGCCGTAAGACCTTGATTTATCTCAATAATATCGGATTCTTTTAGATAATAATGGCGAGATATGCGATACAGATTCTCTCCCCGCGATATAATGTGCCAACCATAAGTATCATTGTCTTTATTTTGAGCATTTGCTTTTGGCAAACCTGCAATAAAAGTTAAAAGACAAAGAATCAATAGTATTTTTTGTTTCATAATCTTAATGAAATAGGTTATTCCCATTCTATTGTCGCAGGAGGCTTGCTGCTGATGTCATAACATACTCTATTTACGCCTTTAACGTTGTTGATGATGCTGTTTGAGATGTTTGCAAGGAACTCATAAGGTAAGTGTGACCAGTCTGCGGTCATTCCATCAACAGATTCTACCGCTCTAAGAGCAACTACGTTTTCATAAGTGCGTTCATCGCCCATTACTCCGACAGATTGTACCGGTAAAAGCATTGCTCCTGCCTGCCATACCTTATTATATAATCCTTCTTTCTTTAATCCTTCAATGAATATGCTATCTACTTTCTGCAAAATGCGAACTTTTTCTTCTGTTACATCACTTAATATCCTTATTGCAAGACCGGGACCGGGGAAAGGGTGGCGAGCAAGTAAATCCTCCTTTAATCCGATAACTTTTCCTACACGTCTAACCTCGTCTTTGAATAGAGAACGTAAAGGTTCTACTATTTTTAACTTCATATAATCAGGTAAACCGCCGACATTATGGTGTGATTTAATCGTGGCACTTGGTCCTTTTACACTGCAACTTTCAATTACATCAGGGTAAATGGTGCCTTGTGCCAACCATTTCACACCTGATATTTTTGAAGCCTCTTTGTCAAAAACATCAATGAACGTTTTCCCAATTGCTTTTCGCTTTTGTTCGGGATCTTTTAAGCCTTTGAGTGCGTCATAAAACATTTGCTTGGCATCAACTCCTGTTACATTCAATCCCATTCCTTTATAAGATTCAAGAACGGTCTCAAATTCGTCTTTTCGCAGCAAACCGTTATCGACAAATATACAGTTAAGATTTTTTCCTATTGCTTCATTCAAAAGCATTGCAGCAACAGACGAATCAACTCCGCCACTCAAGCCGAGAACGACCTTGTCATTGCGCAGTAATTCTGTAAGATTATTTACGGTTGTGGTAACAAAATTATCAGATGTCCAATCTTGCCTGCAACCACAAATATCAACAAGAAAGTTCCGCAGTAATATTTGTCCGTCTATGCTATGATGAACTTCCGGATGAAATTGTATCGCATATGTATCCTCATTTGCTATCTTGTAACCGGCATTTATCACATTATCTGTTGAACAAATTATATTGAAATCGGCAGGTAATTTTTCAATAGTATCACCATGAGAAGCCCAAACCTGAGAACCGACATCTATTCCTTTCATTAGTGGTGATGTTTGGTCAATAGAAGAAATTATAGCCCTGCCATACTCCCTTTTTGTACTGCGTTCAACTTTTCCTCCGCAGATTTTAACCATATATTGTGCCCCATAACAAATGCCAAGTACAGGTAACTTGCCCTTAAACCAAAGGTCAGGCTGAGGAGAGTTGATATCATTGACACTAAATGGGCTTCCGCTCAAAATAACTCCGACAACATCTTCACCAAACTTAGGAATATTGTTGAAGGGGTGTATTTCGCAATAAACATTCAGTTCTCTAACCTTGCGAGCTATCAATTGGGTGTATTGCGAACCTTGATCTAATATAATTATTGTCTGCATAAAGAATTTATTCTTATTTTGTCTTTACGATAGGATGCACTTCAATAAGGACATCGTTCTTACTGACGTTTTGTCCTTTCTTTATATTGATGGCAGACACTTTTCCATCTATTGTGGAGCAAATATTATTGTCCATTTTCATCGCATGCAATGAACAAAGTGGCTCTCCTTTACTAACAATCTGCCCTTTCCGAACGAAAATATCAATAATAGTTCCGGGAATAAAGGCATATATCTGCCCCTGATCAACTTTGATGTAAATTTGACGGTATATTGTTTTTTCAGGTTCAGCAACAGCAATTGTTTTTGTTGTACCTGTTTTTGTTTCTTTTTCGTTTGTCATAGTGTATAAAGGTTTTTAAAATGGCGGAATGCCATGTTTTTTATAAGGATTTTTTACTGCTTTATTCATTGAAACTTCAAGGGCATGGCAAATATAAGAGCGTGTCTCATTAGGCTGAATAACCGAATCAATATATCCGTATGACGCTGCTACATAAGGGTTGGCAAATTTCTGCTTATATTCCTCTATTTTTTCTTTTCGTGTTGTAACAGGGTCATCTGATGCCATAATTTCCGAACGAAAGACAATGTTAGCAGCTCCTTCTGGTCCCATTACGGCTATTTCTGCCGTAGGCCAGGCAAAAACGAAGTCTGCTTTTAAGTGGCTTGAGCACATCGCAATATAACCTCCGCCGTAAGCCTTCCTTAATATCACCGTTATCTTTGGCACAGTGGCTTCGGAATATGCATACAATATTTTAGCCCCATGACGTATTACTCCCGCATGTTCCTGATCTATGCCCGGCAAATAGCCTGGTAAATCTTCCAAAGTAACAAGCGGTATATTGAAAGCATCACAAAAACGGATGAAACGGGCTGCTTTATCAGATGAATTGCAATCCAACACACCCGCTAAGGCTATTGGCTGATTGGCAACAAAGCCTACCGTTTGCCCTTCCATTCTTGCAAAACCTATAACGATGTTCGGTGCATATAATTCCTGCACTTCCAAAAAGTCGGATTCGTCAGTAATACTTTTAATGATGTTTCTGATGTCGTAAGGCTTTGTAGGATCGGTAGGGAATATATCTTTGATTTTATAATTTTTGCTTTTAGGCTGTTTGGTATCAAAAGGCTCTGCTTTTTTTGTATTGTTCCAAGGAATGAACGTAAATAATTTTTTTATCTGATCAAAGCATTCGTATTCATTTTCAGCAAAGAAATGAGCATTACCCGATATTTCTGCATGTACTCTTGCTCCGCCCAAATCCTCTTGCGATATTTCTTCACCCAAAACAGTCTTTATCACATCCGGACCAGTGATAAACATCTTGGAAATCTTATCTACAACAAATACAAAGTCGGTTAAAGCCGGTGAATAGACCGCTCCGCCGGCGCAAGGACCAAGAATAACCGATATTTGCGGAATTACGCCAGACGCCATCGTGTTTCGGAAAAATATATCGCCATATCCTGCTAATGCATTAACACCTTCCTGAATTCTTGCCCCGCCAGAATCATTTATACCTATGATTGGGGTCTTCAACATCATTGCATGGTCCATTATTTTGCAGATTTTCTTGGCATGCATATAGCCAAGAGAACCACCGGCGACTGTAAAATCCTGTGCATATATACAAACAGGATAGCCGTTTATTGTTCCGGTGCCGGTAATCACGCCATCGCCGGGCAAAAACTTCTTATCCATATCAAAATCCTTGCCTGCGTGTTGAATAAACAAGTCATATTCGTGAAATGAATCAATGTCCAATAGTTCTAAAATACGTTCCCTCGCTGTAAGTTTTCCTGTTGCTTTTTGTTTTTCAATTGCCTTGCTGCCGCCACCTTGTAATACGGCTTGCATTCGTTGTTTCAGTTCTTGTGTTTTACTGTTTATTGACATAGTTGTATCGTTTAGTTGAACACTCAATTCTTTTGCAAAGGTAATAAAAAAAAGAAATTTGATATTGTTTTTCTTGGAAGGTTCCAAACGGACTTTATAACTTATTAAATGCCAAAGAATTTTGCCCAAACGCCATAATATTTATCGGAAATCTTATCTTGTTTCGGTGAAGATACTCCTTATAATTATGTTATTTGATTTGCTTATAATAAAGTGGCGTTTAGATTTGTGTTAATCTGATTACGTTTTATTAAATCAGCGGTTGCCAAAGCTGCCATAGCCTCTACTATTACCAAAACCCTGAATAGTTGGCATACATCGTGCCTTCCTTTGCAGCGAACAGAGGAAACGGGCTTGAAACCTACCGAAAATTCAATCAAATCCCCCGTTGAAATTCCGCCTTGTATGCCTTGCGGTTTTAATTCGCTACCTTTTATATAGGAAACGTTGCTTTGTCCCATTTCAAACAACTTTGCTGACGGAATACTCAACATTGCATGAGCCAGAATCGCAGAAAATTTATCAAAAACAGGCTCTCCAAGTCCGCCAATGCAGTTTTCTATGCGACAAGACACCCTTCCGCCGATAGAGTCTCCTGTTTGCCTGATTTCTTCTAAGAGTTGCTCTGCCTCTTGCTTGCTTTGCCTGTAATCAATACCGCCGATGGTCGCAATGTTAGCGTGAATTGTGATGCCGAATTGCCGTAAAAAAATCTTTGCAACGCTGCCTCCGACTACTCTTGCAGCCGTTTCTCTTGCCGATGCCCTGCCTCCGCCGCTTGATGCATTGATTCCATATTTTAGAAAGTAACTATAATCGGCGTGATTGAGACGTGGAGTTTTTAAATCAGCATAATCATCTTTGCGAATGTCTTTATTTTCAATTAAAAAGCCGATAGGCGTACCCAAAGTGATGTTTTCTTCCAAGCCAGATAAGAACACAACCTCATCATCCTCAATTCGCTGTGTTCCGTATTTGTTTTGCGTCTTGCGTCTTGCCATTTCGCTTTTCACAAAGCCCATATCAATCACCAAACCCGCAGGACAACCGTCAATAATGCCGCCAACAGCACGTCCATGGCTCTCTCCGAAAGTGGTTAATGCGAATTCGTTGCCGAAAGTGTTTGCTCCCATAATCTGTTGTAAGATTTTCGTGTTATGAATCGCAAAATTACTAAAATATTTGCCTTTAATCTCATATCACAATCCCCGTTCGTCAGCAGCATTAGCCGTTAAATTGTTGCATCTCTGCGTTTGGGTGTATTGAAATGCCCTTTTTTGTATTTGTTACTATGTTTCTGATTGACAATATATTGTTTGCTCAAAATGAAAGGCTGTTTCATTTTTCTAAAACGCTGTTTTGTGCGAATGAAACGCCGTTTTAATTTTACGAAAGCCCGTTTTATTTTAATGATACGGCACGGCAATAATTTTGTGCTTCGTGTTGTTTTTACAAAAAAGCATCGGTTTTTTATGAACAAAGGTCTTGAAAAAATGTAATTACGTTCCATTTTGACGAAAGAAGCCATTGCTGTTATAAATGCAATAAAGAAGGCTGTTTTTGTAAGGTCGGAATGAGTAAAATGAAAAAAGACGTCAAAAAAACTGCATTTTTTCGCAAAAATACTTTCGTATTTTCAAAATAGTACATACCTTTGCAGCCTCGTAAAGATGTTTTTTTACGATTTAATTTTTAGTAATAATCTTAAAATATAACAAAGAAAATGGATGTAAAGAAAATTTTAGCTGATGTTAAAGCTAAAAATCCAGGACAAGACTTGTTCTTACAAGCAGTAACCGAAGTATTAGAATCAATTGAAGACTTCGTTGCAAAAAACAAAAAATACGATAAATATAAAATCGTAGAACGTATGGTAGAGCCTGATCGCATCTTCCAATTCAAGGTTGAATGGGTTGATGATAAAGGAAACATTAACATCAACCGCGGATACAGAGTTCAATTCAATAATGCAATCGGACCTTACAAAGGAGGCTTGCGTTTTCATCCGACAGTAACATTGGATACTTTGAAATTCTTGGGCTTTGAGCAAACTTTCAAAAACTCATTGACTACTTTGCCGATGGGTGGTGGTAAAGGAGGTTCTGATTTTGACCCTAAAGGAAAATCAGATAATGAAATCATGCGTTTTTGCCAAGCATTTATGACAGAGTTGTACAAATACATTGGACCAGATACTGATGTTCCTGCCGGAGACATAGGAGTTGGCGGACGTGAAATCGGTTTCTTATATGGTATGTACAAAAAACTCGCAAGAGAGAATACAGGAGTTTTAACAGGTAAAGGCGGAAATTGGGGAGGCTCAATCTTGCGTCCTGAAGCTACTGGTTTCGGTGGTGTTTATTTCGTTGTAAATATGTTAAAGGCAATGAAAGATAACATTAAAGGCAAAAAAATCGCATTATCAGGCTTCGGCAACGTTGCTTGGGGTGCTGCATTAAAAGCAACCGAATTAGGAGCAAAAGTTGTTTGCATTTCAGGTCCTGACGGCTACATCTACGATGAAGAAGGTATGAATGCAAAGAAAATAGAGTATATGTTAGAATTGCGTGACTCTAATAACAACGTAGTAGAGCCGTTTGCAAAGAAATTCCCTTCTGCTAAATTCTTCAAAGGTAAAAAACCATGGGAAGCAAAGGTTGATATTGCAATGCCTTGTGCTATTCAAAACGAATTAGACGACAAAGACGCAAAACAACTCATCAAAAACGGATGCAAATTAGTTTGCGAGGTTTCTAATATGGGCTGTACTGCAGGAGCTATCCACGAATTGCAGAAAGCAGGTGTTGCTTTTGCACCGGGTAAAGCAGCTAACGCTGGTGGCGTAGGTGTTTCCGGTTTGGAAATGAGCCAAAACGCCGGACACATTGGCTGGACCGGTGCACAGGTTGATGAGAAACTTCACTTCATGATGGATTCTATTCATGAAAATTGCGTTAAATACGGCAAGGAAAAGAACGGATACATCAACTATGTTAAGGGTGCTAACGTTGCAGGCTTCATTAAAGTTGCCGATTCAATGATTGAACTTGGCGTTTGCTAAGTATAATCTCCTAATACTAAGAGTCTTCTCCACAAAGAGAAGACTCTTTTTTTTGCTATAAACGAAAATTGATTTATTCTTTGGTTTAAATTTTCTGAAAGGCTGCTTCATTTTTACCAAACGCCGTTTTATTTTTGCGAAAGGCTGTTTTATTTTTGGCAAATAAAGCAATGATAGAGCGATGAGTGGTTAGAAGACCGGGCAAGGTAATAAGGTGGAGCGTTTTCCCGATTTGCTCACTCCAAAAGCATAAGACATAAAGATTTCTACGGCACCATAGGTTTTTGATGCGGGAGTTAAGGAAGACAGATTGACCTCATAGCATAATCCTATGTTGAATCCGTTATAACGATATGAGCCTTGAAGGATTAAAGCGTCAAGTATGCGGTAATAAACGCCGCAAGCAATGGTTTTTGATTCAAATGAGAAGGCATCAAGGTGGCGTATAAATTCGCAGCCGGCAAGTAATTCGTAATTTATAGTTTGCTTTTGCAACATCAATGTGGGCTTCCATCCGTATGAAAGGTCGGATGGCAGATACAAAGACGCATATAAATTTGTCCGCATAGGCATTCGCAATTCCGAATAGCCGAAATAAGTCATCAAAGGCTCGTTCAAATGCATTAGATTAAAGCCTGTCTGGAATATCATCTTATTGTCAAAGGTTGATTGCCAGTTGCAGCCGAGCGAAATGTCATAAACCGAAAGCAGATTCAAAGGTATTGCTTCATAATCGGATATTTGAGAACCATAATCCGCATTTCCAATGTCATAAGAGTATGTACTTCTGTTAATATTTAAGCCAAAGGAAAATGTATGTTGAGATTTTAATCCCATAGACTTAAAGAATGAGAGAGCCAAACCAAAGTTTTGAGAGCCGTAATTCAAGCTTCCTGCTACGTCTGCGAGGAATGATAATCCTAATCCGAAGCCAAAACGATGTTTTCTGCTGTTAAACAGATGAGTTTCCGCCGTAAGAAGATAAGAATTGTAGCCTTTTGATACGCTTGACCATTGATTGCGAAAAGTGGTTGTTGCTCTAAATTGTTCGGAATAGAAGCCTGTAAAAGCAGGATTAAAAAACATGGGGGATGAGTCAAATGATGCAAATCGCACATCTTGCCCTCGTCCTTGTAAAACGATACATACGAGGATTATAACCGGTATATATCTCAGCCGTTTCACATTTGCTAGCGTAATTTAGCCTTAATCAATGCCGCATCTCGCTCAATAAGTTCTTTAATCTTCATCATCCCGTCTTCAAGTGCTAAGGCAGCAGCACGTCTTTCAAATTGATAATATCCCCAGTAGCAAGCCATGTATTGTTTAGAAGAGCCTCTCTCGTTAAACTTAGCCACAAGGTTATTACGCAGGTCATAAATCTCAACAATGACTTCAAGTTCGGTACGATTGGAACACATAGGCATACCACATGCATTAAGTATGCCGACAGTGAAGCCCGACAACCAACTCCACTTATAATTATTCTTGCGGTATGTATCCCCAATTCTTATAACAATGTTTCCGCTTCGGCGAGTTGAAGGGTCTGTAATATTATTCTTTACTTCGGTTATAAAGATGCTCATTGCATCTTGGATTCTCTTATCTCCGGCGTACAGTTTGGTGCTTTCCATAACCTCATGCACTCCTTTGCCGTAAGGAGTTTCTACTAAACCATAAGGATTTGCCAAATCGTCATTAGGCTTCACCGCATAAGAATTAGCACCATAAGCATTCTCAAAAGAAGGTTGGTCAAACCATGTTGTAAGGCGTGGTAATAAAGTCGTATTCTGATAATCCGGTATAAAAACATCCTGTTCGAGGCTTTTGCAACTTGCAAAGCCAAGTATGATTATTGACAATATTGTTATTATGGCTACTTTTCTCATATTTTAATAGTATAAAATTAAGGATTACAAAAGTATTACTTTTTTTTGAAACAACGAAATACTAATACTTTTCTTATTTTGTTTCTTTTATGATATATAAATCTTCATTGTCTTTCTTCATCATATACTTCTCACGGGCGTAACGCTCAATGAACTTAATATCTTTCTGCATTTTAAGAGTATTAATGCTGTCATTACTTATTTTCTCTTCTAACATCTTTTGTTTCTGTTCAAGGGAACGCAATTCCGCTTCGTAATTATAAAGTTTTATTACACTGTGAGTGCCGAACAAAAGCAGGAATAAGAACACTACGATAACCCAAAACAAAGTATTTTTCAATAATTTGACTATTCGTTCTTTGTTTATCTTCATTTGTTATTAGATTTTTTGATTATTAAAAAGGTCTGTCAGCGTTTCTCCATTGGTAAGCCAGTAAGTTTGTAAGCCGACTTGCTTTGCTCCTTCCAGATGTTGAGGAGAATCATCTATGAAAAGGGTTTCTTCCGGTTTGATACCTGCATCATCAACCACGAAACTGAAACTTTCTTTATGTGGTTTGCGAAGGTGTATTTCATTAGAGAAATACGCTTTGTTAAAGCAACATCCGAATACATCAAAGCCGCATTGGCGTTCAAAATCCTTTTTAAGAAACTCAATATGTAGTTCATTAGTGTTAGAGAAGAGGAAAAGGTTGTATTTCAGTTTAAGAATACCAAGCAATTCTACGTTCTCCTTCGGCAAATCAAGTATCATAGCCATCCAAGCCTCGTCAATCTGCTTATCGGTTAGGTTTGTAGCGGTAAGATGTCTTATTTGGTCTCTAAATTCCTGCATTGTAACCTTGCCTTCCTCAAATCTGTCAATTATATCCGACTGATAAGCCTGCGTATATACCTTTTCAAAGTTCGCAATGCCGTAAGAAGCAAATTTTTCCACTATTTTATTGTAATCAACGTTGAGAATAACGCCGCCCAAGTCTAATATTAAATTTTTAAAAGCCATTTTTATTGTTTTTTATAGTGATTAAAGCCTTGTGCTTTGAGCTCTATTGTGGTGTTTTGAGGCGTTACAAGATTGCATCCTTGCGATTGGTCGGTTATATGCCCGATTACGCTGATGTTTTTGTTGGTTTTAACTTTTTCATAGTCGCTTTGGCTGATAGTAAATAGCAACTCATAGTCTTCACCTCCGTTTAGCGCACCGGTATCAGCCACAATATTAAATTCTTCCAGCGTTCTAATGGTTTCATAATCAACAGGAATCTTATCATAGTAAAGTTCGCAGCCCACATTTGACTGTTTGCAAATATGCAATGCCTCACTCGCCAGCCCATCCGATACATCTATCATAGCCGAAGGCAGAATGGAGTTGTCAGAGAGCCATTGCACTATATCCTTCCTTGCTTCCGGTTTCAGATGACGCTCTATTATATATTGGTAATCGCTCAAATCGGGTTGTGAAGCAGGGTTTGCCATAAACACAGCCTTTTCCCGCTGCAAGACAAGCAAGCCTGCATACGCCGCACCCAAATCTCCGCTGACGCATATCAAGTCATGCACCTTTGCTCCGTTTCTTCGCACAACCTTATCCTTATCGCATTCGCCCATAGCAGTCAATGAAAGAAACATTCCGCCGTTTGATGAAGATGTATCCCCGCCTACCAAATCTACTCCATACTTCTCGCAAGCCAAATTCAAACCTTCATACAACTCTTCCAATGCCTCAACCGAATATCTGTTGCTAACGGCAAGCGTAACCAGCAATTGAGCAGGACGACCGTTGCAAGCATAAATATCAGAGAAGTTGCTGACAGCCGCTTTGTAGCCAAGATGCCGCAGAGGCGTATAAACCATATCAAAATGTATGCCTTCAACCAAACAATCGCTTGAAACAAGCGTTACCTTATCGCCATAGGTCATCGCAGCACAATCATCGCCGATGCCAAAGAGAGTAGATGTGTTAATAATCCGCCGTTTGGGGTTAAGCCTTTCAATCAATCCGAACTCGCCGAGTTGCTCTAATTCCGTTCTTTTATCCATTTATAATATTAAAAATAAGAAACAATGCGTTTATTGCCTACAAAAGTACAAAAAATCTGCGTAATAAACCTCAAAATCGCCTTTCCGCACGAACAGATGCAAGACTCGTCAAAGCATTATCTTCTTTTGTTTTTACCAAACAGCCTTTGGTGAAAATAAAACAGCCTTTCGTCAAAATATTCCTTGATTTCATTTTAATGAAACAGCGTTTGGTAAAAATATAATGTCAGTCCGACACGGACAAACAGCGGAATGTAAAAATGTTGTACCTTTGCAAATTCTTAAAACTAAAAATCACAATGCAAAACGTAAGAAATGTTGCAATAATTGCCCATGTTGATCACGGCAAAACTACACTCGTCGACAGGATGCTTTATCAGGCAAAATTGTTTAGAGACAATCAGGAAAAGAAAGAGTTGATTCTTGACAGCAATGACTTGGAACGCGAACGCGGAATAACGATTCTGTCCAAAAATGTCTCAATTCGCTACAAGGATGTGAAGATAAACGTCATTGATACGCCCGGTCATAGCGATTTTGGGGGCGAAGTGGAGCGTGTATTGAACATGGCAGACGGCGTTTTGCTGGTTGTAGATGCTTTTGAGGGTCCTATGCCGCAGACAAGGTTCGTTTTGCAGAAGGCAATTGAGCTAAACCTGAAACCAATCGTTGTTATAAATAAGGTAGATAAGCCAAACTGCAATCCTTTGGACACTCAGGAGAAGGTTTTTGACCTTATGTTTAATTTAGGTGCCACTCAGGAGCAGTTAGACTTTCCAACCGTCTTCGGCTCTTCAAAAGAGGGTTGGATGGCAGAGGATTTCAATCATCCCACAACAGATGTTACCTATTTATTAGATAAGATTATTGAGCATATTCCTGCATATAAACAAGAGGAAGGCACACTTCAGCTTATGATTTCTTCACTTGACTATTCTTCTTACGTAGGTCGTATCGCTGTTGGCAAACTTCATCGCGGCACTTTGCAGGCTGGGCAGGATGTTATGCTCGTTAAGGCAAACGGAGAGCAGATTCGTTCCAAGATAAAGGAGTTATATCTCTTTGAAGGCTTGGCTAAGGAAAAGATAAAGACCGTTGTGGAAGCCGGAGAGATATGTGCGATACTCGGAATTGAGAATTTTGACATCGGAGACAGCGTTTGCGACATTGAAAACCCCGAACCGCTCAAACCGATTAAGGTTGATGAGCCCACACTCTCAATGTTATTCACCATAAACAACTCTCCGTTCTATGGAAGAGAAGGAAAATTTGTTACCTCACGCCATTTGCGAGACCGGTTGTTTGCGGAGCTTGAAAAGAACCTTGCTTTGAAAATAGAGGAAACAGATTCGCCGGACGCATTGATTGTTTATGGTCGCGGCATTCTTCATTTGTCCATTCTGATAGAAACGATGAGACGAGAGGGATATGAATTGCAGGTCGGGCAACCAAAGGTTATCATAAAGGAAATTGATGGGCAGAAGTGCGAACCTGTGGAGCAATTGACTATTGTGGTGCCTGAACAGTTTGCTGGCAAGATTATAGAGACTGTTACTTCACGTAAGGGTGAGATAAACTCAATAGAGGCTCAGGGAGACCGCTCTCATATTGAATTTACGATACCTTCGCGCGGCATAATCGGCTTACGCAACAATGTTCTTACGTTAAGCGAAGGCGAAGCGATAATGGCACACCGTCTGAAGGGCTTTGAACCTTGGAAGGGCGAAATCGGCGGCAGGAGAATGGGCTCTTTGATTGCTAAGGAGACAGGTACGGCGATTGAATACTCCATTAACAAGCTGCAGGATAGAGGACGCTTCTTTGTAAGCCCCGGAGAAGATATTTATACGGGCATGGTAATCGGCGAGGGCATAAGACCGGACGACATAGTGGTCAATGTAACTCTTACAAAGAAGCTTACCAATATGCGAGCCGCAGGTTCTGACGACAAAGTGGCGATTGCTCCCGCTGTAAAGTTCTCTCTGGAAGAGGCAATGGAGTATATAGGCGAGGATGAGTACTTAGAAATCACGCCTGCCAACTTACGCATCCGCAAAATAATCCTTGACGAGACTGCGCGCAAGCGTGCCGAAAAGTAAAGCCTGTTTCATTTTACTAAAAGCAGACTTTATGACGATAAACCTTGATTTCAATTTGCGCAAATCAAGGTTTATTGCTTCATATTCTAAAAAAATTGTACTTTTGTAAAAAATTAGTACGCAATGAACGCATTACAAACATCCAAAACCTTATTTTGCATCATCATAACGGTATTTGCCGCCCTGCAAGCGACCTCTCAGACAACGCCGAACTTAACTAAGGACTACGGACTCTTCGGTTATCCTTCCGTTGTCAGATATATGAAGTTTGAAACCGACACTGCCGACAATCCGAAGATACAACGGACGGCTTTTATTGACGATTATCAGCTCACATTCAACGAACGCCGCGAGCTTTTGAAGAGAACCAACTTCATAAACGGCACTGCCGACCGCCAAATCATATTGGACTACGACAATAAGAGGCATCTGGTTAAGGAAACGTTGCAGGAAGCCGATGGAAAGATTGTTTCGGTTACCGATTACAAATACGGCTACATCGGACGCGTGTCTCAAATCACCATAACCGAATATCCCGACAGCAGAGCGGGCGCTAATACCCTTGTGTATAAGGAAACGTATGATTATAACAAGAAAGGGCAACTGGAAACGAAGACTATTTACAACAATGGCAGCGATACGAGCAAGCAAACCAAGTATTATTACGGTCCTGCCGACAGTCTGATTTATACTATCTCAACATACGGCAACAATAAGAACGTTGAAAAAGTCAGCTTCAAAAGAGACTTCAAGCATGACGTGATTGAGATGCTCCTTGTCAGAAACGATAAGCAGGCGAGGAGGGAAGAATACGACCTTAACAAGCAAGGTCAGTGCGTAACCAAGAGAGTCTATAACGGAAAGAACAAACTGATTCTTACTTACTCATACCAATACGACCAACACGGCAATCTGACTGCGGAAGTGGGCGTTGATGACAAGGGAATCAAGGCTATAGAATTTTATTACAAGTATGAGAAGGATAAGTTCTTCAACTGGACCAAGCGAACGATGTATGACAGCTGGAATCCCAAGTATGTGGAGACCCGAACCATAGAATACATTGACAAAGAGCACTTCTATGACGATATGAAGGACGAAGACAGGGGCAGAGTAGTAAAAGACAATCGTTAAATCAACTTTAATTCAACAACGCTTTGGCATTATTGACGGCAGCCTGCGTTACGCTGTCGTTGGATAGCATTTTGGCTATTTCTTCTATCCTTTCATCGGCATCTAACTTCTTTATGTTTGACACGGTCTTCGCATCAACATCCTCTTTGAAGACTTTGTAATGGCAAGACGCCTTTGCAGCCATCTGAGGCAGGTGAGTAATGACCAGAAGCTGGTGATTGGCAGCCATACGTTTGATTATGTTGCCCACCTTCGCCGCAATATCGCCCGAGACTCCGCTATCAATCTCATCAAATATTATAGTAGGCATATTGTTCTTGCTACTGCTGACGGCTTTCAAGGCAAGCATCAGGCGAGACAACTCTCCACCGGAGGCAACCTTGCTAAGCGGCTTCGGTTCGCTGCCTTTGTTGGCAGAAAACAGGAAATCAATGTCGTCAATGCCGCTTTCATTCATATTTTTCAGCGTTCTGTCGGGCTCAATCACTATCTTAACCTCCGCATTCGCCATTCCCATATCGCATAGCAAAGGTTTGACCTGTTCTTCAATGGTTTTAGCCGCCTCAATCCTCAATCGGCTTATCTCCAACGCCTTTTCGGAAATATGGTTGAAGAGTTCGGCATTTGCTTTGGTCCTTTGGTCAATCTCTTCTCTCAAATGCTCGTTGGAAGACAAACTGCCGGCGATGCGCTCCCTGATTTCCAGCAACTCTTCCACGCTATTGACCGAATGTTTGCTTTGAAGACGATAGATAACGCTCAGTCTGTCTTTGGCAAACGCCAGTCGGTCGGGGTCAAAAGCCACTTCATCGTTGCAAATCTCCAGTTCCCGATGCACATCCTTCAATTCAATATACGCCGAGTTGATTCTGTCGGCGATATCCTTCAATGCGGGGCTGTAAGATGAGATTTTGGAGAGGTTGTTTCTTACTTGCGAGAGGTTGAAAAGAACACTTGCATAATCCTCATTATCAATTAGTGCCAACGATTGACTAATCTGCAACTTTATCTCCTCACTATGGGTCATCATCTCCAACTCTGCCTCCAGCGATTCCTGCTCTCCGTGTCGTAAATCGGCGTTTGCAAACTCTTCAAGCAGGAAAGCATAATAGTCTTGCTCCTTTTGAAAATTCCGATACTTCGTTTCCAGTTCGCCGATAGCCGTTTGCTCGCTTTTCCACTTTGAGAAGCCGGCTTTGAAATCAGCAGCAATCGCCCTGTTGTCAAGGAAGCCATCAACCATAAGCCGTTGGAACGCACTGCCTTTAAGAGTCAGCGTCGTGTGTTGCGAATGTATGTCCATCAACCTTTCTCCTAACGCTTTCATCGTTGCCAACTGCACGGGCGTATCATTGATAAATGCACGGCTCTTTCCGTTGGGGGCAATCTCACGGCGAAATATCCCATTGTTGTCGGCATCCAACCCGCTCTCTTCAAACAAGGTGGCGAAATCTTCCGACAAGGCGAACTCGGCTTCAACGATGCACTTCCTGTCTTTATCAAACAGCACGCCCGTATCTGCTCTGGCGCCCGCCAAAAGCGACAACGCACCGAGCAAAATTGATTTGCCGGCGCCCGTTTCGCCTGTTATAGCCGTGAAACCGCAAGGGAATTCAATTGAAACCTTGTTTATAAGTGCGTAATTCTCAATTCGTAACGACAAAAGCATATTTCACAATCTTATTTGCTGCAAAGATACGTTTTTTATTTGATTTCATAAAAATAAGGCAGCCTTTCAATGGAACGAAACGCTGTTTCATTTTGCTCAAACAGCGTTTTGCTGAATTCTTGTAAGACTTGTTGATATTGAATTGATTTTTTATAACTTTGCAACCAGATAATATAATGCTTAAATAAAATTTAATGTTTATGAAATTTCACAATATTAGCAGAATGTTTGCTTTGGTTTTATCCGTTTTTGCTTTCATTGCAGCACAATGCGGGAACACAAACACAATGCTTGCTTCGGATAAAATCATTTCTGATAACAGAGAAATAATATCAAACAATAATGAACCCGATACCAACTCTCAATCTGCCGAAGAGTGGTTAGAAAAAGGCGTTGCGGCGTATAATAACAAGGAATATGAGAAAACGATAGAATATTTTGAGAAAGCGATAGAATTAAAGCCCGATTATCCGAATGCATACTTCAATATGGGAAGTGTTTATCTTAATTGGAACGAACAATATGAGAAAGCGATAGAATGTTTTCGGAAAGCCGTAACATTAAAGCCTGATTTAGCGGACGCATACAACAATATGGGGCTTGCTTATAAGAATTGGAACGGGCAATATGAGAAAGCGATGGAATGTTATCAAAAAGCAATAGAATTAAATCCTAATGACCCGCACGCTTACTACAATATGGGAAATGCTTATAAGGATTATGCGAAAGAATACGACAAAAGCATAGAATATTATCAAAAAGCAATAGAATTAAAGCCCGATAATGCTCGTGCATACTTCAATATGGGGAGCGCTTATTGGCTAAAAAAAGACAGAAAGCACGGATTAGAGTTTTATAGGAAAGCCGCAGAACTCGGAGATGAAGAAGCAAAGCGATTTTTTAAAGAAAGAAGTAACGCTATTCTTCCTCGTCCCAGCGGCAAATGAGATTTGAGCGTATTTTTTCTTCATTCCGTAAGAATAAAAGCAAATAATGTAAGCATCATAAGCAGTTTTTGCAATAACAAAAGTACCTTTCAATGCGTGGCGAACTGACAATATTTTTATATTATTTGCTTTAATCGCTTTTATAATCTGCTTTTATTGGCGTGAAATTTGACTTCATTTTTATATTATTTGATTTTATTCATTATATTATTTGCTTTTATTTGCATCAAATTTGACTATATTTTTAGGGAATTTGATGCCATCAACGTGAATTTTGACTTCATTTTAGCGAAATTTGCTTTCATTTTCGTGAAACTTGACTTCGTGAGAGCGAAAGCAAGTTACAAAATTCTGTGATTTGATTATAGAGTTCTGAAACTTGATTATAGAATTCTGTAATTTGATTCTGTGGAGACGAAAAAAGGCAAAAAAAGAAGGGAAACCCGTTTAAGAGTCGCCCTTCGCTGATAGAATTTGCTGCCTTTCGGCTTTCGATGCCGCAAAGTCTAATCTCGCAGCAGCATAACGTCCGAAGACGCCACTTTTATTGGATAAGATGGTTGTGTAACTTTGTTTTCATTACTCAATGCTTGCTTTGAGATAGACTTTTGCGAGGTTTTGGAACATTTTGTTTTCATAATATTTTGCTTTGTTTTCATAATATTTCGGTTTTCTCAAATTCTATATATCAATAATCGTGCCAAAGTACGATAAAAGCAGATTTTAATTTTTTTTAATAAGTTTGCAGCCTTAAATTATCTGATTTTAACACCACTTAAACAATGAAAAATAACAACCAAACCAGAGAACAATTAGTCATGCAGTATTTTTGGGAAGGTCAAGACGCTTTTCTGTGTGGGCAATATGAGAAAGCAATAGAATGTTTTCAGAAGATAATAGGATTAGACCCTATTTATGACTTCTTATACGAACCAATAGGATGTGCTTATATCGAATTAGGAAAAGTAGAACCAGCAGTTGATGCTCTGAAAACAGGTAGAATGACTTTATTGGACATTTTTAATATGTCCTCTTATAACTTTGGTAATGCAAAATATAAAAAGAAGTTTATAAAAGTACTTAACAAATTATTGGATGTTCCAAAATATGATAAGTTCTTTGAATCTATAGTGCTGAAAGATAATAAAGAAGGGTACAAAGATATTTATATTCAATCGTTGCTAATAATGAGCAAATTGCATGTTGAAAACAATGAAACGTTATCAAAGTTAGAGAAATCGGTGGCTCATAATACAACAGTGAAAACTGCAAGGAATTTGTTATTTAAAGATAGTGAGTTTAGGCTTTCAGATACTGATAATCTTAATGACCCTTCGGAAGGCTTATCTCTTCTTAAGGCACTTAAAATAAAGGAAAAGGATTATCCGAAAGTAGACAAAGACAATGCTTTTGTAGCTTCTTTTTCTTTTAATCTTGAAAATCTGACTATGCTTCGCCTATATGGTAAAGATGAGAGCAAAAAAGAAGCAACCGGAGTGAGCATTGTCTTTAATAAAACATTCTTTGATGCTAATAATAAAGGCTGTTTATCGCCTAATAATAAGAAATCCGTAGTAGAAAATAAGATAATAACCGAAACAAAATCTGATAATAAAGCATCCTTATATCGTTGTGTATATATAGACCCTGATAACGGATTTGTAGAATCTATTTCCCATAAAGACAAATATGCTTTGAAAAGAGAGAAAGCAAAGGACGGCGATATTGAACAGTACGAAGCAGCAATTAAAGACTTGACCTGTGATATTAAAGAAGGACTTAAAGAGTTGGAAAGAAAAATTAAAAAGTTGGATAAGGAGATTGTAGCAAAGTTATTGTTGCAATTGCGATATTTAATTAAGGATGTAGCCTTCAAAGATGAACAAGAGTGCCGCATAATTCAAGTTGCGGACATTACAGATAAAGAAAAGGTTAATGTAGATGAAGCAAAAAATACGTTGTTTCTTAATTATATTAAAGTGGAGGACTATGTTGAGGAATTAATATTTGCTCCTAATGTGGATAAAAGGGATATTAATAATTTTGAAAAACGTTTTATACACGAAGGAAAAAGAAAAATAGAATGCAGATTGAGCAAACTGCCGTATTATTCGGTATAATATTACTTTATTGTTAGGTTAAGCAGCGGTCTTGCTTCCAAATAGCCTGCGAAATGGTCGTTTATGTTGATTGAACCCACTCCTTGCGGCGTGCCTGTGAAGATTAAGTCCCCGACTTTTAAGGTTACAAACTGCGAAACGTAAGCAATAATCTCATCAACCGAGAAAATCATTGACCCCGTATTTGCTTCCTGCACCCTGATGCCGTTTTTCGTCAAAGCGAAGTCAAGATTCGTTATCTCCTTACCAAGAGAGGAGAGGGGTATGAACTCACTTACGGGTGCCGAATAGTCAAAAGCCTTTGACAAAGTCCAGGGTAAGCCCTGCGAAATCTCCTTCTGTTGTATGTCTCTCGCCGTTATGTCCAGTCCGATTGCCACTTCATTGTAATAGTTTTTGGCAAAAGCCCTGTCAATGCACTTTCCGACCTTGCATATCTTCACAACCAACTCGCATTCGTACTCAAAACGCTCGGCAAACGAAGGAAGGTAAAAGTCTTCTCCGCTTGTGAGAGCCGTATCGGGCTTAAAGAAAAACAGAGGCTTGGCAGGAACGGCATGATGCAACTCTTCGGCGTGCTCAATGTAGTTTCTGCCGACACAGATTATCTTCATAGCGTGCTAATTAAAGGCTCTGATGCGGATTTCGTTGATAATACGCTTGGTGGATAAAGGAAAATCGCTCCGCATTATCCAATCGTAATACGAAGGGTCGGTTTTGAAAACCTCTTCCACTGCTTTGCCCTTGTATTTGCCGAAATTGAAGGTTTCTTTGCCCCTTTCATCAAAGCATAACATCCCCGTTAGGTCGGCATACTTGGTAAAGGTGGAGAATTGGCTCAATGCGTCCATATCATTGACTATCGGCGTGGTCGCTCCCTTCTCATCCTCGTAGCGAACGCCCTTATAATAGTCAAGTTGGCTTTTAAGAACCTCATAAGTCGCCCTTGTGTCGGCACAGGCGCTGTGATTATCAACCAAATCCTTCTTACAATAAAATTTATATGCCCCTTTGAGAGTGCGAGGCTCCATTTTGTGGAATATATTCTGCACATCAATCAGCCGTCTGCAAGTTACGGAAAAGTCAATGCCCGCTCTCAAAAATTCTTCCGCCAACATAGGGACGTCAAACCTGTTAGAATTGTAGCCGCATAAGTCCGCATCGCCTACAAAGCCCAGAAGGTCGTCCGCAATCTGCTTAAAAGTCGGTTTATCCTTGACATCCTCGTTGCGGATGCCGTGAATAGCGGTGGCTTGTGGCGGAATAGGGACGGCAGGGTTGATAAGCAGGCTTTTTTCCTCCTCTCTGCCGTCGGGCATTATCTTTATCATGCATATTTCTACTATTCTGTCGTGCCCAACGATGGTTCCGGTGGTTTCAAGGTCAAATATTATTAATGGCTTTGTGAGGTTTAGCTGCATTTATTTCTTGTTTGATTTGGTTGCTTTGGTAGTCTGTTTGGTTGTTGTAGCCTTTTGTGTTTTTGCAGCAGGCTTTGGTGTTATCTTTATAGGGGTTGGCTGTGCGGCAGCAGGCGCTTGTTCCACTGATACCAACTCCAATTCAAATACTAACGGGGAATACGGCATTATTTCGCCTCTTTGCTGTCCGCCGTAAGCCAAAGCGGAAGGCAGAACAATGATTGCTTTTCCTCCTTCTTTCATCATTTTCACTCCTCTCTCAAATCCGTCAATCATTTGCCGCTTTCCGATAGAGAATTGCAGCGGTTCGTATTTTCTTCCTTGCTGATACATACCTTCTTGCTTGGCTACGTCTTCCACAGAGGTGTCAAAAAGTTTGCCGTTTAAGAATCTGCCGACATAATGCACCTTTACAATGCTGTTGCTGTCGGGTTTTGCTCCCGTGCCTTCCGATACCGAATTGTAGTAAATACCATTCACGGCAACGTTGCTATATCCTTTTTCTTTCAAATACTCTTCTATCTTGCCGCCTTCAAGACCTCTGAGGCTGTCTGCAACTTTCTCCATAGCGATATGGCGTATTGAATCAGCCTTACGCATTTCGGCTTCGGTGGTCGTTGAATCTATTTGCACCTTAAAGAAGGCATATTGTTCTTTTGTGAAGAATAGCGGCAACTGCATCACCTTTCCTATTGAGTCATAAGGAAAAGCAAACGTGCAAACCTCACCTGTGCGCATCATCATCAAGCCTTGCATCAGGTCTCCTTTGAACTGGTTCTGCTTCATGGTCGCCATAAACACCGGTTGCGAAGGTTGGTTGAAGGTATTCAAGGTTATGCTGTCGCCAAGTCTTACCGACGCATGTCCGATGATGATATCGCCTTCCTTAATCTTCGTTCCGCTGTCGTTTTTCTTCTCAAACTTATACACAACTCCGCTTTGGTCGGTCGTAAAGCCCTCAAGCGGGTTCTGTGCCATAATATTATTAACGGCAAACGCCATTACAATCATTAAAATTCTTCTTTTCATTTTTTTATTTCTTTTTTTAAACGCTTGCAAAGATACAATAATTCTTCCGAAACATTATCAGTGCGTGTCGGATTGACGTTATTTTTTTCTCAAACACTATTTCGTTTTTCTGTTCTCTCATTTGGTTAAAATATTCCTTGATTTCGTTTAAATGAAACTTGATTTCGTTTTTGCAAAAGGCTGTTTCATTCAGGCGAAACGATGTTTGAGGATAATATTGTATCTTTGCAACATAACTAAACAAGAATTTATAAGATTATGACAGTAGATAATTTGGCTAAAACCTTAGGATTGAAGGTTGTTTGCGGAGAAAAAGGACTTCAAAATGAGATATTGGGCGGCTATGTCTCCGATTTGTTAAGCGATGTTATGGGAAACGCCGAGCAAGGTCAGGCATGGATTACGTTGCAAGTGCATAAGAATATAATGGCTATTGCTTCCCTTAAAGAATTAGCCTGTATTATTGTTGTCAAAGGCTTGATTCCAAACACCGAAACCATAGAACAGAGCAACGAAGAAGGCATCCCTATTCTCAGTACGGAGAGTGAGACGTTTGAAATAGCAGGTCGTCTTTATGAACTCTTACAAGGCTGATTTACATATTCATTCCGTTTTGTCGCCTTGCGGAGATTTGGAGATGAGTCCTGCAAACATCATCGCCAAAGCGAAGGAAGAAGGTTTGCAAATCATAGGTCTTGCCGACCATAACTCAACTCTGCACTGCAAACTCACAAAATCAATCGGGCAAAAGGAAGGAATATTTGTGCTTTGCGGGGCAGAAGTTACCTCAAAGGAAGAAGCACATTGTCTTTGCTTCTTTGAGCATGATGCGGAACTTGATTTGTTTCAGTCATGGCTTGAAGAGAAAATTGCCAAGATTGAGTTGGATGAAGAGAAATTTGGTTATCAGTTGGTGGTTGATGAGAATGAAGAGATTATTGCTCAACCCCCGTTCCTTTTAACTTCTGCCATTGATGCGGATATTGATGAGATTTATGACAAAGTTCATTCGCTTAACGGATTGTTTGTTCCTGCTCACGTCAATCGGCAAGCCAACAGTTTGATGTCGCAGTTGGGATTTGTGCCTCCTGATTTGCGTGCCGATGGATTGGAGATTTCCAAGCACGTAACGAAGACTGATTTCCTTAAAAAGAATGCTTACCTCAAACGTTTTCAGTTTATACAATCTTCCGATGCGCATTTTGTCCATTTAATCGGCGAAACATTTTGCTTCTTTCATATTTCGGAGCCGTCTTTTGAAGAGATACGCAAAGCATTCGGCAATAAAGACGGACGCTTTATTCAAACCGTAGAGTAAAAGCCGCCAATCAGGCAGTTAAAGAAAATATCTTATCTTTGCAAACTTGATTTGGCAGCCTTGAAACCAAAGAATATTATAACCTAAATTGATTTCCTATGATTGAAACATACAGAGAACCCGATAGATGTGTCGTTGTCGGCGTTTGTACGCCCAATGTAACACAGCAACAAGCAGAAGAATATCTTGATGAGTTGGTTTTCCTCATTGATACGGCTGGTGCAGTGGTTGAAAAGCGGTTTTTGCAAAATCTTAAAGCCATTGACCAACGTACTTATGTGGGAAGCGGCAAATTAAATGAGATTTTGGAATACGTAACGGCTGCCGAATTGGAATGGATTGTCTTTGACGATGAACTTTCGCCGGCTCAATTAAGAAATATTGAGAGAGAATTAAAAGGAGTGCATGTCTTGGACAGAACAGGTTTGATATTAAATATTTTTGCTCAAAGAGCCAGAACAGCAGAGGCTAAGACTCAGGTAGAATTGGCTCAATATCAATATCTTTTGCCGCGTCTTACACGTATGTGGTCGCATCTGGACCGTCAAAGGGGAGGCGGCGGCTTAACGATGCGGGGTGCGGGCGAAACACAATTAGAAACCGACCGCCGTATTGTGCTCAGTAAGATAGCGTTATTAAAGGAAAAACTATCAATTATAGACCGCCAAAAATCAACGCAGCGTTCCAACAGAGGGGAGTTAGTGAGGGTCGCTCTTGTTGGCTACACAAATGTCGGAAAATCAACGCTTATGAACCTGATTTCCAAGAGCGATGTCTTTGCGGAAAACAAACTCTTTGCAACATTGGATACTACTGTACGTAAGGTAGTTATAGATAATCTTCCTTTCCTGCTTTCCGACACTGTTGGCTTCATTCGCAAACTTCCTCACGGGCTTGTAGAAAGTTTTAAATCCACTCTTGACGAGGTTCGGGAGTCAGACCTTTTGATACACGTTGTTGATATTTCTCATCCGTCTTTTGAACAGCAGATAGACGTTGTAAATCAAACATTACGAGAGATTTCCGCTGATGATAAACCGACAATTTTGCTTTTTAACAAGATTGACGCTTACAGATTTGAGCCAAAGGAAGAAGAGGATTTGACTCCGATTGAAAGGAAGAATTTTTCTCTACAACAGATTGAAACTTATTGTGTTGAGAAGTATGGTGCGGAATGTTTCTTTATGTCTGCCAAAGAGTGTCGCAATTCTGCTAATCAAACAAATGATATGACCCAACTTAGAGTGCTGCTTTACAATTGGATAAAGGACATTCACGCTATTCGTTATCCGAATAATAACTTTCTTTACTAATCTTCGCTCACAATTATCCCGATTCCCATTATATTGGGAGAGTCTCCCGTAAGCAGGGGAGGGTCTCCTGCAAGTTATTTTGAGTCATTCGCTCCTGATTTTGTCTCTCCATTAACTGTTTGAGCATCTCAATAAGTTAAGGGCAACCATATACACCTTATTGAGTACCTCATACACCTGAGAAAAATTCAATAAATTAAGTGGTTGTCATCTAAAATATAGCGATAACAACCCAAAATCAAAAGGGAACTATTTTAAATCAAACGAGAGTGTAATAAAATCAAAGAGGAGCAGAATTAAATCAAACGAAAGCAGTATTAATTCAAAGGAGAGTATAATTAATTCAAATTGTAATAGTATTAAATGCTGTTAGAATATAAATAATTCATATTAGATATATTACTTTTCATATTAGAGATATTATATTAGATATTATAAGTACTAATTTTTATAGTATAGATATTATTTTTAATGTTTTAAATATTTATATCAATAGTACAGATACTAATTTAAGTGTTTTAATTATTTATTCAGGTGTTTTAGATATTCATACATAGATATTATATACTTATATTAGTGTTTTGTTCTTAAATATTAGTAGTTTATTTTTAAATATTAGTGTTCTATTTTCAAATATTAGTATTCCGTTTTAGGAAATTTGTATGAAAAAAATTTTTATTATTTTTTGAGAAATTGCATTTAATTCAAAAATTTTTAGTACTTTTGCAGAAGTTTTTAACCAATAAAATTAAATATTAACTATGTCAGCTTCAAGTAAAAATTTTCAATCTGCAGATGCTCTTTACAATGTTTTTCAACATAATTTAGTTGAATATCTGTTAAATACACCTGCAATAATTCCTTTAAAGGATAATGAAGTAGCCGATTTAAAAGAAAAATCGGAAGAATGGAATAATCGGTGGGAAGAATATTCTAATTTGGCAACCCGAACACCTGTTGTAGTAGAAGCAAAAAATAATGCAAGGAAAAATTTAACTGCTTTACTGCGTTATTTAATTGGTAAATATATCACATACAATGAATTAGTTACCGATGAACAAAGATTAGCACTCGGATTAACTGTTAGAGACAAAATAAAAACTCCGAGAACAATTCCAACAGTTGCATTAAATCTTTTCGTTGAAAGTAAAGCAGGTCTAAATCTGTTGAGAGTGCGTTTCGGTGAAGATAAAACCAGTCGCGCTATTCCTTTTGGGGCTGATGGTTTTGAGATTTATCAAAAATTTGATGCGTTTTCGGATGACGTTTCTACCTATAAATATGTAGGAATTTCGCCTAAGAATCCAATGAGAATAGAATATGACGACACGCAACTTAAAGGTGCAAAGGTTTGGTATTGTGTGCGTTTGTATAATAAGCAAGGCGAAAAAGGACCTTGGTCAAACTTCGCATTAGGAATAATAATATAAGCAATCAGTGTTAGGTATAAATTAGTATAATTTTAATAAAATTTAATTAAGTTTGGATTTGGATGATTTAATCTATTTGCAATTTTATAAAAAGTTGTATCTTTGCAAACTTAAACTTAAAATTATCTAAATAAAAACTAAATTCTTATTATGATTGATACACATATACTAAACACTACGAAGCCTGTTATTTCTTCTGATATAGTTTTTGCGTGGATAGCGTCATGGGCTAATAACTCTTATAAACTATCTCATCCTGAGATGAATATGCTCGCCAAAAAAGTTATAAAATTGGTTGTTCAAAGGAAAATGCCTGATTTTCATGATGAAATCAAAGATGTAAATGCGGTTTGCAATTACGGAGATTTGAATGTTATGTGTCAGGTAAATAAAAGGTTAAACATAATTACGCTAAATCATCCCTGCGGTTCGGAAGATGAAAAATTGGAACTTTGCAAGAATCTAATGAGTATGTATGATTACAGAACAACAGGGAAACCGCTTGTCGCTGTGTATTATGCACATGAAAAAGAGAGTAAAGAGTTTATTGCAAAAGTGAAAGATTTGGACTGGGGAGTGATAACGAAAAGCGAAATTATGGCATTTTTATCCGTTAATAAAGAGGTAATTATGGATAATATATTTGATGTAATATTTGATGACTGATGAGAAAATATCATTAGAACTTTGCTGCCCTAATCTAAGTTCCGTAGTCGTCGCACAGAAAGCCGGTATCAAACGCATTGAGTTGTGTTCGGCTTTGTCGGCTGGGGGATTAACTCCTTCGTATGGAATGATTATGCAGGCACAAAAGGTGTTTAATGGTGAAATTATGGTGATGGTACGTCCGAGAGAGGGTGATTTCTTTTATTCGGACGAGGAATTTAATGCAATGAAAGCGGATATTTTGTTTTGTAAAACACAGAATATTCGTATTAGCGGATTTGTATTCGGAATTTTGACACGGGAAGGCAAGATTGATTGCATAAGAACCAAAGAATTGGTTGATTTATCTAAGCCTTTGAAGGTTTGTTTTCATAGGGCGATAGATATGTCTGTGAATTATTTAACAAATGCTGTTGAAGAGATTATTGCTTGCGGATGCGACAGAATTCTTTCTTCAGGAGCAGCGGTTACTGCTTTTGATGGGATTGATTCTCTTGCTTTTTTGAATGAAAAATATGGAGATAAGATTGAAATAATGGCAGGGAGTGGTATAAATAGTGAGAATATTGAGGAGATATTTAAGAGAACGCATATTTCACAATTTCATTTCACGGCAAAGAAACTACAAAAAAACAGTATGTTATTTCGTAAAGAAAATGTTTCTATGGGGAATAATTTCTCTGTTTCAGAGTATGATATTTATATTGCAGATGAGGCAGAAATCAATGCTATTAAGAAAGTTTCTCTATCTTTGTAACATTAATTATTAAAATTTTTCTTCTTTTAGTGTTACTTGAACATAAAAACCTTTGTTATTTAAGGCGTAATGAATGAAAATGAGGATTTGAAGATTACGATTGAAAGGTGCAAGCAAGGTGATAGAATATCTCAAAAGGCAATTTTTGAGATGTATAAAGACTATATGTTAGCGTTATGCCAGCGTTATGCAAAGAGTAATACCGAAGCAGAAGATATGTTAATGGAGGGCTTTTTAAAAGTATTTCAAAATATTGCTTCTTTTAAAGAATTGCCTACCTCTGATACACGAAAACCTTCTTTTAAGTCTTGGGTTAAGAAAATAATTATTAATAATGCCATAAATTCTTTTCATTACAATAAAAAACATAACACATTAGAAACAAATTTGTCTATTGAAGAAGTAGTTAATATAGAGACAGATTACATGTTTAGTGAGGAAGAACTTATATATGCAATAAGAAAATTACCTAATAAATTGCGCGTAATTTTCAACATGGCAGTTATAGATGATTTGCATCAAGATGAAATAGCGAATATTTTGAAGACTAGTAAAGATGCAGTAAAGATGTCTCTTTATAGAGCAAGAATTCTATTAAAAAAGCATCTTTTGTTAATGTTAAACGAAAAACAATTGAAACAATATGGAAATAGATAAACTTTTCAAGCATAAGTTAGCGGAACGTAAGGTAAATGCAGACAGTAATTTGTTTGATAATATATCTAACAGATTTGATAATGCTTCAACAAGTAAAACTTCATTATCAAAGATTATAATATCAAGCATGGCTGTTATTGGAATTATTGTCGTTGTATTCCTTATTAATAAAACAGACAACAGCAATAATAACAAAAGTAATCAATCCACAATTCCTCATACATCAAAGAAGAATACTGCACTTGTCAATAACAAGGCATCTACATTAACAAAGAGTGCAATTATAAAGTCAAGTAATAATATTCCTACGACAAGTATTATTACCGACTTTTCAGATCAAATAAATATATCTGTTAATAATATAAGTATAGAATTTGATAAACCTCAAATTAAAAATAACACTACGGATTTATCCGATTACAATACAACTTTGGATCATCTTGCTGTGTCAAATACCGAGGAGCAAAACGTAGAATCTGATGATGTAGAATACAATGCTCCCAAAGATATAAACGTAATAAATCACTTTTCAAACTTACAAATTCCCAAATACGTTACTCCTAATAATGACGGAATAAATGATTTCTTTGTTATTGGCAATTTAGACCTTTATCCAAATAATATATTAGTCATTTACAACCATTCAGGTAAGCAAATATTTTCTCAAAGTTATTATCAAAATAATTGGAATGCACAAAATCTTCCACAAGGCATATATATGTATAAATTGATTTTGATAATAGATGGAGAAAAGGAGATAAAAACCGGTGTTGTTGAGGTAAAATTTTAAGATTTTGCCTACATATTTTCTTGTCTTTATGGCATATAACTATAATGTAAAAAAAAATATAATCAATCTCTTGTGTATTCAAAACAAAGTTTGTATTATTGCAAAAAATTTGAATACATAGTTTATGGCAAAGACTAACAAGAAACATTTGATAATCAGTTACAATAACCTTTCGGAAGATTTACAGTCAAGATTCAGCGAATTATACAATGCAGGCTATGCAGACATTGTCCAAAAGATAACAAAACCTAATGGAAGCGTTATTTTTGTTGTCCCTTTTGAAACAGAAGACATCTCTTATATGGTAAAGGTTGATGTGAAAATTGATGACAAACTTTCCGATGATGAATTTGAAAAAGACTTGTTTAATGTTGAAGAAGATGACGACAGTATCGATAAAGACAACGTTGATGAGTCTGATAGTAAGCATAATATTGTGCTGATACATGGAGATTATTCATCAGTAGATACAGCAGACGACATATCGGAATAGGCTCAAAAATCTCAAACTTTATTTGAGATTTTTTTTATTGAGGCATACATTAGACTAATCATAAACACAAAATAAAATATCCCCTGTTGCCGCTCCAGCATTGCTTCAAACATCATACTTATTGTGCTAATTATTAGAATGGAAATCAACCACCATTGTTTTCTATTCAAGAATCGTATTACTAAAATCAGATAAACCCAAATCAAAACCAACATTCCGAATATTCCTATTGCAATTCCTGTTTGTAAAAACTGATTATGCGCATTCAGATAGTTCTTCCCTTGTAATTGATGTTGCAATAAAATCATTGATACGTTTATATCCAACTATAAATAGGCTTGTCATATACCCAAGTGCTTTGATAGTCGTGCGTAAGTGAGTTTATATTTTTATAAAAGGCTGTTTCGTTCGCACCAAAGGCTGTTTTGTGAAAATGAAACAGCCTTTTAATTTTATTAAATCTGGGTTGAAGGACGGATGTGCGTGTATTGTTTTGGGCTTCTGTGCGAATAGAAAACCAATCGGCAATATAATTTCCATAGTTGGAAAAAAAGTTGTACTTTTGCATTCCTAAAACAGATTTTATACAGGTATTTATGGAAAATAAAGAGAGAACCGAATTTTTAGAGGTCTATTCTACATCAGTGAAAGCGGGTAAAAGAACTTATTTTTTTGATGTAAAACAAATGGAATCCGGTGAGAAGTTTATGATTATCACCGAAAGCAAACGCAAATTCAATGATGAAGATGGCACTTTTACGTATCAAAAGCATAAAATCTATCTTTACAAGGAAGATAATGAGAAATTCCTTAGAGCATTGAGCGATACAATAAAATTTATTGAGACAGGCATAGAACCGGAAAAGCGTCCCGACCAAATAGAAGCAAAAGAGAAAAGCGTTTTTGACGATTTGGATTTTAAGTTAGATTAGTATATGGCGATGCTATCCTGTTAAGACGGGATAATGTTTGATATAATAAATTATGGGGAAAGTCATAGCAATAGCTAATCAAAAGGGAGGAGTCGGAAAGACCACTACGGCTATCAATTTGGCGGCAGCGTTGTCGGTAATGGAGAAAAAAACGCTGTTAGTTGATGCCGACCCGCAGGCAAATGCCTCTTCCGGTTTGGGAATTGACCCCGAGCAGGTGCAAAACAGCATTTACGAATGTCTTATTGAAGGTATGCCTGCAATGGATGCAATAAAGACTACAACAACCCCTAACCTTGATGTATTGCCTGCCCGTATTGATTTGGTAGGAGCAGAGATTGAACTTCAAAATATGGAGAACAGAGAGGTTAAGATGAAGATTGCTCTTGACTTTGTGAAGAATAATTATGATTATATATTGATTGATTGCTCTCCTTCTTTGGGATTGGTAACAATAAACGCCTTCACAGCGGCAGATTCCGTCATTATACCGGTGCAATGTCAGTATTTTGCATTGGAAGGCTTGGGAAAATTGCTAAATACAATCAGATTAGTTCAGGGAAGGCTCAATACGGCATTGGAAATTGAAGGAATATTGCTCACAATGTATGATGCACGTCTGCGATTGAACAAACAGGTTGCGGAAGATGTTGCAATCCATTTTCAGCAACTTGTTTTCAAGACAATAATATATAATAATGTTAAATTGGCAGAGGCACCCAGTCATGGTTTAAGTGCAATTATGTATGATGCATCCTCAATCGGCGCGGTTAATTATATGAATCTTGCTGCCGAACTGATAGAACGTGAAAAGTAAATAAGAAACGAAGAAGATAATGGCAAAGAAAGTAGCATTGGGAAGAGGACTTGGAGCTCTTCTTCAAAATATGGAAGGACAGGAATTAACTAATAACACAAAATCTATTGCGGCGGAAATAGCCAATGTACCGATAGATGCAATAGAGCCTAATCCTAATCAGCCAAGAACAGAGTTTGACGAGAAGGCTTTGCAGGAATTATCTCAGAGTATCAAACAATATGGCATCATTGTGCCTGTTACCGTAAATAAAATCGGCGGAAAATATCAGTTAATAGCGGGAGAACGCCGCTATCGTGCTGCTAAACTTGCAGGATTAAAAGAAATACCTGCATATATTCGCATTGTAACCAAGCATGAGATTATGGAAATGGCTTTAGTTGAGAATATACAACGCCAAGACCTTAATCCGATAGAAACAGCCCTGACTTTCCAAAATCTTATTGAAGAATACAATTTCACACAGGAGCAAATGAGTGAGCGAATCGGCAAAAGCCGTTCAACAATCACTAATTTCTTACGCTTATTGAAGCTTCCGGCAGAAATACAACTCAATTTACGTAACGGAATCATCTCTATGGGGCACGCAAGAGCCTTAATAAGTTTGGAAAAGCAAGAAGAACAATTGCGGATAATGAAGATGATAATTGAGAAAGACCTTTCCGTGCGGCAGGTTGAAGCAATGGTCAATCAGATTAAGCATCCGCAAGAACAAAAGCAAGCAAAGATAAAAGCAAAGCAAACTCTCCCAGAATTTCATACCGATTTCAAGCAGGCGATATCAAAGAAACTTGACACATCTGTTGATATTACTCGCTCGACACGAGGGAAAGGCAACATTATTATACCATTTACCAACGATAAAGACTTTGAACGCATAGTTGCAATAATAGAAGGAGTGAAGTAATGTCTCGTTTGCGGATATTATTGTTTGCATTCGCATTATTTTTATCTCAATTTGCCGTCGGGCAAAGGGCAGATACAATATTCAAAGCCCCAAAGCATAGTCCGACACGAGCAACCCTTTATTCAACATTTCTTCCCGGTTTAGGACAAGTTTATAATAAACAAATATGGAAGGCTCCCGTTATTTACGCAGCAGGTGCTGTCGTTACATATTTTGCAATCACCAATCACAAAGGAGCAAAGAAATTCAAGAACGAATATACTAACAGAATGAATGGCGGTATCCGTAATCCCGATTATGCTTTGTGGCGGGACGAAAGCATATTGGCAAAATATAATCAGTACGAACAGGCGTTTGAATTAAGCCTTATCATCGGTGGAGTGGTGTATCTGATAAACATTATAGACGCTTTGGTTTATGCACACCTCTTTACATTTGACATAAACGACAATCTGTCCGCCAACATTCAACCTTTCTATATTCCGAACGCCATTCCGACATCTCAATCCTCTGCTTTCGGCTTATCAATCAATTTTTCATTAAAATAAAACGGCGTTTCGTTTCAACGAAATCAAGCCTCATTAAAATAAAAGGCTGTTCCATTTTAACGAAACGGCGTTTTATTTTACCCTTATCAACATTCTGTGTATCAATCCCGTTTAATACGGCGGCGAAAGCCTAATATGCTTTGGTTTTTGTTGAAAACGAAATAATCTTATGCGATAAAAATACATAATTATTGCGAGTTATGAAAAAATAATGTAATTTTGCAACAATGATTTAAAAGAAAGCTATTATGATACGCAAATATAGTGCAACATTATTGTTATTGATTATGACTATTTCTTGCTTTGCAGAAACATTGTCAAAGAATCCTCCTGTTAAAGAGACGCAACCATGCAGTATTTCAGCAGGAAACGATACAACAATCAGAATATCGCAGGGCAGTATCACCATATCATTAAATGCTCCTGACGGAGCGTTGTCATATAATTGGACTTCATCAAACGGTTCTTTTATTGCCGAACCTGATTCCGCACATACATACGCTATAATCTCAGAAACAACATCTTTTTATTTAACTGCGAATTATGTAGATAGTACAAATCTTGTATATAATGGGGATTTTGAATTAGGGAATGTTGGTTTCACTTCAGCTTTAAATCATTATGAAGATGGGGATAACCACTTTGGTGCATATATTATCGCAGATAGTTCTATTGACTTCTTTCCTGCTTCTCCCAGTGTAAGTTGTGAGGGTGATGGTCTTTTTATGTGTATAGACGGAGCAAGATCTCCGACATATATTTACCTATCAACTGTTAATGTAGAGCCAAATACAGACTATATGTTTTCCGTACAATCTACCAATTTCAATCATGCATCTTCATTTGTTCCTAATTCACAACTATCAATCTTGCAATTTTCAGTTAATAATGTCGCAATAGGGAATAATTTCGTTAATAGTAATTATTCATGTGATTGGAAAACTTTTTTTGAAATATGGAACAGCGGAACAAATTCAAATGCCGCTATAAGAATACTAAATAATAATACTGCGGCTTCGGGGAATGATTTTGCTATTGATAACGTTATGTTCCGTAAAGTTTGTAATGCTACCGATACGATAACCTTTTACATTATTCATCCGTGCAATTGGGATGTAGAATTGCCGAATGATATAACAATATGCAAGGGTGATAGCATTAAACTCTACAATATGAAAAGGGATAGCTGCAATTATCAATGGCAATACACCGATGAGTACGGCAATTCGCAATATGCGTTTAATGATACTTTATCCGTGCCCATTTATGCTTCGCAACGGATTAGTCTTTTGCTCAATAAAGGCAATGGATGCGACACTATGCTTTATGTAAATGTTTTTGTAGATGAACTTCCGCCGATTTCAATAACAGGAAACAAGATTGTATGCTACGGAGACTCTACAACGCTGACTGCTAATGTCGCTTACGGAGATTGTATCTTCGTTTGGAATGATTCCGATACTGCTTCTACCATAACCATACGCCCAACCGCCGATACAACTCTTAATGTTACCGCAATTACTCCTTATGGCTGCAAAACGACATCTCAAACGACAGTCTCCATACAAAGTCCGAGGGCAACCTTACCAAATGATATTATAATATGTCAGGGAGACACGACAATATTACCCGTTATCGGCATCGCAAACAGATACGAATGGTCGTCCGTACCTTATGACAGCACACTGACACTGCTTAATGACAGCACGATTTCAGTGTCTCCCAATCAGGATACGAGATATAATGTGCGTGCAATCATCAATGACAGTTGTTTTGACGAGGATGATGTGATGGTTAGGGTAGAAGAGATACCTGTTGCAAGGATTAGTTATTCGCCGTTAAGCATTGACCAGGAGAATCCGATAGTTGAGTTTGAGGATAGTTCGTTATACGGCACTAATTCCTTATGGGAAATCAGTGATGGCACAACATATTCTCAGCCTGCCTTCTCTCATACCTTTGATATCAACAATGACGAGTACAATGTGTCTCTTATTTCTTCTACTGCCAACGGTTGTGCCGATACTGCCAGCATAACGCTCAATGTGATGAGCAACCATTATATTTTTGCACCGAATGCTGTTTGCCCTACCGAGAAAAATCCTCTTAATGCGGCGTTCAGAGTATTTATAACAGGCACTTCGGAATTTGAATTAACGATTTACAATCGTTATGGTCAGGTTGTGTGGCGTACAAACGACAAAAACGCAGCATGGGACTGCAAATACAATAATCTTTATGTGCCATCGGGAACGTATGTGTGGAGAGCAATTTATTCTTTTGAAGATTCGCCGGGAGCACAGCAGCAAAAAACTTCGTCATTTGTCGTTTATTATTAGCATAAGTAGTTATCAGTGCGAGCATTGCTTGCATTATTTTCCCATTGCTTTATTTGCCCGAAACCAAACGCTGTTTCGTTAAAATAAAACGGCGTTTCGTGCGAATGAAACAGCCTTTTAGAAAAATGAAAGGCTGTTTGCTGAAAACCAAACGCCGTTTGCAGAAAATATTATATCTTTGCAGATTAAAATAATATACAAATATGAGTTTATTAAAGAATAAGGTCGCCATCATCACAGGTGCGGCAAGAGGGATAGGTAAGTCTATCGCATTGGAATTTGCTAAACAGGGATGCGATATTGCTTTCACCGACATCAAAAAGGATGAAAATATGCTCAATGTTGAGAACGAATTGAAGGCATTAGGTATCAAAGCAATAGGATATGAATCCAATGCGGCATCTTTTGAAGACAGCGAAAAATTAGTTGAAAACGTTGTAGCGGAATTTGGTCGTATTGATATTTTGGTTAATAACGCCGGCATAACTCGCGATAATCTATTGATGAGAATGAGCGAACAGGATTGGGATTTGGTGATTAACATCAATCTTAAAAGCGTTTTTAATCTTACTCACGCCGTTCAGAAGATTATGTTGAAGCAACGCAGCGGCAGTATCATCAATATGAGCAGCGTAGTAGGGGTTAGCGGCAATGCAGGTCAAGCAAACTATTCGGCATCTAAGGCAGGAATAATCGGATTTACCAAAAGCATTGCACAGGAATTAGGCTCTCGTAATATAAGATGTAATGCTATTGCGCCGGGATTTATTATCACTGATATGACAGCAAAATTAAGCGATGATGTTCGCAAGGATTGGGAGAAGAAAATACCTTTGCGGCGTGGTGGAATACCCGAAGAGGTTGCCAAAGCCTGCGTCTTCTTCGCATCAGACCTTAGTTCGTATGTGAGTGGGCAAGTATTAAACGTTTGTGGTGCTATGAACTGCTAACAAAAAGGGAATTTACTATTTAATAATATAAAAACATTAAACTAATATGAATAAATTTGATCCTGCTGCGGCGATAAATGCCGTTCAGCAAACATCTGCGGAGCGTGGAATAAATCCTTCCATTAATGATTCTGCTACTTTTACTTTTGAAAAGGGACAAACGATGACGGATACCTTTCATGGGGAAGCCACCGGCTCGTATCTTTATTCTCGTAATTGGAATCCGTCTGCTACTTCTTTATGTCGTGCTTTGGCAGCAATGGAAGGAACAGAGGCGGCTTGGGTAACAGGTAGCGGAATGGCTGCAATAACCTGTACATTGTTGCAATGTTTGCAAAATGGAGACCATTGCGTTGCATCAATGACTGTGTATGGCGGAACGTTTGCTTTCCTTAATAACTATTGTCGGCGTTTGGGTATAGACGTTACCTTCGTTGATAGCACGGATTTTGAAGAAGTGAAAGCTGCATGCAAGCCTAATACAAAGGTTATTTACACTGAAACAATGTCTAATCCTTTATTGCGTATTTCAAATATCGGAAAGTTAAGAGAAATTGCAGATAAAGCGGGTGCAAAACTAATTGTTGATAATACTTTCTCTCCAATGATTTTCTCGCCATACAAACTTGGGGCGCATATCGTTGTTTATTCAATGACAAAATTTATCAACGGTAAGAACGATTGCGTTGCCGGAGCCATTTGTGCTGATCAGGCTTTTATTGATTCGTTGGTTGATGTCAATAATGGAACAGCTATGCTGCTTGGACCTGTTTTGGATAGTTATAGAGCAACATCTATTTTGAAGAATCTTTATACTTTGCACGTCAGAATGCAACAACACAGCCGCAATGCAATGTATCTGGCTGAGAAATTCAATGAAATAGGTATTAAAGCCACATATCCCGGTTTGCCTACTCACATTGATCACAAGATTATGGTAGAAGAAATGAATGAAGGCTTTGGTTTTGGTGGTATGCTCGCTATTGATTTGATTACTGCTGAGCGTGCAAATGCTCTAATGGAGTTAATGCAAAAGAAAGGCATAGGATTCTTGGCTGTAAGTTTAGGATATTTCCGCACATTATTCTCTTGCTCTGGAAAATCTACTTCTTCTGAAGTTCCTGACGAGATTCAGCACAAGATGGGTATGAGTGAAGGTCTTCTTCGCTACTCTGTCGGTCTTGATCACGACATTGCACATACGTTTGAGGTCATAAAAGAATGCTTAAAGGAATTAAAGTTCATTTAATGGCAAGATAACTTATAGCAATACGCTAAAACATAGGGGCAAATTCAACATTTGCCCTTTTTTATAGCCTTAATATGGCAATAAATCCAAATCAGAATTATATCTTAAATGATTGGATTCGCTTTCTTATTAGTTTTATGTCATTAAAATAGAGTAGGGGAGAGATGATGTTTGCTTTGGCAAAAACGAAACAGCCTTTTGTGAAAATAAAAGGCTGTTTTATTTTTACAAAACGGCGTTTGGAGAAAATATTACTTGATTTTGTCAGAGGCGAATTAGATATAGTTATTTTTATACTACTTAGAGATAAAATAAAGCATTGATTTCTGATTACAATTGTAAAAGACAATGCGATTACTCTTGTAATTACAATTGTCAATTGAGGGTTTGGAGTGATGAATATTGTAATATACAAGAATATTAACAAATATAAAGTTACAATATACGGATTTGGTATATATATTTCGCCATCTCGTAAAAACCAAATCATTATTTGATTATATATTACTAATAACCAGAAATTTATTACGCTTAATTAATGTTATAGATGATTAGAATTAAGAAAATAAATCCTCAATATAATTAAAATAAATACTACTCTAATATGATGAAATTATGTTCTATAATCATTTTTAATCAAAATGAAACATTTTTACTTATTCTACGTATAGTAATTACAATTGTGAAAGAAATAAGAATGCAAATACGTAAATCTTGTCTTGATTACAAAAGTAAATAACAGCAACAGTAAATTACAAAAGTGAATAATAATGGAAGAAAGAATTAAACAGATTATGGCAAACTACGGATTGACTGCCGGAAGTTTTGCAGAAATTTTAGGTATTCAAGCCTCAGCAATTTCACATATTATTAATGGACGCAATAATCCGAGTTTGGAATTTGTGAAGAAGGTTTTGGCAAAATTTCCCGATATAACATTTGAATGGCTTGTGTTGGGCAAGGGCTCAATGAACACTTTGGAGAAAAATAACATTGAAGAGCCGTCATTATTTGATAATCAACAGCCCAAAGAACCTATACAAGCAAATTTAAATGAAGAAAAGCCGATAGTAAAGGAGGAAATAATCGCAAAAAAGGCTCAAATACCGGCGACAAAAGAGGAAATCAGCGAATTGAAACCAGAGGTTAATACAGACAAAACGCCTGATTATCAAAATAATTCAATGAATAAAAAGCGTATTAGCAGGATTATCGTTTTTTATACGGACGAAACTTATGAAGAAATAAGTAAAAATTAGGGTGAAATCCGATAAAAAGGTGTAATTTTGCAACATTAATAAAACGAATCTTCGGACTTAAACTCAATGAAGTACAAAAAAAGCATTAATATTATTGCTTGCATTGTCGGAGTGTTATCTTTGGCAGTTTATTTGACCACAATGAGTCGTTCGGTTGACTTTTGGGACAGCGGGGAGTTTATTTCTACCGGTTCAAAGTTGCAAGTCGGGCATCCGCCAGGTGCTCCGTTTTATCAGTTGTTGGCAGCATTGTTTTCTTTGTTTTCTTTTGAGAACCCTAATCTCGTTGCCCCTTTGGTTAATGCCCTTTCATCTGTTGCTGCTGCGGCTTGTATAGTATTTTTGTTCTTTATAATAGTACGCTTGCTTAATCGTTTTTCGGATAAGTTTGTCGGAAACATTATAGCCGCTGCTATCGGTTCTTTAACCTTTGCTTTCACGGATTCATTCTGGTCATCGGCAACAGAAACAGAGGTTTATAGTTTATCATTGCTTTGTTCTACCGTTATTTTTTGGGCAATACTTAAATGGGATGAAAAGCCTTCGCCGAAATGGTGGCTTTTTATTTCTCTCTTATTTGGTTTATCTATTGGCATACATACATTGACGTTGTTGATTTTACCTGCCGTATTGCTCATTGTTTGCTTTCATTATTATAAACCTTCATTTTATAATATTCTTATCACGCTTGTGATTTCCGGATTGCTGATTGGATTAATGTTTTATTTTCTTCCGGTACTATTATATAAGAACTTCTTGGGAGCATATATTATAATTGCAGTATTAATAGCATTGTTGGTTATATCAATATGGAAACATATTTCGCTCTTAAATACAATAGCCCTGTCGTTTATTTTCTTTATTATCGGCATATCAACATATCTTGTGATAATGATACGTTCTGACGCCGGCGTTCCTATTAATGAATATACACCTAAAACATCTGTTCAACTCACTAATTATTTGCAAAGACGCAATTACGAAAAGCCGCCGCTCATCTTTGGTAATCAATACACGGCTTACGCAACTGCCGAATATAATGTTTCTGATAATGGCGAGATTGTGCCTGTATATAATAAAGGTATGCAAAATATTTTCCCGCGATTGTGGAATCCTAATTATGAAACGGGATATCTGGATTGGATAGGAAAACCACAGAAGAGCGTAATTATAGATGATAAGGAATATATGACACCTTCGTTCTATCAAAATCTTAAATATTTCTTCAATTATCAATTAGGTTATATGTACGGGCGTTATCTGCTGTGGAATTATGCAGGTAAAACCAACGACATTCAAGGCTTCGGCGAGGCAAATAATGGTCAGTGGCAATCGGGAATACATCAAATCGACAAATTTCTCGGTATAAATTCCGCAGCATATCCTCAAAACTCGCCAAATAGAGGTCAGACGGAATATTACGCAATACCGTTGCTGCTGATTCTCATAGGGATGGTGTATCAATACATTAGGGAGCGGAGAGGATTCATTGTTTTGCTGGCGGCATTTCTTATGTATTCGGTAGGAACAGTGATGTATTTAAATATTACACCTTATCAGGCGCGGGAAAGAGACTATATTTTTTTGGCATCCTTTATGATGGCGGCAATTTGGTTGAGTATGGGCGCATTTGCAGTGAGTCAATGGATAGCAAATCTGTTGCGATTGCGACTTCCCCGCTTTTTGCTGCCGATTTTTCTTGTTATTCCGGCGTGGTTATTGCTGCAAAATTTTTCTTACCATAACCGCAGCGCGCAATCCACAGCGCGGAACTTTGCAAAATCGCTTTTGATGAGCTGTGCACAGGATGCAATTCTTTTTACCAATGGGGATAATGATTCATTTCCACTGTTCTATCTGCAAAACGTTGAGCATTTTAGAACAGATGTTCGCGTGATAAATATTTCCTTGCTCAATTCGCCGGATTACATTAAGCAATTGAAAAGAAAAGCCTATCTTTCGCCGCCATTACACATTTTCACCTCGCCATTAAACTACGAAAATCCGAATCCCAATTATATGGTGGCGGCTCGCACGCTTTTGGCGGAAAATCCCGGTGAGATGAGCAAAAAATTAAATGACTTCGTGATAGAAAACGATGTTAATTCGCTCTCATCATTGATGTTGATGGATATTTTAGTGAGTAATTTTTCGGTTCGTCCTATTTATTTTTCGGCATATTCTAACGAGGAATTTTTAGGACTTGAGCAATTTCTAATTCTTGAGGGGTTGGCGTACAGATTAAATGATAAACCGGCTGCAAAAAAGGTTAAATCGCTGATTGAACCTAAGTTCGGTACGGTTGATGCTGAGAAAATGTACGCAAACTATCAGCATTTTTCGTGGGCAGGCTTTCAATTGAAAAATACACCTTATACGGAGTTGGAAAGAAGCATTTTGCAGTTTTTTGCAGATAATATGGTGCTGCTTTCCTCTTTTCTTTTTGCGAATGCTGAGTATGAAAAATCGGCAGAAGTCATCTTCACGTTCTCAAAATATGTGCCGCCGTCAATTCATTATTATCCGGTTTCATTAGGATATATGTCTGTGATATCAAGTCTGTTGCAAAAGAAAATCAGTGATGAGAAACTGGGAGCAAAAGCGGAGGAATTTATGAATCGCACACTGGATTTTTACAAAGGATATATGCAATATTATTTACAATTGGATAAATCATTTGCCGCACAGGAGCGCTTGACAGCAGAAAACGTTATGCTTTCGTGGCTCACACTGTGCATTTTAGCACAAGATGAGGAATTGGAAAATGCACGTATGATGGCGGTAGCAGACTTCTTTCAATTTGCGGCTCCTTTTGTTAAACTTTCTTACTCTCACCTGCAATCTATGTCCTCCAACAAGGAATTTTATTCCGCAGAGATTGAACGGACAGCAGAACTTGTGCAAGAAATAATTGCCTTCTTCCAAATTTACGAAGAACCCATTTTGCCTCCACCAGCATCCATCAACAAACTTTTCTAATCCAATATTTTGGTAAATACAATAGATATTTTCAAAATTCCCTAAAAGTTTTTTCTAATAGGATAAGTTTATTTTATAAACGCATATATCTTTAAACTTTTTTCCTCAAAGATTTTTCTAATTACAATAAAGATTAAATTTTAAACACATATCTTTTTCACAGGAAAACAGGTTCATTTAAAAAATACATAGGTTTATTTCTGAAAAACATAGGTTAATTTTCCAAAAACATAGATGTATTTCAGAAAAAACAATATTTATTTATGAAAAGGACAAGAAAAAATCCCGTGAAAACATTTAATCTTCACGGGAAAACAACACAAACAGACAAATAGATACATTTATTTATAAAACACAAACATCTTCTTCTCAGCAAAATACAATAAAAAATTGGGAAAACACTATCTAATGTTAAAAAAATACTATATGATTATGATTGTTTATGTTCTCCCAATCATTCTTTACATCTTTATAATAATTTCATCTGTTTTTATTTCGTCAAAACATCATAAAAGATTGGGAAAACGGATTTTAATGTTAAAAAAATACTATTTAATGAAGCTATGTTTTGTTTCCCCAATCATTCCTTACATCTTTATGTCAATTCCCTCTGTTTTTATCTCACCAAAAAAACTTAAAAATAGGGGAGACAATAATAAATGTTTAACTTAAATTGTGTAATTATGAAAAAGTTACGCCTCCCCATAAATTCCCTATCTCTTTATTCCAGCAAAACATCTTAAAAAATTGGGAAAACATTCATTTTAGTTAAAAGACTATTATGTAATGAAGCTTGCGTGTGTTTTCACAATAATTTACTCTGTCATTTCATAATCAAAACATTAGAAAGTAGGGGGAACATCAAATAAAGTTAAAACAAAGTATATTTCCTTATGAAAACGAAATGTTCCCCCGTTAATTTCCTATGTTTTGGAAATGCAAAGATACAACATTTTTATATAATAGCAAGTTTTTTTGCGAAAAAAATTTACCAGACGCAGTATTGGAATAATTGGGAAAATGGCAGGAATAATGAGGAAGATAGTGCAAATAATCCTCCGCTCATTGGGAATAAACAGGAAGATAGTGGGAATAAGTAAGAAAATAATAGGAATGAATGGGAAATGATATTAAGTTTTGTGTTTCTCCTTTTTTGCTGCCGGGAACAGTATGTTATTTAGTATCAAACGATATCCCGGCGACGTGGGAAATAATTCTAATTCCGTCTTCGGGTCTCCAACATAATGGCGATAGTCTTCAGGATCATGTCCCCCAAGAAAACTCCACGTCCCCTTGCCATATTCTCCATGTATATAACGTGCTTCGCCTATGCTTTTGTTTTCTCCCAGTATAATCACGGAAGATTTTATGAATTTCTTATTGAAAGCAGTGCTCTGCCCCATAAATCCTTTGATAATCTTTGTGTGATTTTGCGTGAGCATCGTTGGAATCCAATCCCACTTGGCAGAAAAATCAAAGAGGACAAATAAATCGTTCTTCTCATTGATGCCTGCGTTCGTCCGCTGCTGTGTAACGTCTATATCCGATATTGCATATTGCATTGGATTGGTTACAATGTGGAAATTTTCAAATGCAAAGCACTTGCTGAAGTCCAATCTCTGCTGTGCATCATCGGCAATCGGGTCTCCATCAAACTGAGAGGCACAAATATCGGTTCCTTCCGCTGCTAACGCTATGTCAAAACTATCTGCCGCCGAGCACATCGCAAACAAGAAACCTCCTCCTGCTACGAAATCACGTATTTTTTTTGCCACAGCAAGTTTTAATTGTGAGACTTTATTGTATCCGAACTTCCGAGCCATTGCTTCTTGTGCCGCAACATCATCTCTATACCATTTTTGATTGCCGTAAGCCGCCCAAAACTTGCCGTATTGTCCCGTAAAGTCTTCGTGATGCAGGTGAAGCCAGTCGTAAGTCGGCAAAACACCGCTCAGAACCTCCTCATCATAAACCACATCGTAAGGAATATCGGCATAAGTCAGCACAAGAGTTACCGCATCATCCCAAGGCAATTTACTCTTAGGAGAATAGACGGCAATCTTCGGTGCTTTGAGCAATTTTACAACGTCCATATTGATTTCGGGGTCGGCAATCTGCGAATATATATTGTCCTTCTGCACATCGGCAACCACCTCATAACTCACTCCTTTGAGCTTACAAAACTTTTCTATCGCCGAATTGTAAATCATAATGAAGCTTCCGCCACGATAATTGAGCAACCAATCAACCTCAATGTTGTTTTGCAGAGCGGCATACGCAATTCCGTAAGCCTTCAAATGATTTTTCTGATTATCATCCATTGGCAACAGGATATGCGAAGCAAATGTCCGAAAGGTGAAAGCACAAAGAATTACAACGAAAACAAAGAAACGTTTCATACAACCTTTTTTAGATGAATATAAGATTTGACATTGACACTCCTTATATAAGTATTAGAATGGTGCTGCACCGAAATCGTCAGGCAGATTGATGTTTTGAGCCGATGTTTGGTCGTTCATCTTTGACTGAAAGACCTTCGGAGCAGAGGAATCAAAGGATGAATTTCCCATACCGAAGTCAGAGTGGGAAGAACCGAAGACATTACGATTCTCAAACTTCGTTATCTCTTTACGGAATCTCAATCTGACTTTGCCTGTCGCTCCCGCACGATGCTTTCCTATGATTACGTCAGCCATACCTATCGTTTCACCGAAACTATCGGGCTCTGTGAGTCCGTAATAGTCGGGTCTGTAAATGAACATCACTATATCCGCATCCTGTTCTATCGCTCCTGACTCACGTAAGTCCGAAAGGATGGGTTCTTTTGCTCCTCCGCGCGTCTCAACAGCACGAGACAACTGTGCCAAAGCAAATATCGGTATGCTCAATTCCTTTGACAAGCCTTTCAACTGCCGAGATATGGCACTGATTTCCTGTTCCCGATTTCCGGCACCTCGTATGTCGCCGCCACTCATAAGTTGTAAGTAATCTATAAAGACCATCTCAATGTTGTGTTTCTGCTTCAAGCGGCGGCATTTGGCTCTTAGCTCAAATATTGTCAGGGAAGGCGTGTCGTCAATGAAGACCGGTGCGTTGAAAAGCGGCTCCGACTTGATTTTTAGTTGCTCTATCTCGTGATATTCCAACTGATCGGCACGCGTAAATTTGGTTGCGGAAATCTCAGCCTCGCTTGAAATCAATCGTTTCATCAATTCCGTACCCGACATTTCAAGGGAGAAGATAGCGACAGGCTTTTTAAAATCCACAGCAACATTCCTTGCAATGTTAAGAGCAAGAGATGTCTTACCCATTGAAGGTCTGGCGGCAAGGATGATGAGCGTTCCTTTTTGGAAACCGCCCAATTGTCGGTCTAAATCCATATATCCCGATGATATTCCCGTAGTTGAGTTCTCGTTTTGTTTGAGTTCCTCAATCTCTTTTATGGTTTCATTCCACAGAATCGGCAATTCCTTGTAGCCACTGTTGAAGTTGCTGTCATTAATCTCAAGAAAACTGCTCTCTGTCTTGTCAAGCAGAGCCAGAACGTCCGTTGTGTCATCATAAGCCTCCGTTATCGTTTCGGTGGAAAGCCGTATCAGTTCCCGCTGAATAAACTTCTCGCTCAGGATGCGGGCATACGCTTCTATATGAGCAGCAGATGTTACTCGGTTAGTAAGAGATGCGAGTTTGTAAGCCCCGCCTGCCGTCTCCAAAGTTCCCAAACGCTTCATCTTCTCAACGACCGTCAAAATATCTATTGGTTTGTTCTCCTGAAAAAGAGCATATATCGCCACGAAAATGAGTTTATGCTCATCCAAATAGAAGTATTCGGGTTTTATAACGTCAATCACATTTGCCAAAGCGTCCTGGTCAAGCAACAAAGCCCCCAATACGCTTTCTTCTATCTCAATTGCCTGCGGCGGAATCTTACCATTGAGGGCAAATGCCTGGTCATAGCCCATAGGAGCTTTCTTTGATGTTTTCGGAGTGTCCATAAAGCATAATATTAGCCTGCAAAGATACAATAAAAAAAACTTCCGTACCTTTGCAAACCTAAAATAAAACTACCGAAATGAAAAACCAATTAAATGCAATCACGCCTATTGACGGCAGATACAGACAACAGGTTGAGCCTTTGGCACTTTACTTTTCAGAAGAGGCACTTATACGCTACAGAACAAGGATAGAGATAGAGTATTTTATCGCTTTGTGCGAGCAAAACTTGCCTCAATTGAGCGATTTTCCCAAAACACAATACGATAACTTGCGAAAGATATATCGGGATTTTGATACCGCTGACGCCGAAGAGGTTAAGGATATAGAGAAAACAACTAACCACGACGTGAAAGCAGTAGAGTATTTCATCAAGCGGCGTTTTGATGCCCTGAAACTTGACAAATACAAGGAATTCATTCATTTCGGCTTGACATCTCAGGACATTAACAACACTGCTATGCCGCTTCTGATGAAGGAAGCCCACGAAGAGGTTTTTCTTCCCTTACTTGACCAGGTCTTAAACCTCATAAGAGACAAGGCGGATGAATGGAAAAACATTCCGATGCTTGCTCACACGCACGGGCAACCTGCTTCCCCGACCTTGTTAGGAAAGGAGATGAGGGTGTTTGCCTATCGCATTGAGCAGCAACTTGCTTACTTTGCATTCATTCCTTTTTCGGCTAAATTCGGAGGAGCAACCGGCAATTTCAATGCTCATCACGTTGCCTTCCCATCAACTGACTGGGTGGCGTTTGCAAACAATTTCGTTGCAAGTCTTGGTTTGGAGCGTTCGCTATTTACTACCCAGATAGAGAATTACGACAATATGGCTGCGTATTTTGATAACATTCGCCGCATCAATACTATCCTTATTGACTTTTGCAGGGATGTGTGGTCTTATATCTCAATGAACTACTTCAAACAGAAGATTAAGGAGGGTGAAGTAGGCTCTTCGGCTATGCCTCACAAGGTTAATCCTATTGATTTTGAGAATGCGGAGGGCAATCTTGGCGTTTCCAATGCGTTACTCTTGCATCTGGCGACCAAATTGCCGCTTTCACGCCTGCAAAGAGACCTTACCGACTCCACCGTCAGCCGCAACATCGGAGTGCCTCTTGCTCACAGTGTCATAGCCTTTCGTTCGCTTATAAAGGGAATCAACAAACTGATTCTTAATGAGAAGGTTCTTGACAATGATTTGAACGAAAACTGGGCTGTTGTCGCAGAAGCCTTGCAGACTATTTTGAGAAGCATCAACTATCCTCAACCTTACGAGACCTTGAAGGCTCTTACGCGCACCAATTCGCAAGTTACAAGGCAGACCATTGCCGATTTCGTTGATACCTTGCAAATTCCCGACGATGTAAAAGCAAGGATGAAGGCGATAACTCCTCAAAACTATGTCGGCGTATATGGTTCTGATGGGTTGTAACCTAATTTCCTAATCTTTAAATCTTTATTTCGTTCTGCTAAACCTTTACTTCATCTTTCCCAAACCTCATTTCAACAACATAAATCTTCGTATTGTGCGGACGTTATTTGACTATATTTTTATAGGATTTGACTTCATTTTCCTAAAACTTGACTTCATCAGCGTAAAACGGCGTTTCGTTAAATTCTTGTAAGCGTTGGTGGTATTGAATTGATTTTTTATAACTTTGCAACTTGATACTATAAAGTTAAAACATAATTCAATCGGTATGAAATTTCACAATATTATTAGAATGTTTGCTTTGATTCTCTCTATTCTTGCTTGTGTTGCAGCGGAATGCGAGAACACGAATACAATGCTTGCTTCGGACAAAATATTTTCCGACAACAGGGAAACAATAGCAAACATCAACGAACCTGATACCAACTCTAAAACTGCCGAAGAGTGGTTTTGGAAAGGTATTGAGGTGTTTCATAATGCGGATTACAAGAACGCAATAAAATATTTTGAGAAAACCATAGCATTAAAGCCCGATTTAGCAGAAGCATACTACAATATGGGAATTGCTTATTATGATTGGAATGGACAATATGAGAAAGCGATAGAATATTATAATAAAGCAGTAGCATTAAATCCTAATTATGCAGATGCATACCTCAATATGGGAATTGCTTATGCTGATTGGAACGGACAATATGAGAAAGCAATAAAATGTTATAAGAAAGCAATAGAATTAAATCCCAATGATGCGGACTCATACAACAGTATGGGACTGGCTTATATGGATTGGAAGGGACAATATGAGAAAGCAATTGAATATTATAAGAAAGCAATTGAGTTAAATCCCAATTTAGCAGACGCATACTACAATATGGGATTGGCTTATGTTAATTGGAACTCACAATATAAGGAAGCAACAGAATGTTGGCAAAAAGCAATAGGGTTAAATCCCGATTTAGCGGAAGCATACTTAATGATGGGAGTTGCTTATAGTGATTGGAAGGGGGAATATGAGAAAGCGATAGAATATTATCAGAAAGCAATAGACTTAAAGCCTGATTTAGCCGTAGCATACTACAATATGGGAAATGCTTATGTTGCTTGGAACTCTCAATTTGATAAAGCGATAGAATGTTGGCAAAAAGCAGTAGAATTAAATCACGATTATGCAGAAGCATACTTCAATATGGGAATGGCTTATGAAGGAATAGGAGATAAAGAGAAGGCAATAGAATGTTATAAGAAAGCAGCACAACTCGGAGATAAAGATGCACAAGAAGAATTAAAGCGAGTAGGGGTATCTTGGTAAGTAATATTGTCGGCGTATATGGTTCTGATGGATTGTAATCTAATTCCCTAATCTTTAAATCTTTATTTCGCTATGCTAAACCTTTACTTTATCTTTCCCAAACCTCATTTCAACAACGCAAATCTTCGTATTGTGCGGACGTTATTTGACTATATTTTCCTAAAACTTGCTTTCATCGGCGTAAAACGGCGTTTCGTTAAATTCTTGTAAGCGTTGGTGATATTGAATTGATTTTTTATAACTTTGCAACTTGATACTATAAAGTTATAACATAATTCAATCGGTATGAGATTTCACAATATTATTAGAATATTTGCTTTGGTTTTCTCTGTTTTTGCTTGTGTGGCAGCACAATGCGAGAACACGAACACAATGCTTGCTTCGGATAAAATATTTTCCGATAACAGGGAAACAATAGCAAGCCTTAACGAACCTGATACCAACTCTCAAACTGCCTATGGATGGCTTATGGAAGGTTTTTTTGCATATCATAGTAAGGAATATGAGAAAGCGATAGAATATTATAGCAAAGCAATAGAATTAGAGCCTAATTATACGGACGCATACTGGAGAATGGGACATGTTTATGCTGATTGGAACGGACAATATGAGAAAGCGATAGAATGTTATAAGAAAGCCGTAGAATTAGAGCCCGATTATGCGAACGCATACTTCGATATGGGAATTGCTTATAAGAATTGGAACGGACAATATGAGAAAGCAATAGAATGTTTGCAAAAGGCAATAGAATTAAATCCTAATTTTGCACAAGCATACTTCAATATGGGGTTGGTTTATATGGATTTGAACGGGCAATATGAGAAAGCAGTCAAATGTTTTAAGAAAGCCATAGCAGTAAAGCCTAATTGGGGGAAAGCATACTTCAATATGGGAAATGCTTATGCTGATTGGAATGGACAATATAAGAAAGCAATTAAATATTATAAGAAAGCAATTAAATGCTATAAGGAAGCAATTAAATATCGTAATGGACTAACAAAATATTTTAGAGAATTAGTAGATTCAAAACCCGATTTAGCGGAAGCATACTTCAATATGGGAGTGGCTTATTTGAAAAAAGGGGATGAAAAGCAGGCAATAGAATATTATAAGAAAGCCGCACAACTCGGAGATGAGAGTGCAAAGAATTTTTTGAAAGAGATAGGGGTATCTTGGTAAGTAATATTATCGGCGTATATGGTTCTGATGGGCTGTAACCTAATTTCCTAATCCTTAAATCTTTATTTCATTCTGCTAAACCTTTACTTCATCTTTCCCAAACCTCATTATCTTACCTAAAATGTTCGTGTCGCACGAACGTTATTTGACTATATTTTCCTAAAATTTGCTTTCATCGGCGTAAAACGGCGTTTCGTTAAATTCTTGTAAGCGTTGGTGGTATTGAATTGATTTTTTATAACTTTGCAACTTGATACTATAAAGTTAAGACATAATTCAATCGGTATGAAATTTCACAATATTATTAGAATGTTTGCTTTGGCTCTCTCTGTTTTTGCTTGTGTTGCAGCACAATGCGAGAACACGAACACAATGCTTGCTTCGGACAAAATATTTTCCGATAACCGGGAAACAATAGCAAACCTTAACGAACCTGATACCAACTCTCAAACTGCCGAAGAGTGGTTTTGGAAAGGTATTGAGGTGTTTCATAATGCGGATTACAAGAACGCAATAGAATATTTTAAGAAAGCCATAGAATTAAAGCCTGATTATGCGGACGCATATTTCAATATGGGAGTGGCTTATTATGATTGGGACGGACAATATGAGAAATCCATAGAATGTTATAAGAAAGCCGTAGTATTAAATCATAATTATGCGGACGCATACTGCAATATGGGAATTGCTTATACTGATTGGAAGGGACAATATGAGAAAGCAATTGAATGTTATCAGAAAGCAATAGTATTAAATCCTAATTATGCAGACGCATACTGCAATATGGGAATTGTTTATGCTGATTGGAAAAGAGAATATGAGAAAGCAATAGAATGTTATAAGAAGGCAATAGAATTAAAGCCTGATTTGCCAGTAGCATTCTTCAATATGGGAAATAGTTATCGTAAATGGAACAGACAATATGAGAAAGCAATAGAGTGTTATGAGAAGGCAATAGAATTAAAGCCCGATTATGTAATAGCATACGACAATATGGGGGGCGTTTATTATATTTGGAATAAACAATATAAGAGTGCGATAGAATGTTATGAGAAAGCAATAAAGTGTTATGAGAAAAAAATAGAATTAAATCCTAATTTGGCGAGTACATACGTCAATATGGGAAATGCTTATGCTAATTGGAACGGACAATATGAGAAAGCAATAGAATGTTATAAGAATGCAATAGAATGTTATCCGCAAGAAATAGCATATAAGCCCTATTTGGCGGATGCATACTGCAATATGGGGCTTGCTTATCTAATTGGTACAAAACAATACGAGCAAGCGATAGAATATTTTAAGGAAGCAATAAAATATTATGAGGAAACCGAAAAATCAAATCCTAATCTGGCGTCTGCATACGGCAATATAGGAGTCGCTTATCATTCTTGGAACGGACAATATGAGGAAGCAATAAAATGGTATAAGAAAGTCATAAAATTAAATCAGAATGATGCACAAGCATACTTAAATATAGGGAATGCTTATTATGATTGGAACGAACAATATGAGAAAGCAATAGAATGGTATCAGAAAGCAATAGGCAAAAATAGAGATTACGTGTTAGCATACGGCAATATGGGGGTTGCTTATGCTGAACTTGGGGAGATAGATGCAGCAGTTGAAAATCTAATAAAAGGAAAGGCTAAATTATTAGATGTTATTATTAACGTAAAACATAAAGGGAATGCATTTGAAGTTTGCAAAAAGTTACCAGTGAATAAAGATACTGACCCTTTTTTCAGCAAAGAAACTGAAGGAATTGAGGATAAAGAACCGTATAAAGATGTTTATATTCAGTCTTTGCTGATAATGAAGGAAGTATTTGTAGAGATGAAAGACAAAAAGGATGATTATGAAAATGCCTTTGCTCACTATACCAAATTGGATGCGGCTCGGAAGTTGATGGAAGGGGAGAAGGGGCTTTGGCTTGGCATTTCCAATACCATGAATGACCCTTCCGAAGGGCGGACTCTTCTTGAATGGCTTGGGATAGAGCAAAAGAAGGGAGCGTTATCCGATGATTATTCCGCCTTTCTTGCTTCTTTCTCCTTCAACACTGATAACCTTAATCAGTTTCGGCTTTATGGTAAAAACAAAGAAGGTAAGGAGGCGACAGGTGCAAGCATTGTGGTGAATAAATCGTTTTTCAAAGATACGTTAGACCAAATCATATATTCAATGTCTAATATTGAAAACCCCAAAGAGGAAACTATCAATACAAAAATAGAGGAGCGACCACAATATCCTCTTTTCCGCTGCATATATATTGACCCTAAAACCGGCTTTGTTGAGTCCATAGGTCATAAAGACTCTTATATATTAATGAATGAAAATAAAGACGATATTGATGCTTGCAAAGATAGAATTAAAGAGTACGAAAAAAAAATTAAAGAAAGAAAAGAGAATGTTCAAACAAAATTAGATAAGCTAAAAAAGGCGATAGATAAGTATAGAAATGAGATAGAAGATTGGGATGATAAGGTTGTGGGCAGATTGTTGTTGAATTTACGTTATTTGGTTAAGCACGTAGCGTTCAAAGAGGAGCAAGAGTGCCGCATAATTCAGGTAGCAACGTTGCAAAATAAAGACAGAGTGAAACAGGATAAGGAAAAAGGAGAACAGGATGCGGAAAAAGAGAGAACATATATTGAATATAATGCAATGAGTCCAAGTACCGATAGAATTATTTTTGCTCCTATGACTGCCGAAAAGGATATGGCTGTGTTTAGAAACTGGTTATATTACAACGTAAAGAAGAAAATAGAGGTTGAAAAGAGCGAATTGCCGTATTCTTCTTAAACATCAATGGTTGGCAAATGGCATTTGCGGCAGATAAAAGAAAATTCGTACTTTTGCAAACAGCATAAAAAGGAAATGTTGCTTGATAGCATGACAGCCAAGACAAACACAGATGAACAATAACGAAGTAAGGCGATTTACAAACAGGTTTTTGAAGCCGTATATCGGCAATGCAATATTGTTCTTCCTTTTGACTGTGTTGGCGACAGCCTTTTCCGTTGCGTCAATATTTTCTGTCGGCAACTTCTTACAAATACTCTTCGGCACCGATTCGCAGTTGCCGACCGCCGCTCCTTCGTTTGCGGAAGATGTTATGGCACAAATCTACAATCAAATCATTATTTACGGCAAGGTGAATGCGCTTTGGATTTTTTCTTTGCTCATATTCGGCATCTATTTCCTCAAAGACCTTTTCACCTTCCTTGCTATGTATCTCATATCTTCAACCCGCAACAGAATAATACGCAACATCCGCAACACTCTTTTCAAACAATACACCAATCTTTCCATTGCTTTCCTGTCCCGTTATCGGAAAGGAGACCTGCTAACCCGCATAAACACTGACGCAATAGAGTATGACGAGAACGTCTTAAAGTCTTTGCAGTCGTTGGTGTCGGGCTTTGTGATGATTATTATCTATCTTGGCACTCTGCTTTACATTGATTGGCAACTCACACTCTTGACTTTGGTGATTTTTCCTGTCTTTTCGGCATTGGTTTCGCTCATAAGCCGTAAGTTGAGACGAGATTCCAAGACGCTACAACAAAAATCCGCATTCCTGACCTCAATGATTGAGGAGACGATATCGGGTTTGAAAATCATTAAATCCTTCACTGCCATTGACATAATGAACAATCGTTTCCGTCATTTCAACAATTCATACACCAGATTGAGGAATAAGGTTTATAGAAGGGTGGATATGGCTTCTCCTCAGAGCGAATTCTTCGGTAATGTGATGGTTATCGGTTTGCTTCTCTTGGGTTCGCAACGCATAATCAGCGTTACGCCGACTTTAAGTGCCGAGATGTTTATCGTTTATCTGATTATGTTTGCCTTAATCATTAAACCGGCAAAAGATATCGCCACTTCGTTTTTCAATATTCGCAAAGGAACGGGATGCGTTAGCCGTATGAATGAGATATTGCTTGCGGATAACTACATAAAAGAGCCTAAAACGGCGTCAATGTTTCCTTCACTCACAACAGGGATACGTTTTGAGGATGTGTGTTTTGAATATAATGACGGCATACCTGTTTTGCGAAACATCAATATAACGTTTGAGGCGAACAAAACGACCGCTATCGTTGGTGCATCGGGCTCAGGGAAGAGTACTCTGATAGATTTGATTCCTAAATTCTATTCTCCGCAAAGCGGAAGCATATTCTTTGATGGTGTAAGCATAGAAGACCTTGCTGCAAAGGACATCCGTTCGCATATTGCAATGGTTACACAGGACACTATATTGTTTAATGACAGCGTTGCAGCCAATATATCTTTCGGAAGCAACGATTACAGCCGTGAAGAGATTGTTCGTGCCGCCAAAATAGCCAATGCCGAAGAGTTTATCCTCAATCTGCCGCAGGGATACGACACAATAATAGGGGATAGGGGCAATACGCTTTCGGGAGGTCAAAGACAACGATTGTCTATCGCCCGAGCAGTGTTGCGGAATGCCGATATATTGATATTGGATGAGGCAACATCGGCGTTGGACACTGCAAGCGAGCGTCTTGTGCAGGAAGCAATCAACCGAGTTACTACAAACAGGACGGCAATCGTCATTGCACATCGCCTTTCTACTATAATAGCCGCCGATAAGATTATTGTGATGGATAAAGGTGAGATAAAAGAAGTAGGCAATCACCAATCGCTTTACGCAAAAGGCGGAATATACACACATCTTTGCGATTTGCAGAATTACTCTTTGACAAACGTATGAAGCAAAGCAGCAATCAGATTACTATAACCTCAATAGAGATTTTTGAAGTCTGAATAAAAATTAAATATTAACAATGATAAGAGGATGGATGTATGATTTTATTTTTTTGTACCTTTGCATATCGTTTTGGTAAGCAAGAAATAGGTTTAATGCTTAACTATAAGAGATTTGTGTAACCAAAACAACCGAACTTAAAAGATTTTTAGAACAAATACATAACTAATAAATGCAATCTGAAAACGAGAAAATACAGCGGGTAAATATAGAAACGCAGATGAAGCAAGCCTATATTGACTACGCTATGAGTGTAATTGTGTCAAGGGCTTTACCAGATGCGAGAGACGGATTGAAACCTGTGCATAGGCGTATCCTTTTTGCGATGGGCGAAATGGGAATGACCTATAACACAAAGACAAGAAAGTCCGCCAGAATAGTGGGAGACGTTCTTGGAAAGTACCATCCTCACGGCGATAGTTCGGTATATATGGCTATGGTTCGCATGGCGCAATGGTGGTCTATGAGATACACTTTGATAGAGGGACAAGGCAACTTCGGATCAATAGACCAGGACCCGCCTGCTGCAATGCGTTATACGGAAGCAAAGATGGCGAAGATTTCAAGTGAGATGCTGGCTGATATAGATAAGGAAACAGTAGATTTTCAGAACAACTTTGACGACACTCTTAAAGAACCGACTGTTTTACCTACCAGAATACCGCAATTATTGCTCAACGGAACGAATGGTATCGCTGTTGGAATGGCTACAAATATGGCTCCGCACAATTTAACGGAAGTAATAAACGGTATCATTGCTTATATTGACAATCCCGAGATTTCTATTGATGAATTGATGCAGTATATAAAAGCTCCAGATTTTCCTACCGGTGGTATAATATACGGATATGAAGGAGTGAAAGAAGCATATCATACAGGCAGGGGACAAGTCATAATGCGTGCTGATGCTATCATAGAACCTGATGGAGACCATGAACATATAGTTGTTACATCTGTCCCTTATCAGGTTTGCAAAGCGGAAATGATTAAACGCCAAGCACAATTGGTAGAAGACAAAAAGATAGAAGGCATATCAAACATTAAGGATGAAAGTAGCAAGGAAGGTATTCGCATTGTCTATAAATTAAAACGCGATGCTATTGCTAATGTTATTCTAAATAAGTTGTATCAATATTCCGACTTGCAATCGTCATTTTCTATTAATAACATAGCGTTGGTAAATGGCAGACCTCGTTTATTAAACCTCAAAGACCTTATCAAATGTTTCGTTGAACACAGACATGAGGTTGTTTTACGCCGCACACGTTATGAATTACGGAAGGCAGAGGAACGAGCACATATATTAGAGGGCTTATTAAAGGCGTTAGACCACATTGACGAAATAATATCCATCATAAGAGCGTCTCAAACGGTCGCAGAAGCCAAAGCAACGTTGGAAGAACGTTTCGGATTTACGGCTTTGCAATCGGATTCTATTGTTAATATGAGATTACGTCAGCTTGCAGGATTGGAAAGACAAAAGTTGCAGGATGAATATGACGAATTGATGGCATTTATCAATCATTGCAAGGAAATATTGGCAAATGAGAGTGTGTTGTGGCAAGTTGTCAAGGATGAATTGATTGAAATTAGAGATAAATATGGAGATGAGCGTTTGTCAAGAATAGAATATTCATCTTCCGATTTCAGAATGGAGGATATGATACCTAATGAAGAGGTCGTTATTTCAATATCTCATCTTGGTTATATCAAACGTACGCCTCTTTCGGAATATAAAGTGCAGAATAGAGGAGGCGTTGGCTCAAAGGGAGGAAGTGTTCGTGATACCGATTTCATAGAACATATTTACATTGCATCCACTCATGATTATTTATTGTTATTTACAGAGCAAGGAAGGTGCTATTGGTTGCGAGTATATGAGATTCCGGAAGGGACAAAGACTTCAAAGGGACGGGCAATTCAAAACTTGCTAAATCTGGATGCAGACAATAAAGTAAAGGCTTATGTGAATGTGAAGAATCTCAAAGATACTGATTATATAAACAATAATTACATTATATTATGTTCAAAGAAGGGTATAATTAAAAAGACGACTCTTGAAGCATATTCAAGACCTCGTGCTAATGGAATTATTGCCGTAACTATTAAAGAAGGGGATGAACTTTTGGAAGCAAGGCTTACTAATGGAAATAATGAGATTTTGATGGCAGCACGTAATGGAAAATGTATTCGTTTTAATGAAAACAATGTGCGACCTATGGGTCGTGGTGCGGCAGGAGTTAAAGCCATTAAACTCAAATCAGATAACGACGAGGTAATCGGAATGATTTGCGTAGAGAATGCTGATAAAAATATTCTTGTTGTGTCGGAAAAAGGCTACGGAAAGCGGTCTGATATTAATGATTATAGAGAAACAAAACGTGGAGCACAGGGTGTAAAAACGTTAAACATAACAGATAAGACAGGAGACTTGATTGCCATAAAGGATGTTACCGATAATAATGATTTGATGATAATGACAAAATCAGGATTGACTATTCGTATGGATGTATCAAACCTTAGAATTATGGGACGCAACACTCAGGGCGTGCGATTGATTAATATCAGAGATAAAGATGCCATTGCAGCTGTTGCATGTATAGATAAAGATGAGGAAAAGACAGATATGGAAGAAGAAAATGTAATACAAAATACAGAAGAAACAATTAATAATAATGAATAACCAAAAAAGTAAAGTGATGAAAAAAATAATTTTATTCGTAGTAGTTATGGCTATGACATTTGGAGGTTTTGCCCAAACGATGAACGTACAATCTGCTTTTGCCGACTTCAATGCTAAGCGTTACAGCAAGGCTAAACAAAACATTGATGCCGCTTGCAAAGATGATAAAACGAAAACAGAGGCTAAAACTTGGTTTTATTCCGGATTAATCTATACAAAACTTTTACAATTAGGCATTTCAACTGATGAAAAGGACATAAAAATGTTCAAAAAGCAGAAAATAGAAGAGCCGATTGATACCTTAGCAGAACGAGCTAAAGAAGCATTTATCAAAACTATTGAAATAGAGAATGCAGAGGGCACAAAAGATTGGATAAAGAGTGCAATGAGTAATTTAGAGTCTGCTGCTATATATTTCTATAATCAATGTGTTACTATATTTAAAATTCATGAGTATCAGAATGCAATAACTACGGCTGAAAAAGTTTTAAATATTTGTAAATATTCAAATACGCCGACCATGAAAGATTTGTCACTTAAAGCAAAGTATATTATTGCTACATCATATCTTGTTCTCAAAGACAATGATAAAGCAAATGCTATGTACAGAGAACTTGTAAAGGACAAAACTCAGGCTACTGATGTGTATATCAATCTTTACGATGCCAACCTTGCCGCAAAGGATACAACAAAAGCAATAAACGTTTTGAAGGCAGGAGTAAAGAATATACCGGATACTAATGATGGCAATTTCCAACTGCAAGCTAAATTGGCAGGTGTTTATTTGCAAACAGGCAACAAAGAAGAAGGGGACAAGATAGTTAATTCCCTAAAAGAAAAAACTAATAATAATTTTGAAAAACTTAATATTCTTGCAGCCGAACTAAGTACCACAGGTGGTGAAGCACAGGCTATTGAAATGTTTAATCAATCCTTGCAAATAAAACCTGACCAGATAGGAGCAAACTTTGGTATAGGTCTAATCCATTTCAACAAGGCTGCCGATTATATCAATCTCGGAAATGATGCTTTTGAGAAAGGAAACAATGATTTAGGTGCTGAATATGACACAAAGGCAAAAGAAGAATTTAATGCGGCAATTCCAAATTTTAAGGCAGTATTAAAACTTGAACCAAAGGACTTTAATTCTCTTAAAGCCTTGAGAACAATTTACAGTCGTTTGAATATGCTGGACGATTACAAAGAAGTAGATGCCGTATTCCAAACTTTAATCAAAAAATAAGTCGTTTTTAATTTATTGATATTTATATTGTAGATAGGGTTTAACGTAATGTTGAATCCTATTCTTTTTATATGATTACTTTACATAATATCAATTATACCGAATTTGATATTATTCCCACAATTGCTCATAATATAACCTCAATCCGTGCTTTTATTTTCATATCTCTTTTATTGATAACAACGAAAGCGTATTTAGTGCGAATAATGTGCGATAAAAACAAAATGAAAGGCTGTTTTAGAAAAATGAAACAGCCTTTGGCTCGCACGAAACAACCTTAAATTAAAAAAAAATCGTATCTTTGCTGCTGCTAACGAATTAAAAAAGTTGCCAAAGGATGATTTATTTTCCGAATGCCAAGATAAATATTGGCTTAAACATCATTAAAAAGCGTCAAGACGGATACCATGACATTAAAAGTTTGTTGTATCCTATTCCTTTATGTGATGCGTTGGAAATACGCCCTAATCAACTAAATAGAACAAAATTTGTGCAGACCGGTTTGCCGATTTCTACCGATAATATTGAGGAAAATCTGGTTATGAAGGCATATCGGTTATTGCAAAACAACTTTAAATTACCTTTTCTTGATATCCATCTTCATAAAGTCATTCCTTCGCAAGCCGGATTGGGCGGCGGCAGTTCCGATGCTGCGTTTGCTCTTATGCTAATCAATCGTGTTTGTGAATTGGGCTTATCGCAAGAGGATTTGGCAAGGTATGCGCTAATGCTTGGCAGTGATTGTCCGTTTTTTATGCAAAATAAGCCTATGGAAGTTAGCGGTCGCGGCGAAATAATGAAGGATGCGGCTATGGATTTGAGTGGTTATTGGCTTACTTTAATTAAAACACAGGAAGGAATCAGTACAAAAGAAGCATACGACAATGTTGTGCCGAAAGATAATCAAATATCATACTCATCTTTTACTTCAATTGACAATTTTAAAGACCATATATTCAATGATTTTGAGCCTTATGTTTTTGCAAAAATACCTTTGCTTTCCCAATTGAAGCAAATGCTTTATGAAAAGGGTGCTTTGTATGTTTCTTTGACAGGTAGCGGCTCGTGTATGTATGCTTTGAGCAAAATGAAACTTGATGTCAGCAGTATTAAAGGTGATTCCGATATGTTTTTACGGCAAACCAAAATGACGAAAATAGATTAGAAATAAAGTATTTATTATTATAAAAAATTAAATTAGTATGAGTGAAATAAGTAATTTGAATCCGAAGTTGGTGTGGCAGCATTTCGATAAAATATGCGCTATCCCCCACCCTTCCAAACACGAAAGTGCGTTGCGCGATGCCTTAATAGAATTTGCAAAAGAGCAAAAATTAGAGCATTTTGTTGATACGACAGGCAATTTGATTATTAAGAAACCGGCAACAAAAGGTATGGAAAATCGTAAAGGTGTTATCCTTCAAGCCCATTTGGATATGGTGCCGCAGAAGAATAATGACACCAAACACGATTTTGAAAAAGACCCGATTTTGCCTTACATTGACGGCGAATGGATAAGGGCTAAAGGAACGACTCTTGGTGCCGACAATGGTATAGGTGTATCGGCGGCGTTGGCAGTTTTAGAGGATAATTCTATTGTTCATCCTGACATAGAGGTGCTTTTTACTATTGACGAGGAAACAGGTATGACCGGCGCCTTCGGCTTAAAGGCAGATGTCTTAAAAGGAGACATATTAATGAATCTTGACAGCGAAACCGAAGGAGAACTTTATGTTGGCTGTGCAGGCGGTATTGATGCTTCTATTAAGTTGGATTATTCTATTGAAGCCGTGAAAAGCACTTACAAAACCTTCAATGTATGTGTCAAAGGTTTGAAAGGCGGTCATAGCGGTATGGATATAATTCTCCAACGTGGCAATGCAAATAAGATTTTGTTCCGTTTGCTCAATTCATTGTTAGAGTTGAATATTTTGATTTGCGATATCAACGGCGGTTCTTTAAGAAATGCTATTCCGAGAGAGGCGATGGCTACAATCGCTATTGCAGGCGTTAATGTATCTAAGGCTCGCACTATGATTGATGAGGAATGGGCAAAAATAGCAAATGAATTGGCTGCAGTAGAACCTGATTTTAAGATTACCTTTGAGCCTTGCGAGCAAGCAAAAACAGCTATCAGCAGAGCGAAACTTCTTAAACTCATTCGCTTGGTTTATGGTTTGCCTAACGGAGTTTATCGTATGAGCGATTCTATGCCTAATCTTGTTGAAACATCAAGCAATCTCGCTATTGTAAAGACGGAAGAACAAACTGCAACCATATCTTGTTTGTTGCGTTCTTCGGTTGATAGTTCCAAAGAGGACTTAGTTAATATGATGACGGCAATTGCATTAAATGCTAATGCGGAAGCCGAATTTACAGGAGGCTATCCGGGCTGGAAACCTAATATGAACTCCCCTATTTTGGGCTTAATGAGCAAGACTTATAAGGATTTATTCAATAAAGAGCCGAAAGTAATGGCTATACACGCAGGATTAGAATGCGGATTGCTCGGAGGAGTATATCCTAATTGGGATATGATTTCATTCGGACCAACGATTCAAAATCCACATTCACCTGACGAAAGAGTGAATATTAAATCCGTTGATTTGTTCTGGCAATTCCTTACGGAAACACTTAAAAACATTCCTGTAAAATAAAGTTTTAATAAATGATAGCATCATTTGCTATAAATAAAAGCAAAGACCCTTTGGTTAAAATACGCCGAAGGGTCTTGTTATTTATGTTTTCATTGATACCAATCTTTGTTTCGGCTCAATATTATCAAACAGGCGTTGATGATAACAAGATAAGATGGCGACAGATTCAAACATCAGATTTTCATATTGTCTTTCCCGATTTTTATGAAGTAAAAGCACAGGAATTGGCTCGTGTTCTGCAAACAACATACGGCAAAACAGGTTTATCTCTCAATGTTTCCGAAATTCCTAATGTGCCTTTTTTGCTTCATCCTCTTAGTGTAGAATCCAATGGTCTTGTTGTATGGGCGCCGAAAAGGACGGAATTATGGACAATGGAGCCTCACGATTCTTATTCCTTCCCTTGGCTGTGGCAATTGGCTATTCACGAGGGACGACATACTGCTCAAATGAAGGCATTGTATCAAAAAGGAGGCGGAAAACTGCTTTACTCAATTTTTGGTGAGCATATAGTCGGGGCATTACTCGCAATATATGTACCATATTGGTTTTTAGAGGGAGATGCTGTTGTTTCGGAGACAGCCTTAGCTCCTTACGGCAGAGGCGATTCTCCTTTGTTTGATTTTGAATTTAAAGCTATGGCTCTGGATAAAGGCAAGATGGGTTTTGATAAGGCAAAAATGGGGTCTATGCAAGATTTTGTTCCCAACAGATATAACTTGGGTTATCATCTTGTTAGTTTTGCAAGAGAGAAATATGGTAAGAATATATGGGGAAGTGTTTTGAATGAAATATCTTCAAACTTTTGGAAACTTAAATTTTGGGGTGAGACAGATAGAAAGGGCTTTAAAATCAGCAGTGAGAAGCTTTATGATGAGCTAATGGACTCTTTGCTGAATAATTGGAAACATGAGGACAGCCTTTATATGAAAGACACCGAGCAAACAAGACAACAAATCCGCAAAATAGGCAAATCACAAACCTCATTCGCTAATTACTATTCGCCTCGCTTTATTTCACAGGACAGCGTTCTTGCATTGCGGAAATCATACGACCGAATACCGCAATTAGTCCTGATAACAGACTCGTGCGAGCAAACCTTAACTCCCCTACCCTTTATTCTGAACAATCATTTTGAGTATTCAAACGGAAAGATTGTGTTTTCGCAATATTATCCTCACAAAAGATGGCAGCATACCTCCTTTTCGGATATTGCAGAGTATGATTTAAAACAGCATAACTTCAAACGATTAACTCATAATCAACGTTTATTTTTACCTTACTTTGATTCGGCAGCCTCAAACGGCGTTACGGCAATAGAAAACGACACTTTGGGCAACATAAGTCTTACTTCCTCCGGTTATTTCATCAAAACATTCCCACAAGGCAAGGCAATAATACATCAAAACAAAGACTTGCAGCAATTAATCACTAATCCGACTTATTCTGACATCATAAAAATGAGGCAAATCGGCAAAAGAATTTTTTATATTGAGCAAATAGGCAATACATATCAACTTTTCAGTTTCCCGATTGCTAATCCCGATGAAATTTCCTGCCATACCAATGTGAGATTTGGGGCTTTTGATTTTGACGTACTTGATTCCCTGCTCGTAATAAGCGATTATACGGCAGAGGGTTGTCGTATTAAAACAATGCCTCTTCAAACCATTGAACCAAAATCTTACAAGATGAAATCCGTTTGCAATGCGGATAAATTAAGAGCGGAAGAAGGTTTCGTTTTATCAGAGAAGAATGTGATTGATACCACATTTCAAAGCACCGAATACAAGAAATCTTCTCATCTTTTCAACTTTCATTCTCTTGCACCCTTCGCCTTATCAATGGAAAGTCAAACATTGGATTGGGGAATCAGCGGTATGTCGCAAAACTTACTTGGTACTTCGCTCTTGGAATTAGGTTACAAATATTTGTGGTCAGAGAATCGCGATGATTTTTTCATTGATTATTATTACAAGGGCTTATACCCTATAATTAATGTCAAGTTTGATTTTCTTCAAACCTCGTTTTGGAAATCTGAAATCAGAGATTATCAACATCAAAACGAAGTTTCGTCAATCGTAAATGCCCAATTGCCTTTATCGTGGTATGGTTTCATTTCGGCACAATCGCTTAATATCGGTGCCAGTATTGGTTATCGCAACGTCAATTGGCATTCTGATTTCGGCATAATTGGTTTCAATGTTATGTATCAGGCAATAAAACCAATGGCACAAAACGATATCGTGCCGCAATTAGGTGAAAAAATAAGCATTTCAACTTTGACAACAACAGGGTATTCTCGTAATGGAATAATAGCAGCAACATCCACAACATATCTGCCTTCCGTTTGGAATAATCACGCATTTCAATTCACTGCTTCCTGGCAATATCGCAAGAGTCCTTTGTATTATTTCTCCGATTTGGTGAATGTAACGCGCGGATATGAGCAAGCATTAAATCATTATCTCATTTCGCCGCAATCTTCCTTCTTCGGAGTTCTTTCTCAATATGTTCTGCCGCTTTGGTATCCCGATTTAGCCGTATGGAAGTTGGTTTATATAAAACGAATTGCGGCAAAACCATTTTATGACTTCGGTTTCTCAAGCCATAACTTCAATTTATCGCCATCAAACTTTGTTTCATCTGTCGGAAGTGATATTTTGTTCAACGCAAACTTCCTAAGACTTGAAACAACATTTGAAATCGGTGTGCGTATCGGCTATATGATAGAAGAGAAATCTCTTTTCGCCAAACTTTTACTAAATCTCAATATTTAGAAACATCGTTTGATATTAGTAGAAGCAATCTTTCGTATCATATTTTGACGTTAGATTTGAGAAATATTTTATAAAAACTTGTTTATTCAAATAAAAAGAATACCTTTGCATAAGTTTTGAGCCGACATTACTTTAAAATAACATAGTGAAATAGGCTCTGTATTTATTTTTTTAACACATTTTTTATGAACATTTTTGTTTCAAACTTAAACTACGCAACAACAGATGATGGTTTAAGACGTGCATTTGAAGAATGCGGTGAAGTTTCTTCAGCAAAGGTTATCACAGACAAATTTACAGGTCGCTCACGCGGATTTGGCTTTGTTGAAATGAGTGATGACGATGGTCAAAAGGCAATAGACACCTTAAACGGAACGTCTCTTGACGACAAAATTATTAACGTTGCTGTCTCTCAACCAAGAGAGAGAAGCAATAACCGTTCTTTTAACAATAGAGAAAATTACGGTAACAGAAATGATAGAAACTATCGCAACAACGATAGATACTAAAACCTTCTTAATAATTTTTCAAGCCCAAACATATAACTATTGTTTGGGCTTTATTTTTTTGAGTCGTTTATGTTATCGGCTTATAATATCTCTAACTTTATTGTATCTTTGCAAACATATTTTTATGTTTTAGGGTGTCGGAGTTCTATCGCTTCATTGTTTTTGCATTTAAGAGGAAAGTCCGGGCAACAAAGAGCATCATACTACCTAACAGGTAGGCAGAGTCATAAAGGCTTTGACAGCAAGTGCCACAGAAAACAACCGCCGATGTTTTAAGCAGGTAAGGGTGAAAACGTGAGGTAAGAGCTCACGAATCAGGTTAGTGATAATCCGATTGGGTAAACCTTATGAGTTGAAAGACCAAATATATCGGAATTAAGGACTGCTCGTCCGCTTCGAGGGGTAGGTCGTTAGAGATTTGTTGTGAAGCAAATTTTAGATTAATGATAGAAAGCGAATATAAAATCGTTACAGAACCCGGCTTATAACCGACACCCGTTTTTTATAAGTTACTTACTTGTTTTTTTATCAAATAAAAAGAAAAAATATACAGCCTCTATAACTGTTGTAACTGCAAAAGAAATTACTGTTGATACTGCTGCACCCTCTATTGAATACATCGGTATAAGCCATAGACCTAATGACAAAGTTATTATTAAACCGGCAGCGGATGCAAAGGTTGATATGGAGAAATTGCCTTGTGAAGCAAAATATTGAGTAAAGTTGGAAGAACAACTTAATAATAATATGCCAACGGACAGCAGTCGTATTATGTAACCGACCCGCACAAAATCTTCACCAAAAAGCCATACATAAATATCTGAAGGGAGAAGACACATAATCAAAAGACATAACGAAGTAAATGCCGCATTGATTTTTGTCATTTTCAGAGTCAATAATCGCGATTTTACCCTGTCGGATGTATTGGAAAGTTTGGAATACTGAACCAAAGCAAGTGATGAACCGAACAACATTACTGCTTCTGTAAGACTAACCGCATTTGAATATACCCCTACTATCTTATCACCGAAATAAATTGCCAGAATATAAAAAAGCAATCTGTAATTGAGCGTCTGTATTATGCTTCCTATTTGTTTTGTCGCTCCCTTTGCAAATATCAGTTTTGTCATTGAAGTCAATTCTTTCACTGTCGGCACAGATTGATTGCGTTCATTAAACTTATAGACTATGATTATGCCGTATCCTGTACTTATTACGTATGAAACAAATAAGGCAAAAATGAAATTATTTACCGAATCCAAATCATTGAAAAGCCATTGAATAAAGAGTATTGTTATCGTTAATAGAGGACTGATAATTTTTACACGATTTGCCTGTATTATTTTCTGTTTGCCTAAAAGAAGAAACTGACTGATTTCGGTTAAAGACGCAAGAGAGGATATAATCAAAACAGGAACAAAATGGTCAAAGATTATATTCGGAACAAAAAAAGCAACAATAACACAAAGAACAATCATTAGCAAAATCCATAAAACGGAAGGTATCACAAGAAGATTAAATCTATATCGCGGTGTAAAATATATCAGAGTTGAGTTGCCGACCAAAGTGAAAATTTGCATCAATATGGCGATGTTAAGAACAATAAAAGCCTGTTCTCCCTTTTGCTCCGCACCAAGTACCTGACTAATGAGAATAATGGTTGCAAATCCAAGAGCGGAAGCCGAGATTTTCGTAAAAAAAGTATGTAATATTTGTTTTATCACTTCGTTTATTTTGTTGCAAAAGTAAATAAATTATATTTTTAATCGTTGGTGCGTGTCGGGACGTGTCGCATTGATGTTACTTTAAACGACAGAAGAATATATAATTATTGAAATGACGAAATATAAAACATCAGAAATTGGAAAATAATGTCAGTCCGACACGGACAAAAAGAGAAAATTATATAATTAGTGAAATAGCAGAATATAAAACTGCAGAAATTGGAATGTCCGCTAATTGTCGGAAAGGTCCCGGGCGGAAATTCTAATGTTTGTCAAATGACGAAGAGTCGCCCGGCAGAAATTCTAATGTTTGTCAAATGACAAATAGTCGCCGGGCGGAAATTCTAATGTTTGTCAAATGACGAAGAGTCCAAAAGATAAAATTATATAATTATTGAAATAGCAAAATATAAAACAGGACGCCGTAGAGAGATTGGTTAAAATAATTAACAATATGGTGTATTATTTTAATAATATATTAAAAGTGATTAACAAAATATTAAATATTGTCTTGTGTCGGATTTAATGAAGTTTTGAGATTTTTCTCTTCAATAATACCAATTTCCGCAAAAAACAATAAATTTGCAGTTTGAAAGTTTTATATTCTGTGAATAATAAACATAAACATATCGTAGCCTTAATGGCAATAATGCTTCTGTTTTCCGCTTGCTCAACCCGTAAGGATAAATGGATTAACAGGACTTATCATTCGGTAACTGCCCATTACAATGCTTACTGGAACGGCAATGTGGCTTTAAAGGATGCTATAGGCACATTAGATAAAAACACACAGGATGATTTTACCAAAATACTGCCCGTATATCGGTTGGGTGCGGCAAAAGATACTAATTCCATCAAAAGCAAAACAGACCGTGCCATAGAAAAAGCCTCAAAAGTTATTACCAAACACTCTATGGTTTTCAGTGGCGTAGAAAAAAATAAAAGAATACCCGAAGCATATTTACTCATAGGTCGTGCCGCATTTTACCAACGCGACTATAAGACTGCCGAAGCAACATTTCGTTTTATGCTCGGCAAATGGAAGAATGATTACAATGCGATGATATGGCTGGCTTTCACACTTTGCAAACAGAAAAAATACCCTGAGGCTTATTCATATCTTGACCAGGTTCGGAATAAATTAGGAAGCGGCGGCTCAATACTCGGTTTGGGAAAAAACAACTCTCTTCGTGATTTTATGTACCTTGTTTATATTGAAGCCGAATTGGCTCAGGGCAATAATGCTAAGGCTTTGGAGTATATGGATATGCGAAAAGGCAGCATTTTTGAAAGAAAAATAAACAACAGATTAAACTTTATTAAAGGGCAAATATACCAACGCAACAATGACTATGCACAAGCAACCAAATATTTTAAGAAGACAGCCCGTCGTTCATCCTCTTATGATATGCAGTTTGCCTCCGAACTGAATTTAGCAATGTGTTATGACCCTACAATCACAAAAAGCAGTGCAATAATATCAAAGTTAAAGAAAATGTTGCCTGACAAAAAGAATCTTGAATACTGCGACCAGATTTATTATGCTTTGGGTGAAGTTTATTTTCGCGACAAAAATGTTGATACGGCTTGCTATATGTGGGAGATTTCCGTTGATAGTTCCAAAAATAACAACATTCAAAAAATTGCATCAGCCTTACGTCTTGCGGATACTTATTATGATGTTGTTTTTAACTATGAAAAGGCACAGGCTTACTATGATACCGCTCTTTCCGTTATGCCCAAAGACTACCCTAACTATGATAATATAAACAGCAAGCAAAAAGTATTAATATCATTAGTCTCAAATCTTAGAATAATTAACCGTTGGGATAGTCTTATGGCTCTTTCCGCATTACCGGAAGCAGAATTAAATAAAAAAATTGACGGATGGATTGCCGAATACAAACGTTTGGAGGAAGAAAAAGCTAAAAAGGCAGCATTGGAAGCAGCTGCGGCAGAACGGAACAGCAGTATGACGAACTACAATCAGCCAAGCAGCAGAAGTAATTGGTATTTTTATGTCAATTCTACGGTACAAACAGGGCGTGCGGAGTTCCAACGTATATGGGGAAAGCGAGAATTGGAAGATAATTGGCGACTTAGCGATAAGAGAGAGATATCTGATTTTGATGATATGGCAGAAAACAGCGATTCTTTATCCGTTGCCGATTCTATAAATGAGAATGGGAAAGATTCTAAAGCATTAACACCTATGAATCGCAATTATTATACCAAAGATATCCCATATACCGATGCTCAAAAGGAGATTGCAAATAAAGAAACGGCGGAAGCATTATTAGCAGCAGGATATATTTATTATCAAGGCTTAAATAATTACGAGAAAGCAATAACTACATTTCTCGATTTGCACAAACGTTATCCTCAATACAAACAAATCTTGCCGTCTTCCTACCATTTATATTGTATCTATGAGAAAATAGGTCAATATCCTAATGCAAACTTTTACAAAAACAAAATTCTAACCGAATATCCTCAAAGCGAATTTGCAATGATGCTCACAAACCCGGACTATTTCAAAGAAATGGCAAAAAATAACTCCCGTGCAGAGCAATTATACTCAACAGCATATTCATCATACATTAAAAAAAATTACGAACAAGCAATAATAGAAAGCAGGAAAGGGAAAGACAGCATACGATTGGGTGAATACATACCGCGTTTCCTGTATTTGGAGGCTTTATCCAAAGGAAGACTCTACGGAATAGACTCTTTGGTCGTTGCTTTGAACCAAATCGTTGTCAATTACCCTACTTCCGAAATCACACCTACAATAGACAATCAATTAGAATACCTTAGGCATAACTATAATCTTGCAGCAATCAATATAAAACAAAAGAGTAATCCATCCATATCTGAATCCGACAGCACAATATCAACTAAGGATACAACCAAAGCAAAGGAAGAAAAACCGATAATTAAAGAGGATGATATATTGGATGCTGAAAGTTTGGTATTCCGTTATAAAGATATGCAGCATTACTATGTCTTGCTTTTTGATGATGATAAGATTGATGTTACTCTTCTTTCCAAACAGGTAAAAGCATTTAACGACAGCCTATATGCAGATAAGAATCTCATATCTTCTTCTATGCTTTTCACCATAAGCCAACAGATAATTACAGTTAAAAGTTTTGAAAACATAGAACAGGCAATGCAATACTACAATGCAATTTACACAAACGTACTACACGCTTTGCCCAAAGACAGCTTTAATCATTTTGTCATATCAGTGCAGAATTACCCAACGTTCTACTCTCGCAAGAACATAAAATCTTATTTGAAATTTTTCAGAATAATGTATCTTAAATCAAACAATAATACCAATCAATAAAAACATTACAATAATGAGACAACATCCTATTGCAGCCTATCTAACCCGCCTTTCAATTTTTTCAATAGTCGTTTGCTTTACGTGCTTCTTCTTTATGTTCTTCACCAAAGGCTTACTCAGTCCCCGCATACCTTATTATATAGTTATGTTCTGGCTTTTGACCGGCGGCGGATATTGTTTGCTTTATTTCTTACCAAAGAACGGCTCAATGAACTTTGTTAATACGTTTATGATTGTCAAGTTCGGCAAAATCATTATCTACTTAGGCGTACTTGCAATAGCATATCTGTTGGATATAGAGAAGGGACGCAGTTTTGCTCTGCTGTATTTTGCAATTTTTATCCTGTATCTGATTTTTGATACCATCACTCTTAATTCGCTTGTCAAGAAAAATAAATAACCATTAAACATTTAAGAATATGAACAAAAGATTATTTCATCTCTTCATTGCCATTGTTAGCATAATTGGCGTTTTTGCCGTAAGTTGTACCGAGAAAGACCAGGATGAAGACATCATTACGGGCAAGTGGCGTAGCGCTGCGATTGTTAATGACACCAATTCTACTCCTTGTAAGTTACAATATTACATTGAATTCAGCGATTACGTTTATCAAGCCTCAAAACGCTTTATGAATGACGCCATTGTGAATATTGAAAGCCGCACTGCCGTTTATGATACCATAACTCCCGACAGCATTGTGTTCATCGGTTACAATTATCAATGCCAAAACCCGATTATAACCAGATTCAACTACTCCATAAACACCGATACGCTCATCATCACCAACATTCGCACTCATGGAGAGACCAAATATATTATTCAAAGCATAAATGCCGACAGCATGGTTTGGAAATCTCTTACTACGGACGAGTTTAGCACATACTATCGTTGGGATTAAGGCTCTATGCAGCCATATCAGACCGACCAATCTTTGTTCCATAAAAACAAAAGGCTGTTTGTCCGTGTCGCAATGACGTTATCTTTTTATAAGAGGCTGTTTCGTTTTTCTTTTATCTCATTTGGTTGAAATATTCCTTCGTTTTATTTAAATGAAACGGCGTTTTAGTAACGCCTTGCTTCATAAGACAGTTGCAGCTCTTTATTTTGATATTTTCAATCCTCTTTTTGTTCCGTTAAAACCACCTATTAAGCATTTTATTTAAAAAAATATTTTACTTTTGCAATGTATAATCATACTGATTGCTACAAATAATAAAATCAAGTAGGGTTATTAGGTGTTTATTTAATACATAAATATATTGTTATGGAGTTTAGTACAAACCTGATAACAGATAAAGGTTGCTAATGTTGGTATGAAGCGGAAGAATGTACATATTGGCAATATTATTCGGCTGATAATGCAGCAGAAAGGCATATCTATAACTGATTTTGCAAGCAAATACCATTGCAATAGGACACATGTATATTATATTTTTAAACAACGAGATATTTACATAAAAGACTTGATTCGTATAGAGAAGATTCTTGACTGTGACCTTTTGCAATATTATATTGAAGGAAAAGATGATGGTGATTAATCCTTATTTTTCAATAACTTAAATAAAGATATCTTAAAATTCAATCTCAATTGTCTTAAAATATCCGACACTTTTTTGATATTTTGTGTTAATTTTAGTATTATATTTGCAAAATAAAAATTAACGCTCGGCGATGTAATTATTATAATCGTAACAATAATTATAGCAAAGAGCATAAGTAAAACAATTAAATACAAATTATTATGAAGAAAAGCATTTTTCTTATCAGTGCCTTAACACTATTAACCGGAGCGATTGTTGCTTCATGTAGCGAAGATGAACAAGACAACATGGCAACATCGCAAGTTTCTAACCCTAATCAAAAGGCAATGCCTGGATCTGATACAGATTGGCCTTGGTACTTAGACAACACTATGTCCGAATGCGATACAACAAGATCAGCTAATTGTGGTTATGTTGAAATCACAGCTGATCGTTATGTTGCTCTTAACACTGTTATTGATAGAGGAGGGGTAGTAGCTCTTGAAGAATACATTACTATTAACAAAAAAGATCTATTAGATATTATACAAAGCCATCACATAGATCAACTCGCAAAAAAAGAATTACATCTAAAAGTAATTCGTGATAATCCTGCCAAACTTATCATTTGTTTCTTGAATGATAAAAATGAAATAGTGGTTGCATATTCTATCAGCAAATAAAAAACAATTTTAGACTACCTTCTAATTGGAGGTAGTCGGTTTTTTATTAATAAAAGATGAGAAAGATATTATTATTTTGTTTTATAGTATCTCTTTTTTGTGGCTGTAATGCCAATAAAGATGTGATTGTGAAGAAGGAAAAGGATATAACTTTTAATGTTGGTTATCCTTGTCGCTTTTTTGGGGCTAATATGTTTTATAACGCGAGTGATAAACAAACATATTTGTATTTTGCAGAGCCATTAACAAATAAAAAAATAAGAATATTTGATGATAATTTTAAGTTTGTAAAAGAAATTTCTACGAAAGATATTCCTTTCAATCAAACAACAAAGGTAGAAATGATATCTTTGGATACTGCACTAATAAAAACCGGTTATAGTTTTTATTTAATTAATGATAAAGGCAAGATATTGGATTCCTCAACCTTGTCAGAACATAAAAGCAGCGAAAAAAATGATTCCAATGATAAACAATATACATATATGCTAATCAATCCTCATTATTTTATCAATGGCAAACTATATCTCAAAACCGGAATGAGGTATCAGCACAGAAATGATTTACCTAGGGATGAGGTAGATAGATTAAGCATAATTAAACAAAGAGAAGCACCTGCAATGATGAGCGTCGAATTGTTTAATCCAAAAGCCAAACGCGAATTTTATTTATATGATTTTTACAAAAATATAGGTAACGAAAAAGATTGGATAATATCTTCAGATTTTAATTTCACTATTGATGATGAAAACAATAAAATGATTGCTCAAAGTAGGTGGTCTAACAAACTATTCATTATTAATTTGCACAGTATGAAGCAAGAGATGATAGTAAAAATAGAGTCCGATTATACTACTATCGGTACAAAGCCCATTGCAAACAATAATACTTTTGCATACAAAACTGCGGTTTTGCTTGACCATACTAATGGCGAGATAGAAAAAGTTTATTTTGACCCATTTAGAAGTTTGTATTATGTTCAGGTGAGCCATACAAATAAACAAGCAAAAGAAGAAGAAAGAGTCCCTAGTTGGTCTTTAATTATTATGAATAAGCAGTTCGTAAAGATAAAGGAAGTCTTTTTCAAAGCAGGAGAATATTTATATTATGGCAACTTTCTTATCACTAAACAAGGAATTCTAATCCCTAAAATAAACAATGAAGATGAAGATGACCCAACTTTTACGCTATTTTCGGTTAATTTTACCGATTAGTTGCATTTTGTTTTTTGCAAATGCAACCTCGCATGACCCAAAAGTACTGAAAACTATTATAAAAGAGTGTTTTCCTACGCAGAATGTGGGAAAGAACTATTGCGTATTTATTCTTGCCGATGCCAAAGACCTTTGCCAGTCTTGCCTCCAAAGTTATTATGATTTTTTGCTTGAATATGTTAAAAACAAACCTCATTTATTTATCCTTTCTTATGCGAGCGGCAGCATGTATAATATGGATAACTTACTAAATGCCAAGAATTTCTACAATGACCGCAAGACACGCAAACTTTATCCAAAGGGCTACAAGTTCAAATCTTTGGAAGCGATAATTGTGAAGGACAACAAAATTGATACGGTAGTCGTATTAGACCGTAATACCGTAAGAGATGCCCTGCCATACCTCGCCTCACAAGTTAAAAATTGTATTAACTAACCTTTTTTACCATTTTAACCTTATCATTTCTCGTTTCAATAGACAGAAAGTACGTATTCGTGCGAGTGGCATGTACTTTACTCAAAATAAAACGGCTGTTTCGTTTTTCTTTTCTCTCATTTGGTTGAAATATTACTTGCTTTCGTTAAAATGAAACAGCGTTTTAGTAACGCCTTGCTTCATAAGACAGTTGCGACTCTTGATTTTGTAAGATTATGAGTTGATTTTGATATTTTCAATCTTCTTTTTGTTCCGTTAAAACCTGATATTAAGCATTCCTTTCAAAAAAATATTTTACTTTTGCAATATTGTATTGATTTTTAGCTTTATATTTGCGCAATAAAATTAACGTTCGGAATTATAATTGTAGCAAAGAGCGTAATTAAAACTTAAATACTATTTATTTATGATGAAAAGAAAATATATTATCATCGTTATATTTATTTGCATCATTGTACAATCCTGTACTATGGTGCAAATCTTTAAGCAGATTCCTCAAGTAGTTAAGGCAAGCAAAATACTCATAAATCAAAAAGAAACAATGAAGGCAGAGGGACATCCTTTTGTCATTACAAAAAATAATCAGATATTAATTTCTTCTAATATCAATGATATGAAAGATAGTTTGATGTTTGACACTGGCTTCTCCGGAGATATATTACGCTTTACGGATAAAAAAATAACTAAATGCGACACGTGCATAGAAGTTATTAATACTGTGCCATCAGGTTCTAATAAAACTTTCGTAAAGTTTTTCAAGATAAATGTTGATAATAATATATTTGAATGGACAAATCATTTTGCGTTAGAGTTATTTAATAAACCTATTGAATGCTCAGAGCAATTACATCCTTTGTTAGGAGTGGGTGCGTTCAACAAAGATTACATTATATCATTGAATTTTGACAGCAATATGCTGTATATAGACTCCACTATTGATACTTCAGTTTTATCAAACTACGTTGAAGTAAAATCTTTATTTAACCAAGTACCATATATCTACATTACTATTGACGGAAAAGAATATTTATTCTTATTTGATACTGGATGCGGATACGCATTTGTGATGCCGCAAAAAGATTATGACACAAAACCTGACGATATTCTTTATGAAGGCGTTGTACATAAAGATTTAGCTGGCTTACATTACGGAGAGTTTGCAATCAGATCAACGAACAGTATATTTTTGTCTGAAAAGATTAAATCGGAATCTGAATATATTAATTTTTTACCTACTGTTAATATGAATATTACAGGAATTCCATTTATCAAAAAATACAACTGGATTATTAATTTTAGAGATAAAAAACTTTATGTCCAGCAAAGACATGACCATACAAATATTCAAAACGACGATAAACCACCTGCTTTATATACTACAATGATTGTAGAGGACAAATTAGTGATTGTTCAACGTAATAAGACGTCAAATCCATCTTATAAACTGAATGACGTAATTTTTTCGGTCAATGGTGAAATTATAACCGAAGAAAATAGATGTTATTATATGGAATTGTTAAATGCAACTGCCGATTGGTCGGAACTAAATGTTGAGTGCCGTAATAACATTTGTCATTAAAAATGGACACTTGGTAAGGATATTGAGGTATAGCGTTGTTAGAATATAAAATGTTTTGCTTCAAAGGAAATATTGTATCTTTTGTGCGTATCGGAATGACGTTATCTTTTTCTTTTCCCTCATTTCGTTGAAATATTCCTTGCTTTCGTTAAAATGAAACAGCGTTTCGTTTTTGCAAAAGGCTGTTTCATTTAAGCAAAACGATGTTTGATTGGAATATTGTATCTTTGCAACAGAACTAAACAAGAATTTATAAGATTATGACAGTAGATAATTTGGCTAAAACCTTAGGATTAATCTTGCTAACTTTGTTGTGTGCCTGTTCTTGCATAGAAATTACATATATTCCAAGGTATGCGGGAACGAAAGAAACAGAAAAGTACAAGCTAAGCGAAATAGACTTCTCTAAAAAAGAAGTCTATTTTAAGGATACTGTCACTCCCATATACAGGATGGATAAAAACGTACTGTAAAATATTATTTCTCATTCTCAAAAGAAATATTTTTTGCTTTATAGCATTCAGCCATTTTGCTCAAATCCTAAATGTGCATACTTTGACACTGTAATAAAGCAATTTTATGGAGACAAGGATGTAGCATTGTTGCTTTTTAGCCCCGATGTTCCTAAGATTAAGATAATATTAGAAGTAATCTTTTTAAATTATCATTATCCTATATTTATGTTAGATAACAATATTTATGGGAAACAACGTAAAACAACAATGGATATGCGGTTCAAGGCATTTATTGATGACATTTATCCTGCTTCTACATTAAAAGAGTCTGTCAATGCATTAATTCTGTTTGATGAAAAGATGAATGTTGTGCTTGAAGGCTATTATGACAGCAATACAATGCAAGAAATAAAATCCAAAATATCAATCTGATATTGCATACAAAGGAAATATTAGAATATTGTATCTTTTGTGCGTGTCGCACTGACGTTATCTTTTTCTGAAAGCCTGTTTCGTGCGAACGAAAGGCTGTTTCATTTTTACGAAAGGCTGTTTTAGAAAATTATTACGGCGTTTGGCGGAAGCGTTATCCGATAAGCATTTAGCGAAAGCGGCTAATTAAAGTTTTTTTTCTAACTTTGCAAAAATTTTTGTTATTTCCCAATAAATGAAATATCGGTTATTGCTTATTTTTACGGCTTTCCTGGCTGTGGCTCTAAACTCTGCGGCACAGAAACAAAATAATATTAATACGGATACAAGGTCGGCTGCCCGCAGATTTGCAGATAGTTTGTATGAAGTGCATACTTTGAGCAAAATACGCAAGATTGATACCATCAAAGCGACAAAGCCCGAAATTATTCCGCCCAAATACATTACCGATTCTTCCTCCTACCCTTCCTCAACCCTGTATCAAAACACGTGGTTCTGCGATAAAGTCAAGATTCCCAACTTTCAATTCACGCAAATCCCCGACCAAATAATTATACGCTTAACCGGCAGAAACAAAAAGGGGAAATATTCTTTTCCTTGCAAAACCGGCGTCAAGAGTTCCAACTACGGATGGCGTTGGGGCAGACCTCACACCGGCGTAGATATTGCTTTAAATGTCGGAGAGCCTATTTACGCAACATTTGACGGCGTTGTGCGGGTGGCAAAGGTCAATGGCGGATACGGGAAGATGATTTTGATACGTCATTACAATAATCTGGAAACGCTTTACGGGCATTTATCGGAAATAAAAGTAAAGCCCGGTCAAATAGTTAAGGCTGGGGATGTGATAGGGCTTTCAGGTAACACAGGGACTTCAACAGGTCCTCATCTGCACTTTGAATGCAGGTTGTTGTATGCCTGTTTTGACCCCGAATTAGTTTTTGATATTGAAAAGAAATGCCTTCGTGCGGATTTTTTACGAATAGATAAAACGTTCTTCGGAGTAAAGCCTTCACGGGAAAGGGATAATGAAGCCGGCATAAGAAACAATCTTACAAAAGTACATCGTACCTTTAAGGACAAACCTGATTTAAGCATAAATACTTTGAGCGATAATAAAAAATAACTAACATAAAATAAAATGGCAACAGCATTAACAAATCTCTCATCTTATAATAGTGACGAGATTCCTTCGGGTGAGAAAAATATAATAGGTATTGTCGTCTCCGAATGGAACAAAGAAATTACTTCTGCCCTGCTTGACGGAGCGGTAAAGACATTATTAGACAATCAAGTTGATGAAAAAGACATTTATATCCAATATGTACCGGGCAGTTTTGAGCTTCCGTTCGGTGCAGACGCCATAATAGATAAAAAGAAGTTTGATGCCGTTATCTGTTTAGGCTGTGTTATTCAAGGCGAAACAAGACATTTTGATTTCATTTGCGATTCCGTTGCTCACGGAATAATGAATGTGAGCCTGAAAACATCAATCCCTGTTGTCTTTGGCGTTCTCACCACCAACACTCTTGAACAGGCAAAAGAGAGAGCAGGTGGAAAATACGGCAATAAGGGCGTTGAAGCAGCAATAACAGCATTAAAAATGGCTCAAATCTAATTCCGAGCCGACAACATCAACAAATATATGACAGGAAAGAACTTGCGGATTGTCTTTTTCGGCACTCCCGACTTTGCAACCGCACAATTGGATGCTCTTGTTCAAGGAGGATACAATGTTGTAGCCGTTGTAACAATGCCCGACAAGCAAGCAGGGCGCGGATTGAAAGTTATACACTCTTCGGTTAAGCAATACGCACTGCAAAACAATCTTCCGTTACTTCAACCTGCTGATTTGAAAGATGAGAACTTCATTCGGCAACTTTCTTCTCTGAATGTAGACCTGCAAATTGTGGTTGCATTCAGAATGTTACCACGTATTGTTTATGCCATGCCTCGTTTGGGCACTTTCAATCTTCATGCCTCTCTCCTACCTCTTTATCGTGGAGCGGCGCCTATTAATTGGGCAATCATAAACGGCGAGAAGCAAACAGGTCTTACCACGTTTCTGCTCAATGACAGGATGGATGAGGGCGAAATAATCTTACAACAATCCATAGCAATCAACCCTGACGATAATTTTGGTTCGTTGCACGACAGGATGATGAAGGAAGGAAGAAATCTTGTCAAGGAAACCGTAAATGTAATCGCAAAAGGAAATTTTAAAACCTTATTACAAAATTCCCAAACCAAGCCTCAGTCGCTTGCTCCCAAGATTTATAAAAATACAACCATCATTGACTGGAATCAAAACGGCGAAAAAATCATTGATTTCATAAGAGGATTGTCTCCTTCGCCTTGTGCAATTTCGTATTTTTTTGATAAAAAAGATGAGAAAGAGCACTTATTTAAGGTATTTGAAGCAAGGTTTTTTATGAAATCAGACAAAAAAAATACAGGAATATTTTCTATCTCGCCCGAAAAAGAAATCCTTGTTTCGTGTCTTGATGGCGAGATACAACTACTTGATTTACAACTATCAGGAAAAAGAAGAATGAAATCGGAAGAGTTTTTACGAGGCTGGAAATCAACGAATAATTTAATTACTATCAAAAAATAATTTTTATTTTTCTTATTTAATTTCGTTTATGTAAGAAAAAGTTTTTATATTTGCAAGTCAATAAACATTTAAAACCATACATTATGACAAAAAAAGAATTTGTTGATTTGATGGCTTCAAAAGCCGGTCAAACAAAAGTAGATGCTACTAAATCTTATGAAGCATTCCTTGCTACGGTTTCCGACTTATTAGCAAAAGGACAGAACGTTCCATTGATTGGATTCGGAACATTTTCAGTTGTAAAGAGAGCTGCTCGCACAGGACGCAACCCTCACAGCGGTACAACGATGAAAATTCCTGCTAAAAACGTGGTTAAATTCAAGGTAGGTGCTACTTTGAAAGAACGAGTAGGCAAGAAAAAGTAGCGAAATACTACTTTATCTTTTAGCAGCATAGATTCTACAGCAATTCTATGCTGTTTTTTTGTTGCACAACGTCATTTAATCAACCCAATCGCTGCATTCAAAAATCGTATATCAACATTCAAAATTATGAACATAACTGCCGTAGAACCAATAGGAATAACCGACAAGCAGAATCTTGAATTCACCAAAATGTTTGCCGAACTCGGGCATACATTCCGCCTTTTTGACGACCGCAAAGAAGACGAGAACACCCTGATATCAAGGATGAAAGATGCGGATATTGCTATCATTTCCAACATACCTCTTTCCGCCGCCGTATTGTCTCAATGCCCGAATCTGAAACTTCTTTCTGTCGCATTCACAGGCTTAGACCACATTGACCTTGCCTATTGCAACGAGCGGAAAATTGACGTCATCAACGCAAGCGGCTATTCCACGACAGCCGTTGCCGAATTGGCGGTCGGGCTTATGATTGATGCCTGCCGCAAAATCAGCGAAATGGACGCCCAAACCCGCATCGGCGGCACGCGAGGCTCATTTCTCGGTCGTCAGTTGAGAGGAAAAACCATCGGAATCGCAGGAACGGGGGCTATTGGCTTGGAAACGGCTCGCATTCTGTCGTTTATGGGCTGCAAAATCATCGCATACAGCCGCAGTGTCAAGCAAGAAGCCCTGCAAATGGGCATTCGTTACGTTGGAATTGACGATTTGATGCGGCAATCGGACGTCATATCGCTCCATTTGCCCCTCACGCCGGACACAAATCAAATCATATCGCGTCAAAAACTTGCTCTCTGCAAACCGACATCAATCATCATCAACACGGCACGAGGGAAAATCATTGACAATGTTGCTCTTGCGGAAGCCTTGCGAGACAACAAAATCGCAGGAGCAGCCATCGACGTCTTTGAATCAGAACCGCCGCTGACGAATCACCCTCTCCTTGCCGCACCTCATTGCATCCTCACGCCGCATATTGCTTTCGCCACTGAGGAATCTTTTTCCGCACGCATAGATATTGTCATCAGCAACATAAAACGCTGGTTGCAAGCCTTATAAGTGCGTATCGCACCGATAATATGTGCGAATCGCACCGATATTTTTTGCTTCCGCCATCGCAAAACGCACTTCCAACACCTCAAAATCAAATAATGTCAGTGCGACACGCACCTTCCAACGGACGGAAATTACACATTCGTCTCATTTTTAGCAAATCCAAATGTTAAGAAATTTTGTATAAATTTCCCGAAATCTCGTTCCAACGCCTTAAAAAGTGCGAAAAACGGCATTTTTTTTTGCTTTCGCCATCCAAAAACGCACTTTTATTCGTCTAAAATCAAATTTCGTTCGTTCAAAATCAAGTTTCGTTCATCTGTAATTTGATTTGGTTGGGTGAAACATCGGAGGTTGTCGGGCAAAACCTGGCATGTTTCTTGGCAAAACATCGTATGTTTCTGGTCAAAAGATGGCATGTTTTGCTCAACCAAATCAAATTACAGATGAACGAAAGCAAGTCCTGAGGGAACGAAAGCAAGTTTTGGGGGAATAAAAGTGCATTTTAGGGCGTTGGCAGTGCGTGTCGCACCGACATTGTTTGAAAATAGAGGCGTATTGTTAAATATTTTAACATTTGAAGGGCGTTTTGTTGGGCTGAAACCTCAAATTAGGGCGTTAGCACGAAATAAGGCGGTTTTAAAGGCTCTTTTTGGAGCGTTGTGTTAAAAAAGTGTTAAAGCGAAACTTACATATTCCTCTCACAAGCCTCGTTTCGGAGTAGCGTTGTAAGAAATCTGTAATTTGAAGTAGTGTTTTAGGACACCGAAACGAAGAAATATGTAATTTATTTTTGCTCCGAATACGGGTAAAGCCTGTAAGGACGGCAATGAAGCAGGTAATCATTGAGTTCTTGCGTCCATTTGGGTTCCGCATCCTTGAATGCCAACTTCCCTTCTATCACTTTACGCATTTGTTTTGTGCCTGCAAGGCGGTCAAAGAAAGAGTTAAAGAACTCATCCTTAGGTTCATAAGCCTCATACATCGTTTTAACAATTTCAGGTATGAATCCGCCGAGCCATTGTGAGAGTTGAGGGGTGATTTTCAAGCCTTTGCACAATTTATTCTCATACATCGGATGGTCGCTAACTCCTTTTATGGCACGGGGAACAAATTCTATGGTCGCCTTGTCGGCTTTAAATGACGGAAAACCAACGATTTCAAACGGTAAATCAGTACCCCGCCCCACCGAAACCTTCGTTCCCTCAAACAAACAGAGGTTGGGATAAAACGAAACGGCGTTCGGCGTTTGCAGATTGGGCGATGGGGCGATGGGAAGGTCGTAATGCGTGGTGTTTGTGTAGTTTAGCAGCGGGATAACCTTGATATCGCACCGCAGAGACGAGGTTTGTCCGCACACTCTTCTGCTATCCGTGCCCAGCCATCCCATTCCGTTTATCATCAAAGCAAGTTCGCCAATCGTCAAATCATACACCATCGGAATGGGATGAAGACCTACGAAACTGACAAGAGATGTGTCGGTGAGGATAGTGCCTTTCGCCGTGCCGTTGTTTGGGTTGGGGCGGTCTAAAAGAACGAGCGGCAGATTGTTCTCGGCACACGCCTCCATACAATAGTGCAAGGTGGAAATGTAAGTGAAGAAACGGCAGCCCACATCCTGAATATCAAACAGCAGAACGTCAATTCCCTGCATATCTTCTTGGTTCGGCTTCTTTTTTTTGCCGTAAAGCGAAATCACATTCAAGCCTGTGCGGGCGTCTTTCTGCGTTTTGATGTGCGCTCCCGCCTCTTTGTCGCCGCGAAAGCCGTGTTCGGGAGCGAAAATCTTCACAACATTGACTTTAAGGCTCAAAAGGCTGTCAATTAAATGAGTTTTGCCGATGGCAGAAGTTTGATTGGCGACAACGCCAATTCGTTTGCCCTCAATAAGAGGAAGATATGCCTCCGTCCTGTCTGCTCCGCAAACGACTTTTTGAGCATTGAGTGCCGTATTCGCAAGCAATAAAATGATTGAAATCAAGTAAAAAAACGTTCTTTTCATATCACAAAGATACAAAATAAGAGAAAGACGGGTGGAATTGAGGTTTGATTACGGCAGAACGAAGAATGAAAAATTTACTTTGCCGTAATTGCGCTGCTCTGTGAAGTAAGGATTGTCGGTAAAGGAGTGTTCCTTAGAATGTTCCAGTATAAACGTGCCGCCCTGCTTGACAAAAGACTTCAGAACGAGGCTCGGAATGATGTCAAACTGCTTTAAATCATACGGAGGGTCTGCAAAGACGACATCAAACTGCTGTTTGCTGCTGCCCAAAAAGCGAAACACATCGCTGCAAAGAGCAAAAAGATTGGTTATTTTGAGGTTTTCGGTTGTTTTTTTAATGAATCCGATGCATCTAACGTCCGAATCCACCGACACAACGCGGTTTGCACCCCGCGAAATGAACTCCAAACCGATGCTTCCCGTGCCTGCGAACAGGTCAAGCACATCACAGTTCTCCAAATCCAAACGTGAGCGCAATATATTGAACAAACTCTCTTTTGCAAGGTCGGTTGTGGGACGCACAGGCAGGTTTTGAGGCGGCAAAAGCCTGCGTCCTCTGAATGTTCCAGCGATTATCCTCATGCAAGTAAAAGAAAATAGGGTTGCAAATCAACTTCGTCAAACTCCACTCCTGCTTTCACATTCTCCAAAGGATTGGTGAATGCGATATTAGGTGCATATCGCCGAAGGGTATCAAATTCCTCCTTGTCGTAAGCATCTCCCGTTATCAGCAATTGAACATCCTCTATATCCAAACCTGCTCTGCCCAGCGCAAAAAGAAGATAATAGACCGTATCCATTGGTTTCACACACACAAAGTGATTGGAAAAAAACAGATTGTTTGATTTGAAGAGCATCATGTCAAAAGTCGTCCCTCGCTTGTGAAGCAAAAGGTTGTTGGAAGCAAAGGATGATATGTCAAAAAGGTGATTGGCAAGCACTTCGTGTTGAGTTGCGTATTTTGCTTGGGGCATTGCGATTTTTATTCCGCTGTAATGATTGAGCGAAATGGCAAAAACGGACACTGCATCAATGCTTTCTACCACCGAACTGCGGATTGTGTCGCTTGAAGGCACGTTGCAGACTTTTGTAAGGTAGTTTTTGTCCTGTGTTTTGTCGTAAAGTTTGAACGGAATCCACACCTGTCGGTCGGAAAGGCTGATGATGCGCACCTTATCAAACTTCAAATTCTTTATATCCAAACTTGCGAAGCATTGTTTTACGCTTTGCATAACGGAAGATATGCCTTTGGTTAAATCAACGCTGAATTCGCCGACCGCTTTTAATTGAAACGCCTTGTCAATTAAGGAAAAAGAAAATCCGGTTGCCTTTAAGCAAACGGATAATCTCATTTCTTCAGGCAAAAAACTTCCTTCTGTTTTGATATAATGAATTAATGAAAAACTCATTCGGGCTATTCAAAGTTTCCATCCACTATCGGCTGAGTCAAATCGCCTACTTTCCAGCCCTCATATTTGGATTTGGATACCAGGTCTGCCTTTAAGTTAATGATATCCTGCTCATCCATGCCTTTGGTATAAGACTCTATCGGAGCCAAAACTTCAAAAACGGGAACCATAACGCCGCTTCTGTCCAACATTTTGGCTTGTAAATTGAATGTTTCTTTGTTATCGGTGAATGGAATATACTTTAAGTCGGTTATTTTGTCCTTTGGTGTGAATAAACCCAAACTATCAAGTGTTCCTTTCTTTTCCGGATAAATTACAGACGAATAAAGCTTCTCCAAAACGCTAACATAGATGGTATCTTTCTTCAAATCGCCGTCCTTTAACGCCTGAGCCTCCGTTTTTCCGTCGGGAATAGTTCCCGTTCTTTGGATTAACGGAACTTTATCGCTGTGAGCAAACGTTACTAACGAGTCAATGTCGCCGCAATATCTGCCATACTTTGTGCGGAATGCTTCTTCTATGGAACGGATGTCTTTTAAGCGGTTGATGACTTGCGTAGAGCGTGAAGTGTATTCATTTTGGAAGTTAAGCGGATGCATTATGGCGGTAACCATCCAGTACGCTAAGCCTGCTATAACAAGGACTAATGCTATTGAAACAATTGTTCTGATTTTCATATTCTCAATTTATTTTTATTATATTAGAATTCCGATTTGCGTTACAAACAAAGTGCAAATTTATATCTTTTAATTGAAATTCAAGGTATTTATTTAAGATTTTTTTTATTTGGATTGCTCAACGTGTTGCAAAACAATGTGCAATTCAGACCTTTGAGAAAGTTCCTTATAGAGCCTTTCAGCCATATAGACCGAACGATGCTGCCCGCCGGTGCAACCAAAATAAACGCTAAGGCTCGTAAAATTTCGCCGAAGATAAACTTCACAACTCTGATTTATCAAACCGATGACGTGTGAATAGAATTGATTCACATCTTCCCTGCTTTCCAAAAACTCAATCACCTCTTTATCCCTGCCTGTTAAGAGTTTGTAGTGGTCATATCTGCCCGGATTGTGCAAAGCCCTGCAATCAAAAACGTATCCTCCCCCATTACCGCTAACATCTTGCGGAAAGCCTTTACGATAAGAAAAACTCTTTATGTTGATAGTTAGTTTCCCCGTTGCAGATGCAATATCTGTTAAAGTATTAGAAGCCATTATTTGCTTGAAAACATAATGCAGTTCAGCCAAATCCAAAGGCAACACAACGTTTTCTTCAAGCCATTTCAGGTTTTTCACAGCATAGGGAATGCTTAGCAGGAAATGATTCTTGCGTTCAAAGTATCCGCGATAACCATACGAACCCATAGCCTGCATAATCCTTACATAAACGAAAGCATAAAAGAGTTTGCGAAATTCCGTTGGGTCAATAGAGATATGCTTTTGAAGTTCCTCCATATAATAATTAAGGAGTAATTCCCTTATATCAGGTGAAAGATTTGCCTTTGCGTCATAAAGCAACGATGCAATGTCGTATTGCAACGCTCCTTGCCTGCCTCCCTGAAAGTCTATGAAGTAAGGCTCATCGGCAACAAACATTATGTTCCGTGATTGAAAGTCCCGATAGAGGAAATAATCGCTATCCGCCGACAAAAGATAGTTTGCAAGGGTTTTAAAGTCTTTTTCCAATGCCTCTTCGTTGAATGCAATGTGAGCCATTTTGAGAAAATAGTACTTAAAGTATTGCAAATCCCACTCTATTGACTGCATATCAAAAGCCTTACGGGGATAGGCAAAAGTATAATCAAAATCCTTGCCCACCATTTGTATCTTCGGCAATTGCGAAATAACGGATTTATAGATTGATATTTGTTTGTCCCGTGACAAGGTTTGATTTTCCAGAAGGCTATAAAGAGTTACATCTCCCAAATCTTCCTGCAAATAGATGCTATTGTCCAAATCTTCGGCATAAATCTTCGGAACACGTATATTATGTGATGCAAGCTGCCGCGCATAATTGATAAAGGCTTCATTCTCTTTGCGATTATCATTATATGTTGCAATACAAAAATGGTTAATGCTCTTTACCCTAAAATATTGCCTTGAAGAACCATGAGCCGAACAGGCTTCTACGGCAGTTATATCTTCTTTAAAGCAATCCTTATAAAGTTGCCTGATGGCTTGTTCGGCTATCATTTTACGGAAATACGGCGTGCGGTTTCTTCGGCTATGTATGATGCAACGTCATCGGCATAAGAATTCATTCCGAAGCCAGCATCATAACCCAATTCTTTTGCTAACTCATGCGAGATGCGAGGTCCGCCGCAACATACAATCATTTTATCCCGCAATCCTTCGCCTTCCAACATCTCTATCAATTCTATCAGATTCTGAATATGGACATCCTTCTGCGTAACGGTCTGAGAAACCAGCAAGGCGTCGGCATTAAGTTCTATGGCTTTGGCAATAAACTCCTCGTTTGTTACCTGCGAACCCATATTCAATGCTTCAAACATCTCGTATCGCTCCAAACCGTAATGACCTGCATATCCCTTCATATTCATTATTGCATCTATGCCGACAGTATGAGCATCCGTTCCCGTACTTGCCCCTATAACGACAATTTTTCTGCCCACATTCTCCTTTATGAACTCATCACAGGCATGCATATCCATAACATTACTCTCTACTTTGGGCACACTGATTTTTGTGAAATCAACGTTATGCGTGCAATTGCCGTAACAATTGAAAAAAGTAAAGCCTTCGGTGAGTTCTTTGTAGAAAACAACCTGCGGATTCTCAAAACCCATTTTTTTCATCAGTTGTTTGGCTGCCTCTATCGCCTCATCGGAAGAAGGAACAGGCAGAGTGAAACTCATTTGCGTCTTGCCGTCATTCATCGTATCACCATAAGGACGTATTTTCGTCAAATCAAGATTTGTATCAAAATCTCGTGCGTCCATTGAGTATAAACCTCCACTCATATCTTATTATATTTATGTTATTTGTTATTTACTGTTTGTTTTTTGTTTTTACTTTTAATATCCGATATTCCGCCGATTGTTTTTAGCCTTTCATCACCTTGTCATTGTCTTAAAGAGACTGTATTTGGACTTTCAACACTTTGTCATTGTCTTAAAGAGACTGGATTTAGACTTTCATCACCTTGTCATTGTCTTAAAGAGAGTGTATTTAGCCTTTCATCACCTTGTCATTGTCTTAAAGAGACCGGATTTGGACTTTCATCACTTTGTCATTGTCTTAAATCTATTTGAATATCTTTTGTGAGGGTAAGTATTCCGTTTATTTCTGCTCGCTGTCGGATTGCCATCGCTGTTTATTCTTTTACTTCCCTTTCATCATATCTATAAACGGATTGTAATAATGCTCGCCCTTTTCAAATACGCCGTCAAGCCCTTTGCCTCCGTTGCGAGGACGCTTGATGTCGGCAAATATTCCTTTCTCCAAAGCACTGAACAAGCCTTCGCTCTGCATCTTTTCCAATAACGCAATGGCATCATCAAGAACCTTCGCCGCACGCTGCCTGATTATTCCGCCCTCTTTGAATTCCACTTCATCTCCGATGTTTTTCATATTGCTGAAAATGTATTTGGCGTTCTCAATGGAAAGATAACGGTCACTCATAAAAGGAGTATGAATTGCCTCGGTCATCATTCCCAATAATTGTATGCCCTGATTAGTCCAAATGCTTATTGAGTTGAAAAGAGCATCTTGTATATGTCCTCTAAAGATATTTCCGGTCATAAACTTCGTCGGCGGCATATATTTCAAAGGAGCATTCGGGAAAATCTCTCTTATCAGTTGCGCTTGTGCCAATTCATACAGGAAACCATTCTCCAAATCGGGCGTCATCTCAAAAGCGTGTCCCAATCCCATTTGTTGCTCGGGCAAACCTGCTGCAAATGCCAACTGTTCATTGATTAAATCGGAAGCAAGCACCGTATGCGCCTCATCAAAAGCGTCAGCAGTGGTAAGATAGTTGTCTTCACCGGTATTGATTATAACTCCGGCAAATCCGTTTATTACTCGGGAGAAATACTGGTCAATAAGCGTCCGCTGCATATTGATATCCCTGAAAAGAATACCGTATAACGCATCGTTAAGCATTACATCCAAGCCCTCCAAAGCACCCATAACCGCAATCTCTGGCATACATAATCCGGAGCAATAGTTGCATAAACGGATATATCTGCCGACTTCCTGCTCTACTTCGTCCAATGCTTTACGCATAATGCGGAAATTTTCCTGCGTTGCATACGTTCCGCCGAATCCTTCTGTCGTTGCACCATAAGGAACATAGTCTAAAAGCGACTGACCCGTTGTACGAATGACGGCAATTATGTCCGCACCCTGACGAGCGCCTGCCTGAGCCTGCACAACGTCCTCATAAATATTTCCGGTCGCTACTATAATATATAGATATGGCTTACTGCCCTCTCCCAACGTCTTTATATAGTTTTCACGTCTGTCTCTGTTAGCCTTAATGCGTGCCATACTCTGCTCAATGTAAGGTTGCAACGCCTGTTGTGCCTTTTTCATATCACCCATTGCAAGAGTAGTAATATCAAGCGTTCCTTCGGCAATTTTTTCCGCTATCTGCTGAGGCGATAATCCTGTTTGCAGCACCGCATTGCCAAGCACGAACAAAATACCATCAGACAACATTCCCTTCTCTTTAACAAAATCCGTAACGATATTTGGTAAGGGCACTCCGTTTTTATCAATTCCGTCAATTCCCATCAACCTGCAAAGTGTTCTTTCGCAGGCTACGGTTGAGTAACCGCTGACAAAATCCTGCACTTCGTCCGATATTCCTTTTGCTAACTCTTTTGCGTGATTTACTTTCTGAAAATTTAATCCTAATTTACCTTTTGCCATTGTTATAACGCTTTATTAACTTATTATTATGTAGAAAAATATTGTTTATGTTTTGCAAAAATACTTATTTTTTTGCAACTATCCCGCACAAAGCCCGCAAGACAAATGGGAATCATAGCATTAGGGCAAAATCACAAAAGAAAATCGCCTCCATCTCGCATTTAAATATGGTGATATTTGATATGGCAAAATTAAAATGCCGTTTGAGTAAATTAAAACGGCGTTTGGTGAAAATATTACGGCGTTTTAGTAAAATATTCCTTTGTTTTATTTGAATAAAAGGCTGTTTCGTTAAAATTCTGTCAAATAAGAATTTGACCTTCGTTGATATATAAGTTGCGGAAAGTAATATGCAAAAAATAAGGCGACATTTGCTCCCTGTCAAACGCCGCCTTATTTAGGTAAATCGCTGATTTATATTTCTGTTATTTGCTATTGCGGCTCGGAAACCTTAATCCGTCATTATTTTCTAAGCCAAAGCATCGGATTTTGGTGATTATAGCCCTTCCATATTTCGAAGTGAATTTCGCTTTCGCCGTCGCTGTTTGATGAAACGGTGCCTATAACCTGTCGAGTTACCACTTTTTCTCCGTCATTAACGCTTACACTTTTCAGAGACGTATAAACAGTCAGATATTCGCCGTGTCTGATGATTACACACTTTGTTCCGTCTTCCCCAAAGAAGATTTTGCATACCGTTCCTTCAAAAACAGCACGCACAGATGCGCTTTTAGGCAAACGAACGTCTATTCCACGATTTTCAATCTGCACTCCTTTTATATCAGGATGGGGATGAATGCCATAAGTTGAGACCACCACCCCATTATCGCAAGGAAACGGCAAACGACCTTTGTTTGCGGCAAAATTATCGCTCAATGCAATGTCCTCAGGTGTGGAAGAAATAACATATTTGGTTGATTTAGCTGATTTTGATGTTTGTTTTGTCGCCGTGCTTTCTTTTTTTGCTGCGGCTTTCCTTTTAGCCGCCAATTCCTTTTGTTTCCTAATCTCGGCGGCTATTGCATTGTCTATTTGTTGTTGAAGTTTCTTGCGTTTGGCTTGCTTTGTTTTTAGTTGCTTTTGGTATTGTTTTTCTTTTTTCTTTATTTGCGTTAGCGTTTTTTCTTTATTCACCTGCTCCTTGTCAAGTTCTGCCTTATTTTTTTGCTCTGCCGCCAACAAATATTCCTGATTTGATTTTTTAACCTCTAATTCATTGGTACGGATATTTAATTCGCGAGTTTTTTGTTGTATTTCCTGCAAACGCTGCTTTTGTGTCTGTCCAAATTGACGAAAGAATATAAACCTACGATAGGCTTCCGAATAATCTTTTGAAGAAAAAATAAATGTGAATTTATCCATTGATGTTTTGTTACGCTGTGCATATCGAAGCATTTGAGCATAGCTTGCTTTCAAAGCTGAAATCTGACGTTGCAAATCAGATATACTTTGCTGCGTAACCGATATCTCTGATTTTAATATATTGGTTTGAGAAGATATATTGGCTATAAGGCGTTGCCTTTCGCTGATTTTTTTCTTCAACATTTGCAATTCTGATGTTGAAACCTTTTTTGTTTTTGATGTTTGTTTAAGAATTAAATTTATATCATTAATCTCTTTTTCTAATTGAGCCTTTTGTTTTTCCAATTTGCTCCTGTCTTGTGCCGATACAAACAAATCAAGCATCAAAAGGAAGATTAGAAATAAAAAACATTTATTACATTTTCTCATGTTAGCAATATTTGGTTGCAAAAGTAGAAAAAAATTATTTCAAAGATATTCATATTAATATAAAATGAGAGTGTAATGCCATCGGTATGCATTTAATAGTTTGTAAAAGGCAGTTAAACATAAGTTAGAGATGAACGGAATTCATCTTATTGGGTAAAAATAATACAAAATTTCTTTTAATAAAATTTGTTTTTAATCTTATTTTTGTTTATAGAGATTAAAATTACTGGAAAGTAAAGTAAATAAAAGCAATTGCCTATTTTTTACTTTCTTTTTGGGATTTGCCTTAACATTTTTATATCTAAAAACAAAATTTCTGGGCTATTTTTTATTAACAAATTAGATTATACTTTTGCTAACTCAAAAAACATATATAAGAAAAACTATTATTTTCATTTCACAGTATGGATAAAGATGTTAAACAAGTTTGGCAGAGTTGCTTGGAGATTATTAAAGATAATCTTGCCCACGAACATTTGTTCAAAACCTGGTTTGAACCGATTAAACCACTTAGTTTGAACAGCAGTGTTATCACCATACAAGTTCCGAGCCACTTTTTTTACGAATACTTAGAAGAACACTACTTAGATTTACTCATTAAAACTTTACGAAGAGAGATTGGGCAGAACGCACAACTACAATACACTATTTTAGTTGATACAAGCGTCAGTGACAAGCCTATTTCTACAATTATTCCTTCCTCTCCTAACAAACCTATTAAAAACAACAAACCTATTCATGCACCTTTACCTATGCCAAATGCAGCACAAAGCAATGCTCCAAATCCGTTTGCAATACCGGGTATTCAAAAAATCACCATACCTTCAAATCTAAATGAGAATTTTAGTTTTGACAACTTTGTAGAAGGAGAATGCAACCGTTTGGTACGTTCAGCAGGTTTGGCTATTGCAAAAAATCCCGGTCGTACATCATTTAATCCGCTGTTTATTTATTCCTCTGTCGGATTGGGAAAGACACATATTGCTAATGCTATCGGCTTGGAAACAAAGAAAAACTTTCCTAACAGTACCGTTCTTTACATATCTGCAGAGCAATTTATGCAACAATACACCGAAGCGACCATTAATAATGAAGTAAATCAGTTTTTGTATTTCTATCAAATGGTTGATGTGCTTATAATAGACGATATACAATTTTTTATTGGGAAAAGAGGGACAGAAGAAATCTTTTTCAATATTTTTAACACTCTTCACGGGCAACGAAAGCAAATTATTGTTACATCAGACCGTTCTCCTGCCGACTTAAACCTTACCGACAGAGTTGTGTCACGACTAAAATGGGGATTAAATGCTGAATTAACCGTTCCTGATGTCAAGACTCGTAAAGCCATAATAGAGGAAATGATACGTAGAGACGGCATTCAAATCAGCGAAGAGGTGATTGATTACATTGCAACAAGAATAAACACTAATTTAAGAGACCTTAACGGCGCCTTGGTTTCACTAATTGCTCACTCATCTTTCAATCACAAGAATATAACAATAAGTTTGGCTAAACAGATAATAGATTCTCTGGTTAAAGCTCCTCAAACTATTATTACAATAGAACTTATCCAACGCGTGGTTGCAAATTATTTCAAAATAGATACAAATCAGATTTTGACAAATAGCCGTAAGGGTGTAATAAGTCAGGCTCGCCAAATAATAATGTACTTTTCTCGTAAATTGACACGTAATTCCCTCGCAACCATCGGTGCTAAATGCGGCAACAAAGACCATTCTACGGTAATACATGCCTGTAAGATGGTAGAGAATCATTGTTCTATTGACAAAAAATACCGCACTTATATTGATGAAATAGAGAAAGAACTAACCAATCGCTAATAAAAATATGATTATTGTTTTTCATAATTAGTTATAATCTCATTTTAATACTTGTTTTCAGCCGTTTCATTTAATTGAAACGGCTTTTTGTTATTTTATTCTTTGAGAATAACGGATTTTTATTTGATTTAAAAATGCGGTTATCTGAGAAAATAGTAATTTTGCTGCCTTATAAATACACAAAACCGCCTTATGTCAATACAAAGTGAGATAAAAAGCATCACCAAACTTCTTCCTAACAACATCAAACTTGTTGCCGTTTCAAAAACAAAGCCGATAGAGGACATCAAAGAGGCGTATGATTGCGGGCAAAGGTTGTTTGGTGAGAACAAAGCGTTGGAAATGAGAGATAAGCACGCTGTTTTACCGGAAGATATCTCATGGCATTTCATCGGACACTTGCAAACAAACAAAGTTAAATACATTGTGCCGTTTGTAAGTATGATTCATAGTGTTGATAGCCTGAAGCTGCTTAATGAAATCAACAAAGAAGCACGATTAAAGGGCAGAATAATAGATTGTTTGCTGGAAATACGCATCGCAACCGAAGAAACAAAATTCGGAATGAACGAAGCAGAGGCGGCAATACTCCTTTCCTCACAACAATTCAGCCAAATGGAAAACATAAACATTAGAGGCGTGATGGGAATCGGCTCAATAACCGATGACAAAGAGCAAACGCGAGCAGAATTTGCTCATTTGAGACAAATATTCCTTAAATTCAAAGAAAGATATTTTGCTAACAACGCTCTTTTTAGCGAAATATCAATGGGTATGTCTTCCGACTATCAAATCGGAATAGAGGAAGGAGCAACTATTATCAGAATCGGCAGCACCATATTCGGAAGCCGCTAAAATAAAGCAGCGTCCAGCCCTACTCCATCGGCTTAATCATCGTTTCAATAAAGGTTATCTCATCTTTTGTCAGTTTATATTTTTTGTAAAGTTTCTCATCCGTCCATTGCTCTTTGAAATCCTGCATCGGAACTAATGAATAAGTGTTTTGTGATGTATTTTGAGTTGTTTTTAATATGCCTACACAAAATCTAAAGAACCTTGTCTTGATATAAGATAATAAGTTTTCAGCCTCTTGTTTTGTTTCAAAACCGCCTATCTGCAAAAAAGTTTCTGTGCATAAGTGAATGGGCGAGCCCAGAATGGGCGTAGGAATTGTTTCTCCCGTACTGCCGCAACCATAAGCCTTAGGTACAAAAATCTTCCATTGATTTATTTTATCCTTATTAACACGTATGGGATAGTTTTTGCTGATATATCTCTCTACTCTTTTGTTTTGTAATAATCCTATGAGAGTATATCCGTTTTTTATGGACTTATCGGAAAACGGAGGCAAGTCATATTTTGACGGGTCTGAAATAACATCAGAAGAAAAGCCATAAAGTTTTCGCTCTGACGTGATTTCCGAGATTTTTTTCTCATTCTTCTTTGATATCTTTTGCAATACGCTCAACTGAACGTCAAAACGAATATATGTATCAGAGAAATCATTTTTCAAAAGACGCTTTGACTTCAATACTTCATTATCTACGTGAGTTTCTATCTCACAAACATCATCATAATCCTTATCCCACAGAAAATAACAGATACCTCCTTTGACGTCATTGTCGGGAAAAATTTCTTTACCATTAACATAGTCCGCCATAAACTTAATCCGTCTGTCTGTTATCATATCTTGCCTAAACGAATCCAAGCCCTTGCCCCCTATCTGCCAACGAGAAGGAATTATTAAGCAGATATATTTAGGTGTTAGTTGTTTTGCCTGCTCTATAAACTTATTATATATCGGTATTGCACTGGCTCCTGCCCCTCCGTCAGCCTGTTGATACGGCGGATTGCCTATTATTACGTCAAATTTCATATTTCGTAGTTGTCCTCTTTGGTTTTTATTAACTATATCTGCCTCGTATATCCTGCTTTCAATGATTTGTTTTAATCTTTCATTACCTCCCGATATTGATTCCAGCGTTATTCGGCGCAGAATGTCGTTTGGTACCGCTCCTACAATCTGTTTGGAAAATATATGTTGCAATCGCTGTTGTTCATCAGGGATTTTGTTTGCCAAACCTTTGAACAGACGCTTTACAATCTCAATAAGATAAAGCCCGGACTTCATATAAAGGTCGGCAAACACTAATTGGTCGTTCTCAAACAGGTTAGGAATATGTTGTTCCAAAGCATCAATCATCTGTCTCACTACCTTCTTCGGCGTAAATATCTGATTAGTCTGCTGAGGTGGGATATAATCAAAGATATTCTCTGTTTGAGACGAATTAAAATAGCCAGACAATTTATTTTTTAGAGACAAAAACTCTTTGATTGCCTGATTAAAGACTATCTCATTAAACAATCGTCCTTCAAAATGCTTCTTTTGCCCCTCCTCTTCATAGTCTCCGCCATCTCTTAGGAGCTTAAATTCTTCTATTGTCAAGGTTGTCAATTCCAAAAAGATGTTATCGGGAATGTTTTTCTCAAAATTATCAAGCGTTGTCTCTTTATTGCCGTATGCCATCAAGAAACTCGGGATTGTACGTGAGAATCCGCGCAATTTATCCCTCACATCATCTTCTGTTTGTTTCTTTTTGCTCCCTTCCTTCTTTTCTTCAATTTTCTCTATCACCGCCTTCAATTCCTCAAACGCTGTTTCATTCACAGCATCGTTGATTTCATTCAGATATTCCTTTGTTTTATTTTTCTGTTCCGCTGTTTCATATTTCTGCTCTATCTCTTCTATCCCGTCTTTAATCTTATTGGCGATTTTGTGTATGATGTTATCGGTTTCTTTCTGCGTTACATTCAGAGTATCCTTGATTGCGGGAGCACATTCGTTGATAAATTGCTCTGCTTCCTGCATCGCATTATTACCATTCGTTGTTTCAAAAATTTTTTCTCCGAGAATCCCATTAGTAGTGTTGATAACAATTTGTTCATTTGCTGTCGGATTTCCCTCTTCGTCCTTTTCGTAATCGTTAATTCTGATTTCAGCACCATATTTTAGTCTTTTCTGCTTCTCAGACGGCAATTTATTCAATATTTCCTTGACAAAATTCGGTGCGGAGAATATTCTGCTGACATTAACAAAGAGAAAATTATTCATAAAACCTGATTTCACCACTGCCATTGCCTTAATCTGCTGCGGCAAAGCCAAGACTTCTTTCGCATTAAGCTCAATCATTTTTCCGTTTTCGTCCTCTGCAATAACGGGAAAGAAGTTTAAGAGTTGCCTTATTTGCTCTTCCCGTTCCGAAGTGTGCTTTGTCAAGTTTGTTGCAAAGGTTTCATATAATTTTAACGTCCTTTCGGGAGCGAAATCAAAGATATAAGCACGCTCTTTTCTGATAATATTATCACCTTGTCGGTATTCGTAAGGATTTTGTGAGCGAAAAGCCGCCTGAAAGTAAAGAGCGGGACTTTTGATGTTGCTTAGCATCATCACAGCCGTCCATTCCGGTATGGTTATTCCTGTTGTAAGTTGCCCGCAAGAAAGAGTTATGGTTTTATTATTTGATTTGATGGCAGTCTTTACTTTATTAAAACTGGTCAAATTGCTTTTTATGTTTGCCGATTCTTCTTCAAAACTCTGTCCATCGCCTGCTGCTAAAACTATTTCATAGTCTTTGAACAATGGATGTTTGTTTAATAGCGCTTGTAAGGCTTTGCACGCCTGCACTCCCGGCAATAACCAAAACGTATGCCTTAATTCTGCCCTTTGTTCTTCATTAAACGGAAATTTACCACGTGTTAAATTATCTAAAAACTTAATAACCTCGTCTTTATGCACAAATCCTCTGTCTTTTACCTCAAAAAAGTCATTCAAGTCAAAGGCATATTCGTGGTTTTCGCCGTTTATATCTATTCCCTTGCTCAAATCTTCGGTTATCATCTCACTTAATTTGTATGTGAATAGATTTAACTGCGGCAGATTCTCATAAGGATTATTTATTCCAAAGGAATAATCCCAATCTTGCTTTGCTTGCTGCTCATCTTCATAGGTCCAGTTAAATATTTGTGTCGTTTGGAATTTCTCATTTGCCAATGCCTTGAAAGGAGTGCCTGAAAGATGCAAGGTATAACAGCGATTGATGTTATCAAAAGCCTTATCGGTTTTAGCGGTATCAACTCCTTCGTGTGCTTCGTCAATGATTAGCAAGTCCCATTTCAAGTCTTTTATCCATCGGAGTTTATCATAATCTCCGCCGAAGTGCTTACTGCCTTTTAAATCTTGCAAAGAAAGAAATGTTATTTGAGAATGGCGGGCGAATTTCAAGAATGATTCTCTTGTTAAGGCTTTTCCTTTAAGCGAATCGTTATCAGAAATAAATTTATAATCGGTTTGATGTTCTATAAACTTATAATAATCATCGTACCAACTGTTTGCAATCGCCGGTCTATTGGTTACAATCAATACTTTTTGCAAACACATTTCTCTTATAAGATGATATGCCGTAAGAGTCTTACCAAAACGCGGCTTTGCATTCCAAAGAAACTCGCTTTGCTGATTTTGTACAAAGTATTCTTTGGTTACTTTAACGGCTTCTTCCTGTTCCTTACGCAAAACATAGTCTGTTTGCTCCTGAGTATTATATCCGTTTGCTATAAATTGGTCTGTAAGTTCTGCTGCCCTGTTCGGCGTTCCGTTAAAGAAGAACCATTCTCTTGCCTGCTGATTAAAATTTCCTCTTTCAATGCCTTGTTGCAATAAAAACCTGTGTAAATCATAGTCTCTAAAAGATTTATTATTATCTTTCCTTATCGCCAAGCGTTCAAACAAAAGTTCATACGTCAAGCCTATTGTTCCTGTCTGCTGACGTATTCTTTGATTAACGTCAGTCTTCGCTTCTCCGATTTTTATGTAACCATTATGATCCGTAACCTGCGGAAGAGTGTAGGCATATATCCTTCTCTGAATTTCATCATAAGGTTGAATCTGTGTTTTGTTTATCATAATTTTATTCATTAAACAATTCCGGTTCTCTTACAAGAGGTCTTTGTATTTTTATCTCATCTTCTTCTTTTATTATAGCGTTTATTCGGCGTTTATCTCTGCGTTTGCGGCGTGAGATTGCAGCATCCAGATTCAAAAACAATGTATCGGCATCTATTTCCTCTGTTTCCAAATCGGCAAGGTTGTGAAGGCAAATGGAAAATGTCCTTTTGTGGTAATCAGGCGTGTATTCTATAAAATAAATCTTGTCTTTGCCGTTAATAAAATCCCCTTTGATAATGTTGTGCTCTAATATTTTGGAAACATTGTTTAGAAATGGTTCATCGGAAACATCTTTTGCTTCTTTGCGAACAACATCCGTCATTCTATTCCTTGCTTCCGTAACATTATCTTGCTGAATATCTACGCCGTAAATAGCGGAAAGAGCAACCAGAATCTTAAAACGCCTGTCTTTTATATCATCTCGTTTGCGTATTGTTTGAAGGCGGCGGTGCAAAATCTCAACTAAAAAATTTCCATTGCCGCAAGCAGGCTCTAAAATGCGGCTTTCAATGCTTTTAGCCTTGCTTTTAACCAAATCAAGCATTGCATCAACCTCTCTTTGGGCGGTAAAAACTTCGCCGTAATTGATTACACGATGTTTGGATTTGATTTGCTTGGGCTCTTGCTCCATTTCATTGTTATATTTCGCAGGACACAATAAAAAAACGCAGACTTAAGAATCTGTGTTTGAGGTCTGCAATTACCCATATAACAAATATAATAAGCCCACGCAGAGCGTGAGAGCCTATCACTTATTCCTGTTATATTGGTTTGAGAATTGCAGTTTCAAACACAAGAATTCAGCAAAACGCTTTCTTAATATGCCTTATAATTATCTATTTTCAGGCACTTAAACTATTAAAATTTCTGTCCGAAGACAGATTGCAAAAATACAAAATATTCTTTCATCGTCAAAATACTTCATTCTACCCGTATGAAACGCTGTTTTGTACGCACAAAAGGCTGTTTCATTTTTCCCAAACAGCCTTTGAAAAAAATAGAACAGCCTTTCATTTTGGCTATATCCGATTAAGATTTTATAAGGTAAATAAAGAGATTTTTAAAGAGGGATTCAAAGAAAATCAAAAGAGTTTGTGAATATGTTTTCCTTGATTTCAGAGGCACGAAAGCACAACAGAACAGCACTTTACCAATTAACCAATGCTTTATTGAATATATCATCAACCAATTCTTCGTTTATCTGGTTGATAAGGCTCTCTTCAACGGACGAAAGTGATAATTGGCTGTCATAATCCTTGTATCTGGAAAATGCTTGTTGGAAATTCTGCTTGGGATTCTTCTTATTGATAAATTCAACCCTGATAGTAATTGTCAGGCGGTTTTGAGCGGCTTTATCATTACTTGATATTGCTGTCGGCGTTATTGAATAGCCGGTAATAGTGCCTTTGAATGTTAAGTCGCCATCATAATCCACTGCGGTTAAATTAGTTGAGGACTTGATTTTGTTTGTTAATGCATAAGTCAAATCGCTTGCCAATATCGGCTGAACAATAGATGCACGATTAACAAAAGTTTCTACCGCAAAGGTTTGAGTATCGGCAGAAACAGACGCGCCTGTGAAAGAGTATCCTCCTGCACAGGCGGTCATAAATATAGGTATTAATAACAGAAATAGTTTTTTCAATCTATTGAATCTACTTAACTATTAATTTTTTTGTGATTTGCTTACCACCTTTGCTGACATTAACAAAATACATTCCCTTTTTGTCAATGCTAATTGAAGAACCACTTTGATAGTTGTCTATTGCAAGCACTTCCTGTCCGAGCATATTACAAACTTTCAAAGCAGAACCATTGTCGCAATTTACAGTAAAATTACCGGTACTTGGGTTTGGATAAATGGCAATATCATTTGTTTTCGCCAGATTGCTTAAAGAGTTGGTAGTGTAATCTATGCTAACGTCATCAAGCAACAATGAAGGTTCCCCTGTTGATGTAGATGAAATAACAACGGCTATAAATATTGCTTCTGTTGGATTCTCTGTTCCTATTGGCATTATCGGTGCATTAAATTGCTGATAAGAACCTTGCGTAACAGATTGCGACAAAGACAAATATGGTGCAATTGCCACAACTTGCCTATTGGTATCAGTTCCGGCATAGAACAACCCGACAATAGCAAACATATCACCGGCACTTGCTTCTGTGTAGTTGATATAACCTGATATACCTGCAACCGTTTGGTCGGCAGGAAGAGCAAGTCCGCCTGTTAAACAATTCCCTAATGCCATTAATGCGTTTGGATCTAAAGAGCCTGCATTAGATAAAGATGGTATCATTTGTATCAAGGCTAAAATATCAATGTTTCCATTGGTAATAAAGCCAGGAACTTTCATTGTATCTAACATAGGTGCAAGCTCCGAAATAAAAGATGATGCAGTTTGGTTGACATCCTTTGGCTGCAATTTAACAGCATAGTCCCCTCCATGCGCATCATTTGTTCGGGAAATAGAACCGGGTGCCAATTCATAGTTCATAAATTTTAATCCATTCCAATTTGATGGGGTCGTATTATTTGACCAATTTTCAAAACCATTATTTTGAAAATTTTGAGCATTGACAGAGAATATCATTGCAAATGCTCCTAATAAAGTGATAATAACTTTCTTCATTTTTGTGATTGTTTTAATTATGTTATAACTATTTTTATTGAATTACTTTTTTATGAATTATATATTGATATTAGTTTGCAAAGATAGTAATAATGTTGCAATATCAGCCTCAGACACTAAAACATTTGTTTGAGGACAGCCTATTTCTTTCAATAATGTAAAGCGATAAGTGCCGAAACGATTCTTTTTATCAAAGCGTAAATAATCTAAAAGTTGCAAATATTGATTAATTGTACGGCTTACAACAAAATGCTTCTGTATGTAGTTTATTACTTCATCGTATTGAGTATTGGAAAAACCAAGAATATTCTTACTAAGCATAGTTTCATAATAAATACCTCTTGCTACTGCTTCTCCGTGTTGAATATCAAAGTTTATAGACATTGCAAAAGCCTCTATCGCATGAGCAAAGTTATGTCCGAAGTTTAGAATTTGTCTTTTTTCCGTGTCGTAAAAATCTTCTGATACAATAGCCTCTTTCAATTCAATGCAAGCCTCCATTAATTTTTCATTCTGTCCTATTTCTAAAGGAGTCATTGTTTTCATTTTATTCCACAAATCTTTGTCAGCGACCAAAGCAAGTTTAATCATTTCAGCTGCTCCATTTGCAATATTTCTATCATCAAGAGTTTTAAGGAAAGGAAGATAGCAACAAGTATAAAATGGCTTCGTTATTGTTCCTATTTGATTCTTCAAAGAGTTAAAATTAACCCCATTTTTTCCTCCAATTGCTGCATCAACCATAGCCATTGTTGTAGTTGGCACTTCAATATGACAAATACCACGATAATAAATTGCCGAAACGAAGCCGCCAATATCACTTACCATACCACCACCTACACTTAAAAAAACAGTAGTTTTATCTGCTCCTATGTCTATTAGATGTCGCAAAATATAATCAACCGTATAATTATTTTTACTTTTTTCACCCGGTTCTATTGTTATTATATGTGCAGTCTCCAATGCCTTAATTTTATTTATTAGTATTGGTAAGCAATGTTGTTTAGTGTTTTTATCTACCAGAATTACCTTCTTGGCTTCTTTGCATTCGTGTTCAATGATGTATTGCAACGAGATCAAACTGTCATTTAAATATTTCATATAATCGTTATTTGTTAGTTGTTATTGTAGTCAATATAGTTTAATTAATTACCGTATTTAGATAAGAACAATATTCGCATAAGACGTATTTCCCATTCTTCATATTCATCTTCCCCAAGCTGCTCAAGAACTTCTTGAACATTATCCGTTTGCATTTGGCGTAAAGCATCTAAAATATCCTGCTGACGATATTGATCTATTACTTCATCAAGATAATAACTTATATCTATTTTTGTACCGGCAGAAACAATACTCTCCATCTCTGTTATCAATTCTTCCAATTCAAGATTTTTCCCTCTCGCAATATCTTCAAGTGGTAATTTTTTGTCAATACTCGTTATAATATAAACTTTCAAACCTGATTTATTCGGAATGGAGCGTATCACCATATCGGCAGGACGCTCTATTTCATTTTCCTCAACATATTGTTTGATTGCTGCAAGGAAGGGCGTTGCATATTTTTGAGCCTTGCTTAATCCTACTCCAACTATAGATTTCATTTCTTCATTTGTAATAGGATATTGAATAGTCATATCTTCCAAAGACCTGTCTTCAAATATAACATAAGGAGGAAGATTTTCTTTTGTTGCTATTCCCTTTCTTATATCTTTGAGTATAGAAAACAAAACATTATCAACAGCAGACTCTTTCGCATGATTAAAAATTGCTACATTATCATCATCCGTATCATCACTATAATCATGATCCTCAGGCACAAGTATAGGACGAGGATGTTTAAGAAAGGCTAATCCTTCATTAGTTATTTTTAGTGTTCCATAGGTTTCAATCTCTTTAACCAAAAAATCTTCAATAATTGCCTGCCTAATAACGGCTTTCCACCACATTTCATTCTTATCTACCCCTACTCCAAATTGCTCTAACTTATGATGTTTGCAAGTTTTTATCTGAGTATTATTCACCCCCATTATAATATTAGCAATATGGTCTATTTTGAATAATTGACTTGTCGCAATAATAGTCTCTAACACCAATTGAATATCCTCAGATGCCTCTTTCTTTGTTTTAGGATGCAAACAATTATCACATGAACCGCAATTATTCTCATGCATCTCCTCACCAAAATAATGTAACAAATTTATACGCCTACAAACCGAACTTTCCGCATAAGAAATCGTTTCATTCATCAATTCCATAGCAACTTCCCTTTCAGATACTGACTTATCTATGAGAAACTTTTCCAATCTTGCTATATCTCTTTCCGAATAAAATGCTATACATTGCCCTTCTCCGTCATCTCTACCTGCTCTACCGGTCTCCTGATAATAGCCTTCAAGACTCTTAGGCATATCATAATGTATCACAAATCTCACATCCGGTTTATCAATTCCCATCCCAAATGCAATTGTTGCAACAATAACATCCGCCTCCTCCATAATAAATTTATCTTGGTTGGCTGCCCTTGTTGCAGCATCAAGTCCAGCATGATAAGGCAAGGCTTTTATACCATTCAAACATAATATCTCCGCTACCTCCTCTACTCTCTTTCTGCTCAAACAATATATTATTCCTGATTTTCCGAAGTTATTTTTTATGAATTTAATGATTTTCTTATTTGTATCCATTAAATCCTTAGACTTATGCCTTACTTCGTAATAAAGATTAGGACGATTAAAAGATGAGATAAAAACTTTGGCATTTTCCATAGCAAGATTTTTGATTATATCCTGCTGAACTTTTGGAGTAGCCGTTGCTGTCAGAGCAATAATAGGAGGATTCTGTTCTACTATATTTCGTTCCCCGATAGCGTTTATTATCTCTCGTAATTTTCTATATTCAGGGCGAAAATCATGTCCCCATTCCGATATGCAATGGGCTTCATCTATGGCGAAGAAACTAATGTTTATCTTAGACAAAAACTCAACATTTTCTTCTTTTATCAGGCTTTCGGGAGCCACATACAACAATTTGGTAATGCCATTTGTCATATCGTCCCTCACCTGCTGTATTTCAATCTTACTAAGTGAAGAATTAAGAAAATGAGCGATGCCATTTTCTGCTCCAAAATTACGAATTGCATCTACCTGATTTTTCATTAACGCAATCAATGGAGATATAATAATAGCCGTTCCTTCACTCATCAAAGCTGGAAGTTGATAACACATACTTTTTCCGCCACCTGTCGGCATTATAACAAAGGTATCATTACCATCTATCAAGGAGCGAATAACCGATTCCTGGTTACCTTTGAATTTTTCAAAACCAAAAACTCTTTTAAGTTCAACAAAAATATCTTTTCCGCCGGTTTGCAGCTCCTTCTTACTCATTATCCGTGTATATTGCGTATCTTTGCAAAATTATTTTCAATCTTAATTTGTTTGTTTTGCAAAACAAAAGTACTAAAACTTTTTAATATTATGGTAAAAACGGAAGAAGAAATTATTTTCATAGCGAAAAAAACAATCAAAGATGAGATGCAAAGCATTGAAAAACTGATTGATTTTGTGGATACGGACTTTGCAAACATTGTTCGCCTGATATATGAAAGCAAAGGTAGAGTTGTAGTAACAGGAATAGGAAAAAGCGCAAATATTGCAACAAAAATCGTCTCTACTCTCAACTCTACCGGAACTCCTGCTTTGTTTATGCACGCTGCTGACGCAATTCATGGCGACCTTGGTATGATTAAGGAAGATGATATTGTGATTTGCATATCCAAAAGCGGCGATACACCGGAAATAAAGGTGCTTGCACCACTCTTAAAGCACACAGGAAATACACTCATTGCCCTTGTCGGCAATCCGAATTCTTTTTTGGCAAAAGAGGCTGACTATATTATTAATTGCTTCGTTGATAAGGAAGCATGTCCTAACAACCTTGCTCCTACTTCAAGCACAACGGCGCAACTTGTTATGGGGGATGCGTTGGCTATGGCACTGCTTGAATGCAGGGGATTCACCGCTGAAGATTTTGCAAAGTACCATCCGGGCGGTGCATTAGGCAAACGGCTCTATCTTAAAGTCAATGATTTATATAAAAGCAACGAATGTCCGTCCGTTTTGCCTACAACGCCTCTTGCACAGACCATTTTAGAGATGACATCCAAGAGATTGGGCTGCACAGCGGTCGTTTCGGAGGAGCAATTATTAGGAATAGTTACCGATGGCGACCTTCGGCGAATGCTATCCAAAAACATACCGACTTCTAATCTCACAGCAGCAGACATTATGTGCAGAAATCCGAAAACAATACTTTATTCCGATTTGGCGGCAAATGCTTTGGACGTAATGAGAAGCAAGAGCATTACTCAGTTATTAGTTGTTGATGAAGCCAAACATTATCTTGGCGTCATCCATCTGCACGATTTGGTTAGGGAAGGCATCATTTAGAACGCTGTATGCCTCATTCATACAATCACAACTTACTTTCAATTCACCAAAATAAGATTAAATAACCCTGAAAGTTAGTCTTATCAAAATAAAAGGCTATTTTATTTTTTTAAAAGGCTGTTTGGGAAAAATGAAACAGCCTTTTATTTTTACCGAAGGCTGTTTCGTTTAGACCAAAAGAGATACTGTATATCGGAAACGAACTATCGCATCAGCATAACATTGCCGTAACGTACCTTTTCGGGGGAAGGATTATCTATATTGCGATAAACCAATCGCCAAACATAGACACCCTGCTCGCATCTCTTGCCTTTGAACGTTCCATCCCAACCTTCATTCTGGTCATGCGTAGTAAAAATACACGCTCCGTAACGATTGTAAATTTCAAAGGTGATTTCAAAACGGTCAAAGGAATAAAGACGGAAAATATTGTTTGTTAATAAATCGGGCGTAAAGGAGTTCGGTATAAATATATTCTCCTTTCCATAATCTGTAATAAGCGTTATCTCCTGCTCAACCTGACCGCAAGGCGACGAAGCGATGACATAATATATTCCTTCGTCCTTTGCCTGAATTATTGGGGTCGTTTGTCCGTCCTGCCATTGATAATCAAAGCACTCTTCGCAAGTAGCATCCAATTCAAACGGGAATTCCTTAACATAATACCTGTCTCTAACGCTGTGCATTGCGGGACTGATATAGCGAACGCTCACATTAATTATTGAATCGCAACCGTTAATCGTTTGAAACCTGAATTGGTAGTCGCCGCTTTGGTCAATGGTCGTGTCGTGCATTGATATCGGCGTATCAAAACAGCCGAAGAGCGAATATGAAGTATCATAAGGATAATTTACTTTAAGATTTAAGGTAACTATACTGTCGCATCCGTACTGCGAAACAAGATTCCGCACATACGTTCCGCTGTCATGAACATAGAATCCGTTGCTTGAATATGTTTCTCCTTCGCATACGGCGGCATCGATGGTCGTATCAAATCGTTCTTGCACTGCAAGGTTGAGAGTAATCGTGCTATCACACCCCATTATCGTTGATAACGATTGCACGTATTGCCCGCTTGAATCTGCCGAGAAGCCGTATTGCGAATATGTTTCGCCCTTACAAATAGTTTCATTCAGCCGAATATCATACGAAGGTTTGACATAAAGATGAAGAGTTATCACACTGTCGCAGCCTTTTGAGGTCATAAGATTCTGAACGTATGTTCCGCTCGTATCAACGTTGAATCCGAATCTGTCGTATGGTGCTCCGCTGCAAATGGTATCATATATTATATGGTCATAAGGATTATTGACGGCAAGAATAAGAGTAACCGTGCTGTCGCAACCGAATTCCGTTTGAAGAAAATGCTCGTATCTGCCCGCCGATGTCTCATTAAAGCCGTTTGAATCGTAAGTTTGACCATTACAAATCTCTGCATTAATTATTGTATCATCGTGATTGCCGATTTGCAAGTTAAGAGTTAGCGTGCTGTCACAGCCATTTGCATTCTCAAATGTATGAATATAAACCCCCGAAGTGTCCTCCGAAAAGCCGAATCCGTTGTAAGAACCACTGCAAATGGTCGCATTAATTGTCGTATCGTATGATTGAAAGATTTGAACTCTCAATGTAGTGTCCCAAATGCAACCAAAATCATCCTGAATGCTCACATCATAAAGATAAAACCCGTTAGCAGTATCGGGGTAACTTGCTATAGCGTTCATTGAATCGGCAGAAGAGATGTAGTATCCTTGCCAAAGAACCGTGTCTATCGGCACATCGTAATCCCAATCGCCCGCCGTCAATCCGTTAGACAACTCAAGCTGCCAGCCGAACACCCAACCGTTATCACTACTCCAACCATCGCAGACTCTTAATCTCCATTCGCCGTTAAGAGGGCAACCAATAAGGGAAGAAAAGCCCGTAAGATTAACCGTATTGTTAGCAGGAGTACTTTGATTTGGTGTTTGGAAATAACCGCTATGACTTATAGTATCCGTAGGAGCAAGTGGCGAGGTCATAGAACCTGATATCACTCCCCTTTGTCCCGAGAGATATTGATTGGAAAAGCAATAATTAGCACCTATTCCGTAAGGATTAGAATTGGAATCGCAAGGATCACCCCATGAATCGTTGTAATTAGGATTGCCTAAATCTGCTCCTCTACTACCACCGGGAGCAAACATGTGTTTGAGAACTGCTTGCTGTCCGTTAGGACAAACGATGTAAAAGCCCAAATCCCCTAAATAAGTATGTTCCATATTAATACAGACCGACAAAACATCGCTTGCCGCATCTATTGTCTCATTCGGCAGGAAGTTATCAAAGACAACGGGAGCGTCATAGCACTCATAAGAACCCGAAGAGCAGTTAGGTCCGTCGGGAATAAAGACTCGGTTCTGATTTATTTGCGTCTGTTGTCTTTGAAACAGGTTTGAATCCACCCTAATAGCCGATTGAGCATTGTAACCCACCGAAAGATTAAGCGTATCGCCGCTACAGGCAGTCGGTATTGAGATTCCGGTTATCGGATTCCTTGCTATGCGTACTCTAATCTCTTCATAGTTTCTGCTGGAACAGCCTCCGTTGGACGTATCAGTAAGACTTAGCCCCACATTATAACCTGTAAAGTCATCATATCTATGTCCTGCTACATTATTATAAGGTATGGTATCAACAGAACCATCTCCCCATTGCCAGCGATAAACACACATATCTTTATTCTGATAATACGCTCCGCTTAAATTAGTTTCCGGAAACTGGGGATTTGCTATCAGTTGAATGCTGTCTCCTATACAGATGTCTATTGCCTGAAAGGGCAAAACGGAATAAGATGTATGGCTGCTATTCCAAAGAGTGTCTATGCCGCGAGTAACTTTCCGTACCGTGCTGTCGCCGTTTTGGTTGTATTTAACGAAGAAAGTGTCCAGCAAAGCAACGGGATACTGACACCGATTGACACATGAGATTTGTGCTTTCCAACCAGAGCCGACCGTTCCTTGGTCAGCCACAAACCTTGCAGTGATACAGCCGGAAGATTCGTTGATAAGCGGCATCATTCTCTTGCCTTGCAAATTCGTTTCGTTCAAAGGAAGGATGTTGCCATCAGCATCGGTGAGCGTCAATGGAGTTCCCGCCACACTCGTACCTGAATACAGATAAAGCATATCGGTATTATGAACCGAGAATTCCTCAAAATAAAGTTCTATACGCTGCAAAGACGGATTTGAAGGGCAGAAAGTGATTGTTCTATCCTGAATTGAGGTGTAATTTCCCCCTACTCCATCATCGTAGAACCAGCCTCCGCAGGTTGTTTTCGTCTTATTGTTGTTGGATGAGTTGAGAGGATAGTTCTGCGACCTTACATTGGCAGCGGCAATGGTCATAATAATGATGCAGAAGCAGATTCTCAATTTCATAAGATAGGATTTTAAGGAGGCAAAGTTACGGATTATTTTCATAATACGCAATAATATTATTCTATTTTCTCAAAATAAAGCCAGTTTGTTTGATATTTCGTACTCTGAATCTGCTTTCCGATTGATATAAGTTCGTTATCTTGGTTTCTATAGAAGCCTTCGCTCCACGTTCCCATATCAAGATAGATTGCATTCTTCGCCTTAATCTTCATAAGCATCGTTTGAAATTCCCCAATGCTCAATCGGTCGTCGCTTTCCGCCACAAAAAACTCCCCATCCTTCTCTACAAGCGCCCGTCTGTAAGTAGGACGATATTTATCAAAGATTGTGCATTCCACAGGTTTGAAATCGCTGACGAGAATCATCTGTTTAAAGAAATCACCCTTGCTTTCGACGGCACGAATCATCACTTTATCGGTGTTATTGCTTAGTTTGCGTATATGCGGATGCCCGTTCAAAATCACGCAAAAGCCCGTTTCGGCATCGGGACTTTGACCTACGAACCGCCCTTGCACCACATAATCGCCTACAACGAAGGTTAATTCCTTTGAAGTGAAGGCTGCCGCAACGCAAAACTTGATATTCCTGTTGTTTTTATCGGGTTTGATGTCGGTGAAACCTGCCTTGCACCTCACGGGAGCATATTTTATGAGCCTGAATACCGAATCCGCCGTGTCCGATTTTGCTTCTATGGTATCCGAAGGAGGTCGTATCTCATTGACATCAAAACAGATAGTATCAATCTTTGTGAAAGATGCTTCGGGTTGTCCTTTGCAGGAAACGGATGCAAAAGCAACGGCAAGAAATGCAACTACGGCTGTTATCTTCATTGGTTTTGGGGTTGTGAAAGCAGGCAAAAATACAAAAAATCTTCATTCTGCGGTAATTTTAGGTGCTTTCAGTGCAATAATAGTGCGTTTCAGTGCGTGTCGCACTGACATTAATCATATATTAGTGCGTATCGCACAGATATTTTTTGCTTCCTCCGCAATATTATTTGCTTCCGCCAAAAAGAAAGGAAGGATAAAATTACAGATTCCTTGCAAGACCCCCCGCAAATGAACTTTACAATTTTTTGTATAAGTTTCCAAAATCGTCATCGCAAATTCCAAAAACGCCATACGAAGCCCGTAGAGCCACGAA
>JAISGN010000006.1 GCA_031263015.1 Bacteroidales bacterium
TGCTTGCGGACATCCGACATAGAGACGTCCAACTTGCCAGCATATTCGTCATTGCGGCTCATGGTTTCTTTCTCAAAGGCTTCATTTTTCTCGTGCAGTTTATCCACCCAAGGCAGCAGTGCCAACAGACTGACTTCATTACTAAACTTCGTTTGCAAATCCTGTATCAGGTTGTAAATAGAAGCGGTTTGCTGGCTGTAAGACATTGCGGGGATGTTGCCGTAAGTCTCGAACACATACTCTAACTTCTCCCCAGCCTCACGCTTTGCCTGTTCGTAATGGTGAGCGAATGACAGCACCTGATATTTAAGGCTGCGATACACCTCGTCTCTTTCGTAGTCGGTTTGCTGCATCTGTGCAGTGTAATCACTCTTTCTCAACTGCTGCAAAATGGCGTCTGCCTGACTCAAAAGTTCTTCAAACTTCACCATAAATTCCGACACATCGCCATAAGTTTTGTTGTCGGACTTAATAATGTCTTTGGTTTCGGTCATAAATTGAAACCACTCTTCATTCCTCAATCTTGCGAGGTCAATTCTTGTAAATTTCATAATTTTTACTGTTTATGTTTGTATTTAAATTACATAATTAACGCAAAACATCTCAATTTATTTTACACGAAGTCTTCCCACAAGTAATTTGAGACCTTCGTGTAACACATGAAGTCTTCTCACAGGTAATTTGAGACCTTTGTGTAACGCATGAAGTCTTCCCACAGGTAATTTGGGACTTTCGTGTAACACATGAAGTCTTCCCACAGGTGATTTGAGGATAATGAGTGAAATTTATTTAAGATACACAAACAATAATTATACATATTACACGTTGATAATACATTAAATATCCGGCAGTGGTATGAATAACAACGGCAAAATAGAATCGCATTATGATAATCTTTTTGGAAATTGGAATAAAAAATAAAACTTGTTCTCCATGAAAAAGAAGTTTATTCAATTTGTTTTGCTAATAGCATTTATGATGCTGTTAAATTTAATAGGACATTTGATTGGTATTTCTTTTGTTAAAGAATATATAGAATATGGAGGTAAATATTATTATCCTTTTAGAATGTTATTCCTTATTTGTATATATTCGTTTTTTCAAATATTTGTATTTCCTATTCATAAGAAATATCGGATATTTATCATTCCAATATTTATTTTGTTATTGTTTTCACTTATGGTATTTGATGATCCAACAGGTTTTGGGCGTGAAATAGTAAATGATACAATTTCATTAGTTTCAAGGATTATTTATGTAATTTATTATATTATTGCATATAATATAACAAATCTTGAAACAAGAATTATTTTTTTAAATTTATTGTATAGTGTTGGCTATAGTCTTTATTTGTTAGGCGTTTTTGCATCTTTCAAATATATAATGAAATATCTCGGCAGTAAATATTCGTTTTTCGCTGTAACTAATTCGCAGCAAATAACACAACAAAAAGAGAAAAAATAGTATGGAATTTATAGGTGATTATTTTGAAAAAGTAACAGATGAAGTGCAAAACTTTATTGATAATGATGAATGGGATAAAGCAGAAAAGTTATTATTAAAGAATACTACATTGTTCCCTGATGAATGGTGGCTATTTGCTAAACTTTCACAAGCTAATAAAGGTAAGAGAGATTATGAAAAAGCCTATGAATATGCAAAAAAGGCAATGGAGATAAATCCTCATGACCATATTTGTATGCACGAATATGCAGATGCTTTATTACGGAGGGATGAAACAGAAGAAGGGATTAAGTTAATAAAGAAGATTCTAAAAAAGGGCTTAAATGAACTTGCGTATGGTAAATATGGGGATGGTTTAATGTATGCAAAAGCAACAATAAATGATTGCACAGCTTTATTAGGTTATGCTTATTTTGATTTGAAAGATAACAAGAAAGCCAAGTATTATTTTAGAAAACATTTAAGAAATAGGCGAAGAGGAATTTATAGTGATTTTTCAAAAATGCAAATTAACAAAGCACTAAAAGAATGTGATTAATATATTAGATTTAGAGTTATGTATATTGAATATATAATGTATAATTATTTTTGCATTGCAAAAAGATTGGTGTTCGCCTGCCATTTTTTCTTTGCGGAAAATGAAACAAAGCATTAAGACAATAAAAAAATAATTGATTATGAAATATATTAACATTATCCTGACTTTGTTATTATTATTAGGATGTTCTAATAAACTACCACCCAAACTAAAAACTGAAAAAATTGAATTTGGATATGGTCTTGGAGGAATGAATGAACTTGAACTTAAATTGACTATGCAGGTTCCAGAGGAAAGCTCTTTTGAAAAGTATGGACACGAGGCAGAATATACATATTATTATACAGTTGATAGTGTTATTATTTATGTTACAAATAGTAAATATCCTCTAAATGATGAACGTATAAAACTTATAGGAGATACAATGTATAAATGGAGAGAACAGAATAGCTCTCATGCAAGAGTAGGAATGCGAGTATTATTTGGACAAAAAGCCACTCCTTTACCTGACACATTAGAATATTCTGGGGTAGATAAAGATGATTCATTATATTGGAAAGACATTTTGTTGGATAATATTGGCATTAGTGTAGGTTATTGCAAAGTGCCAAAAGAAAAGAAACATTTTTTTGATAGTTTGCTTACAACATTAAAAATAGATACTTTATACTTTATAGATTATTAATAGCCTTTGTTATTACACAACTCCTAAATGCTTGAAGGAAATATGAGGGAAAGCAATAAAAAACCTAAAAATTATGTTGGTATTTGCACAGTTCAAAAAAAAGTTGTATTTTTGCAGCCTCAAAAGCAAGAAATGCGGAAATAGCTCAGTTGGTAGAGCGCAACCTTGCCAAGGTTGAGGTCGCGGGTCCGAGTCCCGTTTTCCGCTCTAAAAAAACCCGATGTAAGTTTATCGGGATTTTTTTTACAAAAGGTCTGCTCTGGTGGTGGAATTGGTAGACACGCAGGACTTAAAATCCTGTGAACATTGCGTTCGTGCGGGTTCAAGTCCCGCCCGGAGTACATCAAAAGCCCGATAATTTTATTGTTGTCGGGCTTTGGTCTTTTATATCTTCACATAATATATTTTATTGTTGATTTCGTTACCATATTGCTGCCGATTATTTTGTACATTTGCAAAATGAGAAAGAATTATTGTAGTATCTGATGGACGTAAATTGGAATCCATGGCATGGATGTAAAAAAATCAGCGAGGGATGCAGGAATTGTTATGTTTATAGACAAGATGCGCACAACGACAAAGACGGAAGCATAGTGTCCAAAACAGCAAATTTTAATCTGCCTCTTAAACTCAATCGTCAGAAATCTTATAAGATTCCACCTCAAACATTGGTTTGTACCTGTTTTACTTCTGATTTTTTGTTGGATGAGGCTGATAAGTGGCGAGATGAGGTGTGGAATATGATTGAAAAGCGACAAGACCTCACTTTTCTCTTTTTTACTAAACGTATAGACAGATTTGATGTCTGCAAACCCGCCAATTGGGGCGATGGATACGAGAATGTGGTTGTGGGATGCACATGTGAAAATCAAAAGGCAGCGGATTATCGGTTGCCGATTTTCAAATCATTGCCCATAAAGCATAAATTGATTATATTAGCCCCTATTTTGGAACGAATAGATTTAAGAAATCATTTATGCGAAGAATATAAGGAGGTGTCGGTTGGGGGAGAGTCAGGGACGGAAGCAAGGGTTTGTAATTATGAATGGGTGCTTGATATTCGTAATCAGTGCATAGAAAACGATATAACTTTTACTTATCACCAGACTGGGGCTAAATTGTTTTATAATAACAGATTGTATTACATCAGACGCCAGTTTCAACATTCTCAAGCGGCAAAAGCAGGTATCAATTTTCTCTCCTCAAAGCCTTATCGTCAAAGAATATGACAACAATGCTATTGAAAGATGGATAAAATGCGTACTTTTGCACACTAATTTTTTATACCGGCACAGCAAGAAAAACATTTAGACAAACCATAAGGAATATTATACAAATTATGACACAATCAAACAAATATGGTATAGGAATCGATATAGGTTCAACAACACTTAAAATTATTGTTTTAAATGTTGATGGCGAGATTGTGCATAAGGTGTATGTTAGACATAAGGCAGAGGTTAATACTGTACTAAATGATGAGTTGGGAAAGGTATTTGGACATTTTGAAGGAGCATCGTTTGGCATTGCAATAACAGGTTCTGTCGGTATGGGCTTAGCTGAGCGAAGTGAATTGCCGTTTGTGCAGGAGGTTGTGGCGGCTATAAATGTTATACGGCAGAAATATTCTTCCGCTCAGACCATGATTGATATTGGAGGCGAGGATGCAAAAATTGTTTTCTTTGAACGTGGCAAGCAACCTGATATCCGTATGAACGGTTCTTGTGCCGGTGGTACTGGAGCATTCATTGACCAGATGGCAGACCTCTTGAATATATCTGCTGATGCTCTTGGAGAGAAAGCATTGCAGTATGAGAAAATTTATCCTGTGGCTTCCCGTTGCGGAGTCTTCGCAAAAACCGATGTTCAGAACCTTATCGCCGGTGATGTGCCTGTTGCTGATATTGCAATGTCTGTTTTATACACCGTAGCCTTACAAACTATAACGGCTTTAATGAGAGGAAATGAGTCAAAGCCGCAAGTGTTGTGTGTAGGCGGTCCTTTAACTTTTCTGCCAGCCCTTCGCAATGCGTTTAAGCAAGTAATGAAAATAGAGGATAAGGATTTTATTCTGCCGGAGAATAGTGAATTTTTCCCGGCTTGGGGATGTGCCATAGCCTCACTTGATAATAATTTAACCTTATCAAAAGAGGAATTAACGAAACATCTTTTAATAAAAACCAAAGAGGCTTTCAATACATCATTATCACCTTTGTTCAACAGCAAAGAGGAATATGAGCAATGGAAACAAAACAGAAATATAAAGAAACTTAAATCCCGCACATTAGAACCAAACGAAACGTTAAGATGTTATCTTGGTATTGACGCAGGCTCAACGACTACAAAAATCTTAATCATAGATGATGACTATAATATAGTGTTTAGTTATTATACTTCCAATCAAGGCAATCATCTTGGTAAGGTCGCCGAAGGTATGGCGTTGTTTCATAAAGAGATTAAGGCAAAAAATATAGATTGTAATTTTATTTCATCAGCATCAACCGGCTATGGAGAGGATTTAATTCGCACAGCATTTGATTTGGACTTTGGGATTGTTGAAACGATGGCTCATTTGAGAGGAGCACAATATGTTAATCCTAATGTGTCTTTTGTGCTTGACATCGGCGGACAGGATATGAAATCTATTTTTACGAGCAATGGTGTAATTTCTAACATAGAACTGAACGAGGCATGCTCGTCCGGCTGTGGCTCTTTCCTGCAAAATTTTGCTTCAACGATGAATCTCTCTTTGGATGCTTTCACTCAGGAAGCCGCATTAGCCGAATATCCAGCCGATTTAGGAACTCGCTGCACTGTTTTTATGAATTCCAAAGTCAAACAATCCTTACGTGAAAATGCTTCAATAGGAGATATTGCGGCTGGCTTGGCTTATTCGGTTGTGAAGAATTGTCTGTTCAAAGTATTGAAGATTGCTAATCTTAATATGCTTGGTGATAATATTGTTGTGCAGGGTGGAACTTTTAAGAACGACGCTGTGTATCGTGCATTGGAGTTATTGAGCGAGAAATCGGTAAGCAGTACCGACCATCCCGAACTTATGGGGGCTTTTGGTGCGGCTCTGTATGCCAAGAGTGCAAATAGCAGTTCTGTTGTAAGAAAAGAAATCTCTGCCGACATCAATAATATAGACAAGACAGAGTTAAATTGCAGCGGATGCAACAATAAATGCCATATTACCAAATTTACATTTGCTAATGGCAACGTTTGCTATAACGGAAACAAATGTGAGAAGATTTTTTCAAGCAAAGCATCCGCTCAAACCAAGGGTTACAACGCCTTTATCTCCAAATATGATGCAATATTCAATCGTTCGGCAGAACAAAATCCGCGTCCGAGAGGTTCAATTGGTATTCCGCGTGTGCTGAATATGTATGAAAATTATCCGTTCTGGCATACGCTTTTCACCGAATGCGGTTTTGATGTTATATTGTCCCCTCATTCTTCTACCGAATTATACAAAACCGGTGTCGGAAGCGTAATGTCGGAAAATATTTGCTTCCCTGCCAAAGTTGTACACGGACATATAATGGCTCTTATCAAGTATAATGTAGAGAGAATATTCTATCCCATCATTCCTAAGGAGACTAAAGATTTTGACAGCAGCAGTAATTCCTTTAATTGCCCCGTTGTAAGTGGCTATCCTGAGGTTATTCGCAGTGCAATCAACCCTGCAAAATATGGAATCAAGTTTGATAAACCTGTTATCAACTTTAACGATACGGAAGTGCTGCGTAAAGGTTGCTATGCTTACTTATCGGAACTTATGGTTGATAAAAAAACTTTTGCAAGGGCATTTGCAAAGGCTTTACGCATAAAAGATACATATAAACATTCGTTTGTAAAAGAACAAAAGTTAATTCTTAACAATGCATTAAAGAAAGATAAAGAATTAGTGTTCATTGTTTCGGGCAGACCTTACCATGCCGACCCTTTTATCCATCAACAGGTGGGGCAAATCCTTTCCGGACTCGGTGTTCATGCATTAAGTGATGATGTATTGCTGGAAGGCGACAAAAAAGGCTTCTCTAATCTTAATATGGTTTCGCAATGGTCGTATCCTAATAGAGTTGTTTCCACTGCTATGGCGGTTGCGGATATGCCTGCCAACGTTCAGATGCTTCAACTCAACTCTTTCGGCTGCGGACCAGACTCTTTTTTTATGGAAGAGACGGGAAATATTCTTAAACATTCTGGTAAAAATTATACTGTATTGCGTATTGATGAGATAGCAAGCCCCGGCTCTATTCGTTTGAGATTACGCTCCCTTATTGAGTCTCTTAAATCGGCTGATACCTCCATTCATACCGCTTCTGTCAAATATGAGGGCTATACTGCTACATTCAAAGAGGAGGATAGGAAACGTACCATTCTTATTCCTTGGTTTAGCGACTTTATTTCGCCCTTTATACCAAAACTTGCTGAGATTGCCGGCTACAAATTCATAAATGTGCCCAAGACATCAAAGCAATCTGCCGACATAGGCTTAAAATACGGCAACAATGAGGTATGTTATCCTGCTACATTGGTTTTAGGAGATGTTATTGCGGCACTTCAAAGCGGGCAATACAACTTAAAAAATGTTGCAATAGCCATAACTCAGACCGGAGGGCAGTGTAGAGCCACCAACTATTTATCTCAAATCAAGCAGGGCTTACATAATGCCGGTTTTGACAACATTCCCGTCATTTCGGTCTCACTTGGCGGCACTGTTTATCAGAATGAACAGGATTTTAAGATACCTTTTTTCAAGCTTTTCAACATTGGTGTTTATACTTTGCTGTTTGCCGACGCTATTGAGCAGATGTATGCGTCAAGTGTAGCAAGAGAAAAGATTAAAGGGACGTCTTTGGCACTTTTTGACCGCTATATATCAAAGGCGGTCGCCGTTGTAACCCAACGAAAGCCCAAACTGCTCTTTGAAATCCTTACCCAAGCCGTAGAAGACTTCAATAAAATAGAGGTAAGCGGCGAACCGCAGAAAGTAGGCTTTATCGGCGAGATATTTTTGAAATATAATAATTACGGGCAAGCACATATCGGGCAATGGTTACAGGAACACAAGATAGAGGTAGTAACTCCGCCGATGATAGACTTTCTTTTGCAGGCATTTGTCAATAGTAAGGTTAATGCCTATCAGGGTACGAAGAACACCAGTCGCCTTTCGCTCCATATAACCTCTCTTTTTTACAAAATAATATCAAGAAAAATCAAACGTATAGAGCGGATTCATCGCCGTTATCGCTACTTTTCTCCGAATGAATCAATCTTTCGCAAGGCTAAATACGCATCTGAAATTCTGGATTTGTCCAATCAGTTTGGTGAAGGCTGGGCTATTGCAGGCGAGGTGGCGTTTTTTGCTCATCATAACATCAATAAAGTCGTTTGTGTGCAGCCTTTCGGGTGTATTGCCAACCATATTGTAGCCAAAGGCATAGAACGCCGCATCAAAACCCGATATCCTAAAATGAATATCTTGTTTCTGGATATTGATAACGGCTCTGCTGAGGTTAATCTCCAGAATCGTCTCCATTTTCTCATCAAATAGCACGCATAGAGCAGATATTATTTATATCAAAGCCCGTTTCGCACCGACATTACCCCCTTTGCTCAAAACCAAACAGCGTTTTATGCAAATGAAACAGCCTTTCGTTAGCACGAAACAGCGTTTTGGAAAAATGAAACAGCCTTTCGTGAAATTTAAACAGCCTTTGAGAAAAAAATAATGTCAGTGCGACACGCACAAACAGCCTTTCGCTAACGTATTATCCGATAAGGCGGTTATGGTTCTTTGTTGCGTAATCTTGTGAGGGGATTTCGGCATTTTCAACGGACGTTTAACCGCAACCGAAAAAGGACTCAGATTTTTATTTTAATGCAGGATTAAAATAATTTGTACTTTTGTAGGCAATAAAACAGATATTATTGTCGTTAATTGACGCAAAAGAATTTTGAAACAAAGATGTGATTATTTTAGATTATCTTTGCAAGGGGAAAATCATAATATTATAAGCATTAAAACATAGTTAGCAATATGAAATTGACAATCTCTAATTTAGGAAACATTACTGATTCAGGTGAAATGAATATTAAGCCTGTAACGGTGTTGTGTGGTGATCAGGGAAGTGGTAAAAGCACAATTTTAAAGTTGTTTTCTACTTTTAACTGGTTAGAAAAAGCATTGTATAGAGAAGAGTTAAAAAAGGATTATGTTACTCGCTTTAACAGATTTGTGAAAAGATACTGCTCATATCATAATATTGAAAATTATTTCAAAGAGGATACAAGTATAAAGTTTGTAGGAAATATATATACCTTCGTTTATGAAAAAGGAAAATTGAATATAAAAGAGAATAATCTAAATGGAAAAGATGTAAAGATACCTCAAGTAATGTATGTTCCTGCCGAAAGAAATTTGATTGGGGCAATAAAAGATTCGGACGAGATAGGAAGTTTGCCTTTTGCGTTATTGACAATGATAAAAGAGTATAATAATGCGGCAAAATCAGAAGGGGAAATGAAATTTCCTTTTAAAAATCTTTCTTTTCACTATGACAGATTAAACAAAACATCTTGGATTTTAGGTAATGACTTTAAAATACAACTACATGAAGTAGCCAGCGGAATACAATCTGTTACCCCGCTATTACTTGTTACAAAATATTTGTCAGAGAAAGTTAACAAAACAGATTTGTCTAAATTGAGCTTGGAAGAACTTGACCTACTAACAAAAAGAATGGAGTTTATTAATACAAATAAAGATATTGATGCAACAGTACGACGATTGCTGGTATCAAAACTCAACGCTTTCGCACATAGGAATGATTATTTTATTAACATTGTTGAAGAGCCAGAACAGAATCTTTTCCCTAAATCACAGGGGTTGGTGTTGAATGAACTTTTGTCTGTTGTTAATAAGACAAAAGGAAATATGCTGTTGTTTAGTACTCATAGCCCATATATGATAAGTTATTTAACACTTGCCATTGAAGCATATCAGATAGCAAGTCAATCAAAGGTGTATGACGAAGAAAGATTGAACAGAATAGTACCACAATCAAGCAGAGTGAATCCTGATGACGTAGCAATATATCAAGTATCTGATGAGGGTAAAGTAGATTTGTTAGAGATGGATTTAGGTTTGCCAATAGACGATAACTTCTTAAATAATCAGCTTGCTTATACTAATGATTTGTTTGATGATTTATTAGATATAGAAGAAAATGCCACGAAACGGAATTAACTTTTTTGATAAAAAATATAAGCCTCAAACGACACGAGATAGCAGATTTGGTATCTGTGATGAAGAGCCTGCGTGTCTTAATCATAACGAGAAGGAAGAAGGTCAATGGGGGGCAAAAGTTAACAATAAAAGACAAAGAGAAATATTGTTTGTGCCGATAGATAAGAACATTACAATTAAGCGAGATAATGGGGAAGAAGAAAGTCGTTGTGATGGATTATTACATATTAGCGAAAGCAAAACGATAATATTTGTAGAGTTAAAAGATAAGCAAAAGAGGTGGCAATCGAAAGCAATTCTACAATTAGAAAATACAATACAAATATTTAAAAAGCATCATTCAATAAATGATTTTAAGGGTTGTTATGCATATGCTTGTAATAAACAATTCCCCAACCGGGTTCCAAATTATGTACAGAAAAAAAAGTTTATAGCATCTACAGGATTCGACCTGTTTTGCGAAGATGAAATAGAGATAAATTAGAATTAAGAATTTTGAAACAAAACATACAGACTATGGATATTGTTGAACTGAACGAAAAGATTCAAAAGGAAAGTGCCTTCGTTGATAGCATTACGTTTGAGATGCAGAAGGCTATCGTAGGACAAAAGAATATGGTTGAAAGACTTATTATCGGTTTGCTTTCCGATGGACATATTTTGTTGGAAGGCGTTCCGGGATTAGCCAAAACGGCTGCCATCACAGCATTGGCAAAGGTCATTGATGCTAAATTCAGCCGTATTCAATTTACTCCTGATTTGCTGCCTGCCGATGTTGTGGGAACGATGATTTATAGCCCCAAAGAAGAGGTTTTTAACGTGAAAAAAGGTCCTGTTTTCTCAAATTTTGTCCTCGCAGATGAGATAAACCGCGCCCCCGCTAAGGTTCAGTCTGCTCTTTTGGAAGCAATGCAGGAACGACAGGTTACAATAGGGGAACAAACCTACAAATTGCCGTCGCCGTTCTTGGTTCTTGCAACGCAGAATCCTATTGAACAGGAAGGAACGTATCCTTTGCCCGAAGCACAATTAGATCGTTTTATGATGAAAGTTGTGATTACTTATCCGACAAAGGAAGAGGAAACCGAGATTTTGAGACAACAGATTTTTGCGGAGAAGCAACCGTTGAATGCTGTCATAAAACCCGACCAGATACTCTACGCTCGTAAGGTTGTTGAGGAGGTTTATATTGATAAAAAGATTTCTAATTACATTGCGGACATAGTTTTTGCAACTCGTTTCCCCGAACAATATGACCTTTCGCACTTAAAGCCATTTATTGCTTTTGGTGGTTCGCCCCGTGCAACAATAAATCTGACTCTTGCGGCACGTTCTTATGCTTTTATCAAGCGTAGAGGATATGTTATACCGGAAGATGTTCGTGCTATTTGCTTGGATGTTTTGCGACACAGGGTCGGCTTGACTTATGAGGCGGAGGCAGAAAATATAACATCGGAAAATATCATTAATGAGATAGTTAATAAAGTTGATGTTCCGTAATGGAGAGAGATTTGTTAAAGAAGGTCAGAAAGATTGAGATAAAAACCAAACGGCTTTCTTCTAATATTTTTGCAGGGCAGTATCATTCCGCTTTCAAAGGAAAGGGTATGGCGTTCAGTCAAGTCCGTGAGTATAATTATGGTGATGAGATACGCTCTATTGACTGGAATGTTACGGCGAGATTTAATCATCCTTACGTAAAGATATTTGAGGAGGAACGGGAACTTACAGTTGTGCTGCTCATAGACGTTAGCGGCTCTACCTTCTTTGGTACCGATAAGGTATTAAAAAGTGAGATAATAACGGAGATTGCTGCCGTCCTGTCGTTCTCTGCTATTGCCAACAACGATAAGGTAGGCGTTATATTCTTTTCAGACAGGGTGGAAAAATATATTCCTCCCAAGAAAGGGGTATCGCATATCCTTCGTATCATAAGAGAATTGCTATCCTTCAAACCAAGTGAGAGTAAAACCTCTTTTGAAGCCCCGCTGCGATTCTTTTCTTCCGTTATTAAGAAAAGGGCAACATGCTTTCTTATAACGGACGGATATTCGGCTTTTGACGAGAAATCTCTTCGTATTGCTGCACAAAAACATGACCTTTCTTTGCTAATAGTGAGAGATGAGCGGGAATACCGCTTGCCAAACATAGGTTTGATGGAATTGAAAGATGCCGAAAGCGACCGAACGATTTGGATAGACACTTCGGACAAACGACAAATACGGGATTTTGCGACATTCCGCCGCCAACAGGACGAACAACTGCAACTACAATTGAAACGCATGGGCATAGCCAACGTTACGCTTATGACTTCCGATGATTACATTAAAGCATTAATGAAATTGTTCTCAATAAAGTAACTAAAATGAAAACAATAGCAATGTTTCTACCGTATAAACCGCATAAAACCGCATTAAGACTAACAAAGCATATTATAATATTGCTTATTGTTGCCTTCATATCATCATCTAATGTTTTTGCACAGCGTATTAAAGTAGAAATATCAAAGGATACAATATATATAGGGCAGAGAATTACGCTCTCATTTAGTTTGCCGGTTACGGGAGATGCTTTAGACCCTGTCGTTGCACCGACTGATACGCTGGAAATGCTGTCTGCCTCTCACAATATCATAAAACAGAACGACAAAAGCATTGCTCGTTTTGAAGCAATCTTCACTTCATTTATAGAAGGCAGGCATTCCATTCCCTCTCTTACCATAATAGAGATGGATTCTGCCCGTAATAAAGAAAGGAAATACTATACCGACAGCATAAACTTTGTTGTCGCTGCTTACCCTGTTGATACGGCAAAAATAGAACCAAAGGACATTAAACCGATATTAGAGGAGAAATTTACCATATCAGAGATTGCTCCGCTGTTATGGGCTTTGCTGGGATTGATTGCTGTGTCTGTCGGCGTGTTTTTCTTAATTCGCTATCTCAAACACAAGCAACCGCTGCCGCATTCAAGATATAAAAAGCCCGAACCGAAGGAACCGGCGGATGTTCGTGCGTTAAAAGCGTTGGAGGATTTGAAATCAAAGCATCTTTCTGAGCAAGGACAAAAGAAATCGTACTATTCGGAGATGACGGACATACTAAGAAATTTCTTAACCGAAGGTTTTGGCGTTTATGCAATGGAAATGACAACTTCGGAAATCATTTCGTCATTACAAATGCAACTTTCAAAAATTACAGACGAAGAAAATTTGGTACGATTACGCTATATTCTTTCAACGGCAGACCTTGTAAAATTTGCCAAATATGAACCGGATGGTGCCATTGACGATAAATGTTTAACGATGAGCAAGGATTTTATTGTGAAAACCAAGTTCGCCGATAAGGAAGAGAAGGAGGATGGCGATGTTCAATAGTTTCTCGTTTTTGTACCCTCAATACCTGTTTTTATTACTAATCCTTGTGCCGCTTATTGCTTGGTATTGGTTTTTTAAAAGCAAGAGAAAAACTCCTGTTACCTACTCTCAGATAAATGCTTTTGGCGAAAGAAAAAATTGGCGCATAAGATTAAGATATTTTCCTGATGTTTTGCGGTTGTGTGTTGTCATTCTGTTGATAATATCCGTAGCAAGACCGCAATCATATTGGAGAACAATGGAAAGCGACAAAGAAGGAATAGACATAGTGCTTACGATAGATATTTCATCTTCAATGTTGGCGGAAGATTTTAAGCCTAACAGACTGGAAGCAGCAAAGACGGTGGCGAAGGATTTTGTGAAGAAAAGACCAGATGACAATATCGGTATCGTGGCTTTTGCAGGCGAGAGTTTTACTCAATGTCCGCCGACTATGGACCACGCTGTTGTTGAGGAATTACTTGACAAGCTCACAACGGGAAGCATAGATGACGGCACGGCAATAGGAGATGGACTTGCTACGGCAATCAATCGTGTTAAGGATAGCAAGACAAAAAGTAAGGCAATCATACTTCTGACGGACGGAATGAACAATATCGGTTCAATAGACCCTCTTATGTCGGCGGAGATTGCAAAGAAATTCAATATAAGAGTTTATACCATCGGCGTAGGTAAAAACGGGCTTGCTCCCTTCCCTTATGATACGCCCTTCGGACGTCAATATCAGTATGCGGAAGTGCAGATTGACGAGAAGTTGTTAAAGGAAATAGCCAAGGAAACAAATGGGAAATATTTCAGAAGCACTAACAAGAAATCCTTAGAAACAATATTTGGCGACATAGACAAGATGGAGAAAACGGTTGTTGATACCACCATCTTTGAACAAAAATCCGAATTAGGCATATTTTTTATCCTTATCGCCATGTTAGTTCTCGTGGTTGAGGAACTGCTCAGGCGGACAATATTCAATACAAAGCCTTAATCACAACGGGATTTCGCAAAAATGAAGCAGCCTTTCGTGCGAACGAAACAGCCTTTCATTTTTACAAAAGGCTGTTTTATTTTTAGCAAAGGCTGTTTTATTTTTCGCAAAGCAACTAATGGCGGAATGAAATGGGCAAAAATGAAAATATAATGTACCTTTGCACTTGCAAAACTGCGATTAATCATAGTGAAATAGTATTTTTAGGGCATATTGTCAGATAAGGATATGATTAAAGAAAGAAATATAAATTACATATTAGCGATTAGGATTTTGATAGGCTTTTTGCTTTTCTTGCAACTTATTCCGCCGCTGATGGTGTTTGATGTAACGAGTTCAAGGCATTTCTTTATTGCCCTCTTTGACCTTTCGGCTATTGTGTTATGCCTGTTTATGGGCATCAAAAGCAAAGAACGATTTCATTTTAGAGTCTTTGGCAGCAAACCTTTCTTGGCTTGGCTGTTGCTTATCGCCGTAATGGGTTTTTCTTTCCTGCAATCAATCAATTTAATTGAAAGTGTGGTTGTTATCAATCGCTGGATTGTGATTTTTATATGTGCTTTGATGACCGTTTTTCTTATGGAAAAGGACGATAAAGCGTTGGATTATATCGCCAAACTCTCAATCATCATCGCCATTATCAACGTTATTGAATGTTTTGTGCCGTATTATTATCTTGAAATCTACAAAAATCAGCGGAATAACGTGCTTTTGAGCGGATGTTACGGCAATAAAAATCTGTTTTCCGCAGCAATGCTCTTCAAATTGCCTTTTTTGTATTACGCCTTCTTTCATTTTAAAAAAATATGGAGGTATTTGGCTGCCATTTTAGTGTTTCTCATCGGCGTATGTCTTGTTATTTTGAGCACAAGAACAAGTTTCATCGGATTGATACTGCAATTGGCGGCTCTGACATCATACATTATGTATAGGAAAAGGAAGATTTGGAAAAATCTTATCATTGTTCTGGTTGCCGTTGCGGGCTTTGCTTGCGGCGATTTGTTTATAGAATTTAACTATAATCAATTTACGGCAAAACATAATCAAAATCAATATACGTTAAGTTCCCGTTTTGAATCCATAGCAGAAGGTAACAGCAAAGGCAGGCTTCGTATCTGGAAAAATACATTTGAAATCATTAAGCAGAAACCGCTGTTCGGGTATGGCGTTGGCAACCATAAATTGGCTATAATGAAGGTTGAAGCCCCTCAAAAGACCAATTGGATTGTTTCAGACCACGCTCATAACGATTTTTTGGAGATGTGGAGTGAATTAGGCTTGATGGGGCTGGCTTCTTATGTGCTTTTGGCATTGACGTTGCTGATATTGAGTGCAAAATACGCCGTAAGCCGACATTTGAACGACCGATGGAGATGGATGTCCTTTGTTGCATTGCTGTGTTTCTTGACTTATTTCAACGAAGCCTTCTTTAATTTTCCTTCCGAACGGGCTTCCTGTCAAATGTATCTTGCTCTCGGTGTAGCCTTCCTTGCTTTGGTTATAATAAAACGAAGATACATTTTACGCAAACGTGCATTGGTATGGTTTGTGCTTGCGTTGCTGGTGATGATACCTGTTATGTATGCTGAGACAAGCCATTATATTTCTTCCGTAATGCAGAAAGAGAGAGTTTTACAGAGCAATGGCGATTCGCAAATCAACTATACATTTGAGCAATGGTTGAAACGTATGCCCGATATGCCTAATATTGATGAGAATTGCAAGCCTGTTGCTGTTAATATTGCGGCTTTGGGCATTAAAAACATTGCTCGCCATAATCTTGACAAGAAAACTCAATACAGAAAGGCGATTGATTTGCTTTTAAGCGACAATTCCAACCCTTATTACGGCTTACGGGAGTATCGTTTGAGCAATTACTATTTTAATTACGGGCTTTCGGACTCGGCAATCTATTGGGCAAACCGCTGTATTGAGATGAAGCCGCTTTGTTACGACCCTGTGCGAGTTCTTTACTACACTTACGGCAGGCAAAAAGATTATTCGGCGGCGTTAAAGGTCGTTTCCGATTATATATTGCGGTGTAAGAGAGCAAAACTTCAGCCATGTAGGAATTCGGAATCGGATATGAAGAATATGTTGCTAAAAACGGCTGAAACTAATGCAGATAAGGATAAAATGAATGCTGATAATATAAAAATAAAAGCAAGCATTAAAAAATTATAACGCTGATTAGCAATTGCTTAAATCAGGAATTATATTTTTTGTTCTTTTTTTGTGCATTGTAAAGAAAAAAGTTGTACTTTTGCAACGTTAAATAATTAATCAATGGTCTAATTTTAAATTTTCAAAACAAATGAAAAAAGTATTGTTATTATTAGCTGTAGCAGGATTGTTTGTTGCTTGTCAAGGTAAAGGTACTGAAACTCCAACAGAAACTGCAACTGAAACTCCTGAACAAGTAGAAACTGTTGCAACACCAACAGCAACTGCAACTGAAAGTCCAGTTATGTAATTTTCTTAAAGTAAGAAATATTTACAGCAAAGAGCAGTCCCAATGAAAAGACTGCTTTTTTTATGCATATAAGGGATGAATTTCTTAATATCAGCAAATAATGTAACTTTGCAAACAAAAATAATATGAAAAAGATATTTTGCTTTTATTTTTCGTTGATTGCTGTTCTTTTTGTTTGGGGACAGAATGCCGAAAAGATAGATGGTTGCGGGCTTAACAACTTATACCGCATTGACAGCACCTTTTATCGCAGTGAGCAGCCGAATAAGGAAGAGTTTCAACTGCTTTACAATTATGGAATAAGAGAAATTCTGAATCTTCGCTCATTCCATTCCGATGAAGACTTGATAGAGGGGCTTGATATGACGCTTCATGAGATTCCTATGAGAGCAGGCAAGATTAATGACCAGAAAGTGATTGATGCTTTAAAGGTTATCAAAGACAGAAAGGGAACAATGCTTGTTCATTGCAAACATGGCTCCGACAGAACAGGACTTATGGTTGCTCTTTACAGAGTTATTTTTCAGAATTGGACAAAAGAAGACGCTATAACAGAGATGACGGGCGATAAATTCGGCTTTCATTCCATTTACACCAACATTGTAAAATATGTAAGGAACATTGACGTTGCCAAAATCAGGCAACAACTCAATATTACCAAATAAAAACAGATTAATCCTTTATTCTATCGCTTTCTAACAACCCTTCCGGCACCGGAAACGTCCTTTTGTACAAAAGGATTGCCCGAATATTCTATTGTTCCCGCACCTGATGCCTTTGCATCAAGAAAAGAATTTACCAAAAGTTCAATATTAACGGCTCCGACCGCATTCGCATAAACCGAATCGGTATTTAATTTACGGCAATCAATGTTTGCCGCACCCGAAATGTCGTAATAGGCTGTTGTTGCTTTGCCTTGCAAATCCAAGTCGCAAGCCCCATTAGCACGAATCTTCAATTTATCAGTCCGAATAGCCCCATCCATCTTACCGGCACCTGAAATACTAATATCAAAAGCAGGACTTACCGCAACATCTGCTAATTTCACCTGTGCCGCACCTGATATATCTATGGCGGAAAGTTCTTTCATATAAACATCAACAACAAATCTTGTGTGGCGAAGCGATATGTGGTCGGTATAATCCAGATTCAATACATTGTTAGCAACTGACGCCGAGATATATTGCTGTAAATTCTCATCAATCGTAACGATTATTTTGTCGGTATCGCCTTTAAACACATTGATATCAAAGTTGGCATCGGCTTTAATCTTATTAAACGGCTCTAAAATGAGTTCTTTTGATGTTATGTTGCCGTTTCCGTTAATTCTTTTGGTGTTATAAATGCAGCCGACCAACGTTAAGCAGACCGCAATAAGGATAAAAAGTTTTGCTTTCATTCTTTAATGGTTTATGATTTGCTTGCAAAAATACAAGATTTCTTAATAACACATTGCTCCTACATTACGTTTTTATCAAAGGCTGTTTGGTTAAAATGAAAGGCTGTTTTAGAAAAATAAAACGCTGTTTCATTCGCACCAAACGCTGTTTTATTTTCCCCAAACAATCTTCGCTCTGCTTTTTAGTTATCTTTGCAACATTAAAACGAAGAAAAATATGGATAGTATCTTTAATGAATTGCCTTTTATGGCTATTACCGTTTCGGATAAGAACGGAAAAATCACGGATATGAACAATCGTTCGGCTCAAACTTTCAATAATTCCGGCGGAAGGTCGCTTATCGGGAAGGATTTAACGGATTGCCACTCTCAAAGGTCGCAACAGATAATCAAAGCAATGCAAACCGACCCGCAAACCAACGTTTATACCATAGAAAAGGGCGGAGTGAGAAAATTAATCTACCAAACACCCTATTATAAGGACGGAGTATTTGACGGATTGATTGAATTCTCTATGGTTATTCCCGAAACAATGCCGCATTATGTGCGAGATGCGGGGCAAAATGAGGGTAAAAAATAAGATAAGCCCTTGTTCTCAAAATTATTTGTAACTTTGCACGCTTAAAATAACCTGTTTTTGAGTTTTAATTAAGAAAAATAAAAGTAAAATCAAGAATTAAAATCAAAAAGTAACAAAACAAAAACAAGAAAAGATATGAAAAAAGTTATTTTTGCAGCATTAGCGGCACTATTTATGACATCGGCAGTACAGGCGCAAGACACGTTCTCAAAAGGCAGTTTTATAGGAACATTAGGTGTCGGTATAACAAATTATACTATACCCGTATCGGGCGCATTGGACTGGTCGGTAACGAGTCTTTGGAATGAAAAATCAAATTTGGGCGTAGGCGTAGTAGCAGGCGTCGGTTTGGGAGATCCTTTTTATGTATTGGTTGGCGGAAGAGTGTCTTTGCACTATCAGTTCGTTGATAAATTGGACACATACTTCGGTTTGACATTAGGTTATTTGGTAACGGGAGAGACAGGCTTCGGTTGGGCTGCATGTTTGGGTGCAAGATATTATTTTTGGGATAATATAGGATTATTTGCCGAAATAGGCGGCGGCTGGTCAATACTTACCGTTGGAGCATCCTTCAAATTCTAAACAAAAAACAAAGAACAGGTTATTTTTTCATTTGATATAGAATACGTAGAAGATAATGGCAAAGAAAGAAGCAAAAACAAAAGCAGCACAGGAAGAACCTAAAAAGATTTTTAAGGCGGAGGATGCCGATAAAGCAGTAGAAAAACGCCTTATTGCCTTGTACAGTTTGCAGAAAATACACTCTCAAATTGATAGAATCCGCATTATAAGAGGCGAATTGCCTTTGGAGGTGCAGGATTTGGAAGATGAAATTGCAGGATTGGAGACAAGAGTGGCAAAATACAATGATTCCATTAAGGAATATGAGCAAACGATAAGCGACAACAAGGCAAAGGTAAAAGAATGTGATGCTTTGATTGCAAAATATCAGGCAGATCAGAACAAGGTTAAGAACAATAGAGAATATGAATCTTTGGAAAAAGAGATAGAATTCCAGAAACTTGAAAAGCAACTTTGTGAAAAGAAAGATAGAGAGGCATTAAACGGCATTGAATCTTATAAAGAACAGCTCGCTAAATACGAAGAACAGATTGATGAGAAGAAAAAAGACCTTGAAGCAAAGAAACTTGAGCTTGATGAGATAATTCAGGAAAATGAAGAGAAGGAAAAAAATCTCCTTATTGAAGCTGAGAAGCACGAAGCCTTGATAGATGAGCGTTATCTGACTGCTTACAAAAAAATACGCAGCGCTATGCGAAACGGATTGGCTGTTGTAACGGTGGATAGAGACGCTTGCGGCGGATGTTTCAGCAAAATCCCTCACCAGAGACAAATGGATATTCGTATGCACAAAAAGATTATTGTATGCGAATACTGCGGGAGAATCTTGGTTGATGATTCAATAGTTGCAGAAGTTGAAGAGGCATAAATATTTTCGCTTTGCAACAATAATAAACGAAGGAAGACGGGAACAAAAGAACGTTTTGGTTGAGGATAATCGCATAAAACGCATTTCCGAAGCCCAAATCACCGACCTGCCTTCCGATACGGAAATAATAAATTGTGAGAATCTTTTACTCATACCTGGGGTAATAGATTCTCATGTTCATTTCAGGCAACCGGGATTAGAATACAAAGCCGATATGTCAAGTGAGAGTGCGGCGGCTTGTGCAGGCGGCGTAACGACAGTGCTTGATATGCCGAACACTCTTCCTACTACGACCACAAGAGCAGCATTGGAAGAAAAGATACGCTTAGCGAGAACATCAATGCTTTGCAATTACGGCTTTTTCTTTGGCATCACCAACACCAACCTTGAAGAGGCATTAAGATTATCTGATAGCGGCTTGATATGCGGCTATAAAATTTTTTTCGGGGCTTCAACCGGCAATATGCTTGTTGATAACATCCAAACAATAGAACGTCTTTTTGCCGAAAGTCCCCTTGTCATCACCGCACATTGCGAAGATGAGGCTCGCATACGCAACAACACCAAAATATATCAGGATATCTATCTGAGCAAACCTGCTCCGGCGTCCGTACATCCTTTGATACGTGATGCGGAAGCCTGTTATCTTTCCTCATCTTTTGCTGTTGCGATGGCAAAACGCCACAACACTCGCCTGAACATTGCTCATATCACAACAAAAAGAGAACTCGCTCTTTTGGAAGCAGGCAACATCACAACCAAATCAATAACCGCCGAAGTTACTCCTTCGCATCTGTTATTTACCGACAAGGATTATGCCGACAAGAGCAACCTTATAAAATGCAATCCCGCAATTAAAAGCGAGGAAGACAGAGATGCTTTGCGTAAGGCTTTAAAAGATAAAGTTATTGACCTGATTGCAACCGACCATGCCCCGCATTTGTTAGAAGAAAAGCAGAAACCGTATTTCGGTTCGCCGTCAGGAATGCCCTCCATTCAGCATTCGTTGCTCGTAATGCTTGAATTGGCAGCACAAGGCATAATTACGCAGGAAGAGGTCGTTGAAAAAATGTGCCATAACCCTGCTTTGCGGTTTTCAATCAAGGGAAGAGGCTTCATAAAAGAAGGATACTTTGCCGACCTTGTGCTTGTAAATCCGCAAAAGCAAACATCGGTAACAGAGGACAACATCTTATACAAATGCCATTGGAGTCCGCTGATGCAAACCACCTTTTCGCATTCCGTAGAGCAGACTTTCGTAAATGGAAACTGCGTTTTCGGCAATGGAAACCTCATTCGCTCGTCCTGTGGAATGAGAATATAATCACAAAAGTGCGTTTGTGCGTGTCGCACTGACATTCTTTTTTTCTAAAACAGCGTTTCGTTAAAATGAAACAGCCTTTGGTGCGAATGAAACAGCCTTTCATTTTCCCCAAAGGCTGTTTTATTTTAACCAAATAGCGTTTGAAAAAAATTATGTCGGTCTTTGTCGGACGGATATGCAGTTATATGCCTTGACGACTTGCTTCGGTTGGAGCGAGAGTTGAGAAAAAAGTAGTATTTTTGCCGTTGATTACATTAAAACAAGACAACAGATTTATGATAGTAGTAACGGGAGCAGCAGGGTTTATCGGCAGTATGACGGTATCAAAACTCAATGAAATGGGATTTGACAACATTGCGATAGTTGATGATTTCGGTAAAGCGGAAAAGGCTTCCAACTGGCAGAATCTTCGCTTTGAGGTCAGGATAGAAAGAGATATTTTCATAGAATGGGCTCAAATGAACGCCGAACGAATAGATTTTGTTTTCCATCTTGGAGCAAGAACCGATACAACCGAGTTTGATTATGAGGTATTCAGGAAACTGAATATTGAATACTCAAAAGCAATCTGGAATCTTTGCTCTGCTCATAATATTGGCTTGGTTTATGCTTCTTCTGCCGCAACTTATGGCGATGGGGAGAAGGGTTATGACGATGATACGGCTCTTATTCCTGCCTTAAAGCCGCTTAATCCTTACGGAAGGTCAAAACAGGAGTTTGATGTCTGGGTTTTGCAGCAGCAAACAACGCCTCCGAACTGGTATGGCTTGAAATTTTTTAATGTTTACGGACCTAACGAATATCATAAGGGACGTATGGCGAGCGTTGTCTTTCATGGCTTCAACCAAATAAAGAATGATGGCGTTGTTCGCTTGTTTCGTTCTCACCGAGCAGAGTATGAGGATGGTTATCAGTTGAGAGATTTCGTTTATGTGAAGGATTTGACAAATGTGATGGCGTTTCTGATGACCGAGAAGCCGAAATCGGATATTTATAACTTGGGTACAGGTAAGGCAAGAGCCTTTTTGGATTTGGCAAAGGCTACTTTCGCAGCCTTAAACAAAGAACCGAATGTAGAATTTACCGATATACCGCAGGATATTAGGGATAAATATCAATATTTCACCCAAGCCGATATGCATAAGTTGCGTTTGCAGGCAGGATACGACAAGTCGTTTTATTCTTTGGAAGACGGAGTGCGTGATTATGTGCAAAACTATTTGTTGAAACGCTGATTTATTTTCCCGCATTCTTCTTAAGCCAGTCTTTTGCAAGAGGATTGCCCAATCGTGCGGCTTTTCGGTATGCGTTAATCTTCTTTGGTGTCTCGCCGGTCATATTATATACGTTTCCGAGATTGTAATATGCCTCCGAATAGTCTTTTTTGTGTTCTGTTGCCAGCTCATAATATTCTATAGCCTTATTGTAGTCGGCTCTTCGGTGATAAATATAGCCTATATTAAAGTATGCTTCGGCGTAATCGGGCTTTTGTTTCAATGCTTGCTCAAACTGTTCCAGCGCTTCGTCCAATAGACGTTCGTCTTTGTAGCAAAGACCGATATTAAGTGTTGCTTCCGCATTATCAGGGTCAAGATTGTAGATGTTATTGAAGGCGTTGCGTGCGGCATCATATTGTTTCTGCCGCCTGTAACAGTCTCCCAATAAAATGAAACCCTGAATGTCGGTCGGGTTATTTTGAGTTGCTTCCAAGTAAAAGGCGGATGCTTTGTCGAATTCTTTCCATTGTTTGTACATATTGCCCAAAGCCATTGATGCTTGCCACATATTAGGGTCTATTTCCAAGGCTTTGATGTATGAATTGATAGCATCGGTTTCATTATATCTGCCTTTCTTTGCGGCTTGTGCGTTTCCGATGCCGTAATATGCCTCTGCACATTCTTTATTGTACTTTAATGCTTTTTCAAACTCTTTTATCGCATCATCAAATTCACCTTTCATTACAAGCAAATGCCCTAATATGCAATATGCATCGGGATTATTTTTTTCGGCATCAATGGAATGTTCTGCTGAAGTCAAGGCTTTGTTTTCCATTCCTTTCTTTAAGTATGATTTTGCCAACAAAAGATGTGCTTGGGCTAACTTTGGTTCTTTGATAACGGCTTTTTTTGCGTATTTAATAGTGCTGTCGTATTGTGTTTGCGCAAAAAAAGCATCTGCTGTCTCATAGTATTCCTCTCCTTTTGACTTTTTATCTTCTTCATCGGGCGTTTCCTCCTGTGCAAATGAAGGAGTAAGGGCTGCAAACAAAATAATAATAAAATAAAGTAGTTTTTTGCTCATATAAAATATGGTTAAATAATTTGCAAAATTATCAAAAAAAAGTTTAAATATAGCAAAAAGGAATATAAATCTTTGAGTTATGGTGCTAAGACAAGGTTTTGGAGTGTGTAAATGACTGAAAAATCACACCAAATCACTATTTATAGGTATTTTACTGCGGAAGAAAAGAGGCTAATTTTGTAAGCCGAAAATCAGATAAACAAACAATCTGCTAAAACAAAGGAATAATTTACCAACTTAACTAATGATTTATGCAAAGAACTATTTTGACAATTTTAATGTCTGCTTTTATGCTTGCCAATGCTGATTTCATTCACGCCAAATCAGATAATAAAAATACCAAACCAGCGAATATTGAAGGGCATGTGCTTGATGCCGTAACCAAAGAGCCGATTCCTTATGCCCATATCCTGATTCAGGGTACGGGAATAGGAACAACGACCGATATAAACGGCAATTTTCTCTTCCGAGACCTTAATCCAAAGGAATATACGCTGAGAATATCTTGCATAGGCTATGAAACGCAAGAAATGAAAGTAGATGTCGTAGAAGGGAAAGCAGCCCATGCACACGTAGAACTTAAAATCACAAGCACCATCCTTAATCCTGTTGTTGTATCTGCAAATCGTAATGAAATCAATCGCAAGGAAGCACCGGTTATTGTCAATGTTCTTTCCGCTAAATCTTTTGAAACATCCAATGCAACGGACTTATCGCAGGCTCTTCCTTACCAAACGGGCGTCAGAGTGGAGTATGATTGCCAGAATTGTGGCTTTCCGCAGGTTAGAATAAATGGTTTGGAGGGTCCTTACACGCAATTGCTGATTGATTCCCGTGCAGTGATGAGTTCTTTGGCTGGAGTATATGGATTGGAACAGATACCGGTCAATATGATTGAGAGAATAGAGGTAGTGAAAGGCGGTTCATCGGCTCTTTTCGGCTCAAACGCCATTGCAGGCACAATAAACATTATAACCAAAGAGCCTATAAAAAATACATTCTCTGTTTCATCGGAATTTATGTCAAGCAGTAAGGACGCATGGGGAACAAATTTCAATGCCAATGCAGCCTTTGTTAATAAGAACAAAAGGATGGGAGCATCGTTTTATCAGACTTTTCGTAAGCGAACGCCGTTTGATGCCGATGATGACGGGTTTTCGGAGATTGGAATGCTGGATGCACGCTCTTTTGGCACTAAATCATTCTTCAAGATTACCGAAAAAAATAAACTAACCTTTGAATACCACACCACAAGTGAAGAACGAAGAGGAGGAAATGCCTTTTCATTGCCGCCGCACGAAGCAGATATTTGCGAAATGACCCAACATAAAATTCATACTGGGGGATTAACCTATGATTTTCTTTCTCTTGACGGCAGCAATCGTTATTCCGTTTATACTTCAGGGCAATATATTAACAGGAATTCTTATTATGGTTCGCACAAAGACCCTAATGCTTACGGCAACAGCGAAGATATTACATCCTTGTTTGGTATGCAGGGCAGCAATAAATTAAATAAATTTATATTCCTGCCTGCCGTTCTAACGTATGGAGCGGAGTTTAATGCCAACAACCTTAACGATAATGTTATCGGCTATGATATTCATACGAAACAGAGTACGCGTGTGGTAGGAGCGTTTCTGCAATCGGAATGGACAAGTAAGCATTTCAATTTCCTTGTCGGCGGAAGATTGGATAAGCACAATCTTATAAAGAATCTTATTTTTTCTCCTCGCTTGAATGCTATGTACAAACCAAATGCAAATATGCAGTTTCGTGCTTCTTATGGCTCCGGTTACAGACCGCCTCAGGCTTTTGATGAAGACCTTCATGTAACACAGGTTGGCGGTTTGTCTCTTCGTACTCATCTTGCTAAGGATTTGAAACCCGAATATTCCAACAGCATAACGCTATCGGCTGATTTGTATCATAATTTCTCGCCGTTGTGGCAAGGGAATTTGCTTATAGAAGGCTTTTTCACCGATTTGAAAGATGTTTTTGCGTTGAGGATTATTGAATATGATACGTTGGAAAACACAATGATTCAAGAGAGATACAACGCTTCGGGAGCGAGAGTAAGAGGAGTGAGCCTTACTGCCAAGATTGCCTACAAGGAAATCAACACTCTTTCCATAGGTTTCACACATCAGAGCAATAAATACAAGCATACGGAATATTGGTCAACGGATATACAAAACAGAAGCAAAACAGGAACAGACAATTTACTTAGAACACCGAATAATTATGGCTTTTTATCTTTGAATTATCAACCTTTAACACCATTGGAGATAAATCTGACGGGAACTTATACGGGAAGAATGTACGTATCCCACTATGCAGGGTATATAGACAGCGATAGATTGGAACATACGCCTGATTTCTGGGACTTAAATCTTAATCTGTCTTATACGATTAGGATATTTAAGGATATATCGCTGAAAATAGGAGCCGGCATCAAGAATATATTCAACGCTTATCAGAAAGATTTTGACAAAGGTGTTGATCGCGATGCAAAATACATCTATGGACCGACACAACCTCGTACAATATTTATATCAGCAAAGATTTTCAGCAAATAAATGCTGCTTTCATCTTGCTAAAACGAAGATTCGTCAGCCTGAAACTTGATATTAGTTCATCTCTAAACAGGTATGCTGAAATCTCTCAAAGCATCATTGAGAGAAGTCTTTTTATCGGTTGAATCCTTACGCTTTCCGATTATCAAAGCGCAATTAACGTTGTAATTGCCCGCTGGAAATGATTTACTGAAACTGCCGGGTATTACAACGGAATTTGCAGGCACGATACCTTTATATTCTATGGGTTCGCTGCCGCTAACATCTATTATTTTTGTTGATTGAGTTATTGTGGTATTTGCTCCTAAGACCGCTCCCTCACATACTCTCACTCCCTCCACAACAATACAGCGTGAGCCGATAAAACAATTGTCTTCTATGATAACGGGTTCTGCCATCACAGGTTCTAACACGCCGCCGATGCCTACACCTCCGCTCAAATGGACATGCTTTCCGATTTGAGCACAAGAGCCGACTGTTGCCCAAGTATCAACCATAGTGCCTTCATCTACGTATGCCCCTATATTAATATATGAAGGCATCACCACAACGCTTCGCTGCACAAAACTGCCATAGCGTATAAATGCAGGCGGAACAACCCTTATGCCAAGCGTTTCAAAGTCTTGTTTAAGCGGTATCTTATCATAAAATTCAAAGTCGCCGAATCGCATTGTCTTCATCTTGCAAAGTGAGAAATAAAGCAAGATTGCCTGCTTTGCCCATTGATTTACTTGCCATATATCGCCGTTTCGCTCCGCTATTCTCACAATCCCTTTGTCCAAGTCGTCTATCGTGTCTTTTATTGTTTGAATAACGTTTGACTCTTTCAGCCTTTCCTTATTATGAAAGGCTGTATTAATGATTTCTTCTCTCATTTTATTTAATTTTTATCTGACAAAATTAGCACTAAATAATAGAACAACGGAGCAAAGTAAGATTTTTCTTGTTTTTTTGCTGCGAAATGAATTTTGTATTGAAAAAAAGTTGTAAGTTTGCATTCTGAAATTTTAATTAAATAAAATAATAAACAAACAAAACAAATTATCATGAAGAAAATTATTCTTTCAGTCCTTGCAATAGGACTAACGATGGGCGTTTTCGCTCAAAATGTATTATTAGAACAAAATTTTGAATCAAATTCTACATTAGCCGGTTGGATGACTGCGGATGTAGATGGAGATGAAAACGGTTGGGGTTTCGCAGATACTACAACTGGGCTTTCTGCTCACAATAATAGTAATGCTTGTGTGTTTTCATTATCTTATGATAATGCTACACAAAGGGCTCTAACTCCTAACAATTATCTTATTTCAACATCTGTAGCCGTTCCTGCTAATGGAGCAACTCTTACTTATTGGGTTGCAGGACAAGATCCAGATTATTATGCAGAACATTTGCAAGTGAAAATTTCTACGGCTGCGTCTGTAACAACAACAGGAGATTTTACTGATGTTGTGGATGACTATACTTTGGCAAGTGTGGATTGGACAGAAAGAACAGTTGATTTATCTAATTATGCAGGACAAACTATTTTTATTGCTTTTATTCATAATGAATGTACAGACCAGTTCGTATTAAAATTAGATGACGTTAAAGTTGTTTCTGGTGCGACTAATTCTTTATATAGTGCAATAAATAATGGTGTTGAGATTACCTCTTATCCTAATCCAGCGAATGACAATTTAACATTAACTACGTCTGAAAAGATGCAAAGAGTAGAACTTATCAATGTAATAGGACAACAAGTTTATGTTGCAACCCCTAATACAACTACTACAACTATTAATGTTAATGAATTCTCAAGAGGAAATTATATTGCTAGAATATATACTGAGAATGGCATAGCAGTAAAGAAAATAATTTTAGATTAAAATTCTAAAAAGAGCGAAGGCGGCAAAGCCGCCTTCGCTCTTTTACATGTAAAAGAATTTTTAAATATTAAAAAATACACAAATTTATAATGAAGAAATTTTTATTAGTAGTATTGGCTCTTATGCCAATGATGTCGTTTGGACAACAAGTCAAGTATTTTGAAAGTGATAAAATAACTCTAACAGACGATTCTCATCTTGAAGCAGAGAATAGAAAAATTGCAGTTAAAAACGCTGATACGGCTATTGTGCTTACACAACTAGAGGATTCCTTTATCTACAAAATCTACAAATTCTATATGTTCAGAATGGGACTAGAACCCTCTATAAGTGATTATCCAGACCTGCCAGAACTACCAATACTAGGACCAATAACAGGCATGAAAAAAATTAGTCCTCTACAACCATTCCCTCCAACACCTAAACAAGTGAAGACAGCTTATGTTAGGGGCTACAAATCTATTAATGACCTAAAAGTTTTAGGAGATTGGGTTTATTTCTGTGGTACAAAAACATTAAATGGAGTTGATAAAGGATTTATTACTCGCATAAATATCTCAACTTTGTTCAATAATGCAGCAATAGGTTTGCCACTAGATTATGTTTATGATCCTACAACTTCCGATTTAGGAAAAATACGAGAGCACTTACTCAAGGCTTCACATTATCAAGCTGTGATTATTAGTGAAGTAACAGCTATAAATCACTTAGCCATCTATGAAGATGCAGCAGGAACAAATGTTGTAGGAGTAGGACTCAATCAAAGTAATGTTGATCACATTGTTAGATTTGTTGTGCAGCCACAGATAGTTGGAAACCTTTTTCGTACTGGCAATTGTATTACTTCTGCTAATTATGATATAGCTGCTCTGCCTTCAGACAGCATCACTTCTTTGATTGTAACGGATAATTATATTGCAACTGTGGGTGATAATAATGATACAGATACAGATTATTCATTTGTAGTTAGAAAATTCCCCAAAACAAATCTTAATTTAAATGTTGCCAAGAATTATATAATTACTAATTCTCTTATGTATAATTCCTCCGCCTTCCACCGGCTATCTCTTGCAAATACGGAAGAAGATAATATTGTGGTACATATAGATTATTATGATCCGGGACTGATGTTACCAAATCCTCCTCCTTACTATCCGGACTTCGAATTATTTTACAGAATAGATTTGGCAACATCAGATATGCAAAGTTTAGTTCCGTTAAGAATGACTCGTGTTCAGAATTTTATTAGTGAACTTGTAAGCGATCATAACGGAACGTTGTTTGCAACAAAAGGCCCATCTATATTACGTATAAACAATATCAATGCTAATCCGACACAGGCAATATTATATGATCAGTTTGATCACCATGTTAATGATATTGATTTTAGTGATGGTGTCATTCAGTCGCTCGGCTATGCCACTTGGTATCCCAACTACCCTGCTGATTGTAATCCTAATATATATGTGGATAGGAAAGACATTAACCGCAATCCTACTGCAAGCGATGCTTGCTGGACAGATTCTACTTTGCCTATTCTTACTTATACTTTGCCAACGATTAGCAATCTTGATCCTGTTACATTTTCAACAAATACGCCATCACTTTATCCAACTCCTTTGCATGATACTACAACATTGACTCCTTCACTATCGTGTATCGCTTATGAGCAAGCAAGCAAATCAGCAATGCAGCAATTGGCAGACGAAATTTCTTTGTATCCTAACCCTGCACACAATAATATTGAAATCGTATCACCAAATGAAATAAATATGATTGAAATATATAATGTTATGGGACAAAAAGTATATCAAATAGCAGTTGGTAGTGTTAAAACCAACATTGATATCAGTGCTTTGAAGAAAGGTAATTATATTGTTAAGATATATACGAACGAAGAGGCAATAAGCAAGAAATTGATTGTGAATTAAACTTGCAAAACAACAACAAAAAAGAGTGCTGTCATTAAGGCAGCACTCTTTTCTTTTGTTGTAGTATTTTATTACTTGCTTTGACCTAATTCTAATGCGATTTCATTATTCACTAAGGCTGCAAAATCCGCCAAAGGCATTGTTCCCAAATCGCCTTCGCCGTGTTTGCGAACAGAAACCAAACCTTGCGATTCTTCTTTCTCGCCGACAATGAGCATATAAGGAACTTTTGATACTTCGGCATCACGTATCTTCTTACCAGTCTTTTCATTCCTCTCATCAATAGAACCTCTCAAATCATACTTTGCTAATGAGGCAAGAACATTATGCGAATACTGTTCATATTTCTCACTTATCGGTAAAACAATGAACTGTTCGGGCGTGAGCCAAAGAGGAAATATTCCTGCCGTATGTTCAATCAACACAGCCACAAATCGTTCCATAGAACCAAAAGGTGCTCTGTGAATCATAATAGGGCGATGTTTCTGATTGTCTGCTCCGATGTATTCAAGATTAAAGCGTTCGGGTAGATTGTAATCAACCTGTATTGTACCGAGTTGCCATTTGCGTCCGATAGCATCTTTAACCATAAAATCAAGTTTAGGTCCGTAAAAAGCAGCCTCGCCTATCTCGGTTATGGTGTTAAGTCCCCGTTCTGCCGATGCTTCAATGATTGCCTGCTGAGCCTTTTCCCATATTTCGTCCGAGCCTATGTATTTTTCCTTGTTTGATGGGTCTCGCAGGGATATTTGTGCGGTGAAATTATCAAACTTTAAGGTTTTGAAGATGTAAAGCACGATGTCAATAACCTTGCAAAATTCATCTTTCAACTGCTCAGGCGTGCAAAAGATATGAGCATCGTCCTGAGTAAATGACCGCACGCGCGTCAAGCCATGCAGTTCCCCGCTCTGCTCATAGCGATAGACCGTACCGAATTCTGCATATCTGACCGGCAAATCTTTATAGGAATGCGGCTTTGCTTTGTATATCTCAATGTGATGAGGACAATTCATCGGCTTAAGCATATATTCTTCGCCCTCATAAGGAGTGGTTATCGTGCGAAAAGAATCCTGTCCGTATTTCTGATAATGCCCCGAAGTCTTGTAAAGTTCCACGTTGCCGATATGAGGAGTTATCACCTGCTCATAGCCGTAATCCCGCTGCACTTTGCGTAAAAATTGCTCCAATCTTGCTCTTAATTCCGCTCCTTTGGGCAACCACAACGGCAATCCCTGACCTACTGTTTGTGAAAAGGTGAATAATTCCAATTCTTTGCCCAATTTTCGGTGGTCTCTTTTCTTTGCTTCCTCCAACAGGGCAAGATATTCGGTCAAATCCTTCTGTTTTGGAAATGTTATAGCGTATAATCGGGTTAATTGCTTGCGTTTCTCATCTCCTCTCCAATAAGCACCGGCAAGAGACAGGATTTTGATAGCCTTTATCGGCGAAAAATCCGTCAGATGCGGTCCCTTGCAAAGGTCAATAAAGTTTCCCGACTCATAGAACGTTATTGTGCCGTCCTGCAATTCGTTTATAAGTTCCACTTTGTAGGTTTCGCCGCGCTGGGAGAAGTATTTCAATGCCTCATCCTTGCTTACATCCTTACGAACAATCTTTATATCGCTCTTAACCAACTCCTGCATCTTTGCTTCTATGGCAGGAAAATCCTCACTTGACAAAACAGTGCCTTCACCGAAGTCTATATCATAATAAAATCCGTTTTCAATCGCAGGACCTATGCCAAACTTGGCGTGAGGATACAAAGCCTGAACGGCAGCCGCCATTAAATGAGCAGACGAGTGCCAAAACGTATGCTTACCTTCGGCATCATTCCACGTATGCAGTTTTATATTGCAGTCCTGTGTTATTTCCCTGTTCAAATCCCACACCTGGTCATTGACACTTGCGGCAAGACAGTTGCGAGCCAGCCCTTCGCTAATGCTTTTTGCCACATCAAGAGCGGTAATCGGGCTTTCAAATTCTTTAACCGAGTTATCGGGTAATGTTATCTTTATCATATTAAAATGTTTTCCTTTAAAATTACCCTGCAAAGGTACAATATTTCTTCCAAACGCTGTTTGGGTGCGTGTCGCACTGACATTATTTTTACAAAACGCCGTTTGGGTGCGTGCCGCACTGACAATATTTTTATAAAAGGCTGTTTGATGAAAATGAAACGGCGTTTTAGAAAAATAAAAGGCTGATTCATTTTCACGAAACAGCCTTTCGTTTAGTGCATGTCTGATAGGCACGCACTAATACGCAATTATACTATTGTTAAATTAGTTCTTAGGATTTTCCTGTGCGGGTTCGTCAAATTTAGGCATAGTGCTCATATCACCAACGCCGAAAGGAGATTCATAAGAGTTCTTTTTGTAATTACGATAGAAGCCTCTAACGGACGTATCGCCGGGTTCAAAACTATGAGAGAACTCACCGCTGTAACCATCTCTGCAATCAACAGCCATAGACAGGAAATAAATATCGCCATTGCTGCCTCTGATGACGTCAAAGTTGGTAAAACGTATCTTGGAATGCTGAATTATTTTTTTGCGAATATCAAATAATTCTTTGTCTGTTGTTTTTGCCGTTATGCAAACGGCGACATAATCCTTTCCGATAGTGATTGGCGGAATTGTTGTCGGACTTTGTGCGATTTGCTTCTGATTTGAACATCCGTAAAAGCAAAGAATAATTGTAATTAAAGCAAGTATTTTTTTCATATAACAAGGTTTTAGAAAGTGCAAATCTACAAATATTTTGGCAGATGCGAAAAAAAAGCAGGTCTTTTAGGCAACTTGTGATAAAAATTAGTATTTTTGCACTATTGAATTAGCGATGGAAAGACAGAGAACACTACAAAAAGATATTAGAATAAAGGGTAAGGGGTTGCATACGGGACAAGAGATAAATCTTTGTTTGAAACCTGCCGCTGCAAACTTCGGAATAAAATTCAGAAGGGTTGATTTGGCAGAACAACCTCTTGTTGCTGCTTTGGCGACTAATGTTACCGAAACCGCAAGAGGCACTGTAATTGAACAAAACGGAGCAAAGGTATCAACGATTGAGCATTTGCTTTCAGCCTTGTTTGCGATGAGAATAGACAATGTTGAGATTGAGGTTGATGGAGCAGAGGTTCCGATTTTGAACGGCAGTTCCGATATGTGGATAGAGGCGATTGAGAGTTGCGGAATCAAAGAACTGGACGCCGATGCAAAGGTTTATGAGATTAAAAACCCGATTCGTTATAGTGATGCTGAGAACGATATTGACCTTTTGGCATTGCCTTATGACGGATTCAAGGTTAGCCTTCTTATTGACTTCAAAACGGAGGTTATAGGGACGCAATATGCCGAATTAAGCAGCCTTAACGATTATAAAAGCGAGATAGCATCTTCACGGACGTTTGTTCTGTTGAGCGAGATTGAAGGATTGTTGGAGCATAACCTTATAAAAGGCGGAGATTTGGACAATGCAATGATTTTTGTGGATAAACCGCTAAGTCCGGAGCAAAAGGCACATTTATCAAATCTGTTTAACAAAGAAGCAAACGACATAAAGATGGAACATGGTGTGCTTAACAATGTGCAGAAACACTTTGATAATGAACCGGCACGTCATAAACTTTTGGATTTTGTAGGAGATATTTCGCTAATCGGACGACATATTAAAGGAGAATTTATCATCAAGCGACCTGGACATCGTTCCAATGTCGCATTTGCAAACAAAATAATAAAGACTATTATGGAAGACGCAAAGAAAGCACCAATTTACGACCCTAATACAGAGCCTGTGTATGATATAAACCAGATTAAGGCTTTGCTTCCGCACAGACATCCGTTCCTTTTGATAGATAAAATTATTGAAGTGGGCGATGATTATGTTGTAGGGTTGAAAAACGTAACCGGTAATGAGGATTTTTTCAACGGACACTTCCCAAAAGAACCCGTAATGCCTGGAGTATTGATTGTGGAAGCACTCGGACAGACAGGAGGTATGCTTGCACTGAAAGATATTAAGGAACCTGAAAATTATAGTACGTATTTTATGAAGTTTGAGGAGGTAAAATTTCGCAATAAGGTAGTTCCGGGCGATACACTCTTGCTAAAACTTCATCTTATAGAGCCAATAAGACGCGGAATCGTCAAAATGCAAGGCACAGCCTATGTTGGAAATCGTGTTGTTGTGGAAGCAACGTTGATGGCACAAGTTGCAAAGAACAAATAAAAGAAAAGAAATGACTAATTCATACATACATCCCGAAGCAAAGATAGGTCAGAACGTCAGAATAGACCCTTTCGCCGTGATATACGAAGATGTAATCATCGGAGATAACTCTCACATACATGCACATACTACAATATTTCCGGGTACAAGGATAGGAAAGAATTGCGAGATATTTCCTTCGGCTTCTATTGGGGCAGTGCCTCAGGATTTGAAGTTTGCAGGAGAATATTCCACTGTTGAGATTGGAGATAATAATCGTATAAGAGAATTTGTAACAATAAACAGAGGAACAATAGCAAGTGGTAAAACTTCTATCGCTGACAACAATCTGATAATGGCTTATTCGCATATTGCCCATGATTGTCGCATAGGAAATAATTGTGTTCTTGCCAACGGCACAACTCTTGCCGGTCATATAGAGATAGATGATTGGGTGATAACAGGAGGGCTATCGGCAATACATCAGTTTGTCAAGATAGGGCAACACTCAATTTTGATGGGTGGAGCATTGGTTGATAAAGATGTGCCGCCGTTTGTTAAAGCAGCAAAGTTTCCTTTGTCATATTTTGGTGTTAATTCCATCGGATTGGAGCGAAGAGGATTTACACAAGAACAAATAAATGAGATACAGGAAATATATCGTATTGTTTTCCAAAGCGGATTGGCGTATTCGGAAGCGTTTGACAGGATAAAACAATTGCCTATGACGGAAAATCTTAATATTATTCTGGATTTCATCGCTCGTTCTAATCGCGGATTAATGCGAGCTACGCCAAAAGAACAGGATTAATTTAACGTATAATGAATTTTTCTTTATATTTGCAGCAGAATTAAATTAGCAGACTATGGACTTGATATTTATTTTGATGATTTTGGTTGGCGGTATTGGGCTTTTGATGCTCGAATTGATTGCCATACCGGGAACAACCATTACGGGATTGCTTGGTTGTGGCTTAATAGGGTGGGGAATATATAATATGTATGTAGAATATGGCACAGGATGGGGCACTTTCTCCTTAATATTCTGTTTAGTTGTTGCAATATTGCTGTTAATCTATTCTTTAAGAGCAAAAACGTGGAAAAAGTTTTCATTGAATAAGAGTATAGACTCCAAAGTCAATGAACCGAAACGAGAAATCTTTGTTGGCGACAAAGGAATCTCAATAACAAGGCTGGCGCCTATCGGAATAGCCGAAATAAAAGGTGAAAGAATGGAGGTTTATACCTCTACATCCTTTGTAGATCCTAAAATGGAGATAGAGGTTGAGCTTGTGGAAGGCAATAAGATTATGGTAAAGCCATTATAAGATGTATTATTAATAACTTTATAAATTAAAATTAATATGATGACAGGAGGATTTATTTTTATAGCCGTACTATGTTTAGTATTTCTATTATTATTTTTCTATTTGATACCAATAAATCTTTGGTTTCAATGCGTATTGAACGGTGTTAAGATTTCATTGTTTCAATTGATGTTTATGCGTTGGCGAAAGGTGCCGCCATCGGTTATAGTTAATGCAATGATTAACTCAAAGAAGGCAGGCTTGAATTTGAGTGCAGACTTGCTGGAAGCACACTACTTAGCCGGAGGACATGTGCAAAGAGTAGTCAATGCTTTAATATCTGCCGACAAGGCTAATATTGCTTTGGATTTCAACACTGCAACTGCTATTGATTTGGCAGGAAGAGATGTGTTTGAGGCAGTGCAGATGTCGGTTAATCCAAAGGTTTTGGATACTCCGCTTGTTGCGGCTGTTGCCTCCAATGGTATTCAGCTTATTGTAAAAGCAAGAGTTACCGTTAGGGCAAACATAAAGCAATTGGTAGGAGGAGCAGGAGAGGAAACAATATTGGCTCGTGTCGGAGAGGGAATAGTTACCTCTATCGGTAGTGCCGAATCGCATGCGAAGGTATTAGAGAATCCGGATTCAATATCAAAGGTTGTGCTTTCCAAAGGGCTTGATACCGGAACGGCTTTTGAAATCCTTTCTATTGATATAGCAGATATAGATGTCGGAAAGAACATCGGTGCCCAATTACAGATGGATCAGGCAAATGCAGACAAGAATATTGCTCAGGCAAAGGCGGAAGAACGCCGTGCAATGGCTATTGCTCTTGAACAGGAGATGAAAGCCAAAGCGCAGGAGATGAGAGCAAAAGTTATTGAAGCCGAAGCGGAGGTTCCTCAGGCAATGGCGGACGCTTTTCGCAAGGGAAATATGGGCATAATGGACTATTATCGTATGCAGAACATAAAAGCGGATACTGATATGAGAGAATCCATTTCCAAACCCGAAACAAAACAGACGGATATTATGAAGTAAAATTCATAGACTGCAATACATAAAAATAAAACTGCGTTTCATTCAATTAAAACGCCGTTTTATTTTTATAAAATCCCGTTTTGTACGGATAATGCTTGATGTGGCTGAAATACTTATTTGCTTATCTGTTCCAAAACAAGAGCCGTATATTTCTTTTCCAACTCTTCGGCTTTGGAAACCAACTTCTCGGCTTTGGAAATGATGTCTTCGGCAAATGCTTTGTCCTTTAAGCCCGATGTATTTATCTTCATATTCATAAAAGCCCCGATGCAAGCCGCTTTTGCACAAAGAACGCCGACCGCAGCATCGGTTACGGAATTAGGATTGCCCTTTTCAATCATCTGAGAGCAGATTTCAAACACCTCAAACGACTTGCAAAGCGTGCGATACGGCACTTCAATAGCATATTTTGTTGCTTGCTCAATAGCATCCGCACGTTTAGCCTTGTCTTCCTCCGTTTTCTTCGGCAAAGACAATGCATCCATAATTTTATTGAAAGCATTGGTGTCCTCATCCACCAAAAACAACAACTCATCCTTTATCTGCTGACCTTTTTCCGCCACATCCGAAAATTCTTTCCAGCGTTCGTCCCAGCCGGCTTTGTGAGAAGAAAGATTAGCCACCATTGTAGCCAAAGCAGCCCCTAAACTGCCGACATAAGCCGAGATAGAACCGCCGCCGGGTGCAGGACTTTCAGATGCAGTCTCGTTTGCAAAATTCTTAGACGTCATATCAATAAGGCGATTGCCTGCTTTGTCTTCAAGCAAATACTCTATTATTTTTTCTTCTGCCTTAAATGGTTTCAGGTCATCAAGACCCATTGACTTTATGGCTATCTTTATCAATTCGGATTCATCAACTCCGAGCGACCTTTGTTGCTTTGCCAAGTAATATTTGCCTGCCTCAATCAACGCTTTCTTCGGAACAAGCCCTACAATCTCTACTCCCGTAACACGAATGCCTCTTTCGGCAGCCTTTTTGCTCACTTCATCAAAACAAATGTGCAGAGGAGAAGCATTGATGTTGGTAATATTCATTGAAACCTGCGCAATACCATATTCTTCTATGAACCAACCGATGGCTTTTGTGCCTTTGAGAGTGCCTGGTATTGTTATATCCTTGCCATTCTCGTCTTTAAGAATTTTTCCGTTAGGTTTGCCACCCTCACGCTTTGGTCTGCCCTTTTCTCTTACGTCAAAAGCAATGGCATTCGCACGACGGGTAGAAGTAGTGTTGAGATTATAATTTACGGCAAGCAAAAAATCTCTCGCACCCACTGCAACAGCACCGCTTTTTGCCGTTTGCTCATTCCAGACGTTAGGTCCGAAACAAGGCTTCCATTCTTCGGTGCCGATTTTTGCAGCAAGACCCTCATATTCGCCCGCTCTGCAAGATGCAAGGTTGCATCTCTTGGCTTCAAACGCAGCATTCTCATAACAATATACTGGAATGCCGAGTTCTTTTCCGATTCGCTCACCGAGTTTTCTTGCATAGCCCACAACTTCTTCCATTGTTATTCCCGCAACAGGAATAAGCGGACAAACATCCGTTGCTCCGAAGCGAGGGTGATCACCATGGTGATGACGCATATCAATTAATTCCTGAGCCTTCTTAACCAAAAGAAAAGCAGCATCGCATACCGCTTTGGGTTCTCCAACAAAGGTGATAACGGTACGATTTGTTGTTGCACCGGGATCAACATCCAGCAACTTCACTCCTTCAACCGTTTCAACCACATCTGCAACCTGTTTTATAAGGTCTTTATTGCGTCCCTCACTAATATTAGGCACGCATTCTATTATTTGTTTCATTGTAAATTTGTTTAATTTTAGGGCTGCAAAATTAAGATTTATTTTTGGAATACTATGTTCCAACGCCGTAAAAGGCTGTTTGTTCGTGTCGGAATGACATTAGTCCGTGTCGGACTGACATTATATGCTGCCGAAATGAGCGTTGCAAATACGGTATCTTCTTTTGCCGAAAATGAAAGGCTGTTTCATTTTTCTAAAACAGCCTTTCGTGCGAATGAAACAGCCTTTTAAAAAAATGAGACAGCCTCTTAGAAAAATCAAACGTACAAAGGTTGTTACCAAACCATAGGTACTTCTATTATAAGTATCCTTGAATCGTTTGAAAGGGCTTTTATAGTTGTTTTTTCAATGTCCGACAAGCACAATCCGTCTCTTTTGTCAAGCCGAAAGCCCTCTGCTTCAAAGCTTCCTTCAATATTCATCAGGAAAATGCCGTTTTGTTTGTCGTGTAAGGCGTATTCAAAAGTTTTTTCAGCATCAAATGCCCCGATATTGAGCCATGCGTTTTGGTAAATCCACAATCCGTGCGGCGTTTCCTTAGGAGAGACGATTTCACTCAGCTTGTTGCGATGCGAAAGGAAGTCCATAGTTTTTTGTTCATAGCGCGGCGGCACGTCTTTTTGATTTGGGTAAATCCAGATTTGGAAAAAATTTACGCTTTGGTCTTTATCGGCGTTATATTCGCTGTGAATAACTCCTTTTCCTGCGCTCATAACCTGCACTTCTCCTGCTCTGATGACGCCGTCGTTGCCCATAGAATCGCCATGTCGCACTCCGCCTTCAAGAGGTATGGTTATAATCTCCATATTGTCGTGAGGGTGCTTGCCGAAACCTTCTCCTCCGATAACAATGTCGTCATTCAGTACCCGCAAAGCACCGAAGTGAATACGATTAGGGTCATAGTAATCGGCAAAACTAAATGTGTGATGAGTGTCTAACCATCCGTGATTGGCATGACCGCGTGTCTCTGCCTTAATTAAGGTACTTTTCATAATGATTGTTGTTTAATATTTGTTAATGTATTAATTCGGGTCGTCTTTCTTTGGTTCTGATTAGCGATTGCTCCATTCTCCACTCATCTATCGCCTTTTGATTGCCGGAAAGCAGTATATCGGGCACTCGCCAGCCGTTAAAATCGGCAGGACGTGTATATACGGGCGGCGAAATCAAACCATCCTGAAAAGAATCGCTTAATGCCGAAGTCTCATCGCTCAATACGCCGGGCAATAACCTCACAACGCTGTCCGCAATGACTGCCGCCGCCAATTCTCCTCCCGAAAGAACATAATCTCCTATGGAAATCTCACGGGTAATCAAGTGTTGGCGGATACGTTCGTCTATTCCCTTGTAATGACCGCAAAGAATGCAGATGCTCTTATGAAGAGACAACTCGTTGGAAACGGCTTGTGTGAGTTTTTTCCCGTCAGGTGCGGTATATATAACCTCATCATAATTGCGTTTTTGCTTCCATTCATTTAAACAATTCGCTATCGGCTCAACCTGCATTACCATTCCGGCTCCGCCACCGTAAGCATAATCATCCACACTGCCGTAATTATTGGTGGCATAGTTGCGAAGATTGATGATATTTGTTGATAGTAGGTCTTTATCTTTTGCTCTTTTGAGGATAGACGTTGCAAAGATTTCGTCAAAGATTGACGGGAATAGCGTAATGATGTCAATTATCATAGTTAAATCAGAGATTGTCAGCCGACAAAGATAAGAAATTTCTGTAAAATACTAAAAAATATGTACTTTTGCCCCTATTATAAAGTTAATAAAAGAGAAATTAAAATGAATAAGATGTTTCGTTATTTTTTTATTTCGTTGATGTCGGTCATTATGGTATATACGGCGAATGCACAGAGGTTCGGCGGATTCACAGGCTCAACAGATGCATATATTGATGAGCTTGAACAACTTTATTCTTCGGATGCCAATATGAAAAAGGAGCAATCAAAGCAATGGGAGCAAATGTTGAAAATATATGATAGCGTATGGTCGGCAAGCAACAGCATTGTGCAAAAAGAAATTGTGCGATTATCACAGCAAATGTTTGAAAAAAATATACGGGCGAGGAATGGATTTGCGGTTTTTGTGCAGTGCCAGATTGCTTTTGCCGATACCAAGCAGTCATTGGAGGGACAAAATCAGTGGTTGAAAGGTTGCCAAAGGTATTTGTCTTATAAAACGACAACCGTTAAGCGATTTGGGACAATGCTTGAAGCAACTCTGGATTTGCTTACCAACAATGCGCTCTATTTGTCAAAGACTATAAAATGGGAAATAAGCAAGAAGGATTATGTATTTAGGTTTGATAGCATTAGAGGGGTGTATGTGGTTTTTGATGAGCCGCTTGATTTGACTTATTCTTCATCAAAACAAAGTAATGTTATACATCAAACGACCGGAATGTTCTTTCTGACCGACAATACTTGGGAAGGGAAAGGCGGAAAGGTGGATTGGACGCGTGTGGGGCTGCCTGCGGATAATGTTTTTGTGGAATTAAAGAATTATGATATTGATTTGAAACGTTCAGGCTTTACAGCCGATTCGGTAAATTTCATAAACAAGGAATTTTTCTCTCATACTCTTTTCGGACGATTTGAAGATGTATGCGGGGATAAAGCAGGCAACGCTACGTATCCACGTTTCTATTCCTACAAACACGAAGAGATAATAAAGAATGTTTTTGAGAATGTGGATTATGTTGGTGGCTTTACGCAGCAAGGCGGTAAATTTCTCGGAACAGGCAGAGACGTTGAACCGGCACAACTGATTTTCACCAAAGAAGGAAAGAAATTCGCCGTAGCCAAAGCACTTGTTCATCCGTTCAGCCAAAACGGCATCATATCTCAGGATTGCCAGATAACGTTCTATATTAATAATGACTCGGTATATCATCCGGGAACTAAAATGTCTTATAATAAGGCGACCAAAGAACTTTTTTGTTCCGACAACAAAGAAGGTATTTCCGCATCTCCTTGGATATCGTCTTACCATTGTGTGGATATTTATTGTGAAGGCGTTAATGTTAATCTGAATGACTATAAGATGGAATTCGCTCCGGCGAAGAGTTTGTCTCATAATAGTTCGGCTACAATAGAAAGCAACAATTTCTTTTCGGAAGCAAAATGGATGGAAGTACAAAAGGTAGATGATGTCAGTCCTCTTTATCGTGTGAAGCAATTCACGGATAAGGTTAATGACAGAACTTTTACCGTTGCGGAGTTTGCCCAATTCCTCCGTTTGGATCAAACGCAGACAGAAGTAATGTTAATTAATCTTGCCTTGGATGGATTTATAATTTATGAGAATTACCACAAGACAGCAATAGCCAAGCAGAAACTTTATGATTTCATTGCTGCCAAGGAAAAGAAACTTGATCACGATGCAATAAGAATTGTTTCTAACACAACCAATGAGCCTAATGCAATGCTAAATATGCTTGATATGACGCTATGGGTGCATGGTGTAAAAAACTTCTCTCTTAGCGATACACATAATATTGTTGTCAGCCCGTACAATGGGGATATTATAATAACTAAAAATCGCAATATAGATTTTAATGGCAGGATTACCGCCGGCAGATTTATTCTTCAAGGCAACGGATGCAAGTTTTCTTATGATAACTTTGCGTTAAGTCTGCCTGCAATAGACTCTTTAAAGTTTTATGTGCCGTTGTTTGAGGATAGCACTAAGTTCGTCGCTATTCAAACACCGATGCAAAAGCTTAAATGTGAGTTGTTGATAGATGCTCCTGACAATAAAGGTAGTATTCGCCACCTTGTAGATTATCCTATTTTATCTTCCCTTGAAGATTCATACGTCTATTATGATAACCCAAGGATACAAAGCGGTGTTTATCACAGAGAAAACTTTTATTACAAGTTGGATCCTTTCAAAATTAAGAACCTGTTTTCATTTAAGACGGATAGTATCAAATTTACGGGTGTTTTTGTGTCAGCCGGCATATTTCCTGATATTTATGAGCCGTTACGCGTTATGCGAGATTACTCTCTTGGTTTTCTTACAAAGTCTCCGCAAGTCGGTTTGGCAGCCTATGGCGGTAAAGGTCAATATTACGAAAGTTTGGATTTGAGTCTAAACGGTCTTCTCGGCACTGGGCATTTGGATTATATTGCTTCGCGATCTTATTCAAAGATGTTTGTCTTTCATCCCGACTCTATGATGTGTGAAACAGAGAAATTCGCATGCACAAAGAACGATTTGTTTCCGAATGTTGAGGTTACAAAAACGACAGAGCAATGGTATCCGAAACAGGACTATATGTTGGTTCGGCAGAAAGCAGAGGAATTCTATATGTTCGGAGGGGAAGCATTGCATAAAGGCTCTTTAACGGTTACGCCTGCGGGCTTATTCGGTAATGGAACTACAACATCAGGGCAAATTATGGTCAATTCGGTCTATACAAAGTTCAAAGACATAACATACACTGCAGATACCTCAAAACTTATTATCAAATCTATTGATAAAGGCTCAGATGCTTTTGTTGCAAACAATGTTAGGGCAAATGTAAGCTTCCAAAGCCATAAAGGAGAGTTCGTTTCAAATGAAGGTTTGGCTGAACAAGATTTCCCATACCTGCAATACAAATGCGAAGTGGATAGATTTGATTGGGATATGGATAAGAAACTGCTTTCCGTTCTCAATTCCGAATCAGTATCACTTGGAGATATGGCGAGCAAACCTCTTAGCGATATTTTAGAATTAGAACAGCCGGGCGCAACATTTGTTTCCACTCATCCGAAACAAAAAGAGCTTACATTTAATGCCGTTAAAGCAACATTAGACTTAGCTGCCTCTAAATTAACGGCAACAGGTGTTTATCTTATTCGGGTTGCTGATGCTGCCGTTAAGCCTATAAACGGAACAATCACTATTTATCCCGGAGCACAAATGGATACCATTGAAAAGGCTGAAATCCTTGCAAACACCGAAACTCAATATCTTCATATCTATGATGCTCGCATACATATAGCATCAGCATCTCTTTATTCGGCTAACGGTTATGTTGATTACATTGACGAGGACGGCAAGAAATATCCTTTGTTTATGAAGACCATTAATCCTTCCGACGGCATAACAAAGGCAGAAGGCGAGATAACAAGAGATAAGCCGCTGGCGCTTAGTTCAGCCTTTCTGTTTTACGGCAGTGTCAGCTTGACGGCAGCTGATAGCAGTTATTTATTTGACGGAGGCGTTCAATTAACTCATCAATGCAGTGAAAAGAATGGCTGGTTGAGATTCAAATCTAACTTTAATCCTGACGCAATATATATTCCTATACCCGAAGCACCAACAGACATTGACGGCAATCGCTTAACGGCGTCCGTACTTTATGATAAATCAAATCTAAGTCCTAAAATAGCATTCATCTCTTCCGATAAGGAAGCCGACAATGTAATGATTAAAGCACAGGGATACCTTACCTACGACAAGACATCAAATGAATACCGCATCGCATCAAAGGAAAAATTGGAGGACTTTGACAATATCATTTCGGAATATATGACGCTCAACAAAAGGACTTGTCGCGTGAGAGCAAAAGGAGATATGGGTCTTGGATTTAACGATGGTATTGTAACGATGGATGATTACGGAACGGTAAATGTTAGGAATAATACGGACGGAACAATAGATGCCGAAATTGAAACCTCGCTTGCTTTCAAGTTTCCTTTCTCTCAGAGTGCTCTTGACCTTATGGGCGTGGAACTTTACGAAGATATGAATTTAGAACCGATAGAATTGGAGACATCAAACTATCAAGAACAACTCATACACATCTTCGGAGAGAAAAAAGGGCAAGAACTGTATGATGATTTGCTCATTACGGGCGAATGGAAGCAGATACCGAAGGGCATGGACTACACCTTATATTTTACAAACGTTAAATTAAAATGGGATAACGTCTATCGGTGCTATCTTTCGCAGGGAAACGCAGAATTAGCCATTGTAGGAAAGTATCAAATGAATAAAAAAATCCGCACACGCATTCAATTGATGAAAGGAACGCTCGGAACGGAATTACGAATCTACATAGAAGCCAATCCGGATAGTTGGTACTACATTTCATACAATGGTTCGGCATTGGGAGTCTTGTCTTCGCTGGAAGATTTCAACGCAATAATTGATTCCACACCTCGTAGCGACAAAGAATTTACCGCAGGCAATAAACGCTATGTTTATCGTAAGGCTACCGAAATGGAGAAGCGTAATTTCATACGAAAGTTGGAACTCGGCATTGACGCAGACAAAGAAACGAAACAATAGATAATTTTCATCAAACGCCATTCCATTCAAATGTCAGCCCCAATCAGGCTGACATTTTCTTTAATTAAAACGGCGATAGCAGAATCTAAAAAAATAAAAGGCTGTTTGGGGAAAACAAAACGCTGTTTGGTGCGAACGAAAGGCTGTTTAAATTTCACGAAACAGGCTTTCATTTTTCTAATCCTTAACTTAATCATTATCAGATGTGTCTTTGCTGGGGCGAAACCTCATTCCGTACTATGCAAACGGGCTTTGATTGCCGTGATGCTTGGTTAAAAGATATTCGTATTAAATAATATATTATCTTTGCACCCTATCTTCACAAACAAACATAGAAAAAAAATATTTTTATGAGGAAACTATTTATTATTTTAGTGTTTTGCTTGCCTTTTATTGCCTCTGCACAGAATGATACGCTTTATGTTTTGAATGGAAAAACGATTGAAATAAACGATTTGGGAAAAAATTCCGATGGAAGGATAACTCTGTCTCTTAAAACAATAAAACAGGATAGTATAAGGCTTAGTTTTCAGGCTTTTACCGCAAAAGAATCTGCTGCAAGGTGGGCTGCGAGGCTTCAATACAGGGTTGGCGAGAGCGGAAAGTGGAAAGATGTGCCTAATCAAAGGCAAAGAGCGGTGGAATTCACGTCTTCCCGCTATCCGACTTCAAGAGATTTTAAGGTTGTTTTGCCTGAGGATTGCAATGACAAGGAATTGGTGCAGGTTTCTTGGAGAATATATCGTTTAAAGGGCAAAGGAGCAGACCCGGGCTTGGGAATAAGTTCGGTAGATTTGATTTCCAATAATGATTCCTTCCTTCAAGACCCGCAGATATTCATAGAAAACAAAGATGACGGCACAGATGTCGGCGATAACATAGTTTTCAATCATATTGCTTTGCCTTACACGTATCCTGATGCGAGAAGACTGAAAATTTACGGCTTATTCCTGCGCGGAAACATCAATTTGGAACTGGAAGGCAAGGATGCGGATAATTTTGTGCTTGACAGGAAAGCCGTTCATCCCGATTCGGCAGCCAACGAGACCGTTACAATATATTATACTCCTAAAAAAGCAGGCACACATGCGGTTCAATTGCTCTTAAAGACTAAAAAATTGTCGTATCCCATAGCAATAAAACTTTTAGCCTCAGCCGACAGCGTTTATCCTTTGGGAGAAAACAAAACAAAGAACACAATAATTAGCATAACCAAGACTCCCGATGGAGATTTCAAGGGAGAATTTGAGGCATCGGTCTTTTCCAATCGCCGATACTTGTTTAAGTTTAATTTGATTAACGATCACTTTAATCCGATTAACGTAAGATATCAATGGTTTAGGGATGGCAGGTATATAAGTGAGACAACAGATAAGGTAGTTCAGCAAAAGTATCGGAAATATTTGCTTTCACCCGGTTATGCCAACAATGTGAAGATAATTTTTGAAACAAATAAGAAAGCTGTTCTTTATAACGTTTATTTCGGATCGCCTGAGGTGAAGACCATGATAAAGTCGGGAAAATGGAGTGATGAAAGCAATTGGATTAATAGAGATATGCCGGTTGATGTATCTGATTTCGTTAAAATATCTGATGGTATTAAAGTAAAGGTTACGGAGGATGCTTTTTGTTCGAACTTGATTCTTGGAGATAAGTCCAACGTTTCAATTCAAACAGGTAAGACTTTCTGCGTTGCAGACAATATTATATATGGAAAGGATGCGTATTTCAGCGTTTCTCAGTTCCTTCCTGCAAAACAATGGAACTATATATCACCGGCAGTCAATAGAATCAAAGCCTATACCTTTTCAATGAGACGAGACGATAATGAAACGTGGTTGATGGAATACAATACGGGCATTATATCGGAGCAAGGCGACCATTGGAGTCCTTATATTACCGACCCGAATTTTATTTTGAAAGCAGGACAAGGCTATGCGGTCTATACGCAAAAGTCAATCAACGTTATGTATGATGGAATCCTTTCAAATTCTCAGGTAACAATCCCTTTGGTATCACAAAATAAAGACAGATGGAATTTTATCGGCAATCCTTTTACAGCACCTTTGGATAGCAGAAAGTTATTTTCCTGTATTAATGGAAAGATACAGGGTAACGCCATCTTTATACCTGACAGCAATGGTTTTTATAACCCGATTATTATAGACTCTTTTAGTTCTAAAACAATTATTCCTTCATTGTCTGCATTTTTTGTGGAGTCTCTTAAATCAAATTCCGAGATTACATTTAAGCGTTCGCAACAATATACGGGAGATAGTATTGTTTATGAGGAGCAACGTCCAGATTGCTTGTCATTGTTTGTTGCGAAGACGTCAGCAACATCTGATTTCAAGCCGATATTCAACCGCAGTATTATAAAGTTTAACAACTATGCAAAGAACGGATTTGACGATTATGACGCTCATAAATTGTTTGGTTCAAGCAATAACCCGGAAATTTATACCATAATAGGCAATGAAGAACTTGCAATCAACACCTTCTCCCATTATCCTGTCGTTTTAGGATTGGGATTGTACGCTCCGGCGGCATCAACCATTGCTATGGGAATAGATAACCTTTCTTCCATTACGAGCGAAGACGTGATAATTTTCCTTGAAGACACAAAGCATAATGAATTTCAAAACATCTGCACGAACGCTTCTCTTAATACGTGGATAAACAAAGGAACTACCGCAGACAAATACCGAATACATCTTGTGAATGCCCTGAAAATACCTGGTGAAAGCAACATCTCCGACATTTATCTTTGGACTGACAACGGGCGTGTTTTGGTGTATGACGGCGGAATATTGCTCGATAAGATTATTGTCCGCAAAGACAACAAGGTTATAGCCGAAAAGATATACCGAAACGACTTTTCAAATGTGCCATCCGCCAAAGTAATTGAGATAAACAATAAGGAGATTGATAAGAATTGCGTTATAGATTTGGTGATAAACGGGATTACGTACCGAGACTTTTACCTTGATATATAGCAATGCCTTTCGAGGCTAATTATATATTTTTTCATACTTTTGCAACCTGCTTTTAAGATATGCTCCCGTAGTTTAACGGATAAAATTTCAGATTCCGGTTCTGAAGCTATGGGTTCGAATCCCGTCGGGAGCACATTTATAATAAGAAAATGAAGTATTACCTTTCAATAATCTTAATTCTTTGTTGTGTGTCTTGCGCTCGCATCGCTATGCCCACAGGAGGAGACAAGGACATCAAGCCTCCTAAATCAATAACGGCAAATCCTAAGGACAATACGACCAATTTCCATTCCAATACCTTTGAAGTAACGTTTGATGAGTACATTGAGCTTGATAATGTGGCACAAAAACTCATCGTTTCGCCGCCTTTGCAATCCAAACCCGAAGTAAGCAGCCGCTTAAAGACCATAAGAGTGAAATGGAACGACACCTTACGCCCCAACACCACCTATATATTTGATTTTGCCGACGCAATAAAGGATTATACCGAAGGAAACCATCTCGGAAACTTCTCTTACAGTTTTTCAACGGGCGAAATAATTGACAGCCTTTCCTATTTCGGCAAAGCGGTTGAGGCTTTCACGCTAAAACCCGTTAGCAATAAATTGGTAATACTTTATAATACCGAACGGGGACGTGCAATAATGCATACGGAACAGCCCGATTACGTAACAAGGCTTGATACCTTCGGCGTGTTTCGCTTTCGTAATATAGCATCAGGTCAATACAATTTATTAATCCTTGACGACAAAAATCAGAACCTTTATTATGATTTGCCGACAGAAGGTATAGCTTTTTCGGATAAGCCTGTTACGCCGTTTTTTTCAAAGGACAGCGTAATAAAAGCCGATTCTCTGCCGATATACTACTTCTTTGAGCCGCCGGATACAATCCTCAATATTGACAAGAAACTTTTGAGCGACAGGAAACTTCAAATCGTTTTTTCCCAACCTCCTTCGGACAGCGTGCATATTGATTTCGCCGATACGACTCTTCAAACCATTAACGTATTTTCAGCAAAGAGAGATACTTTGACCTGTTTCGCAATCGGCAACCGCACTTTTGATACTTTGAATGCCGAGATTGTTTGCGGAAACTTTAAGGAAACGCTCCTGATGTACTATTTCCAAAAACGCAAATCAAAGACCGACAGCACTTTTGCCATCATTCCGCCGAATAATACCCTTGATTATTTTGATAAATTGAGACTTGAACTGCCCTTTCCCTGCGAAGAAAATATTGAAATCAAGGCTTGTCTGATTGAAGACAGCATTTGCGACAGCATAACCTTCATTAGCCATACTACTTACTTGGAAAGCAGGGATTTATTGCAGGAAGGAAAACATTATAAGCTCGTTTTATCACAGGGCATCTTTGACAATCTCATCTCGCAATCAAATGATAGCCTGACGACTGCCTTTTCGGTTACGACTAAGGAAGATTACGGCAGGATAACTCTTAACTTTGATTCCGTCAAACCATTGATAATCATTTTGGAAGACCTTAACGGCAAGGAGATTGCAAGGAAAAACATCGCCGATGCTCAATGTATTTTTTCCAACCTTAAAGAGAATAAATACAAAGTTAAAATCATTGATGACAAAAGCCGTAACGGCAAATGGGATGGCGGTGATTTTGACGCAGAACGCCAACCGGAAAGCGTGAAATACTATGATAAAGTCCTTAATGTAAGGAAGAATTGGGAGATAGAAGAGAAGTGCGTGTCGCACTGACATTATATTTTTTTTAAAGGCTGTTTCGTTAAAATAAAACAGCCTTTCATTCTAATAAAGCAGCCTTTCATTTTGACCATATCTAATATTATGATTCTCAAACCTTATGTTTTGAAAATATTTCTTACTTTTGCAGCATTAAACCTTTAATTTAGAATCATGGAAACAAATCTAAAAGAAAATCCTCCTTATTCCGTTGCGGTATTAGTGCTTGGTATTTGTTCAATCGTTGTCAGCGGTGGTTTGATATGCGGCATCATTGCGTTGGTGCTTGCTCGTAACGGCTTGAAACAATTCAATAGCGCCCCCGAACTTTATAAAAACAATTCCTTGCTTAGAGCCGGGCAAATATGTGCAATCATCGGAGTGTCTTTACGGGCAATAGCGATTATTTTAGTAATCATTTTCGTTGTTTTTGTATGGTCTGCCGGTAATTTTCATTGGTATGGCTGCGGTATGGACAACGATGCGTTCAGGCATTGTATGTATGAATTTTTTGATATAATGAATTAGGGCTTGATGAAGCGGATTCTTGTCATTCAAACGGCATCTATCGGCGATGTTGTGCTGGCTACTTCCGTTTTAGAGACGCTTCACAGAGATTATCCTGAGGTTCTGTTGGATGTTTTGGTCAAAGAGGGGAATGAAACCCTGTTTGACAATCATCCTTTCTTGCATAATGTTTTTGTTTGGTGCAAAAGACGGCATAAATACGTCAATTTGCTCAAATTAATTAAGGTAATACGGCAACAGAACTATGATTTGGTTCTGAATTTGCAGCGTTTTGCTTCAAGCGGACTGCTGACCGTTTTGTCCAAAGCAAAGAAGACAAGAGGTTTTAGCAAGAATCCGCTGTCTGTTTTCTTCTCCAAGCGTTATGAACACAGGATTAGCAAAACCGAATTCACGCATGAGATAACCCGAAACGGCGTTTTGATAGCCGATTTCTGCAAATCGCCCGTTGAAAAGCCTAAATTGTATCCGTGTTATGAAGATTTATCGCAGCCAAAGCAGGAAACATATTACACATTCAGCCCTTCATCTCTGTGGAAGACTAAACAAATGCCGTTAGACAAGTGGATAGAGTTGGCAAAAGCAGCATCCGCAAAAGGGAAAGTATATCTGCTCGGTGGGAAAGCCGATTTTGAGTTGTGCGAATCAATCATTATGGCGGCAAAGGTTGATAATGCGGAAAATTTATGCGGTAAGATGTCGCTTTTGCAGTCAGCGGCGTTGATGAAAGGTGCAAAAATGAATTTTACCAATGATTCCGCTCCCCTGCATCTTTGTTCTGCCGTAAATGCATCGGTAACTGCGGTGTTTTGTTCAACGGTTGGCGAATTCGGATTTACACCTTTGAGTGATGATTCTTGCATTGTGCAAACGCATACTTGGTTGAAATGCCGCCCTTGCAATCTTCATGGCTTCAATCGCTGTCCCGAGCAAAATTTTGCTTGCGGTAATACGATTGATATCAGAGACCTTATCGCCCGTCTTTGATTTCATTAAATTCTTTCTTCGTATGGCAAAAATAGAACAACAAAAAAAGGAAACCTTTTATGGGTTTCCTCAAAGACATTTTAATGTTAAAAAAATACTATTTAATGAAGCTAAGTTTTTTTACTGTTTTATAATCATAAGTCGCAAAAAGATTTTAAACCTTTCATATTTGACTGAATTTTTTTCTTACAACAAAGATACACTCCACGATATAAATGAATTAATAGCTATTAATATTAACGCCAAAGCAACGATGATAAATATTATTTCGCCGAATTTGATTTTTTTTGGATTGCTTGATTTAAAGAATGCCATAGTTTGTTGTTTTAATATTAATAAAAAGGGGAGGAGATGCATTATTTAGTCGGTTATAGTGAAATTATACATAAAATATGTGTTGGTACAATGCAGTAAAAGGTAATCTCACTCCCCCATGATCTAATTAGGTTATTCGTTTTCAATCAAATTGTCATCTTATTGTTTGTTTTGTCTAAAAACAAAGAGTGAAGGATTGCACCACTTCTTTTTCTGAAATTTTATTTTCTTATTGCACACTATAATAAACTTAAATTATCGTAACAATCCTTACTCTTTTGTCTCTGTGTCTTTATTTCATTTTGTTTTTATCTGGTTTTATTTTAATTTTCTCCGATTATAAAAAATGCGAGTCGCCTTTTGCTGTCCTTTTACAGGGGATAACAAAAAACGACTCAGACCTCCTGATAATCTTTTAAGATTAGACAAGAAGGATTTCCAACTTATAAAAAAATGTTGTGTAAAAAATGAATAATGTTTTTGTAAATTAGTATATTGTTTGTTGAAAATGTCTTGATTTTGCTCTGCATTACAAGACGAGAACTGCGAGTCATTCTTCTGAACGGCTACAATCCTTTCCATATCCTTGCGATACGCTTCCGTATTACATAAATTACAATCTTTGCAATGCCTTTTCATTTGAGCGAACAATTAAATTTCAGATGCAAAAGTACAACTTATTTTCTTAATAGCAAGCAAAAAGATGAAAAAATTTTGATTTATTTTTCTATTACGCTGATTATGAGCAATAAAACTCCATATAAATTTTATTAAATTTCGTTTTATTTTTCTCTTTTGCGGGTTTATCAGTGTTAAATATTCTATAATTTGCACATGATGATGGAAGATTTTTGTTGAACAGGGTTTTGCTAAGATGAAATATAGTTATCGGATTAAATAACTTTGTTCGGGCAAAATAAAAGGCTGCTTGTCCGTGTCGGACTGACATTATTTTTTTACGAGAGGCTATTTGTGCGAAATAAAACGGCGTTTTATGAAAATGAAAGGCTGTTTTAATTTAACGAAACAGCCTTTTGTTAAAATGAAACAAAGTAATGTTAGCCCGATATGCAGTAATATGATTGCGAGGCTATAAAGAACGCAGCAAATCGGCTATTGACGCCGCATCAATGCCGCATAATTCCTGCAATTGCCTGATGGTGCCGTGTTCAATGAAGGTATCGGGGATGCCAAGTCTGATTATGCGGTTGTGATAGCCCTTTTCGGCGGCGTATTCCGATATGGCAGAGCCGAATCCGCCCGTTATAACGCCGTCTTCTATGGTTATAATCGTGTCATAGTTGGCAAATGCGTCATCAGCCAGTGCTTTGTCAAGCGGTTTTAGGAATCTGAAATTGTAAAAAGCCGCATCCTTTCCTTCATTCTTTAATATATTGATGGCATCCCAAGCATTATTGCCGATAGAGCCGATAGAAAGGATTGCAATCTTGCTTTTGCCGCCATAAACCTTCTCTCCAATGCCGACAGGAATGATTTCCATCTTGTTTTTCCACTCAATATTGTAGCCATTGCCTCTTGGATAGCGAATAGCGAAGGGAGAATCGGTATGAAGAGCGGTAAGCATCATATTTCTTAACTCCATCTCATTGAGAGGTGCGGCAATAATTATATTAGGTATCATTCTAAGGTAAGCAAGGTCAAATACGCCGTGATGGGTTGCACCATCCTGCCCGACAAGACCTGCTCTGTCAATACAGAGAACTACATGCAGTTTTTGCAAACAAACATCGTGGATGATTTGGTCAAAAGACCGCTGCATAAAAGAAGAGTATATGTTGCAGAAAGGTACAATGTTTCTCGTAGCCATTGCTGCCGCCATAGTAACAGCGTGTTCCTCCGCAATGCCAACGTCAAATGTTCTGTTGGGATAGCGTTCGTTCATTTTGTCAAGTGAGCAGCCGGAAAGCATAGCAGGAGTTATGCCGACAATCCTTTCATCCGCCGCCGCCAATTCAACAATAGTTTCTCCGAAAACATCTTGAAATTTCGGAGGATGAACAACGGGTGAATTGTTATGCTGTATCTCGCCGGTATGAGGGTCAAACAATCCGGGCGAATGGTATGTCGTAGGATTCTGTTCAGCCATTGGCAGCCCTTTACCTTTTTTGGTAACGATATGAAGTATCTTTGCTCCCTTTATCTTTTTCAATGATGCGAGCGTTTTAAGCAATTCATCAATATCATTGCCGTTTATAGGTCCGAAATAGCGAATATTCAACGCTTCAAAGAAGGTACTTTTTCCTGAAAAGACATATTTGGTTGCCAGAAGCACCTTTTTCATAAATGATTTGTGCTTTGCGTATGACATTGTGTTGCCTCCGAGCATATTCCATATCCTATTCTTTAAGCGATTGTACTTTTGGGAAGCGGTAATGGTGGTAAAATATCGGCTTAATGCACCAACACGCTTATCAATAGAGATTCCGTTGTCGTTAAGAATGATTAGCATATTGGCATTGCTTGCTCCGGCATTGTTTAACGCCTCAAAAGCCATTCCACCCGTCATAGAACCATCGCCGATGACTGCAATGTGATGATGAGACTTGTCATGCAACGCATCGGCTATTGCCATACCGAGCGTAGATGAGATAGAAGTGGAGGCATGCCCCGTTCCGAAACAATCAAAACGGCTTTCCGACCTCTTGGGGAAGCCGCTTATTCCGTTCAAAGAGCGAATAGTCGGGAATTTATCTTTACGTCCTGTTAATACTTTGTGAGCATACGCCTGATGACCCACATCCCAGACCAGCGTATCATTGGGTACATCAAATAAATAATGCAATGCAACCGTTAATTCAATAGTTCCGAGACTTGAAGCCAAATGTCCGGGGTTTTCAGCCAGCACATCCACAATATATTCCCTTAACTCCTTGCAAAGTTGCGGCAGTTTGTCGTGCGGCAACTGCTTTACATCGTGCGGCAACTCAATCTTGCTCAATAATTCTCCCTGTTTATATTCCGACATAACCATTACTAAATTATGATTTGCAAAGTTACAAAAAGAATTTAATCACTAAAACATTGCTTTCTTCCTTTGCCGAAAACAAAAGGCTGTCTGACGGAAATGAAACAGCCTTTGGCAAAAATATTCCTTGATTTCATTTTAACGAAGTAGCCTTTCGCTGACTTTTTTTATTTTAAGAAAGAGATAAAATGAAAAAATATTGTGTTTTTTGCTTGTTTTAGAGAGATAATTTGTATATTTGCAACGATAAAAAATACTTCCATAAAAATAATAAGAGTAATAACTAAAAATTAAACAGGGATGAGAAAAATACTATTTGTTATCGTAATAGCCTTAATAGGAGGCTTAAATATGAATGAAGCGAAAGCGCAAGAAGTTGATTGTTGGGCTGGTATCAATGGCGGTATATCTACATTAAATACAAATAAAAATTTAATGAACTATCTGGCGATGGATAAAAAGCCTGCAATAAACGGAATTTATGGTGTTGATTGGGGTGCAACGTTTAAGAATAATCTGGACTTAATTCTTAGTATAGGTATAGAAAGTTCATTAAAACAATTCAATAATAAAACAATTCAAATTGATGTTGCTTCTATGAGTCTTGATGCTGCTTATCCGTTTTTAATAAAAGACCCTATTTCTTTATATGGAAGAATTGGGTTTGGCTTGTATCATAATTTTATTCAGTTTGGAGATAATACAAATGGGATTGTACATAATTTGAATTTTGCACAGAGATTTAATTTATTTATACCTGTCGGCTTGACATTAAAGATGCTGTCCTCTAAACAAGTATCATCAGTGATTTCATTGCTTTATCGTTACAGTATTAACACAGGAATAACTAAACAATTCGGCAGCGGTTCCAAAATAGCAGATTTTCCTTTTGTTAAATTAAACGGTTTGTTACTGACTATCGGTTTGCGTTTTGGTATATAGTTATAGCATCTAATTTCGTATAACAATTATTCCAGCCCGACAATATAATGTTGTCGGGCTTTTTTAATATTTAATATACTTGATTTACAAAGCAATAAAAAAATATTTTAAGGTTTGATTGTTGTAGAATCCTTTATCGGTGAGCGTTTTTAAGGCATAGAATGGCAGAGATGACCAAAAAAAAATTGTAAAACGGCTTAACGAATCAGCATAACATTGCCGTATTTGATTTGTTGTAGGGAAGGAAATTCGGTAAAGCGATAAACAAGCCGCCAATTATAGACTCCCTGCGGACAAGGCTTGCCTTTGAACGAACCATCCCAGCCTTCATTTATATTATTGCTGATAAAAACCAATCCCCCGTAGCGATTATAAACCTCAAATGTGATTTCTACCGCATTATCGGTGTAAGGAATAAAACGAGTGTTCCTTTGCTCATCGGGGGTAAAGGCATTCGGCACGAAAATATCACCACAATAATCATCAATGTAAAGATGTAACACAATATTTGAATCGCATCCGTTTGATGAAAGGAAGTCTAAGTAATATATTCCTGTCTCTGTCAGTGGTATTCCTTGCGGAGCATAGCGTTCAAAAGAGCAAACGGTGTCATAGATGTCCAGATTGTGATAAGAAGGATAGACTTTAACCTCATATTCGGCACTGTCCCTGCAACCATAAGTATCTAATACCTTTACCGAATAAAGGGTTGTTGTGTCTAAAAAGTGAGTGATGGATTGGGTTGTTTGTCCGGTGTTCCACAAATATCTTTCGCCGTTAGTTACTGTTAATGTTGCGGGAAAGTTATCGCATATTACGCTGTCGCCTGATATTTTCGGCGGTATGGCAGGGCTTACCAAATGAATAATAGTATCAGTGCTGTCAAGACAATAGTCGTTGCCGATGCCTGCAATTAGTTTTATATGATAATCGCCTTCGTTCTTAAAATTGTAACTAAGGATGTGGTCTGTGCCGACAAGAGAATCTTCAACAAACCATTGTACGGATTCACACTTATTGCTTAAAAAAATTACGCCGTTTGAATCGGACGAAATAAAGCTTGCATCGGTAAATCTAAACTTAAATTCGCAATCGCGGAAATTATAAATCGACGAGAATCTTGCTTGAGGAAAGCGATTGCCGGAGATAGCAGAAATTGTAAAATTGCAGGAAGGATTGTCTATACTTGAAACCACGCAGTCATAATATTCGGAAGGCATGGCAGGAACGGTCAAATATTGAGACGTAGATATTAAAACATTGTCTTTATACCACTGATAAGCAAATCCGTTTGGTGCTGCAAATAAACTGCTGTCTGCCTGCCCGCAATTTAATACTACCAAAGCCTTATTGCTGCATTCAAGAGTGAAATAAGCGTAGCCATAATGATTGGGATTGCCGTCAGCGCAATCTCTTGTTGTTACTCTAACCTTTATTTTTTGCTTATGGTATGCGGATACATCAAATCCTGTTGTCGTCCAGTCTTTCCATAAAATATTCGTTTGATATACGTTAAAGCCGTTAGTATTTTCGCCTGCCACGAAATTAGCCTTGCCGCATATAGTATCAACGATTATATTATTAGAATCAAGAATCTCTAATACAAAACTTGGTCTTCTGTCGGCAGGATGAGCAGATGGAGGGTCAAAGAGTACGATTGCATATCGTAAAATCAACAAACTATAAATTGTTGTATCCACTAAATAAGAATAAGTAATGGCTTCCGAAGACCCTCCTTCCCAATTGCCGAGCCGAACCGACTCTTTAAATCCGGAAGGTATCAATTTAAGTAAATCACCCGTTCTCGGGTCGGAAGCCAATGTGTCCGTAATAACGGTATGCCTTGATTCAACGCTGTCTTGTCCGTAATCAAAAACTCCTTCATAATCAAACGGAGATGAAGATGTGTTTCCCCAAGTGCATTTTGTAGTAGGAGAATGCAGATTTGAATAAGAAATGCAATGAGCGTAAGTTACAATATCCATAACCAAAGTATCACATATCAGAGAGTCAATAAAGCCATAAATACTCAAAGTATATTTCGTTTCGGACAAAAGGTTGCCATATTGTATTATGCCTTCTGTTGTTGTATCCTTATATATTAAGGAATCCTGTAGTGATAGAGATACAACCCAGTTGATTGTACTGTCGGCATTGCTCCAATTAACAATAATGCTGTCGGTTGTAGAATAAACAGAAGTGATTGCAGGCAGAGGAACAGGGCATTGAAAAAAACCAAACGAACTTCCGCAAGAAAAAGCGTAATGAGAGGAAGCATCAGAACAATCACTATATAAATATCCCGTATAATGGGTGTTGATATCTGCGTCTTCTACAATAAAAAAGTTGGTATCCGTTGTACTTATTATCGTATCACCTGTTCTATCATTGATTAACCAAATTGCCCACGTTATAGTATCGGTAGGTTCGCCCCAAGAAATCAAATAATCGTTTGTATTATTAATAGCATTAGTGTTTATATAGGTAGGTCTCGGGCAAAGACATTGACGCCATTGTGTATAAGCAGATTCATAACATCTGTGAAAATAAGGAGAAGCCGTATCGCAAGGTGTATAAACATAAGCAGAATAATTTTCGCAATGATTTAAATCAAAAAGAGTATCTCCATTTACAACATAAGGAAAGGACATTGATGTATCCTGAAGAGCGAAGACAGAATTGCCGATAGATACCAGATAGTTTCCCTGTGCGGCATTCCAGGTAAGAAGGGCTTGATTATTCGGCAGTACTTGTGCATTTACATAATTAACATAAGCAGGGCAGGTGTCTCTTATTCCAACCGTCATACGAAATCCGTAACCATGCGGTGAAGTATCACAATCAGTATGGAAAACTACCCTTAGACTATTATCACATACGGGAATATCAAGAGTATCAAAGGCGCTGCTGTTTTCAAAGATGAGTTGTCCGAAACTGCCATATATTTGTATCTTTGTAAAAGACGGCATTTCCATATCAAATTCCAAATAAACAGTATCATAATATGCATTTCCGCCTGTTGTATTTATTGTTATCTCACCATTTACATATTCTCCATACACCCCATTCTGTCCGCCGTCATCATAAATGATACAATTATTGGTAGTATATGACTCACTACTGTTTTGCGGCATTACAAATACATCTTGCGACAAAGCAATAACAGATAAAAATAATCCAAGCACTAAAATAAAAAAACTTTTCATTAAATATATTCTTTAAGTATTTATTTCTTGATTGTATAAAGGATGATACAGCAGCAAAGTCTCACGCAGAGTTGTCGTATCAAAATTGGTATATATTTCTGTGGAGCGAACATTGACGTGTCCCATCATATCTTTTACTGCCATGATATTCGCACCACGCGATACGAGTTCGGTAGCAAAACTATGTCGTAAGATATGCGGATGAACGTTTTTCTTAATACCTGCTTTTTCGGCTAAATCTTTTATTATCATAAATACATATTGCCGAGTAAGTTTGCTGCCTCTTTGATTGAGAAAAACATAAGGAACTCTTTTATTGCTCTTCTTTGAAACAGAAGGTCGCCATCCCTTTATAAATACTTTCAACTGATGTAATGCAATCTTCCCTATCGGTATAATTCTCTCCTTATCGCCTTTGCCTACAACCTTTATGAATTCCTGTTCAAAGAAGACATCACTTATTTTTAAGCCAATCAATTCGGATACACGCAAACCGGTAGAATAGAACACCTCAATCATTACATAATCACGATAGCCCTTGTAAGTAGTTTTATCACATATATCCAACATCTGCATAATTTCATAATCGGTCAGCACGGCAGGAATTTTTGACGGCAGTTTTGCAGGCTCTATTAACGATGTAGGGTCATCTTCTATCTCATCTTCGGTGATAAGATATTTGAAAAAGGAACGCAAAGCCGATATAAGTCTGTTTTGACTGCTTACTTTGAGCGTTGTCATATCCTGTGATTGATTGAACGAGGTATTGATATGCTTCAAAAATTCTTCTATATGCTTTTGATTTACTTCTTTTGCACTTATATCGGAATAATTAGCCGTCATAAAGTCAAAAAACTTGCGAACATCCGACAGATAAGCAACAAATGTATTTGCCGATTGGCTTTTTTCAAGTTTAATATACGATTGAAATCCGTTTATGTATTGTTCCCAATTCATCATTAGCCTATTTCAATCTCACTCTTCCGACAACAGCCATTCTTCCCATAATAGCATTAACCCGTGAGTTGTAGTAATTAGTTCTGTGGGCAGGATTGCGTCTTAGAGGAGAAGGTAGAGCAGCCGCCAACATTGCCGCCTCTCGTTTGGTTAAGTTCTTGGCATTTTTATGAAAGTAATATTCGGACGCAGCCTCCACACCATAAATACCGTCTCCGAATTCAATGACGTTAAGATAGACTTCCATTATTCGTTCTTTGGTCCAAATGTTTTCAATCAAAAGAGTATAATATGCTTCCAAAGCCTTACGCACATAAGAACGTCCTGTCCATAAAAATACGTTCTTGCACATTTGCTGAGATATGGTGCTGGCTCCGCGTGGTTTTTTGCCTGTTTTTTCCGCTTTCCTTTTAGCAAGTTTAATCTGTTCCCAATCAAAACCGTTATGCCTTGTGAAATTGCAATCTTCGGCAGCAACGACCGCACTTATCATTTGCGGCGATATATCCTTTATATCCACCCAATCTTTCTTTAATCTAACCGTTCTGTCTTTGGAAAAAGTTTGTTCAATTGTTCTTTGAAGCATTAAAATAGTAAAGGGCGGATTGACAAAATAGTATAATAAACTAAAAAAAAGCGACACGCCGATAAAGCCGCCGACTATCCATAAAAGCCATTTTAAGACTAATCGCTTTTTCTTCTTTTTCCCCATTACTTTTTTACTGCTTGTAGATTGCAAAATTAGTAAAAAAAGAATTATGAGATAAATAATATATGTATATTGCGGTTTTCATAGAAATTAAAGACACAAACATTCGGCAGGAGTAAAGCAGACCTTTTGTAAAGATACAAATGTTCGGCAGAGGTTCAGTAAACCTTTTGTATATTACAAAGTTTTTTAATGTTTGTAAAGGATTAGAAATTTAAAAGAATAAGATTTTGTGTAGGGAATTGTGAGTGTTCGGCGTTTAGTGCATTGCCGGTTGTTGAGTTTTTTCGCAATAATGGCATTGGATTGTCAAAGGATGCTTGTCAATAACCTTGAATTTGGTCTGGACATCCTCAACATTGGTGATGCAATTAGGGTTAATACATTTTACAATAGCCTGCAAAATATCGGGAACCTCAACCTTACGCTTAACAACCTTCTTTGAATCCTTAATCTCTATCAAAGTAGCAGTAGGAGCCGCAACAGCAATCTTGTCAATCTCGTTCTGCTTGAAATATTTGTTCTTAATCTTGATGATACCTTTCTTTCCGAGTTTCTTACTCTCAAGATTAGTTCCTATAATCACCTCATCGTCGTGAAGACTTAAATTCAAAATACTTGCAACCTTATAAACAGCATCGGCAGGTATGTGGTCAATAACGGTTCCGTTTTCAATAGCCGAAACAACTAATTCTTTCTTATTATCCATTGCTTTTTTATTTATTTAACTCCTAATATTGCTGCTATTAATGCTTGACGTACATAGACTCCGTTCTGAGCCTGCTGAAAGTAATAAGCATAAGGCGTTTTATCAACGTCCATTGTAATCTCATTAACTCTTGGAAGCGGATGCAGAACCCGCATATTCTCCTTGCAACCTTTTAATGTAGCCGCATCAAGCACATAACAATCCTTTACTTTTTCGTATTCCGTAGGGTCGGGGAAGCGTTCCTTTTGTATTCTGGTCATATAAATTATGTCGGAGAAAGGAATAACATCCTCTAACTTCGTATATTCTTTATAATTCAGTCCTTTGTCTTTCACATGTCTTTTTACCGACTCAGGCATCTCTAATTCCTTTGGCGAAACAAAATGAAACGTGGTCTTAAAATTGCACATGGCTTGCACCAAAGAATGAACCGTTCGTCCGTATTTAAGGTCTCCCACCATCGTTATATGCAAATCGTCCAATGTGCCTTGCGTCTTGCGGATTGAATACAAATCAAGCATACATTGAGTAGGGTGTTGATTGGCTCCGTCGCCCGCATTGATAACAGGAACAGAAGCAACTTCGCCTGCATACCTTGCCGCACCGTCACGAGGGTGGCGCATAACAATTATATCCGAATAACTGCTGACCATTTGTATCGTATCGTGCAAACTTTCGCCCTTTTGCAAGCTGGTAGCAGCAGGATTGGAAAAACCGATAATGCGTGCCCCGAGCATATTGGCAGCACTTTCAAAACTCAAACGCGTTCTGGTTGAAGGTTCAAAGAAGATTGAAGCCACTACTTTGTCGTTTAATATCGGCTGTTTAGGGTTTGCTTCAAATTCTTTTGCCAAATCAAGTATTTGAATGTACTCTTCTTTGGTGTAATCCGTGATAGAAATAAGATTTCTTCCTTTTAAGGTTGTCATATTGTTTTATTTTAATTTTTCAAGATGCGATTTGGCAAAAGATTCTACGCCGTCCGGCAGTTTCAAAGTCTGACTTAATTCAATTACTTTCAGGTAATCATCTTTTGCTTTCTTGATTTGCCCCATCCTTTCATAAGTATCACCCCTGTTTAACCAGGCAAGAGCATAGTTAGAGTCCGTTGCAATAGCCTTATTGAAGCATTCCAGAGCCACATCGTAAGCCTTCTTCTCTTCCATATTCACATAACCGACACTATTGAGCGTTTTAACATCATCGGGCTTTATATCCAGAACCTGTTTGTAGGTATCGAGAGCCTTTTGATAGTTTCCGTTTTTGCGAAATATCTCCGCAAGGGCATACATCGCCTCCGTATTTTGCGGATTCAAACTTATGGTGGAATTAAGATACTCTACCGCCAAGCCATCTCCCTTTATGGCATAAAGCAAACCAAGTTCCTCAAAAGCCTCATCATAGTCCGATTTCAACTCTACTGCTTTTTTGTATGCCTCAACGGCTCTTACCGTGTCGCCTTGCTCTTTTAGCGTCCAGCCTTTTAAGAAATATGCTTTTGCATTGAGTTTATCTAATGCCAAGACCTTATTTACATTTACATTGACCTTATCGTAATCACGCAGATACAAAGATAATTCCGCTGTTTTGAGATAAGCATCCTTTGATTTGCTATCTACTTTTAGGGCATTCTGCAAAGCGTCAAAAGCAAGTGTCGTTTCGCCGCTCGCAAACAGTATATCGGCTTCAAGGATATAGTAATCTACGTCTTTATTGTTAAGATTTATGGCTTTTTTAGCATCAAGTAATGCTTCTTTTATTTTCTTTTGTTCAAAGAATGCTTTGGAACGGGCGAAGTAAAGCTCGGAATCTTTGGGATTTTTTCTGATTTTGGCGTCTAATAAAGCAATCTTGTCGTCAGAATTCAGCGTTTGCTGGTCGGATTTGCCCGAACAGGAAATCATAAATGCCGTTAATGATAATATGATAAGGCATTTAGATATTTTGAGTGCGTAGTTCATTGCGTCCTATTTTGATTGCAAAAATACAAAAAAAACAATTGTGAAATCATAACCTCACTATATTATCACAAAATTTGCGAATACTTTATTCATATCAGGTATTGTCTTTGCGAAAAGCCGTTTGATTTTCACAGAAGCCCGTTTTATTTTGGAAGGGTATATACCAAAATGAAATTTGGTATATACCAAACGTAAAAAGGGTATATATCAAATTTAATTTTGGTATATACCAAAGCAAAATCAAATCGCATTAGGATGAAATGAAACGAAGTAATATAAAAATAATGTGTGTGAGGCACAACTTAATACGCACTTTTGCTTGCGGGAATGCAATAAATGTTGTAATTTTGCAAGCCAAAACCAAGACTTTGCAGCGAAAGTAATTGAGTTAAGTTGATAAAATAACAGCAAAGTAAGTTAATCGGATTACGAAAATGAAGAACAAGTACATAGATTTAGTTAAGCAAACATTTGAATTTCCTCAGGAGGAATTTAGCGTTGATGACAACGAATTATTGTTTCATGATATTCCGCTGATGGATATAATCAATCAATACGGAACTCCTTTGAAGATAACGTATCTGCCTCGTATTTCAACGCAAATTCAAAAGGCAAAACGCTTGTTTAATGTTGCCATTGCCAAGGTTGATTACAAGGGAATGTATAACTATTGCTATTGCACCAAAAGTTCTCATTTCTCGTTCGTGCTTGATGAGGTGTTGAAGAATGAAGTGAATCTTGAGACTTCTTCGGCGTTTGACATAAATCTTATCAACGAATTATCCGAGCAAGGCAAGATTGATAAAAATCAATACATTCTTTGTAACGGATTTAAGAGACCTCAGTACATTGAGAACATCGGTGAGTTGCTTAATTCGGGATTTGAGAACGTTATACCCATAATTGATAACATTGAAGAGATTGATTTGCTTGACCAAACAATAAACAGAAATTGTCAGGTCGGAATACGTATTGCTGCGGAGGAGGAACCGGTTTTTGATTTCTACACCTCGCGGCTCGGAATAAGATACAATGAAATTATTTCTTTCTACCGACATAAGATTGCAAACAATCCGAAGTTTAAACTGAAGATGTTGCATTTCTTTATCAATACCGGTATTAAGGATACGGCTTATTATTGGAATGAATTGCAGAAGTGCGTTAATGTTTATTGCGAATTGAAAAAGATTGCCCCCGAATTGGATTCTCTAAACATAGGCGGCGGCTTTCCGATAAAGAATTCGTTGAGTTTTTCTTACGATTATGATTATATGGCAGAGGAAATACTCGCCCAAATCAAGAATATATGCAACCAACAAGGCATTGACGAACCTAATATCTTCACAGAATTCGGTTCTTTCACTGTTGGAGAATCAGGATGTATCCTTTACTCAATAATAGATAAGAAAAGGCAGAACGATAGAGAGCTTTGGTATATGATAGATTCTTCTTTCATCACAACCTTACCTGATACTTGGGGCATCAATCAGCGTTTCATCCTCCTTCCTGTCAATAAATGGGACAACGAATACCAGAGAGTATTTCTTGGGGGGCTGACTTGTGATTCGCAAGACTATTATAGTGCGGAGGAACACTCAAATGCGGTTTTTCTTCCCAAATATACCAATGAAGAAGAAGAGCCTTTGTACGTAGGATTCTTTCACATGGGAGCATATCAGGAGTCTTTGGCGGGATATGGCGGCATTCAACATTGTCTTATTCCTCAACCCAAACATATAATTCTTGATAAGGACGACAAGGGAGAATGGACTACAAAACTCTTTGCAAAAGAGCAAAGTCATAAATCAATGTTGAAAATTTTAGGATACTGATAACGAAAAATTATGATAGATTTAAGAGAAATAATCACAGCCTTTATGGTGCTGTTTGCAATAATTGACATCACAGGGTCTGTTCCTATAATAATAGACCTTAATTCCAAAAGCAAACAAGTAAATGCCTGGCAGGCGTCAAGCATTTCCTTTGTTTTTATGGTTGGTTTCCTGTTCGTGGGAGAAGGATTGCTGAAATTATTCAATGTGGATATTGAATCTTTTGCAATTGCCGGGGCGATAATTCTTCTTGCCCTTGCGATAGAAATGACTTTCAACATAGAGATATTTAAGAATGATTCGCCGACAGGCAATACTACAATCGTACCAATGGTTTTCCCTCTTATAGCAGGAGCAGGCTCGCTGACGACAATTCTTTCCCTCAGGGCGGAATGCAGTATTATAAACATCATCATTGCTATCGCTCTCAATATGCTTATTGTCTATTTTGTGATACGAAAAGTAAAATGGGTGGAACGTGTATTGGGCAAAGCAGGAATTTATATTCTTCGCAAATTCTTTGGTGTTATTCTCATAGCAATGAGTGTTAAACTGATAGTAACTAATCTCACTCTTCTCTTAAAATAATTCATCTCTACCAAACGCTGATATGGAAAGCATAAAAAAGATTTACCGAATAGGATATGGTCCTTCAAGTTCGCATACCATAGGACCAAGAACGGCAGCCGAAGAATTCTTAACACGAACTCCCGATACACACCATTATATTGTAACTCTATACGGTTCTCTTGCCGCAACAGGCAAAGGACACTTGACAGACAAGGCAATACTTGATGTTTTAGGCAGCGGAAGAACCGATATAGTATGGCGAGCCGACATTACGTTGCCCTTTCATCCTAATGGAATGAAGTTTGAAGCCTTTAATGCTGATGGGAAACTAACGAAGGACTGGATAATATATAGTGTCGGCGGCGGGAAGATTGCGGATGAGAATACGAAATTTGAAGAAGAGCATATCTATCCTCACAAAAACATTTCGGAAATACTGAAATATATTGACGAAAGGGGCTTTACTTTTTGGGAATACGTACAGGAATTTGAGGATGCGGACATCTGGGATTATCTTCGCTTGATTCTTGACACTATGAGGCAGTCTGTTGAGGACGGATTGCAGGAGGAAGGCGTTCTTCCCGGCGAATTGCACCTTAGACGCAAGGCTATGTCTTATTATACAAAGGCTCGGAGTTATAAGGCTTCATTAACCGGCAGGACATCGGTGCAAGCGTATGCTCTTGCAGTGGCTGAACACAACGCTTCGGGCGGAAAAATTGTTACAGCCCCCACTTGCGGTTCGTCAGGCGTGCTTCCGGCGGTGTTATATCATCTTAATAAGGAGCATAACTTTACGGATAAACAAATAATATGGGCTTTGGCTACAGCGGGATTGTTCGGTAATTCCATTAAAACCAACGCTTCTATTTCCGGAGCCGAGGTTGGTTGTCAGGGAGAGGTCGGTTCAGCCTGCTCAATGGCTGCCGCAGCGGCGAATCAGTTGTTTGGAGGCACACCACAGCAAATAGAATATGCGGCAGAGATGGCTTTGGAACATCACTTAGGCTTAACCTGCGACCCGATATGCGGTTTGGTTCAAGTGCCATGCATAGAAAGGAACGCCTTTGCTGCTTTGCGGGCATTGGATGCAAACCTTTACGCAATGATGTCTGATGGGAAGCATATGATTTCCTTTGATAAAGTTGTTAAAACGATGAATCTGACCGGTAAGGATATGCCTTCGCTTTACAAAGAGACGGCGGAAGGCGGTTTAGCCATTGCTTATTCGCCTAATGGCTTGTAATATTTAACTGCTTTGCAAGTTTCTCGGCAGCAGGAAGAGACGATATTTTTCCGACATCAAGCCATCGCTCGGCAGAATGCACAAAGCCTTTCACGCAATGCTCTCTGCTTATATCCAAATACCGATTCATTATGGGGAAAGCACCTTTTTTGTGCAGCAAATCAAAGATTGACGGCGACACAACGGCGATTCCGCTAAATCCAAACGCCGTTAAATCAGCCTCATCCCTCGTTATAATCCGCTCATGTGTCGCATCATTCTGCCAACCGCTCAGTTGCATATCGCCATTGAAAAGAATCTGACGACTGCTGTGGCGTTTGCTCACCGCCAACGTTGCTATGGCGTTGCCAAAACCAAGATGCGTCCGCTCCAAAAGCCCTAAATCCACATCGGAAATAATATCTACGTTGTGCAAAATGATGTTTTGATTTGATGAAAACAGGTTGCGAGCATTCAATAAGCCGCCTCCCGTATCCAAAAGCAAGGAAGATTCGTCCGAAATCCTTATATCCGCCGCATAATCCTTTGTTTCAATGTATTGAATGACCTTTTGAGCAAAATGATGCACGTTTATCACAATCCGAGAGCAGCCCGCAGCAATCAGTTTCCTGATATTGATATCCAAAAGCGTGGTTTGGTCAATCTCAACCAAAGCCTTAGGTTTGTCATCCGTCAAAGGACGAAGACGAGTGCCGAGTCCGGCGGCAAAAATCATTGCTTCCATTTTATGAATCTTTGTTAGAGAGCGGTTTTAAGCGTTTTGGTGAGCGTATTACAAAAGATAAAATCATTCAATTCCCTGTTGTCGCTCCCCATCATTTGCTTCAAATCTCCTTTCCACCACAATTGTCCCTCGTGAATGAAATTTACGCTCTCGCCAATCTCAATTAACGAATTTATATCGTGCGTATTGATGATTGTTGTGATGTTATATTCCTGCGTAATCTCCTTTACTAATTTGTCAATGCGGCTTGCCGTTACGGGATCCAAACCCGAATTGGGTTCATCGCAGAAAAGATACTTCGGATTTGCGGAAATAGCCCGCGCCAACGCCACTCTCTTCTGCATTCCTCCGCTAAGCTCTGACGGATACAAAGCATTGGTGCCGTTGAGATTGACTCTGTCCAAACAGAAATTGACTCTGTCCAGCAGTTGCTTCCTGTTAAAATCGTTAAACATACGAATGGGGAACATAATGTTCTCTTCCACCGTCATAGAATCAAACAAGGCGCCGCCCTGAAAAAGCATCCCGATGTTGGAATGCACCTTCATCGCCTCCTTTTTTGACATCGTACTCATATCTCTTCCGTCAAAAAGCACCTTGCCTTCTTCCGGAGCGTACAAACCTGATAAACACTTCATTAAAACGGTCTTTCCCATTCCGCTTTGCCCGATTACCATATTGCATTTGCCGTTTTGGAACTCGGTATTGACGTTTCGGAGCACTTTTTTGCCGTTAAAATATTTTGAAACGTTGATTGCCTCTATCATATTGCTGTTTTGTATAATGGATTGAAAGATTCGTTCCCGTTTAAGACTGCAAAAATACATTTTTTTGAGCAATAACCGCCCTTAATCTTGCATCCGCAACGGCAGAATAAGGTATTAAAACTACCATATTTGCTTCCAGTAGTATCAAAATAAGATACCGATAATATCAGATTTGATTTTATTTATTGTATATTAAGAAAGAAAAAATCCTTATCTGATTATACGCCGTTGGAATTTGCTTTCGCGAGCGTGGAATCAAGTTTCAGAATCACAGAATTTGATTTCGTAAGCGTAGAACTTGATTTCGTGAATCTGTAATTTGATTTCGTGAGTGTAGGATTTGCTTTCGTGAATTTGTAATTTGCTTTCGTGAGCACAAAAAAGGCTTGAAGAAACCTCCAAGCCTTAATTTATTTTAGTGTAATTTGATTACTTTTTGATGATGAGTTTCTTTGTTGCCGTGCCGTTTGCAGTTGCCACTCTAACAAAATAAACGCCGTTGTTTAAAGCAGATGTGTTTATCTCAATGTGGTTGTTGCCGGCTTTCAAAGCCTTGTTGCCAAGAACGATAACATCTCTGCCGAGCATATCAACAACATTGATTGTAGCCATAGAGCCTTCGCTTGCCGAAATCTCTAATGTGGTGCTGTTCATAGCAGGGTTTGGATAAAGCAAAGTTTGATAGATTGAGCCGGAAACGTTTTCCAAACCAACTAAACCTGAGATAGTGAAAGTTTTACTTTCTCCCGCTCCGTATTTTCCGTTAGATGAAGCAAGGATAGTACCGTTGGCATCCTTAATAGAGTAGTTGCCCGAACCATATCCGTTATTTATACCGTCGCCATAAGCATCAAGGATTTCAAAAGTATAACATCCGTCAGCAACAATGCCATTTAATGGAATCTCCTTTGTTGGGATATTGCTGGTATCAGCAGCGGTTGTAATATCTTCATAAGGTCCGCCCTGCTGAATAAGTTCTCCTGCGGTATTATAAAGGAACCAAGTTGTTTCAGTGCCGAAGGCATCAGGTTTTAAGTATAATGTTGCACTGAATTGTCCTTGTTGCGGAGCAGTTGCAGTAATCGTACCCGAAGTAGAAACAGGTGTTGCAAGAGTAGTTCCATTTACAGCAGTAATATTAACGTTTATTGTTGTGTTTTGATTTAATGGAACGATAACAGGTGCTAAATGAATTGTACCAGTTGCAAGTGGAGCGATATTGCCTGTCCATTCAACAGGATTCTCTGAACCGGTATAAGAAATAGTTAATGATGTGATAGCGTTTGAGCCTTCGTTTGTAACAATAAGAGTTGGCGATGCTGCATCATTGCAACTCGTTAATGACATAGAGTTAATTGAAACCGCATCCTCAGGAATAGTAATTTCTACTATGTGCATTTCTTTTATTTCTCCTGCTCCATATTGTCCGTTGGAAGAGATTAAGGTTGTTCCATTGCCATCAACAATTCTGTAATTACCTGCACCAAAAGTAGAGTTAATACCATCGCCATAACCATCTATAATTTGAAAAATATAACATCCAGGTTCGGTAATGTTCAAAGGAATAGTATGAGGGGTTGTTCCTACATTATTTAAGTCTTCATAAGGTCCTCCTTGTTGAATCAGCGTTCCATCAACTGTGAATAGACCCCATGCTGTTTCAGAGCCATAAGCATCGGTTGCAAGATGCAATACCGGTCTGTTATGACCTTCTACCAAAATTGGTTTATTTACTGTGCCTGATGCAGACAAGTATGGTGAAGCAGGAGAGTCGCCATTTACATTATCTATAGTAATGCTGATGGTTTCATTTTGTCCTAATGTAATCTGTAATGGGTCTAATTCAATGCTTGTGGTGCTCAAAGAATTTAAATTACCTGTCCATTGGAAAGGTGCTGCTGCTCCTGTGTAGTTAATAGTCATAGATGTGATAGGAGTGCCGCTGTAATTTTGTACTTTGAATATTGGTTGGATGGAGTCGTTGCAACCATACATAGGATTAAACGTTACTCCTTTATCTACCAATGTAATTTCGGTAGGGAAGTTGTAAGTAGGAGTTACTGTCGTACCTGTGTAAATTGTTTTATGGTCTTTTGTGATAAAAGCAACGATATGTAAATTTCCAAGTTCTGTTGGAATAGGATTAGGGGAGCCTAATTGTTCAGGAATAGTATAGGTATAATCCTTTTCAATATAAGTTCCGGCAGGAATAGTCGTTGTTCCATCCGTCTTTAAGGTATCACCCCATTGCCCTGTGAGCAAATCACGCAACATATGCATGTGGATATATGAGCCGTCAGGTGCTACTTGGTCGGGATTCAATTGCGAACCTCCTACTTGACTTCCATAAACACTGTCTTGCACAAGAGCGATGTTAAGGAAATTAACGGCACCTTCTGCACTATCTGTGTAATAAACTTCAACATGAACATTCATTACTCTTGTCGCTACATCTACTGTTGCAGTTGTGGCAATATTTACACACGAAGGCGTAGCCAAAACATTATTAGCCCATGTTGTCCATACACTTCTGTCTGAAGATGAGGTTGCACCTCTATTTACCGTTGCATTAGGATAAGATGAGATGCTGTACTGATTAGCCAAAGCATTACCCCATTGTGTTGTGTAGGTGCTTGCTGCAAATCCACCTTGATGGATATTTATTATAGATACATTACCGGGATTTGCTGCTGCGAGATTATTCGCTGTTTTATGCCCATCAGGACACCAAGTACAATTAATACCGGTAAATTCTTCCAAAACAACTTTCCTGTTTTCAGGAGTTGTGGAAACGATAGTCTGAGCAGATGCTCCGAAAGCAAGAGCCAGAGTTAAAAATGAAAATATAACTTTCTTCATAAAGCAATAAAATTTAATTATTATTTAGACTGCAAATATATTACTTTTTTTGTTACAATACAAGTATTAGTTGGAAATTTTATTTTCTTTCTTCCATTTCTCATAACTTTTCTCGTAAGATTTATTGAAGTATTTGAACCATTTGTCTTGCTGATAGAAATCACTAACTCTATGATGCCGTTCAATTTTATCAGCATCCTTCATATTCTCCAAAGCCATCATTTCACCCAATTTGCTTTGTATTTTTTTTGTATCCGATGCCTTGTAACCAAAATCTTTTAACGTCCCAATCAATGACAATGCTATTTCAAATTTGCGATACTTCATCAAATATTCTATTGATTTTATCACAAGCTTATCATCATTCCACGAGTGCATAATTGCTCTTAACGGCTCATGTTTAACTTGCATTTGAGCCAAAGCATTATCTATATAATACTGTTCAAGCCCCGCATAGCCAAAAACAAACTTCATCGTGTCCTTACTCTCATTTAGTACTTCCGATACTTGCTCTTTCAGCCCTACATACTCCAAAGGTTTGTCTATTTGCCGCTTTAATGCCCGCACTTTGCTCTTATCCAATCGGCATTGTGAAGAACCCTTAATCTGAATTGCCCTTTCAATATTTTGATTCGCCGCATAAAAGTCATTTCTCCTAATACAATCCATAATATTGCTTACAAAGACATCAATCTCTTCCTGTTTCTTGGCACAAACCTTCTTATCCAACGACAGCAAATACGCATTCATTATCTCCTTTATTCGTTTGTCGTCCGTCATCTTATACATCACAAGAAGTTCTTGCGTTAAAGCCACAAGGCTATCTGCTTTGGCAATATCCCCAACAAAGACCGCATACTCCGCTGCCGACATCCGTTTTGCCGTTATTTCTCTTATCGCCGCCAAATACATCTTCTCCACTTCCTTCTTTTCTATATCTATCTTGGCAAGCCGATTTGCCGACTCCAAAACCTCTAACGCTTTCTCGTAATTATTAACCGTTATAAAGGAACGCACTTCATAAAATTTGTCATCAATCTCCTTGCTCATACTCTTTGCTTTGGTCTGCTCTACTGCCACGCTTCGCTTCGGCAACTTATTGTTTGATGAGGCTATATAGTCCTTTTCAATCTGTTCAACCGACTTATCGCTGTCGGAAATGGTGTCATTAATATATTGTGAGTAGGTTTGGCTGTATCCTTGTGCGGGAGTATTGGCTTCAATGGAGTCAAGACGGTTGTCGGTCAAAGAAGTAGTGCCGTTGATGGAAGCAATATTTTTCAAAGCCTCCGTTTCAATCTCTCCTCCTATCATTTCGGCAAGATTTTTGGCTTTTATAAGTTTGTCAATCCTTACTTCGTTTTGAGTAGCCGCCGTCATATTTTTCGCATCCTTGATATAAGCCGCAATAACCGCCTCTGCCATATTATCAAAGGAAGAAGAATTTTTTATATCCTCGCGATTACGGCTCATATAGTCCATAGTATTGTTTATAAATGCCGCCGCAATATCCGTTTTGCCCATATCCATAGCACGTTTGGCTATTTTAAGGTGGTCATCGTAGATTCCGTTGCGGCATTTCTCTATATTGGCGGCAAGATTGCTCATATTGCAGATGCCGAACTTGTCTTTATCGCAGGCATCTTGCAGTTGCACCAAAATGTTTTCGGCATCCGCAAATTTACCTTCTTTCATCATCGCCAACACTCTCACCATAGATTTATTATAAGCAAATGTGAGCAGAGTGTTGCAAAGATTCGCCTCATCCTCATTTGCTTTGCCCGTTTCCAAAGTAGAGAAAAGCATTGTCATAGCCTCTTTGACTTTACCCGAATCAAGTTTGAGTTTAGCGATTTGATAGTTTGCCATCACATTATCAGGCTTTACCTTTGCCGATTGGGCGAATAATTCCATTGCTTCCTGCTTTCTGCCGTTTAAAAGGGCGTTTAGACCTTTGGCATAGAACCTTTGGCTGAGATTTTGCTCAATAAAATCTATCACAGGCTTGTTTTGCTCCGCCAAAGTCTTCAATTGCAGCCACTTTTCCCTTATCTGCGAATTATCTTTATAGGTTTTATATTTCTCAATCGTGGTTTGGGCGGCTGTAATCTGATAACTGTAAATATGAATCAGCGTAAGGTTGTCGGTGTTTTGAGAAGATAGTTCCTTGATATTCTTATCCAACGCTTTAAGAGCATCTTTGAGTTCAATATCAGAAAGATTCTGTGCCTGACAATGCCACAAGGGCAGCATAAAAAGAAGGATGGCGATTTTTTTAAGCATAATAAATTTCATAGTGTTTGAAACAACGGCAAAGATAGTAATTTTCATTTAATGGATACGGCATTTGGGCGTATCGCACTGACTTTATGTTTTTCTAAAAGCCTGTTTTAATTTAACGAAACAGCCTTTGGTGCGAACGAAACAGCCTTTCATTTTAATGAAACAGCCTTTTATTTCGGCATAACAAAGTAATGTAGGAGCGACACGCACTTTGGTGGCGGTTATTGCTCAAAAAAATATATCTTTGCAGCCAATAAACATAACAATAAGAACAAATGATAGAGGCAAACAATATCTCAAAATCCTACGGCAGCCTTGCAGTTCTCCAAGACGTCAGTTTGAATGTTGCAAAAGGAGAGATTGTCGCAATAGTAGGGGCTTCCGGTGCGGGCAAAACAACGCTGCTGCAAATAATCGGCACTTTGGATAAAGCGGATAGCGGTTCGGTTGTCATAAACGGCAGAAATACGGCGGCGATGAATGATAAGGCTTTGTCGTTGTTTCGCAATAAGGAGATAGGGTTTGTTTATCAGTTCCACCATCTGCTATCCGAATTTACGGCTTTGGAGAATATCATCATTCCTGCTTTGATTGGCGGCACTAAACGTAAGGATGCGCAGGACAGAGCGATGTTTCTGCTGGATAAACTCAATGTCGGCAATCGTGCAAGCCACAAACCGAACGAGCTTTCAGGGGGTGAGCAGCAGAGAATAGCAGTTGCGAGGGCTTTAATCAATTCTCCGAGTGTTTTACTCGCCGATGAGCCGAGCGGAAACCTTGATACTCACAATGCAACCGAGCTTCATAATCTTTTTCTTTCGCTTCGGGATGATTTTGGGCAGACTATCGTCATCGTTACGCACAATTTTCAGTTGGCAAAGATGAGTGACAGGACTGTTACAATAAAAGACGGCAGGATTATTTCATAAAAAAAGTTTAAGACCAACATTTATTTTATTTATAAATTGCTTCCTATTGTTAAAAGCATATTACATATTATTATTACAATGATTATCAATGAATAAAGCCTGTTTCCTTGTGCGGAAAAGAGGTGTTATTATATTATAATTGCGGCTCTTTTATGTAAAACAGGGAAGTGTTAAATTTATTGAAAACAAAAATTTTCTTAAAAAGGTATCTCTTTATTCAAAATAATGTTGTATGTTTGCAAATTCTTATACGGTTATTTTGTTATTAAGTAATTACTTAATGATACGATGTTTCAGGTTGGTAAAGAGCCATAAAGATTATATATTAGGGGGGAAAAAGCTGTTTGTGCTTACAATTAAATTTCAACAACAAAAATCAAACGCAATGTTATCCTCCCTTTTTTTGTGCCTATAAGTGATTATTTGAATGGAACAGCAAAACGACAGACGCAAACGGCATAATGAACTCGGCAAACGAGGTGAGGATGCAGCCGTTGCTTATTTGGAAGGTTTGGGATGGCGTATTATGGAGCGGAATTTTGTTGTGGGCAAATTTGAAGTTGATATTATTGCCGAGGATAGAGATAAGATTGTGTTCGTTGAAGTCAAAACCAGAACGGATGCTGTTTTCGCTGAGCCGGAATGGGCTGTTACAAGAGCCAAACAGCGTTCCATCATTGCCGTTGCAAACGCTTATGTTGTTCAACGCCGAGTTGAGCGAGAGGTTCGCTTTGATGTGATGAGTATTATCTTAGATGAGCAGGGCGAAAGCAGCATTCATCATATTCCTGCTGCATTTGAGCCGATTATTGCCTGATAACGCTTGCGCGATTGCGTAACATAAAGGCTTGAAGGGTAGTCTAAAATAATCCTTTCATACTTTTGAGCGGCTACTTCGGGCTTTTGAAGATATGTTTCATTAATCTGTGCCGACAAAAACAAGGCATCGTCCGCCATTATGTCATAAGGATATTTTAAAACCAACTCATCCAGCAACGAATCAGCCTTTGAGTATTCTTTTTGCTCAATTGCTATCTCCGAACGCTTGTATAAAACTTCGTCAAGCAAGGGATGATACAGGTAATCGGCGTCTAATGTGTCCAAATACTTGATTGCAAGTTGCGGATTGTGCTGATATAATGCCAAATCAGCCTTTGCATACAGCGTTAAGCCGTTATAACTGCTGTCTTCGTCCATATTGTCGGCTATAAGCAGCGAATAATTCATGGCATCGTTGCTTATAAATTTTGAAGTTGAGGCTTTGAGGGCGTCAAACTCCATTTCCGCCTGCTCGAAATCGCCTATGAAATAAGCCAAACGGGCTTTTGCAAATTTAGCCCTTGACCCCAGTTCATCGTTCTTAAAGTCTAATGCCACTTTATTATATTCCAGCATCGCAGACCAAACATCCCCGTTCATCAAAAGAATATCCGCTGCCATCAAACTTGCTTCCGCTTTTATCTTATCTGACAAGCGATTGATTTTTTGCACATCTGCTATCATATCCATTGCATCCTGCGGCTTGGAAAGATAGTAAGCGAGCAGCGAAGCATATTGTAACATTATCGGAACGGCGGAAGATGTTTGTCCTGTTTGATTTAAGGTTGCCGAAAACTGCTTTTCAATCTCTGCTTTCTGCTTTTCGGTATGCAGAGGCTTGGCAACAAATTCCTCATACGCCACATTGAGCGAGCCAACCAAAGCCTGCTCATAATAAACGTTGTCTTTACCCTTATCCAACAAGTATTTATACGCCTGAGACGAAGTTTGGTAATCCTTATTGTTAAGACTCACTTGCGCAATCTCAAATATGGTTGCATCATTACCTGATTCCAATCGTTTATCCATTGATTTGGCGTAAGTGAGAGCAACACTAAAATCTTTGTTCTGAAAGCACAGCCAAATCAAAAGCGAATGCATGGTCATATTGTCGGGTTGCCGCTGAATGGTTTCAATGATGATATTACGGATAAGAGGCAGGAGAGTGGTGTTGTTTGATTGGGCGATAAGATTTGAAAGATATATTTTCACCTGATTAAGCATTGACGGCTCTTTCTCAATGATGGCAATATATTCTTTTGCTATCAGGTCGTCCTTACCCTGTTTGGCATAAATAAGAGTAAGTTCGTAAGTATAGAGAAGAGGGTCGCGGAAAATTTCTCTTGCTTTCAGATACGTCAAAGCAGCATATTCCAGATTATTGTGCCTGAAAAACGCCCCAACAAGAGCATTCACATCACTCTTATTTGCTTTCAAGCCGTTTATTGCCTTTTTAAAAATTTTTTGTGCTTTCTTCGGCTCTCCCGTTTTGAGATAATGCTGCCCCAAATCCACCTCATAAACTGCATTTGCCTTATTTTGCTTTATTGCTTGCTTAATCAATCGTTCCGCATCATCGTTTCGCTCGTTGGAATAGAAGATTTGCAGCAATTCTTCATAGTATTGTTTGTTGAAACCTTGCTTTAAAAGACTTTGATACAGGCTTACGCTTTCACTAATCTTGCCTTCGTCGGCATATTGCTTGGCAAGGGCGGCATCAACGCTGATTCTATTTTGCGCAAACGAAGTAAGAGTAAAACAAAACCAAAGAAGAAAAAACGCAAACCGCTTCATATTTTACAGGATGTTGAAAAGTTGCTCCTTAATCTTCTCTACCTCATCTTTCATCTTGACCACAATCTGCTGAATTGACGCATCATTTGCCTTAGAGCCCAAAGTATTTATCTCACGAGTGAATTCCTGAGCAATGAAACCAAGTTTCTTGCCTTCCGAACGCTCTTCGGTTAGCGTATTACGAAAGTACGCTATATGCTTTGCAAGCCTTACCTTCTCCTCAGTAAAGTCTAATTTTTCAAGATAGTAGATTAATTCCTGCTCAAGCCTGTTTGAGTCCGTTTTATCAATATTCAATTCACGCAATTGAGCATAGATTTTATCCTTAATGCGAGATATGCGTTCGGATTCAAAGCCTTCCACAGATGAAAGCAAGTCCGAAATTATTGAAAGCCGCTTTGAAAAATCTTTTTCAAGCGTTTGTCCCTCGTTTATGCGGAATTCATCCACCGATGCCAAGGCTTGTGTCAAGGCATCAAAGATTGCGTTAATTTCATCCTTGCTTGGTTCAACCATATTGAGTTTAGCCAAATCCGGATTGGCGAGAAGATATTTTATATGCTCGTTTTTATCAAATCCATACTCGTTTTGCAGCCACATTGTTTGATTGTAATACGCTCCGAAGAGTTCTCTGTTGAGCGAAATGTCCTGTGAAGTCGGCAAAGCCTCAATAGTAATTGAGCAATCAATCTTTCCCCGCTCCAAAACATCGGTTATCCGCGTTCTTATCTCAATTTCGTTTGCGATAAACTCCTTTGGCATCCTCAAACCTATGTCTGCCTGTTTTGAATTAAGAGTTCTGATTTCAGCAATAAACTTTTTGTCTGCTGTGGATTGAGTTCCTTTCCCGTAACCCGTCATTGATTTTATCATGGTGTCGTTTTAATATTATATAGTAGTGTTAGAATGTTATTGATTGCAAAAATAAACAAAATAAATCAAAGAAAATGAGCCTCTCACTTGATACGGTCAATGGCTTACTCCCTTATAAAATCTTTATACTGAGGAATCTTCGGCGTATAGTTAGCATTATCCCACAGATTGCTTGTTATCATCAAATCGGCGCTGTATTGGTTGCAGGCAATCGGCACATTATGCACACGACACTGCCTTAACAGCATCTGAATGTCGGCTTCGTGAGGTTGAGGGTTGAGGTCGTCAATCAGAAAGATAGCAAGATTTACTTCTTTTCTCACAACCATTGCCGCAATCTCCGCATCGCCGCCAAGCGGACCAGAATGCATACAAATAATATTTGCATTAATACCCTGCTTCTCAAAAGCCTTTTTTATCAAACTGCCTGTGGTGCCGGTGCAAACAAGCCTGTGTTTGCTCAATGCCTCATTGTGTTCAATAGCCCATTGAACCATATCGGCTTTACGCCTGTCGTGTGCCACAAGGGCAATGGTTAATTGTTTTTGCATAGCGTTCGCTTATCTAATAATAGGTTTTACATTTGCAAATATACTAAAAAATAGCCTAAAACCACCATTGCCTCCACTCAAAGTGCGTGTCGCACCGACATTAGTGCGTATCGCACTGATATTACTTTATTATACCAAAATAAATGGCTGTTTTGTTCGCACGAACGGCTTTTTCGTAAAAATAAAACAGCCTTTCGGGCGAACAAAACAGCCTCTTATAAAAAAATAATATCAGTGCGATACGCACACACGCACTCTCATTATAGTAGGATGTGATTTACCAAATCCGTATATTGCTTTGTTTTTGTCAGGTCTTGATTGCGAATTATGATATTCTCAATATCCGTTTGCAATGGCTGATTGCCTTTAACCAAAAGGCTAACAATGCGTTTGCAAGGCTTGTTTGCCGTATCAAAAACGAACTTCTGACTCTCACAAAACAGATGAAATTCGTTGGCAATGGTGATAAATTTTGATGTTTCTTGAGCAGGAAGAATTATTGCAATACGCCCGCCTGACGAGAGCAAAGATGATGTGCATTCGGCAAAGTCTTCGAGCGACAAAGTGATGTTGTGCCGTGATATATTGCGTTTTATGTGTTTGGAAAGCAGGCTGTTTTCAAAGAAAGGCGGGTTGGAAACTATTAAGTCATATTTATGGTCGGCTCTTGCGGCGTAATCCTGTAATGATATGTTGATAGCCGTCAATCGTTCCTTGAATTTGGAGGCGGCAAAGTTGATTTGAGCCTCATCAATGCTGTCTTCGTCAATATCTATTGCCGTTACGTAGGCTTGTGAGTAGCGTTGAGCGGCACATAAGGCGATGATGCCGCAGCCACAGCCCACATCCAAGATGTTTTTCGGCTCAATATCAGGCAGTAAGGCACTAACAAGAATGGCATCCGTGCCAACCTTCATCGTACTCTTGCTATGACTTAACGCAAATCCCTTACAATAAAAATCCATAGGCATAAAAAAACTGCCTGACTATGATATTCAGGCAGTAATGCTTAAAACCATTCGGTTATGTTTGATATAATTGTCGTGAAATGTGATTAATATGATGCTTTAGCCTTTTTGCCTGCCGCATACATTATTCTCAATGCTCCCGACTTGCGTAATTCTTGTTTGACATCTGTGATGTCGCCCATTTTTACGTCCTTATCACTTTTTAGAGTCGTGGTTAATAATGCTCTTTCAGCCTCATCTCTTTGCGCTCTTTCGGCTTCAACAAATGCAGGGATATCCGAAATATCCGAAATCTGATCGTTTAACTGAATACGCGTGGATGTACCATATTTTTTTTGATTTTCTTTTAACGGAGACCCGATATAAATGTAGCTAACAAGAGATTTTTGTTCTAATTTCTGAATTTCCGATGCTTGAGGCAGTTTTTGCTGCACCATAACTGTGCTTTCACGCATATTAGAAATGACCATAAAGAAGAATAAGAACATAAAAATGATGTCGGACATTGAACTGGTGTTCATTTGCGGCACACCATCTTCATTTTTCTTTGCAAATTTTGCCATTATTTGTTTCCTCCTACTTTTACTGGTTCAGCTTCCGATATTGTTGATGGGATTGCCTTATCTACTGCTTGCTGTTGTTCAGGGCTACAGTCGGTATAAGAGCGATAAAACTTGGTTTTGGCAAATTCATCTCTCAATTCCTTGATAGCTGCCTCCAATTCGTTTTGTACTTGCACGTAAATATTATAAGATGTTCCCCTGTCGTTTTGCAGAGATATGACTCCCTGTGAAACATTTACCTCTCCCAATAATGGAATGTTGGCTGATTTCTTTTCGGGAAGGTTCGGAAGGTTTTGCGGATTAGACAAAAACTCTTTGGCTCTGTCTTTCAATAACGCAATATCTCCAACTGCTCCGTCAAAGAACAATCTGTCGTTTCTATCAACAAGGATGGTGAAAATGTTTCTTTCGTGTATTTTAATCTTATCTTGTTTCTGTTCGGAAATAGGCGGTAAGCGTCTTGGGATACCTTTATCCGTATTGATTGATGAAGTCAAGAGGAAGAAGGTCAATAACAAGAACGAAATGTCCGACATTGACGAACTGTTGAGTGCAGGTAAGCTTCTTTTTTTTCTTGCCATAACCTACATTTATTTTAATTTCTTTGCTATTTCCGAATAAATTACAGAAACGATAACCAATCCCAAAAGGATATATGTTGTATACATACTTGCACCTATTAGTTTTGAGTCAGCGTAATCAGAACCTGTTTTTTCAAACAATAGTTGCGGAATATCCGTTCCTGAAGATAAAAGGTACGAAATAACAAAAATTACTACCAATAAAGCAACTGCGACTATTATTCCCATTTGCTTTTTAGGGGCTTCTATTAAACCTTTTACTATTTGACCTATTGCAAAGCCCAAAGCAGCAATTACTACTAATGCGAACAAAGAAACAACAGACCAATAGGCAAAGTTCCAGAACATTGTAGCCGTAGCTTGTTGTTCAACGGGCTTTGCTTCATCAAAGGATACCGCATAACCCAAAGAACTGATAACTGCAAGTATAGCCCAAATGATAGCAATTGCCCAATATACTTTTCTATATGTGTTTTTCATGATTTTACTTGGTTTTTAGTAATTAAACATTTATTCTCGTATGAGAACCAATTACTTTCTATTCTTTACCAAGATGTCCATGAATGATATGGAAGAATCTTCCATAGTTGTAACCAAACTTTCAATCTTAGAAAGGAGATAGTTGTAGCAAACCTGAAGGATAAGGGCTGTAACCAAACCGAAGACTGTCGTCAAAAGGGCAACCTTCATACCTCCGGCAACAACGGTAGGAGAAATATCGCCTGCTTTTTCTATATCATCAAATGCTTGAACCATACCAATAACTGTTCCCAAGAATCCTAATGACGGAGCTATGGCAATAAACAAACCAATCCAACTCATATTGCTTTCTAACTTTGCCATCTGAACACCGCCGTAAGAAGTAATAGATTTTTCTACGTCTTCCAACCCATTATCTACTCTATCCAAACCTTGATAGAAAATAGAAGCAACGGGACCTCTGGTATTACGACAAACTTCTTTTGCTCCTTCATAATTACCTTTGACAACATTGTCTTCAACCTTTTTCAAGAGTTTATCAACGTTGGTCGTAGCAAGATTCAAATAAAGTACGCGTTCAATAACCAAAGCAAAGCCTAAAATCATACATATTAAGATAGGCGTCATCCAAGCCACACCACCTTCAATGAACTTAGTCTTTAATGCTTGGTGAAAAGATTGGGTCTCTTCCTTTGCCGGTGTTGCAGGTTGAGCAACGTCAGCTGTTTTAGTATCAGTTGATGAAACAGTTGTTTCACTTTCGGTTTTTGCTTTTACTTCATCTTTTTGAGCAAAAGCCACATTTGAAAAACCTAAAGTCAATATCATTACGATAGACAAATACGCACACACTTTCTTCATAGCGTTTCTTTTTTAATTGTGTTGTTGTTATTATTATTTACTAAATTAAATTCTATTTATTTGAGGTTGCAAATTTACAATCTTATTTTTGAAAAACATAATGATTTCATCTTTTTTTTAATTCAAGTCATTTGTTTGGATTTTTATATTATTCGTAATCAGTGCTTTTAGGTAATATTTTGACAAGTACTTTATCTATACGTGCCAAGTCCATATCTATTATCTCAAAGGTGAAGTTTCCCCAATTTATTACATCACCTACCTTTGGAATACTGCCGGTTTCTTCCAAAATTAATCCGCTTATGGTGTTATAACCATAGGTTTGATATTTGTCTTCCATATCAAAATGAGATAGAAAATCAAAGAACGGATATTGCCCATCAACTAAAAATGAACCGTCTTCTCGTTTTATAAATTCGGCTTCATTGTTATTTATATCAAGTTCGGATATATTGCCAACAAGAGATTCTAATATATCATTCATCGTTACCATTCCCTGCACCATACCAAATTCGTCGGTAATCAAAGCATAATGTATCTTGTTGTTCTTGAAAGTCTCCAACGCATCATAGGCACTGACGTTCTCATAAAGAAACTGCGGCTCACGCATTATTTCGCTTATTTTTTGCATACCGCATTCCGAACATTTAAAAAAGTCTTTCAAATATATTACTCCAACGATATTGTCAAGCGTTTTGTCGGCTACGGGATATATATAATGTACTCGTTCTCTTAATTTCTCTCTTGCCGAACTCACATCATCATTTACATCCAGCCAGTCAAAATCATTGCGATGGGTCATCAAAGAAGCAATATCTCTATCTCCCAAAGAAAACACTCTTTCCACAATATCCTGCTCCACTTCCTGTATTTCGCCTCCTTCGGCACTATCATTAATAATCGCTTTTATCTCTTCCTCTGTGGCAGATGAGTTTTTGTTGATTTTAATGCCGAATATCTTCATCAGCAGATTCGTTGTTGCCGATAGCAACCAAACAAACGGATACGTCAAACGGCTTAATATTTGCATCGGTTCAATAATAAATCGTGCTATTCTTTCGGGAGCATTCATTCCTATCTTCTTTGGCAACAATTCTCCTATCACAAGAGTAATCAGAGTTATGAAAATAACGATGATAATCTTTGACAACGCTGTTGCCGATGCTGCTTCCAAGCCGGTCAAAGCAAGCAATTTTGCCAACGGTGCAGTGAGATTGTTGCCTGAATACATACCAATAATCAATCCGATTGCCGTTATAGCAATCTGAACCGTTGAAAGAAAATGCTCGGGACGTTCTTTGGTAGCAAGGATTTTTTTAGATTTTTTATCTCCGTGCTTACTTTGTGTTTCCAATTTGGTTTTCCGTGATGCGACAATAGATATTTCGGACATGGAAAACAAGCCGTTTATAATTATTAATAACAATATAATTAATAATTCTGTCATCATCTTATGTGTCAAACTTTAATTTCTGAGTTAATTGCTCGTTCTAAATAAGAGGTAAGAGTTTTATAAATAGTTTCATTTTTGGACGAAAAATAATTACGAAGTAATTTGAGTGTTGTTCTTTTAGGAAATAATGTGAGAACTATTTCGTTGAAAATATTTTCATTTTCCAATAATTTTCTAAAAACATGCGGTTTTAAATCTTTTATCTCTTCAAAAGTACTTTTAGAATCTAGATCGAAGTTTATTTCAGGTAAATCAGGTATATCATTTCTCCAACACTCCAAATACTCTAATATCTCATTCCAAATATCAGAATATCCCAAATGGTCAAATAAATATTTGCCATAAAATATTTGTGTCTCCACATTATAATCATTAGTCATTTTTATCAACTCATCTGTGTAAAAATTTTTATTCTTTACTAAATCAGGGTCAATAAAATAAAATATTCCTACAAGTTCATTTTCTTTGTATTTAGACAACATCAAGTCTAATTTCTTCTCAAAATTCTGTATTTGCCCACGCTTTTTAGTTGAATCGTGGTCATCTCGTATCTTTTGCTCTATAAAATAAACTTTATTATCCTTACGGAAACATTGGTCAATATCCAAAACGTCTCCATTTTGTAGAGTGAAACGTTTTTGTAAGATTTGACAATCGTTTAATTTCAAATACTCCTCAATTACATGCTCAAAAGCATCTCCAAAACGGATTTCGTGTGATTGTAATAAGTTTTGTAAAATCTTTGCTTTTGGCTTTGTAGGTCTAAACAAACCAATATATCTTGACGGATTATTTGCTATTTTTTCTAATAAATCAGCTTTTGATTTTTCAAAAATAGTTTCATTAAAGATTTGCTCAAACTGCTTAAACTGCATTATTGCCATAAATTAAATTATTTTCTTGTGGTACATTAACTAATCCTTCTTGTATTGGAAACAAATTTAGATCTTTATTCCTTGTTTTCAAAAATTTATTTTCATAGTCATATCTTAGAACATCTATACTTATCAGTGTATTATTTTGCTTTATATACCAGAATGTCCAGCCGTTATTACTGTCTTTTTTCAAAAGTGTTGCACTTACCTTATGAATAGACCCTACAATTCCATTACTATTTATTGTTGTATCTGCCTGAACTTGTGCCTGTATTTTCCCGTCTTTTGAATAAATGATTTCTCCTATTTTGATATATCCTTTTTCTATTAAATTACCAAATGGAACTTTTGGTTTTTTATTCTCTATTTTATATTCAAGAAGTTCATTTTCTATTGGCTTTATTTTTTCTAAACGTTGCATTGCTACATCTACGTAAAAAGGTTCTTTATCAAATGCAATAAATCTTCTACCGAGTCTTTTTGCAACTGTTGCAGTTGTGCCACTACCTGAAAATGGATCAAGTACTATATCATTAGGATTAGATGTGGAAAGAATTATTCTGAACAATAATTCCGCAGGTTTTTGTGTAGAATGAGCTTTTTGTCCATTTACTCGTATTCTTTCTTCTCCTTGACAAATTGGTATCCACCAATCACTGCGCATTTGTAAATCATCATTCATCGCTTTCAACGAATGATAATGAAAAGTATAGTTAGAATGTTTTGACTTTGTTGCCCATATCAAAGTTTCATGAGCATTATTAAATCTTGTACCCTTAAAATTAGGCATTGGATTTGGCTTTACCCAAATCACGTCATTTAATATCCAAAAGCCTACATTCTGCAAAATATTTCCGACTCTAAATATATTATGATACGTTCCGATTACCCAAAAACTACCAGAGTTTTTAAGTATTCTAAAACATTCCTGCATCCATTTTTCTGTGAATAAGTCATAATCTTCTTTTGAACTGAATTTATCCCAAGCATCATTAACCGCATCAACTTTTGTTTGATTTGGTCTGTATAATTCGCCGTTTAATTGTAAGTTATAAGGAGGGTCTGCAAATATTAAATCAACAGAATTATCAGGTATCTTCTTTAATAATTCTATACAATCGCCCTGATATATTGTATCTAAATCAAATGTTCCTAATGACATATTTATTTATGAGTTGATATAAATTAGTAAATTGTTCTTATTCGTTAATTTCAATAGGCTTTTCCGAATTTTCTGTTGCGATTTCGGCTTTGGAAGGTTTGTTTTTGTGCAGGAAAAGGAAGTAAATCATCAGCAAAACCACGCCTGTCGTTATTGAAGCGTCCGCTACGTTAAATATTGCATTGAAAAACGACACGCGATGACCGAAAACTTCCGTATCTATCAAAGGAAAATAAAACATATCCACTACTTTACCCAAAAACATCGGTGCATAACCGCCGCCATCGGGCATAAAAACAGCAGGAGCGAAGATTGTGCTCTCCGAAAACAGCACTCCATAAAACAGAGAGTCTATTACGTTGCCGACCGCTCCGCAAAAAATCAACGCAAAACCATATATCAACCATTTGCTTTCCCGTTTGCGGACGAGTTTTTGAAGATATATGAAAATCAATACCGATGCTACAATTCGCAAAGAGGTTAAAACGATTTTGCCTGCCTCTCCGCCGAACGCCATACCAAAAGCCATTCCTTTATTCTCAATGAAATGCAAACGGCACCAATCTCCTATCAAATTAATCTCTTGTCCGAGGGGAAAACTAAGTTTTATCCAGATTTTCAACACCTGATCCGCCAACAATATGGCAAAGATTAGTATAAGAGGTCTTTTCATCGGCAATCTACTTCTTGTTTTGCTGCAATTTAGCCTCTACGGACATAGTCGCATGCGGCACAAGACGCAATCTTTCCTTAGGAATCAATTCGCCGGTTACCCTACAAATTCCGTAAGTCTTGTTTTCAATCCGCACCAACGCTGCTTCCAAGTCCTTAATGAACTTTTCCTGACGGGCAGCCATTAAAGCATTTTCCTCTTTGGTCCTTGTGGCGGAGCCTTCCTCCAAAATCTTGAACGTAGGTGCGGTATCCGAGCCGTCATTGGTGTCATTGGAAAAATATTCAATCAATTCTTTAAGATTATTCTTTGCCTTATCTAATTTTTCTAAGATTATGCCCTTAAATTCCTGCAATTCCTCATCGGAATATCGCTTTACGATTTTTCGTTCTTTGTCCATATTACAATAATTTTAACATTTCAGGTTGCAAAAATAGATATTATTTTTATAAATAGTCATTTGCCGCCGATTTTTGTTGAATTTTTTGCAAAGATACACCTATTTATTTTATCGGTAATAGGTTTTGATTTTGCTTTGGTTGATTTGATTTTAGCCATACTGCGTTTTATTTCATAAGGGTATATACCAAACAAAAATTTGATATATACCAAACCGAAATTAGGTATATACCCAAAATAAATTGGGTATATACCCTTAGGAAATAAAACGCCGTTTTCTTGAAATAAATTGGTATTTTTGCAAAATAAAACCATAAATATATGTCATATCAGTACAAAGTAAAAGAAAAAAAGGTCAATCTGACGGGCGAAACGCAGTATAAATTTTTCGCAACGCCTGTTTCAATGGGACAAGTCTCAACAGATGAAATTATAAACGAGATTGCCGAGCGCACAACCTTAGCTCCAAGCGATTTGGTCGGTGCAATAACAGCATTAAGCAGCATCATAACCGAAAAAATCAAGAGAGGATACAGCGTAAAGTTGGATAGATTGGGCACTTTCGGGCTTTCAATCACGAGCGACGGCTTTAGCGATGCGGCAAAATGCACTCCCGCCAAAGTAAAAGCAAAAAAGGTGTGGTTCAGAGCAGATAAACGGATGAAGGAAGCAGTTTCGGATACGAATTTTGAACGTTATATTCACGAATAACAGCGTTTTAGAACTTTGGCACGCTTATTGATAAGAATATAACAAGAATTAGTTTTAACAATCTAAAATAAAAAAGTCATGAAATCAATAAACAAAAATCTATTCTTTGCATTCCTGGCAGTAATGAGCCTTTTTGCAAGTTCATGTGTAACGTTTGACGCCGAGGCAAGCAGAAAAAGCACCGCCAGAAAGGTGATTCAAAAGACGGCTTACGTGATTAACGAAGCGTATGAGATGGTTAATTATTATGATTCCTGGTCGGGCTCTTCGCTTTCAAAGGCTGTGTATTATAATAACTACGCTCAAAGTCTCTTTTCAAGACGCCGCTACGACAGAGCAGTCAATTATTCCCTGCTTGCAAGAGAATATGCCGTTGATGTGATAAATAATTGCGATAATTATTGGGATTATTTCTTCTATACCTACTTCGGCTGGAGTTATGCTTACGGATATAATGCCGGATACAACGCCGGTTATGCCAATGGTTACAGAGACGGCTATTATGACGCATATTATCGTGCTTATTGCAACAGATACGACCATTATGACTCACATTACAACCCTCATGGAGGCAATCATCACCGCAATCCGAGCGATTACAATCAACCAACCTTGTCTTCGGGTTCTGCTCACGGCAGAGGAACAAATTCAAGCATAGGTTCGGGTTCGTCAAACGGCACAACAGGGCGTTTGAACGGCGGTTCTAACGGAGCAATCTTCAAAGAATTAAGTCAAAAACAATATTTTGATGATTCGGAACTTAAACTTATGAAGGAATTACCAAGCGAGACCACATTGGAATCGGAATTCAAGCAGGCTAATCCTACGAAAACATTTGACGATAAGGCGTTGGCGAAAGATGTAACGGCGTTATCGGCTAACAAAACCATCTCTAATGACTTCAAACCCGCATCTTCAAAGGATAATGTCAAGTTTGAACTTGCCGAACCAAAGAAAATAAATGCTACAACGAACTTAAAGCAGCCTGCAACGCAGACTCCGAACACAGATACAAAGGTTGTAACGCCCGTAAAGGAGATTAAGCAACCGGTAAGGAATGAAACGCCTGTCTTGAAGGACAATCCGCCAACTCAAAAGCCTGTTACAAAACAACCGGTTCAAACAACAACGCCTTCAAAGCAAACAACAACACCATCAAAGCAAGTAACAAATCCAGCAAAGCCGAAACCGTTGATAGTAAAACAAAACCCAACCCCTTCAAAGCAGACAACAACGCAACAACCTGCAAGAAAGGCTGAATCCAATCAAAAGCAAACGACAGTTAAAAAGCAATCCGAACCGGTAAAATCAAAATCGGTGAGTACAAAGTCAGCATCGGTTCAAACCAAATCGCAATCCACCACAACAAAATCAACAAACACGACAACGAAATCAACATCGCTAAAACGCAGATAAGATATAAGTGAAGTTAGTACTGATATTATTAAATCAAAAGGACGCCTGATGTTGGGCGTCCTTGATTTTATATGTATGAAAGGAGATTTACTCTATCGGTTTGGTCGGATAAAGAGTGTCCCACCAAAGAGGATTGTCCTGTAACCACTTTGCAAACCACGCATATATGGTATTGTTCCATTGCATTCTCTTTTTATGCTCCTGAATGCCGTGATTTTCACCCTTAATGCTGATAAACTCAACTTCTTTGCCCAATATCTTCAAAGCATTGTACATTTGGATGCTTTCTCCGATAGGAACATTGGTGTCTGATGTGCCATGAAGCAACAGAAGCGGCGTTTTGATTTTGTCGGCGTTGAAAAGCGGACTATGATCCACGAAGAGCTTGCGATTATTCCAAGGATAAGAGTTGGCGGACGCTGCTGCCGAATAACTATATCCCCAATAGCCTTCACCCCAATAAGATGTTATGTCGCTGATACCTGCATGCGATACGGCACAAGCAAATATGTCGGTTTTGGTTTGAAGATACTGCGTCATAAAACCGCCGTATGATGCTCCCATACAGCCAATGCGTTTCGCATTTACAAAGGAATGTTCCTTGCAAAACTGCTTTACGCCGAATATAATCTCATCTGCTGTCTTTTCTCCCCAAGCATTAACATGACGAGCTGCGAATTCCTGTCCGTAACCTATCGTTCCGCTCGGATTGATTACTAAAAAGACGTAGCCTTGCGAGGTATAAAGATAAGCAGAGTAGCGCATCTCAAACATTCTGTCTGTTGGCGTTGTGCCGGAATAGTAATAGACAATCATAGGGTATGATTTCGTGCTGTCGAAATCGGAAGGCAAATAATATCTTCCGTCAATCCTGTCGCCCGAATGCCTAAAAGACCAATCCGTCATTTGACCTAATGCCAATTCTTCGTTCATTTTACGCTTCGGATACGCCACTTCAATATTTTCTTTCTTGCTTACATCATAGGCAAAGACCCTATCGCTGGTGTTGTAGTTTTGTCCGTAATAAATATAATGGCGTCCTGCCAAATCGCAATCAAAACCCCATACAATATCTGCCTGTAACGGCAATTTATAACAGGTATCCGTGTTTGCAAAATAAACACTTATGGAATCTTTATCTGTTGTGGTGAGCATCATACCTCCGTTGAGCAAAATTTTAACAGATTCCACAGACGGCTTAAAGCCTTTTATCAGCGGGGAAGCCTTTTTGGTAGTTCGGTTATAAAGGAAGACAAGATTATGATAAATATTCGGTATTCCCTTTTTTACTTCCGAGCCGATGGAAGCAAATGCCTCCGCCGAACCTTTTGCTATCAGTGTATTTTTTGCTTCATCGCTCATTATGCCGTTTGAATCCGCTAACATATAATGTATTTCCGACACAAAAGCATCAGAGAACAATGTGTCCAAAGCCCATTTGTCCAAATCAAATTCAAAGAAGGTGTTTGAGGAAAAAGGTCTCTCGGTTATCTTGTCATATTGCACGCCGATAAGGAGGCGTTTGCCGTCATCGGAAACATCGTTCAGCCATACGTTATGATGTCCGAAAGTCAGAGGTTGCAGTATCCCCGTCTTTATATCATACAAGGCGAGATTGGAACGAGGTTGCCAGCCGCCGATACGGTCATCCGGATGAAGATAACGGCGTAAATCTTCTTTATGTTCATCTTCCTTGTCGCTAATGCTAAGTAAAAGAGTCTCCGCATTGAGAAAAGCCGCTATTCTTCCTTCGGGTAAATTTTTCGCAACGACAATCGGCGTCATCGTACCTTTGCCTGCGTATATGAAATAGAGATTAGAACTTTCTCCTTCTTTCTTTACGTACCACAAAACATCGTTTCCTTCGCGCGTCATGCCCATTTTGCCGTTCAAAGACATCACCTGAGCCTCATAATTGCAGGAAGAAGGAAGCCAATTGACCGAAAGCAAATCGTTGGACGACCATTCAAGACGATTATCGCTTGTTCTATAAACTTCAACTCTGTATTTATTTTTCTCTCCGTAAGTTCCGATGCTGTATTTCACTAAATAAAAATTGCCGTTATCGGACATGGACACTCTGTAAGGGCGTTCGCCGTTAAGCATATCAAGTAAGGTGAAACCTCTTTTGAGCATTTGTTGTGATGAGAGCTTGATATCAGGCACGGAAACAATGACCTGCAACTGCTCTTCCTGTTTTGAGCCGTCCAAAAGCACGGAAACCGAAAATATATGCCCACCCGGTTCCAGCGTTATGTCGCAAGAAGTTTTTGAATCCTCATTTAATGAATCCTTTTTGCTCATTCGCTTGCCTATTTCCTTGCCATCCATACCGATTTTGACCTTTGCAGTGGAATAAACGCCGATTTTGCCCTTTGCAAACGCCGTATTAGTTATCTGAAAGTAGTAATGGGCAACATTAAAGTCTTTATTGGTCGTATCAACCTTTATTTTCAGGACGCCGTTCTCTGCTTTGAATACATTGATACTTGCCCTCAACGGATTGATTTGCGGATTTGTGTTGCTCAAACTTACATCTATTTGTTGTCTTATCGCATCGTAGGAAGGCAGATTAAAGTAAGAATCATCCGAAAACCGGTTTCCTTTGACGTCAATGCTGTCAATAAAAACAGGAGGTCTTACATTCTGCTTCGTATTGCCTGTTATGCCGTTGCGCATGTTTAAACTATGGTAATATTGCAGCGTATCCTGAGCCGAAAGCCTTGTTGTGCCGCAGCAAAGTGTCATAAGGGCGACACCGAAACCCACTATAAATTTACGTTTGTTCATTATAATTATATGTTATCTATGTTTCTTCTTTTGACTCTTGGCAATATGAACCACTTTCTTGGTTTGGAAAAATTCTTCCTTGAAAAAATCAGCAATATTGTAAAGATTTATTTTCCCGTTACGCAGTTCGGCGAGTTCGGAATCAAAGTCCCCGCCCTTCAAATAAAGGATTCCGTTATCCAAATCGTGATATTGCAGCGGCGAAATCTTGTCCCATACCCAGCAAACAAAGTCGGGCAGAGCCGTAACCGCACGAGAAACTACGAAATCAAACTTTCCATTGACCTTTTCAGCCCTTACATTTTCGGCTTTCACGTTTTGGAGATTCAATTCCCTTACAATATCTTTCACAACGTTGATTTTCTTACCGATGCTATCAACCAACATAAACTCGGTTTGAGGAAACATTATCGCCAAAGGAAGTCCCGGCAGCCCGCCTCCTGTTCCCACGTCCATAATGTTGCAGTTCGGCTTGAAGGAACAAACTTTCGCTATCGCCAACGAATGTAATATATGTTTGAGACCAACGTTCGCTATGTCCTTCCTTGATATCAGATTGACTTTTTGATTGTAAAATTTATACAAATCCTCCAATGCACAAATTTTTTCAGCCTTTTCCTGCGGCAAATCGGCGAAATATCTGTTTAGAAGTTCCTTTGTGTCAAATATTTGTTCGTTTTGAGCCGCTTTAATCTCATTTTGTGTTTTTGATTCTTCGTTTCCCATCGCTAAGTGCTTATTCTGTCATATTCAAATGAGACTGCAAATTTATGAAAAACTATTTAAACTTTTCCAAAGCCCCTTTTAAGCCGATAAGGCTTGATTTTATTTTAATGAAATCAAGTTCGGTAAAAATATTGCTTGATTTGCGTAAAATGAAACAGGATGCTGCCGAATTGATGCCTGCTTTGCCCGCAATCAGGCGGCGTATTGTGGTGTGGAATTGACACTTTTAAATATTTTTGTATCTTTGCAAATCAAGAAAATCTAATTTAATGACGACGAAATATGTGCGGAATAGTAGGATACATAGGAAATAAACAGGCTTACCCCATTTTGATTAAAGGCTTACATCGTTTGGAATATCGCGGATATGATTCTGCGGGAATTGCTCTTTTGGATGATGACACCAATCTGCACGTTTATAAAACGCAAGGCAAGGTTGCTAATCTTGAAGCCTTTTGTAAGGATAAGAATATAAGCGGTACGATTGGTATTGCCCACACTCGTTGGGCTACTCACGGCGAACCGAACGATGTGAATGCACATCCGCATTATTCTCAAAGCGAAAATTTGGCTCTTATCCACAATGGAATTATTGAAAACTACATCACTTTGAAGCAAATGCTTATTGACAAGGGCTATACCTTCGTTTCGCAAACCGATACCGAAGTTTTGGTGCAGTTTGTTGAGTATGTGAAAAACGAAAACAACCTTTCGCTTTACGAAGCCGTGCATCAAGCCCTTACACAGGTCGTTGGGGCGTATGCAATTGCCGTAATAGAAAAAGGAAATCCCAATGTGTTAATAGCAGCCCGCAAAGGAAGTCCGTTAATCATAGGTATAGGCGAGGATGACTTCTTTCTCGGTTCGGATGCTTCGCCAATAGTTGAATATACTAAGGATGTGATATATTTAGAGGAAGAATCCATTGTTCAAATCACCAGAGGACAAAAAGATATCGTCATTAAAAATCTGGATAATGTGGATTTGAAACAGAATATTCAGAAGATACAGATAGATTTGAGTGAAATAGAAAAAGGAGGCTTCCCTCACTTTATGCTAAAAGAGATTTTTGAACAGCCGAAGAGCCTTTTGATGTGTATGAACGGAAGAGTGGAGAGACAAAACGTTGTTCTTAGCGGCATAAGAGAAAATATTGAGAAATTCAGAAATACAAACAGAATAATAATAACGGCTTGCGGCACATCATGGCACGCAGGTATAATAGGGAAATATCTTTTTGAATCATTCTGTAAAATACCCGTGCAGATAGAAGTTGCATCCGAATTTCGCTATCGCCATCCTGTTGTGCGGAAAAGCGATATCCTTATAGCCATATCTCAATCGGGAGAAACGGCAGATACAATTGCCGCGATGGAATTGGCAAAAAAGCAAGGTACTTTCATATATGGAATCTGTAATGTAGTAGGTTCGTCCGTTGCTCGCTTGACTGACAGCGGTACATACACACATGCCGGTCCCGAAATAGGCGTTGCATCCACCAAAGCCTTCACAACGCAGGTCGCAGTCTTGACAATGATGGCTTTAACCATTGGAAAAGAACTTGGAACTATTGATGACGCAACATATCATCGCATATCAAAAGAATTATCTCAAATTCCGCAAAAAATAGAGAGCATTCTGAGCCACGCAGAGCGCATTGAAAAAGTATCAAAGGTCTTTACATACGCACGAAACTTTATGTACTTGGGACGCGGATATAATTATGCCGTAGCCTTAGAAGGAGCCCTTAAACTAAAAGAAATATCCTACATTCATGCAGAGGGCTATCCTGCTGCCGAAATGAAGCATGGACCGATTGCATTGGTGGATGAAGATATGCCTATAGTGGTTATAGCCCCCAAATTCGGCATTTATGACAAGATTGTCTCAAATGTACAGGAGTTAAAGGCACGAAACGGACGCATTATTGCTATTGTATCGGAAGGAGACGACAGAATAGCAAAAATAGCTGACTATTCAATAGAAATACCCGACGTAGAAGAATGTTTAACTCCGCTTTTGACGGTTATTCCTTTGCAATTGCTGTCGTATTACATAGCAACGGCAAAAGGAAGAGACGTAGATCAGCCGCGAAACCTCGCAAAGTCGGTTACGGTTGAGTAATTATTTCAATAATATATGATTTTGTCGGTTCGTAACATCGCTTCCATTCTCCGGACTGCCGTTAAGGGCGATACGGATTTTGAAATAAAGAATCTGTTGTTTGATTCCCGAAGATTAAATGTTGCGAATAATACTCTGTTCTTTGCGATAACCACCGCCAACAATGACGGCAGAAAATTTATACCTTATTTATATGCACAGGGAGTAAGAGCCTTTGTGTTGCAAGGAGATTTTGATACGACAGGATTTGATGATGCCGCATTTATATTTGTCAATAACACCATTAAGGCATTGCAAGAGATAGCCGTTGCCAAAAGACAGGAATGCAAAGCAGTGCCTGTCGTTGCCATAACAGGCTCTAACGGCAAGACAATAGTCAAAGACTGGATTGTTCAATTGATTGGCGGCGACAGGAAGTTATGTTATACGCCCCGAAGTTACAATTCGCAGATTGGAGTGCCGTTTTCGGTTTGGAATATAAGCAAAGATGACGACCTTGCCATATTTGAAGCCGGTATTTCAAAGCCTGACGAAATGGAACACTTGGAACAAATCATTCAACCCTCGTTTGGCATTCTTACAAACATAGGAGATGCTCATCAGGTCAATTTCCCGTCCGTTGAAACAAAGTTAAAAGAGAAATTAAAGCTCTTTTCCCACTGCCAAAGCCTTATTTTCTGCAAGGATATCATCAATTCGGAGGTTGTAAAAGCCGTTTTGCCGAATGTAAATCTTATTGCATGGAGCAGAAACGATGACAGATGCAAATCAATAGCGGCTCTGTTGCCCTTTAACGACAAAGCAAGCACGGAAAACGCCATAAACGCATATCTTTTTGCCCAAATGGCGGGTATAAATGAAGGGAAACTGCGTCAAAGAGCCGCAAAACTGCATGCTTTGGAGCAAAGGCTGAACGTAAAGGTGGCAACAGGCAACTCAATCATCATTGACGACAGTTATTCCGCCGATTTGGTGTCGCTGGAGATTGCTTTGGACTTTCTCAATCAGCAAAAGCACGGAGCGGAACGCATAGTTATCATTTCGGATATTGAGCAGAGTGGCATAGATGCAAAAGATATGGTGAGCAAAATAAGCCTTATGCTCACCAATAAGCATATTAAAAAAGCGTATTGCATAGGCAGAAAATTCTTTGCTCACAAGAGCGAAATAAAGCTTGATAACGAAGTTTTCGAATCAACGAATAATTTTATAAAACGCCTTAATATTTCGGACTTCGCAAATAAGGCTATATTGATAAAAGGAGCGAGGTCGTTTGAATTTGAAACCATCAGCCGCCTGCTTGAAGACAAAACCCACGAAACCCGTTTGGAAATCAACCTTTCTGCTTTGAGCGACAACGTTCGCTATTATAAATCGCTCCTGCAGCCTTGCGTCAAAATGATGTCAATGGTTAAGGCGTCTTCTTACGGATGCGGCGGCTGGGAAGTTGCTTCCGCATTGCAGAACGGAAGCAATGTTGATTATCTTGCAGTGGCTTTTGCCGACGAAGGGGCGGATTTGCGAAATAATGGCATATCTCTGCCGATTATGGTGATGAGTCCCGAGAGCAGAGCAATAGAAAAAATCATTCATCACAACTTAGAACCCGAGATTTACTCGCTTCCAATCCTCAAACAGATGGTTTCAGCCGCCTATAAGCCTATAAACATTCATCTGAAGCTTGATACGGGAATGCATCGCTTGGGTTTGGAGCGGCAAGACATTGAAACGGCAATCTCAATCATCAAAAACTCGCCGTATATTCAAATAAAATCGGTCTTTTCTCACCTTTTCGGTGCCGACAATCCCGATTTGGACAAATACACTCTTGACCAGATTGCTCTCTTTGAAGAGAACAGCAAAATAATAGTTGATAATTTTGATTACAAAATAATGAGACATCTTGCCAATTCAGCGGCTATCGTTCGTTTTCCGCAGGCTCATTATGATATGGTGAGGCTTGGCATCGGTATGTACGGCATCGGCTGCAACCAAACCTCACAGGCAAACCTCAGATACGTGCATAAACTCCGCACAACCATCACTCAGATTCGTCATATCCGCAAAGACGACAACGTTGGCTACAATCACAACTTCATTGCTAAGCAAGATATGATTATTGGCGTCATTCCGATTGGTTATGCAGACGGATTGAACCGCCATCTGGGCAATGGTAATTATGAAGTGAGGATTGGCGAGGATAAAGCGGCGATTATCGGCAACGTTTGTATGGATATGTGTATGATAGACCTGTCTTGCGTGAATGCAAACGAAGGAGATGAGGTCGTAATCTTCGCAGAACAGTATCCTGTTGCGGCAATGTGCGAAGCATTGCAAACCATACCTTACGAAGTCTTCACTTCCATTTCGCCGAGAGTGAAAAGAGTATATTTTTCCGAATAAAGTCCGAGTCGGACTGACATTATATTTCCACCAAACGCTGTTTGTCCGTGTCGGACTGACGTTATGTTTTTCTCAAACGCTGTTTCGTTTTAATAAAAGGCTGTTTCAAAAAAATGAAAGCCTGTTTCATTTTAACAGAACAGCCTTTTGTTTTAATGATATGCGATGTGCGTGTTACAGAGTGTCTTTGTATTTGCTCATATCGTGCTTTTCAACTCCCCAAAACGCCTCATCGGTCTCACCATTGTTCTCTTCAAAAATTTTTTTCGCCTCTTCAAGCATTTTCTTCTTTTGTTTGCGGCGTTTGTAAAGGTGATACGCAACGGCGATAAGGGCTATCAGACCCAGCAAACCAAATCCGATGACAAGGAAAAGTTCTGTCAGATAATTGCGATAAAGAGATGCGTAAATGAGAACGCCTCTGTCGGTGATAATCTTTACCAAAAACAAAGCCAAAAGAAATATGATAAGCGGAAGATTAAGTTTCACGGCGAGGATGTTGCGTTTGGGCGGAATATGTTTGTATTTCCTGATGACAAGAGCATAAATGAATAAAACACAACCAAGAATCATGGCAAAAATACCAAGTTCGTTGGGATTGAAATGAGGTATGAGGAAAAACAAAGCAAGATATGCGACACCGATAAGGGAAGGCAAGGCGATGTTATAAAGCGATTTATCCCTGATGTATCCTAACAGCGGATTGAAAAGGTACTTTATCAGCCCGAAAGTTGCCCAGATGCAGAGCAAAGCAACGATGACAGCCGCCAAAACGCATAATATTTTTCCGAAAGCATTTGGGAAGGAAATCTCAAGAAAGTCCGTAATCAGATTAGAAGACCACAGGAAAAAGATATGACCGAAGATAAAATTGCCAAGAACTCTTACGATGCCGTTAATTATGTTCCAGTAGCAGAATATTCGTAAGGATTCGTTCAAACGAAGTCCGAATTCCGTTAAAACAAGCAAATTCAGCAGCGTAAAGATGATTACGACCACCGGAGCAGTGCCGAAGATTGCCATAATGTTGTCTGCGTCCGTCCAAACGTCAGCCGATAGAGCGGAAGTGGTGTTATCGAAACGTATAGTGCCCGTATAAAAAATTGTAGTGATTTGATGGCTGAACGCAGGTATGATTGTGAAGAACTGATAGAGGTAAAAAACCAACATAAAGGACAATACGAAGATTGCAGCGCTGTTAAGCATCTTTATTTTGCCGAATCTGTTCTGTATTTGTTTGATTTCCATTTTACATTACTTCCATCTGTACCAAAACATCCTGTCTTTAATCTGCGTTTCCAAGATTGTGATGATTTCCTGTGCCATTATAATAAACACATCCAGTTCTTTATCTTTCAGCCACTTCATTCCGAACTTTTCTTGTCTGCATGCGGCGGAGAAATGTATCATAAAATCATCGCCGGACTTCATTACCCACTGCACAGCCTTCTTTTCATTATCAATGGCATTTGACAAGACGCCCAGCGAACCAAAGTTGTTGTCAAACAACCAGTGTAACGCTGCCTCATCTCCTCGTACCGCATTAGAGAAAGCAGCCAATTCAGGGTATCCGTTTTGCAAAAGAAAGTTGAAAAACTTCTTCTGTCCGTGCAAACTCTTATTGAGGGCTATGAGAATCTTAATATCGTAATGTGTAAGCGACTTCATGGCTATCGTAGTTTGGCTCCGAGTTTATCTTCGAAGCCTTTGAGGAGTTTATTCATTATTCCATCAATCTGTTTGTCGGTAAGCGTCTTGTCGTTGTCCTGCAATATGAAACTGATAGCATATTGCTTCTTGCCGCTTTCAAGTTTCTCGCCCTCATAAACATCAAAGAGCGACATCTTCCTTAACAACCGCTTCTCATATTGAAGAGCCGTCTGCTCCATTTGAGCAAAGGTTACAGCCTTATCAACCACCAACGCCAAATCTCTTCGTACCGCAGGGAATTTAACGACCTCCCGATACTTTATCTCTTTCTTTGGCAAAATTTTTATCAGCAAATCCCATGCGAAATCGGCATAATAAACCTCCTGTTTTAAGTCAAAAGCCTTGCAAACCTTCGCATCCACCTGCCCAAAGCAAACATAAGTCTTGCCGTTGTTGCGATTAACCAACCGCAAACCCTGCTTTATATCACCGGAACCAAACTCCTGCTGCTCAAAAGCCGACAAATCCAACCGCAAACGCTGCAAAACATTCATCACAACATTCTTCAAATAAAAGAAATCAGCCTTTTGCGGCTTCTGTTGCCAGGTTTCCTCCTGCACATTGCCCGTTACAAGCAGCGCAAGGTGCTTTTGCTCATCATAGCGTTTGGTTATAAGGCTGTCGTTTGCGTTTTCGGGATTCTTTTTGTAGCAATTGCCGAATTCAAATATCCTTATGTTGTTTGTTTTTCTGTTTATGTTGTAGGCAAGTGTCTCCATACCGCCATACAACAGCGTTTGACGCATCACACCCAAGTCTTTGCTCAACGCATTTAAGACATTAACCGAATGCTTAGCAGGGAAGTCGGCATTGTTATCATAATACGCCGTCTTGGAAAGAGAATTGCACATCGTCTCATTGAAGCCTAACGAACTCAAAAGGTCGGAAACAATGTTTTGAATCTTATCCTGATTTGGTTTTTGCTCATAAGACAGGCTGCTTTTGACCGATTGCGGCATCTCAACGTTGTTATAGCCGTATATTCGCAACACTTCTTCAATCACATCGCACTCTCTATTGACATCAACCTTGTTTGTAGGCACTTCAATCGTCAATCCGCTTTGGTCTTCCCTGACAATGTTCATCTCAAGCGAAGTAAGAATGAGTTTAACGGTGCTTCTGTCAATACGTTTGCCGATAAGGCTGTCCATTCTGTCAAAGTTCAGTTCCACCACAGCAGGTTTCACCGCTTTGGGATAAACATCCATCAACTCGCTTGCGAAGTTTCCGCAGGCTATCTCTTGCATTAAAAGTGCCGCACGCTTCAAAGCGTAGGTCGTAATGTTGGCATCGCCGCCGCGTTCAAAGCGAAAAGAGGCATCTGTTTTGAGATTATGATGTTTTGACGCCTTTCTGATTGCCACAGGGTTGAAATAAGCGGACTCCAACAGGATATTGCGGGTGTCATTGCTCACTCCCGAGTCCTGTCCTCCGTAAATACCGCCCAGACACATCGCTTTGTCGCCGTCAGACACTATTGCCTCATTGCCGTTTAAGGTTCTGCTCACGCCATCAAGCGTTATGAAGGTCGTACCTTTTGGCATCGTCCGCACGCTGATTGATTTGCTTTCTATCTTATCAAAATCAAAAGCGTGCAAAGGCTGACCGGTTTCCATCAAAACGAAGTTAGTAATATCCACAACGTTGTTTATGGGTTTCAAACCTATCATCCGCAGCCGTTCTTGCAACCATTGAGGGGACGGAGCAATCTTTAAATCCTTTATAACCAAAGCAGAATATCGCGAACAAAGGCTTTCGTCTATCGTTATGCCGATATTGCCGCTTTTATCGCCGCTTTCAAAGCCATCAACGCAAGGATAAACCACCTCATACTTCTTTTCATTGCAGCGGGAGTTGAGAACGGCAGCCAAATCTCTTGCTACGCCGATATGAGACGCCGCATCCGAACGATTGGGAGTAAGTCCTATCTCAAAGATATGGTCTTCCGTTATGTTAAAATAGTCTTTGGCTGCCTGTCCTGTTTGACTTTGAGGCGGCAAAACGAGGATTCCGTCATGATTATCGCTCAATCCGAGTTCTTTTTCCGAACAAATCATTCCCTCCGATACTGCTCCCCGCAATTTAGTCCTTTTTATCTCAAAGCAGTTATCAGCATCCGTATAAACCTTCGCTCCTAATGTTGCAACGATAACCTTGATTCCCGCTTTTACATTAGGCGCTCCGCAAACTATATTCAAAGGATGCTCAAATCCAACCTCAACCTGCGTCAGGTGAAGGTGGTCGCTGTCGGGGTGAGGCTCACAAGACAGCACTTCTCCCACGTAATACTTCTCCAAACCGCCTTTTAAACTCTGCACAACCTCAATTTCCTCCACCTCAAGCCCCGCAAAAGTGAGCAGATTCGCCGCTTGGTCAGCCGACAAGGTGGTTTTAACATAATCTTTGAGCCAATTATAAGATATCTTCATTCGTTTGCTTTTTTTATGTGCCTGTTTCGGCTATATTATTTGTGCTTTCGCCCCAACACTACTTTATTATACGCCTGCAAAATTAAGAAAAAAGATTCTAATACAAACAAAGACCATCTCAAACCCTCATTCCATCCGCATACGACTTTGTTTCGCACCGACAATATTTTGTTCCAACGCCCCGAAATCAACTTCCAACGCCATCAACCTTCCTTTCACGGGCATACTCCTTTATTATATGGGCATACAAGTGCGTGTCGCACCGACATTATTTCCTCTCATCCGCCAACAACTTTGTTCCATCCGCCAACAACTTCCTTTCATCACCCCCCAAACGCCCTTTTGTTCCCGCAAAATCAAGTTTTATTCGTGCAGAATTTGCTTTGGTTCATCTGTAATCAAATAAGGTTGGGTGAAACATCGTATGTTTTGACCGAAAACATGCCATGTTTTGACCCGAAACATACGATGTTTTGCCCGAAAACATACGATGTTTCACCCAACCAAATCAAATCCTGCGGGAATCAAACCAAATTCTACACGAATAAAACTTGATTTTGAATGAATGAAAGGGCGTTTTGCTGTTGTATGCCCTGATAATGCTGCGGTATGCCCTGATAATGTTGTCGTATGCCCTGATAATGTTGTTGTATGCCTTGATTTTGATGCGGCGGTTGCAAGGAAAATCACGGCGGAATGAAGGAAAAAACGTACCTTTGCAAATCATAAAAAATCAAAACCTTAATTAGACATCGTTTATGGAAAGAAAAGTCAGAGTGAGATTTGCTCCTTCGCCAACAGGACCTCTTCATATCGGCGGGGTACGAACAGCCCTTTACAATTATCTTTATTCCAAAAAGCACAAAGGGGATTTCATTCTCCGCATAGAGGATACCGACAGGACGAGACTTGTTCCCGGTGCCGAGAAATATATCTTGGAGGCGTTCGAATGGCTGAATCTGAAATTTGATGAGGGCGTTGGCGTGGGCGGAAAGCACGCTCCGTATCGCCAAAGCGAGAGAACGATGTACAAAGACTATGCTTTGCAGCTCATAGACAGCGGTTGGGCGTACTATGCCTTTGATACGCCGCAGCAATTGGACGCTTTGAGGGCGGATTATCAGGCAAGGAAGATGACCTTTCAGTATGACTGCACGACAAGACAGGGTTTGAGAAATTCGTTGTCTCTTCCTGATGATGAGGTACGGCGTTTGCTGGCGGCGGAAGAGCCTTATGTGATACGCTTTCGCTTTCCTGCCGACACGGAAGTTGTGATGCAGGATATGATACGGGGAGAGGTGAGGATGAAAACTTCGTTGCTGGACGACAAAGTGCTGTTTAAATCGGACGGATTGCCGACTTATCACCTTGCAAACGTAGTTGATGACCACCTTATGGAGATATCTCACGTCATAAGGGGCGAAGAATGGCTTCCTTCCTGCCCTCTGCACGTTATGTTGTACGAAGCATTCGGATGGAAGGACACTATGCCGCAGTTTGCTCACCTTCCGCTGCTGTTAAAGCCCGAAGGAAGCGGCAAACTCAGCAAAAGAGATGGCGACAGACTTGGTTTCCCCGTATTCCCTCTTCAATGGACAGACCCGAAATCAGGAGAGGTGTCATCAGGATATAGAGAGAGCGGCTACTTACCTCAATCGGTCATCAATATGCTTGCTTTGCTGGGCTGGAATCCAGGTAATGAACAGGAGATATTTGATTTGGACGAACTGATAGAGGCTTTTTCCATTGACAGAATCTCAAAACACGGTGCCAAATTCTCGGTTGAAAAAGCCAAATGGTTCAATCATCACTACTTTCAGCAGCTTCCGAATCCGCAAATCGCCCAAACATTTCTGCAAGACCTCGCTTCAAGGGGCATAAACGCCGATTTGCAATACGTGGAGAAGGTTGTGGAGCAGGTAAAGGAGCGTTGCAACTTCGCAAACGAACTTTGGGACAATGCGGATTATCTTTTCATCGCACCGAAAGCCTATAATGAGAAAGCGGTATCAAAGAGGTGGAAATCGGAAGCGGGCAGTCGTTTGAGCGAAATAGCCGAACATTTGCGTCAAATAGCCAAGGATGCCGATGGGAACGATGATTTGTTTGCCCGAAACGCCGAGACATTCCTGCATAATCACATTACCGAGCGCCAATATCCGATGGGAGAGGTGATGAATTGCCTTCGTATCGCATTGGTAGGGGATACCAAAGGCATCAATCTTGCTAACATCATGGCGTTGCTTGGCAGTGAGCAGACCATAAGCCGTATTGAGCGGGCGGTATCTGTTTTGGGATAACCCATACCTTATAATATATGTGTCAAACCAATGTTTTAATTATCGGAAACGGCAATGTGGCGTGGCATTTTGAGCGAATGTTCGGCACCGATGCTGCTTTTAATGTGAGCAAAGTTGATTCCCGCTTGCCGAAGATTGATTGCGATGGAGCGGATGTTGCGATTATTGCCGTGAAAGATGATGCTATTGCTGCCGTTGCCGATAAGGTTGTTGCCAAAGGGGCTATGGTGGTGCATACTTCGGGCTTTTGCGGTATTGATGTGCTGACACATTGCAGCCGAACTTACGGAGGCTTGTATCCTTTGTTGAGTTTGAAGAAAGGGAATGAGGTTGCCTATGATTCAATGCCGCTTTGCGTGGAGGCAAACAGCGATTCGGGGCGTCAAAGGCTCGTTTTAATTGCCCAAAGGCTCACTTCGGCTGTGTATTGCATTGATTCCGAACAGCGGAAACGGCTTCATATTGCGGCGACCTTTGCTAATAATTTCACCAATCATCTTTTGGGCGTTGTGCAATCGCAGATGGCGGCGGCGAATCTTCCTTTTGAGATGCTTTTTGCTCTTATTGATAAAACCATAGCCGATATTAAGACCTCCGATGCGGCTTCTTTGCAGACCGGAGCAGCCTTTCGCAACGACCGAACGACCATTGATGCCCACCGAGCCTTGTTATCGGACGACCAACTCAGGTTATACGATGTTTTTACGGGACAAATACGCAGCCTTACTAAGCAATCATGCAACCAAACGAACTAATATCACTGCCGAAGGAACTAATATTACTGCCGAACGGGCAAATATAATTTCCTAACTTCCTTTTGGCAAAATAAAAAAGGCTTTCATCATAAGTATAATGAAAGCACATCCAATTAAAAACTTAAATAAATGAAATGAAGCGGAAAGTGAGGGATTCGAACCCCCGGACCTGTTACAGTCAACAGTTTTCAAGACTGCCGCAATCGACCACTCTGCCAACTTTCCGCTTGCAAAAGTAATACATTTTTTCCTTTTGGCAAAACCCTATCGCAGTTTTTCTATGTAAAGAAAGCGATCGCGGTCAAATAAGTCTTTCATTATCCTGCCGTTATAAACTTCCGATGAGAAGATATTTAATGTCTGCTGTCCTAAACCTTCATTGATTTCAAGGTAAATGCTGCCGCATTGCATGTGTTCGGCACAAAACCGCTCTATGGCGACATAAAATTTTAGCGCATCATCATCCGGAACAAATAAAGCCAATGAAGGTTCGTAGTCTAAAACGTTATGCCGCATCCGTTCCTTCTCACTATTTCTTACATACGGCGGATTAGAGACCACAACATCAAATATGCCGTTTGCAAAACCTCCTTTTAAAATATCCCCATCAGCGAAGCGTGCTTTATTATCAAGAGATACGGCGTTCTTATCAGCTATTGCTAAAGCCTTCTCTGATATGTCAAAGCCGAGAACTTCACACTGCGGAAGGTAATGAGCAAGAGCCAAAGATATACAGCCGCTTCCGCATCCCAAATCGGCTATTTGCAAAGTTCTTTCGCCGATGTGCCGTATGATTGTGCGGGTTAGTTCTTCTGTTTCAGGGCGTGGAATGAGCACATCTTCACTTACGGAAATCTTTAAGCCGCAAAACATCTCGTAACCCACAATATACTGAATCGGACGGTTGTTTCGCAGTTGCTTTATGGCGGAGTTTATCTTCAGAAGGTCGCTCTGATTTATTCTTATGTTGGGTTCGGCAAGTGCTACGGCATTCGGAATTTGTGCAAAATGCTCCAATAAGATTAAAGCGAGAGTTTGAGATTCTCTTTCGTCATATACACATTGCAGTTCTAACTTAATGAAATTTATTATGTCCTTAATACGATTGGAAAGGATGTTCATGGTTACTGTTTTATTAAAGGTACAAAAGTAAGCAATCATTCGGAAATCTCTTTCCTGCAAGTTTTAAATTAGTGTTTCAGAATGATTGCTTACTTTTGTACTTTGAATGTAAGAAAGAACCTATGGCAACAGAATTTTGTGATATTGATGCGATGTATATGCGGAGGTGTTTGTCGCTTGCTGCTCTTGGTAAAGGCAAGACTGCACCCAATCCTTTGGTAGGAGCGGTGATTGTAAATGAACATCGTATAATCGGTGAAGGGTGGCACAAAGCTTACGGCAAACCGCACGCCGAAGTTAATGCTGTGGCGTCTGTGGAAGACAAATCTTTGCTTAGCAATTCTGTGATGTATGTTAATCTTGAGCCATGCTGCCATTGGGGCAAGACTCCGCCCTGTGCCGAAATGATAGTGAAGAATAAAATTCCCAAAGTGGTCATCGCAAATAAAGATGCCAATCCTAAGGTTGATGGAGGCGGCATAAGTTTTTTGCAAAAACACGGAGTAGAAGTTGTATGTGGCGTTTTGAGTGAGGAAGCCCGCCATTTGAATCGCCGCTTTTTCACATTTATGGAGCAAAAACGCCCTTACGTAATTCTCAAATGGGCACAAACACAAGACGGATTTATGGATGCCGACCGGATTCCCCCTTACAAACCTCAATGGATAAGCAATGACATATTAAAGGTTTGGGTGCATAAGCAAAGAGCCGAAGAGAGTGCGGTTCTTGTTGGTTTCCGCACCTTAATCAATGACAATCCGCAACTCAATGTAAGATATTGGACGGGCAGAAACCCCATACGTATCTCTGTAATCAAGGGTGATATTCCCCAACAGCCGCTTCATTTATTTGATACTTCGCAGCCCACAATCATATTCTCAGACCGATTTAACGGTATGCACGATGGTGTGAATTATATCGGCATAGATTTTAGCGGAGATATTGCTCAACAAATCCTAACCGCACTTTACAACCTCAACATCTCTTCCATCGTGATAGAAGGGGGCAGACGTACTCTTGATATGTTTATAGAACATAATCTTTGGAACGAAGCGTATGTTATTGTCGGCAACAAGAGTTTTTCAAGCGGATTGCCGTCGCCCGTTATCAGGAAGCAATGTGAGACGAAGCGTTTTGGCGATAATCTTCTTATGATTTATAATAATATATAAAGATATCGTTATTCTTTATCGGTTTCTTGCCGCAATCAGGTTTCCTCTCAGCGGTTATTGATTACACAACAATAAATCATTCCATCTCAATACGCCATCAAAACGAAGGAATATTTTAACCAAACGCCGTTTTAGAAAAATATTCCTTGATTTCGTAAAAATGAAACAGCGTTTTATTTTCATCAATTGTTTTTGTTATAATGCCGTTTATCAGAATATTTATATGTTATAAACATATAGAATAAAGATTTCTGATATTATTCCTATATCTTTGATTATCAAAGTTTAGAGACTGTGTTGTAAAAAAATATTATCTTTTTACTTTGTGATAATTGTTTTTTTTGTACTTTTGCCTTCTTAAAATAAGCAGATTATAATTAAAAATAAAATAATTTAAGTTATGAAGATCAGAAAAATACTTTTGATGACAGTGTTAGCCCTGTCTTCTTTGAGTATGATAGCTCAGAATGAAAACTGGATTCAGTTAGGTCCTGATAATGTTAGCGGACGTGTTCGCAGCGTTATTTTTGATAAATTTAACGATGGCGTAATGTATGCCGGTGGAGTTGCCGGTGGTTTCTTTATCAGTGTAAATGACGGAATGAATTGGCAGGAAATTGCTCTCGGAACAGGAGAAAGTGCAAGTACTGCCGTAACTGCTATTACTCAAAGCGAAGACGGAACAATTTATGTAGGAACAGGAGAAAGTTATTACAATGCTATTTCAACTCCAGGCTTAAACAATAATGTTTCTGGAATGCTTGGCAACGGCGTATATAAGTTGGAGAACTGGTCAAATACTAATTGGGCTGCGTCATTGGCTACGGATGAAGATAAATATAATTATGCAAAAACATATATGCACTTTGTTCAGTTGGCAAGCACAAAACCTGTTAAATATGATTTGGATCACGAATGGGCTTATGTTAATGACTTGCTTTGTGTAGGCAATACAATTTATGCAGGTTTGACAAAGAACTTGAAATATTCTAATGATGGTGGAGCAACGTGGCAAAATGCTACTGTCGGAGGTTCATCTACGTCGCCTTTATTTATTAATGACATAAAGGTAAATAAAGGTGGTCGTATTGCTGTTGCTTATGGAGTTGCAAGTGGAACGGGCGGCGGCAGTAATGTTTCCGACTATAAGGTTGCAATAAATACTGCTGACAATCCAACAACTTTTATTAATATTTTGACTCCGTCGGATTTAAATATAACAAACGGAAGTTTTGGTAGAATAGAATTGTCTTTCGGTATAAATAATCCTAATACATTGTATGCAGCGGTTGGAGAGGGTGCTGTTTATAATGGACAATTTACTCCAATGCTTGGAGTTTTTCGTACAAAAGATTTGGATAATCCTCAATGGACAGCGGCAACAACTTCTTCCGATGCTGGTAGATTTGGAGTGGAAATAAATACGGCTTTATGTGTTTTTGTAGATGACAGAGGTTATTATGAAAAGGTGTATGTTGGGTCAAGTCAATTGGATTATGGCTATGATAATAATAATGTAGGTGGAACAGGTATTTATTTATGGACATCAGAGACATCTCCTTATTCGGATAGAAATTCAGGACAATGGGTTGGAAATAATATTCATAATATAATAGTTAAAGATAATCCGAAGAATCGTATGGACTCATTAATGATAGTCCTTGCAACAGATGAAGGAGTAATTATGTATAAAGCAACTACGCCTTTCTGGACAACAGATACATGTACTTGGCAACTTTCTTCTAAAGGTATGGATAATATCCAATTCTATGATGTTGCCGTTGCTTCCGATGGCTCCGTATTTGGTGCAGCTCAAAGCAATGCTATTGTTTATATCGGCAAAGCTAATGATGATGTTTATGTAAATACGGATGATGAAATTAAATGGACACAAAAGAATAATGACACAATTGTTGTTGATGGGGTTTCGTATTATGTGTTTAATTCCGACAACTATACTATCTCTATAGATGGAGATACACTCACGATAAGTTATAAGACAAATATAAATGGTGATATAATATGGGCTCCTAATAGTCCGGGTTATGCTGACATAATGGGAGATTTACGTTATTATGAAAATGTTTCCGGAAGTTCGGTTGTTGCATCCGGTTTTGCAAAACTTGCTCCTAATGTAGTTAAACCTGCAGTTGTTACACGACCAACGACCAAGGGCTTAGGAACAATATCATACCCTCCTATCGCAAGAACATATAGCAATAATAATTCTTATTACGAATTAAATAATACAACATGGAATTATCGTGCGGGTGAGGGTAATTTCTTGCCACCATATTTTACACCAAGTCAATATGACCCATTTAATATGCCTATGTGCCTATGGGAATCTACAACAGCAAATACGATTAAAGATTCTGTTGAAACAACAATAGATATACATACAATAATAAATGGTCGTATAGGCGGAACATCTGCTCCCGGCGATTGGAAACCCGGTGCTTGGATTCTTCCGGGGGATTCAATATTAGTAAAAAGTTCTGCATTCCCATTAAGCTATCCGTTTTACCATACATTGACCGATAGTATTCAGTTGGCAGACACTGCTGAGAACCCTGTCCAATTAAAGGTTCAGAATCCTATTCAGTCCAGATTGTTTATTGCTAATGCCTCTGGTGTCTATGCTTGTACTGGCATAATTGACTTTTCAAAATACTATACACCACAACCTATTCCTCAACAATTAATATGGGCAAATGTATTTCCTATATCAAATTCTCAATCTCAAAAAGTACATTGTATGGCTGTCAGCAATGACGGAGATGCTTTGTTGATTGCTATTGAAGAAGGACAAACATCCGTTTTGGTTAGAGTAAGAGGGTTGCTTGACGCAAAATTAGATTCGTCAGAATTATCAACTGGTATGTGGTATAATGCACCTACATTATATATGCCTAATCCTTTAACGATAGATACCATATATTCGGCTTCAAGAATTATAACATCAATAGCAATAGACCAAAGAGATGCCAATAATGTTATTCTTACATTCGGCGGCTTTGATGCTTATCTTCCAAGCGTTATGTTATCAACAAATGCTCTTGCCGCTACTGGTGTTGCATTTAATGATATTACAGGCGTTGATCCTAATACTGCTGACCCAATCCCTGTTGTAAAACCTGTTTTTGCTTCTGTTATTGAAAGCATGAACACGGCAAATGCTCATAAAGCATACATCGGATCAGAGGATGGTGTGTGGGTAACCAATGATTTTACTTCCAATCCTGTTGAATGGAGCAAATGTGAGGCTATTCCTAATGTGCCTGTTTATAAATTGATACAGCAGACTCGCAATTTGCCTTACACAAGTTATCCCGAATATACCGGAAACGTAGCAACAGAGCAAGAATTTGAGGCAACAAAATATCCTGGTGCTGTTTATGCTGCAACCTATGGCAAGGGATTATATGCATGCTATGAAGACACGGTTGCACAGAAAAGTCCGGTAGTGAGTCTTGGCAAGATAGAAGGTTCTGAGCCTAATGTAAGTATCTCATTTACCGTTAGCCCTAATCCGGCACAAGGTTCTACAAATTTAAATTATGTTTTGCCTGTTGATAGCAAAGTTTCATTTAAATTATATGATATCAATGGACGTCAGGTTTCGTCAATGGAGCGCGGTTCTCAAAGAGCAGGACAATATAATGTGCAGTTAGATTGCCAAAGTATGAGAAAAGGAATCTATATGGTTCAAATCATAACCGAAGGTGCTACAAAGACAGCAAAACTTATTGTACAATAATAATTATTAAAGGTCTATACATAAGAGAGCAGGTTTATACTTGCTCTCTTTTTTATTTTATGACAATGCTGTGATTTCCCGTTCTCGCCAAACGCCGTAATAATTTTCCAAGACTTGATTTCGTAAAATTAAAACAGCCTTTCGCTCGCACGAAACGGCTTTCATCTGTGTAATTGTAAGGATTTGATAATTAGTAATCCCATTTTGATATTTTTGTATAACTTTGCGGTTGGTTTAAATTTGAAAATAAAATATCTATTACAATGAGGATAACAAAAGTAAAAGTAAAGATTGGAAACAAGAAAGAGATGGTTTTAATAGACCGCAACAAGGATAACGGTTTATTGTATTATGAGAAAGACAAAACAAACAAAACGGACAAGATTCTGCCTGAAAAGAAACAGGATAGTTTTAACGATAGTGTCTTAAATATAACTATTAGTAGAAAAGGAAATCAAGATATAAAGAACTTTATACGCAACATTATTAAAAGAAAGGAAACAGATTTTCCATCGGATATAAAAGACATTGACAAAATTCTCACAAAGAAGTTTCTTAAAGATATTACTTTTAAGACTGATGAAGGGAAAGAAGTATCTTTTAATCTTAAAAAGGCATTAGAGAAAAGAGATAGCGAAGAATTAAACAAATATAAGCAATGGGTTGATTGGTATATCAAAAGAAGAAGTGATATGCTTAAAAAGTCTATTAGCAATAATAAGATAAATTCTACAAGCAAACGACACGAAGTATTGCAATACTATTCGGCTAACATTAGCAGATATTCGTCTTTGTCATTGTCTTGTAGGTATAAGTGTCCGCTTCCCAGAAGCGGTTCGTTTACACCTTTTTAGTTTAGGTGGGGAGTGAAAAATTTAATCCTAATTGTTGAGCGGACTTTTTTTTGTAGATTGTCGGTCGGGTATAAAAAAATCACAATCCTTAATCTTTTGATTATTAGTAGCAATATTGTGCGTTGAAACAGAAAAACAGAAAAATGTTTGCAACAAAGTTTGGTGATTGAAAAAAAAGTTGTACTTTTGCAGTCCGTTTTTAGAGAAAAATAAAACAAAAACAATGTACGCAATAGTAGAAATAGCAGGTCAGCAATTCAAGGTTGAAAAAGAGCAAAAGATATTTGTGCATAGACTTCACAGTGATGAAGGTGCAGAGTTGTCTTTTGACACCGTGATGCTCAAAGATGAGGATGGCAAAATCTCTATCGGCACTCCGAAATTGGAGGGAGCCGAAGTGAAAGCCAAAGTTATTAAACACATTAAAGATAAGAAAGTTCTTGTTTTCAAAAAGAAAAGAAGAAAAGGTTATCAAAAGATGAATGGTCATCGCCAGTGTTTAACCCAGATTCTTATTACGGATATATTGTAGAATAATTAAAACTAAGTAGATTATGGCTCATAAAAAAGGTGTCGGTAGTTCAAGTAACGGTCGTGAATCGCATAGCAAGCGATTAGGTATAAAGATATTTGGTGGTCAGGCATGCATAGCAGGGAATATTATAGTGCGCCAAAGAGGAACGGCTCATAATCCCGGAGTAAATGTAGGAATAGGCAAAGATCATACTTTATTTGCTCTAACTGACGGGACGGTTCAATTTAAGAAGGGTAAAAATAACAGGTCTTATGTATCTGTTGTGCCTGCTCAATAAACGAAAAGGTTTAAGTTTAAAATATTATCATTGGCTTAAAGAATCTAAAAAAAATCTTTAAGTCGCATAGGTTGTCGTTAGAGTACGATAACGTCAGTACATTGACAAATTTAGTGATATACAAGAGAGGAAAGAAGGAGAGAAGAGCGTAAGGGGGATGCCTTATGGCTCTCGGAGGCGAAGAAGGACGTGATAAGCTGCGAAAAGTTGCGGG